>SZPG01000019.1 GCA_030263595.1 Chloroflexi bacterium CFX6
AGCGTGCCTTCCGCCATGTCGAAGCCGAGTTTGGGCATGTTGATGGTTTCAGCCATTATCGCAAAACCTCCTTTGCCGCGGTAACGATGTCGGACACTTGCGGGAGCGCCGCCTGCTCGAGTGTGCGATTGTAGGGAAGCGGCACTTCCTTTTGCGCGACGCGGAGGATGGGGGCGTCCACGTAATCGAATGCCTCCTCGTAAATGCGGCTGACGATCTCACTGCCGACGCCATAAGACTTCCAACCTTCTTCGACGACGATGGCGCGATTGGTTTTCTTGAACGATTCGAGCACAGGCTCCATATCGAGCGGGCGGAGCGTACGCAGGTCAACGATCTCGGCTTCGATGTTCTCTTTCGCGAGTTCGTCCGCGGCTTTCATCGAAAGCTCGAGTCCTTTGCAGTAGGTGACGATGGTGAGGTCGCTTCCCTCGCGCTGCACTTTGGATTTGCCAATGGGAATGAGATACTCTTCATCGGGGACTTCGCCGCGCACTTGATACATGGTCGCGTGCTCGATGAAGAGAACCGGATCATCCGACCGAATGGCTGATTTCAACAATCCCTTGGCGTCTTCCGGCGTCCCCGGCGAGACGACCTTGAGACCGGGGAAATGAGCGAAGATCGCGTCGGGAGTCTGCGAGTGGGTCGCGCCGAGTTGACGCCCGCCGCCGCCGACCGCCCGGATGACCAGCGGCACTTTGAATTGTCCGCCAAACATGTAATGCAATTTGGGCGCCTGATTGACCACGTAATCCATTGCCGAGAACGCGAAGTTGATGGTCATCAACTCCGCGATGGGACGCTGACCGACCATCGCCGCGCCGATCGCCGCGCCGACGATGGCGTTCTCCGCGATGGGCGTATCCTTGACGCGGTCGGGTCCGTATTTGTCGTAAAAACCTTTGGTGACGGCATACGTGCCGCCCCAGACACCGACCTCCTCGCCCATGATAAAGACGGCGGGATCGCGGTCCATTTCTTCCATGAGGGCTTGCGAGATTGCCTCGCGCATAGTGATTTTTGCCATGTGTAAAATCCTTCAACCACAAAGGACACGAAGGGCACCAAGGTTTGTTGACTTGCACAACATGATGATCTTCCTTGGATTTTCCTTTGTGATCTTTGTGTCCTTTGTGTTTAATTCTCCGCGTAAATATCTGTAAACAATTCCGACAACGCGGGTTCGGGGGAGGTTTCGGCGAATTCGACTGCCTTGACCACTTCCTCCTCCACGCGCGCTTCGATCTCATCCAGCGCCTTCTTCGCGGCGACCTTGTTGTCGAGCAGGTATTTGTTGTAAATGCCGATGGGATCGTTCTCCTGCCACTTCTTCACTTCCTCCTGCTTGCGGTAACGCTCGGGGTCGCCCATCGAGTGACCGCGGAAACGATACGTATCCACCTCGAGGAAGTAAGGATCGGCGTTCTCGCGGACGTACCCAATCGCCTCCTTTGCCGCTTCGTAGACCGCCATCACGTCCATGCCATTCGCGTCCGCGTTCTTCATGCCGTAGCCTTCCGCTTTCTGACGGATCTCCTTGACAGCCGAGGCGCGCTCCACGGAAGTTCCCATGCCATAGACGTTGTTCTCACAAACCCACAATACACGCAGCCCCCAAATCTTCGAGAGGTTCAACGCTTCATGGAAATAGCCGATGTTGGTCGCGCCGTCGCCAAACATGCAGATGGTGACGTTGTCATTCTTTGCGTACTGGTCGCCGAGTGCGAGACCCGCCGCGATGGGGAGGTGTCCGCCCACGATGGCGTGACCGCCCCACATGTTCTTCTCCACGCTCGCCATGTGCATCGAGCCGCCCTTGCCCTTCGACATGCCCGTCGCCTTGCCGAGCAGTTCCGCCAGCACTTCATTGGCAGGGATGCCGCAATTCAACGCCACGCCGTGGTCACGATAGGCAGTGATCACGCGGTCCCGCGGCTCACGCGCCGCGATCAATCCGGTCGAGACGGCTTCCTGCCCGATGTACAGGTGCATGAAACCGCCGATCTTGCCAGCCTGGTACAGTTCCGCCCCGCGTTCCTCCACGCGGCGGATCAACACCATCTGGTAATACAAATCGAGTAGTTGTTCCTTCTTCATCGTTTGCTCCAAATAAAATAATGGCGGGGTACAGGCAAAATACATGGCGCTGCAAGCGCCACGATGTGCTTTCCTCTCTCCGGCGACGGAGGATTATATCAGAGATTTTCCGTCCGATTTTCCGGTACTGCGGGATTATGCTCGCAATACGTTGCTGGTGTAAAATAGGTTCATGTCATGGTTGACCGGCGGCAAACAAGGAGAGGCAAAGCGGCTCATCGCCCAACTTTCGGATTCGACAAAACGCGACCGCGCCGCGCAGGATTTGATCCGACTCGACGCGGACGCCGCGCCCGCCCTCCTCGAAGCGCTTCAAACCCGTGACCTGAACCTGCTCCCGGTCTATCAGCAGATCCTCGCCCGAATCCCCTCCGCCTCCCCCTCATTGATAAATCTTCTTTCCACCGCGCATCCCATCCTCCGCGCAAGAGCGGCGGAGGTGTTGGGTCTTTGCAGGGACAAATCAGCCATCCCTGTCTTGTTGGACGCCTTGAAAGGTGAATACTATACCGTCCGCGCCCGCGCCGCCATCGCCTTGGGGAGGATCGGCGACAGGCAAGCCATCGAACCGTTGATCGCCGCGTTGAGGGATCCCGAAGATGAGGTACGCATGGGGGCATGTTTGGGGCTGGGTCATTTCAAGGACCCTTCCACGTTCGATGAGATCACCGAGGTTTTGCTGGACGATCCGAAGATCGAAGTGCGCCAGGCGGCGGCGAAGGCGTTGGGAGAGACCGGGCATCCCGCGGCGATACCGTTCCTTTTGGAGGCGCTGCGCGATCCGTATTGGTGGTACGAGCGCGAGGCTGCGGCGGGCGACCTGTTGAGCGCCATCGAGAAAATGGGCGCCGCGTCGGTCGAGCCGTTGATCGAGGCGTTGCAGGATAAGGAGGGCGCGGTCCGCAGGTTTGCCGCCATCCTGCTCGGAAGGGTCGGCGACCGGCGCGCCATCGAACCGCTGGGCATGGCGTTGTACGACCTGCATCACGATGTGGGAAAGGCTTCGGCGGAGGCGTTGGTCAATTTCGGCGCGGACAGTTTCGAGGTCCTGGTTGAAGCGTTGAGTCATCCCGAGATGTGGATCCGCATCCATTCGGTGGACGTCCTGCCGGAGATCCGCGATCCGCGCGTGACGGATATCCTGCTGGAGATGTTGAACGATCCCGAACGGGAAGTGAAGAAACGCGTGATCGAGGCGATGGGACGGTTGAAGGATAAGCGGACGCTGCCCGCCCTGCAGGAGACCGCCGCGAACCGCGCCGACCGGGAACTGCACCTGCTGGCAAAAGACGCGATTGCAAAAATGGGTTAAACTCTGATACGCCTCGCGCGGACGGGACGCGATCACCATGCGCTTCGTCCTCGTTGCATTCCGCCCGCGCACGATCGCCGTATTTTATCGGTAAGGAGCAGGCATGAAGCGCATTCACGTTTTATTGGGTGTTCAGTCCGTCCTTGCGATCCTGGTTTCGATCAATCGCCTCGGTACGTGGACCCTGGGCTACGTCCTGCCTAGCGAATTTTTGCGTTGGGTGGATTTCAATAACATGCTCGTCCTGCCGCTCATCAGTTTGACGGCATTGTATCTCCTGAAGAAAACAATCGAATATGATTCTCCCGCGCGTGAGGGACGCGCGCATCTTGCATGGAATTTGGTCTTCATCGTCGGTTTGTATCTCACCGCCGCGAGTTACGGCGATCACGAAGTGACCAATTATCTTCACACGCGCTTTTGTTTGAATGACGCGACCAGCGACCTGTGCCGCATCGTGATCTTCAACGACGACGAGTTCAGTCATTGGGTGTTCTTTACGGGATTCATCATGGTCAATGCAGCGATCCTGTTTTTGCAGAACGTGTTTCCGCACAGGGAAAACCTTTCGGGCGGGGACGTTGGATTGCTTTTGTTGAATTCCCTGTTCCTGGGCGCGGGGATTTTGGCTAATCTCGGCTTCGAGGAAATCGGGTTGGATTTATACGTGGTGGCATTGCTCGCGCTCGTTTCGACGTTCCTGCTTTGGAGGCGCGGGAAACAACCGATGTTCATCTATTACACAGCCGCGTATTGGCTGGGTTTGGTCGGCAGTTTGATCGCGCAAGCGGTGAGGTAGTGCGGGACTGCGAAGCGTCTCGCCCGCATGGGCGACAAGAATGTCGCGGTACGGAAGCGGCAAGGAAACAACAGTGCAACATTATTGTTTACAGGCAGAAAGGAGAATTTTATGAATACCGGTCCCATTCTTGGGGATGCCACAGAGGAACAACTCAGTCTGGCGGTGTTCGAGAACCTGCACGACCTGTTTCGTTCGATGACGAACGACCTGCCCAATGGGGAATTGGCTGAAAGCGAAAAACTGTCGCGGCATCACACCTTTCCCACCAATCCGATGTTCAAGGGCGTATGGAATACGCGTCTCTCCGAATCCGAGGCGGACGCGGCGATTGAGGAGACCATTGCGTGGTTCAGGGAACGGGACGCTCCCTACTTTTTCTGGTGGACGGGTCCCGAAACGACGCCCGCCGACCTGCCTCAAAGACTTCAATCGCATGGTTTGATTGACATGGCTGAACAGCAAAAGGAACTGGCGGCCGGCATCAAACAGATCGAACTCGGCGCGCCGTGCATGGTCGCTGAGTTGGGCAAAATGAATGAGTCCGCGCTTACGCGAACTCCCGAGGAATTTGTCGTCAGGGAAGTTGCGAGCGAGGCGGAACTCGACGATTTCAAAAAGGTGTTCGTCGAGACTTACGAGATTCCCGAATGGGCGGGGCAGGCATGGGTGGATGCGACGCGCATGATCGGCATCGGCAGAACGCCCTGGCGGATGTTCGTCGGGTATTTGAACGATGAGCCTGTGGCGACGAACATGCTCTTCAACGGCGGAGGCGTTACCAGCGTGTACGCGATAGCCACAGTTCCATCTGCGCGCGGCAAGGGCGTCGGCGGAGCGATCACGTTGAAACCATTGATCGAGGCAAGGGATCGTGATGGATACAAATACGCCGTTCTCTTTTCCACCGAGATGGGAATCAGGGTCTATCAGCGGATCGGCTTCCGATTGACGGACGCGCGGATCAATCGGTATTTATGGAGGAGCGGGTAAACGAGGGAGTTTCGAGTCCGCATCAATTACGCTTTGCAAGTGTTGGATACACTGGCATCGAATTCACCAAAGGAGAGAACAATGACTTACTACATCTGGCTTCTGCGTATCGTTCACATCGTCGCCGGCGTCTTCTGGGTTGGCGGAACGTTGATGATGACCTTTTTCATCGCCCCCACCATCGGGGCGACGGCGGAGGCGGGACAGAAATTCATCGGTCACCTCATGGGGAATCTGAAGTTCAGCCAACGGATGTCCGCCGCGGCCGGCTTGACGATCCTTGCGGGCTTCCTGCTGTATTGGAACGACTCGAGCGGCTTTTCAGCCACCGCCTGGATGCGCTCCGGTGCGGGGATCGGTTTCGGGATCGGCGCGGGGTTCGCGCTGGTCGGTTTCGTGTTTGGCATCCTGATCGGGCAGACGACAAAAGCCATGGTGCAACTCGGCGCGCAATTCCAGGGCAAGCCCACGGATGAACAGATGTCGCAGATGAGGGCGTTGCAGAAGAAGCAAGGCGCCTTTTCGATGACCGCCTCCGTGACGCTGCTCCTGGCGCTGGTCTTCATGTCCATTGCGCGGTATTTTGTCTTTTAGAATCCTCCGAACATGAAAAGAAAACCTGTACGAGTCGTTCTTTCACTCCTCCTGACCGTCCTCCTGCTGTTTTTACTGTTCACGCCGGGCGCGTCATCGCATCCCTATTACGATGGCGTGACGCGTCCGCTCGTGATCGCGCACCAGGGCGGGGACGGGATCTGGCCCGGCGACACGCTGTACGCGTTCGAAAAGGCTGTCGAAACGGGAGCAGACGTCCTTGAGATGGATGCGCACATCACGAAGGACGGTCGCATCGTTTTGATGCACGACGAGACGGTGGACGATACGACCGACGGCACGGGTCGCATCGAAGATATGACGCTCGATGAATTGAAGCGGCTCGACGCGGCGTATGATTGGTCGAAGGACGGCGGGCAGACGTTTCCTTATCGCGGAGTGGGCATCACGGTTCCGACGCTCGATGAAGTGTTCGAGAGATTCCCGCAGATGCGTTACGTGATCGAGATCAAACTCACGGAGAATCCGATTGACAAACCGTTGTGCGAGCTGATCCGCAAATACGACATGGGGGATAAAGCGATGGTCGCCTCCTTCCACGACGACGCGATGAGGAACTTCCGCTCGACCTGCCCGGAGGTTGCCACCTCCGCTTCACGCGGCGAAGTGACTCGCTTCGTGCTGCTGGGCAAGATCTTCCTGAGCGGGCTGGTCGCGCCGCAATATCAATCCATCCAACCGCCTTATGATCCGGCGGAATCCATGAACATCCCGATCATGACGAAACGCTTCATTCGCGAAGCGCACGCCAAAAACATCCGCGTCGAGCCGTGGACGGTGGACGACCCCGAACTGATGCGGCAATACATCGAGTGGGGCGTGGATGGCATCATCACGGACCGTCCCGATCTGATGGTGGAAATCCTGGAAACCCGGCAGTAACCCATTGCTCATAGGGGGGTTAGCAATACAGGACAAGGTATGTCCAATTAACGAAAGGACGGATATCGAAATGGAAGCTCAGGACTCCTCCACGCCCCGCAAGACCGCAAGTTTGATGATCTCATATTCCCGCAAGGACAAGGTCTTTGTCAAGCAACTTTACGACAGCCTTGTGGGACAGGGTTTTTTGCCCGAAGACATCTGGGTGGATTGGGAGGGCATCCCGCTCAGCGCGGACTGGATGGTGGAGATCACCAAAGGCATCCAGTCCGCGAACGCTTTTATTTTCGTGATCAGTCCCGATTCAGCCGCCTCCGACGTTTGCAAAAAGGAGATCGAGATCGCGGCGGAAAGCAACAAACGCTTCATCCCGATCCTGCATCGCGAACCGGGCAAGGAGACGAAAATTCACGAAAAGATCTCCTCCCATAATTGGGTCTTCATCCGCGACGAGCAGGAACTGGAAAAGACCCTGCCGGCGCTGGTCGAGGCGATCAACACGGACCTGGACTGGCTCGCCCAGCACACGCGCCTGTTCAACCGCGCAAAGGAGTGGGAGGGCAAGGGACGCAACGACAGTTATCTCGTGCGCGGGAACGACCTGCAGGATGCGGAAACGTTCATCGGTCAGGGCGCGGCGGGAAAGGAGCCAGCCCCGACGCCCCTGCACGTCGAATACGTGCAAGCCGCCCGAAAGCATGCCGCGTCGCTCCGCAGGCGGAACCGCATCATCGCGGCGGTGGTCGGCGTGGCTTTGCTGGTGTTGTCCATTTTTGCGCTCATCCAATGGGGGATCGCGGAGGCGGAAACCGTCCGGGCGAACGATAACGCCAATACCGCAGTGGCGGAACAGGTCAGGGCGGATAATAACGCCGCGACCGCCGTGGCGAACGAGCAGATCGCGAAGGAGAATGAGGCAATCGCTCAAACGGTCGCGCGTGTGGCGAACGCGCTCGCGCTGGCGTCGGAAGCCATCAACCAGCGGAACAGCGATACGCAATTGAGCCTGATGCTGGCTCTGCTATCCATTCAGGAGACGGATGCGGACGGATTTGTCCTGGATGAATCGAAGTCCGCTCTGTTCTCCAGTTTGAACTCGCCCAACGTTCTGCATACCTGGTTCAACGACGACGTGATCGTGTGGGAGACCGCCTACGACCCAACGGGCGCCTATGCTGCCTTTGGCGACGATAATGGGGTGGTCAGGATCGTTGACGTGGAAAGCCGGGAAACGGTTCACACCCTGATTCCGTTCAACGACGAAAGTTCCATTTCCGGGTTGGATTTCAGCCCCGATGGAAGGCGGCTGGGCGTCTCCAGTTCGAACGGGACCGCAAAGGTCGTGGACGTGAACACCGGCGACGAATTGTTCGCCATTGCCGGGCATCCCGATGGCTGGATCAACGATCTGGACTTCAGCCCGGACGGCAGGTGGATCGCCACCGCAGGCGACGATAATCTCGTCAAATTATGGTATGCCGATACGGGAACGCTGAAAGTGTCGTTGCCCAGCCATACCAGCTTCGTGAACTCGGTGGACTTCGGCCCGGGCGGGGCGCGGCTGGTCAGCGGAAGCGACGACGGCACCGCTATCGTATGGGACGTTGAAACCAGTTCCCTGCTTTTCAAACTTCGCCCGGAAGGTTTTCAATCCGGAACGTCTGTAAGGTCTGTGGCATTCAGCCAGGATGGGACGCGCGTCCTTACGGGAGGATATAAGACGGTGGTGGTATGGAATGCGGAAAATGGGCTCGAACTCCAGCGGCTGAACGGGAATCGGGCGACCATCTACGACGTGGATTTTGCCCCGGATAACCTGGGCATGGTCACAGTATCGGCCGGGATCAAGATCTGGGACTGGGTCTACGGCACCGAACGTTTCAACCTGTCGGCGCATCACGGAGAGGTGAACTCGCTCACGTTCAACGCGGACGGGGATCGGATGGTGACCGGCAGTTGGGATTCCTCCGCCAAACTTTGGGCGGCGAACCTGAAGATCGAGACCCTGCGGCTCAAACAGCACAACGCCCCCAACACGGACGCCAATTACAGTTCGGACGGCAAATGGATCGCCACAGCGGACAACAACGGTGTTGTATTGGTTCACAACGCCTCGACGGGAGAGGTCGTTGATCAATTTTCCGGCTACTCAGCCTCCTTCGATCCGCAGGACAGCAGCCGAGTCCTCACCGCCCACAATTCCAACATCCTGATTTGGGTCCTGGGACAGGAGGAGCCTGCGTTGACGATAGGCAATCAGGATACCTTCTTTGCGTCGGCGGTCTTTGGTCCCGATGGCGGCACCCTGCTTTCCGAGGGGAATGGCATTGTGAATATATGGGATTCGCGAACCGGCGCTTCCCTGGCGCAGTTCGGGTTCAATGGATATAAACCGCGCTTCAGCCCGGATGGGCAGCGTATCGCGATTCCCTCCGGCAATTTCACCTCCATTCTGGACGCCAAATCCGGTGACAAATTGATGGATCTGGTTGGGCATACAGACCAGGTTCTCATTGTGATCTTCAGCCGCGACGGCAGATACGTATTCACCGGCGGCTATGACAATACGATCAGGAAATGGGACGCCGGCACAGGCAGGCAACTGCAGGTGATGACCGGGCATACCGGCAGGATATTCGACCTCGACGTCAGCCCGGACGATTCCCTGGTCGCTTCGGCGAGCGCGGACACCACGGTCCGCGTGTGGAATGCGGAGACCGGCAAGGAGATCTACAAATACGAGGGCAACAACGAGGACGCCAATTCCGTCGCTTTCAGCCCGGACGGCACAAAGGTGTTGACCGCCAGCGCCGACAAGACATCCAGGGAATTCACGATTGACTATGAAACCCTGTTGCAGATCGCGCAGGAATACGAACTCGAACCCCTGACAACAGAGGAATGTCAGCGTTACCTGTATCGCGACGATTGCAGCCTTTCGTTATTTGGGTACGTGGTGTCCGCTTCCGAACCCACGACAGCGGAGGAGGCGCAACCCGCCAACGAAGTCGTCACCCTTGTTTTTACGAACAATACGACGAGCGACGTGGAGGTATATTGGGTGGATTTCGAAGGGAAGGAACAACTTTACCTGGCGATTCCCGCAGGAGAGACCGCCCGGCAAGAAACGTTTCCCACCCACGTATGGCGCGTTCGCGATCCCGATGGGAATCTTCTTTTGGAGTATGCCGCGACGGATGAGTCCACCCAGACTGTGGATATCCAACCCATTGAAAGTTCCGGGGAGGTCCCGCCTTCGCAGGCTCCCGCCTCCCAACCCCTTTACACGGAGGAATTCGATGCGGACCTGGGCGCGTCGTGGGTACGCTTCATGGTGACCGGCTCCGAAACTCAGGTCAATGCCCGAACGGACGGCGGCAGTCTGTTCGTTCAACTCTCCCCGGACGCCGAAAAGATCCCCAGGTTTTATCTGGTGAACACCTCCTCCGATTATTCCGTCGTCCAACTGGAAGCGGCGACCGCGAATTACGGCAATAATGCCAACGGCGTCAGCCTGGTCTGTCATTACAACGGGGAAAACTGGTATGAGTTCACGGTCTCGAACGCGGGTTTGTATTCGATCAACGCATACGACCCGGCTGCCGCCGCCCTGCAGGGATACGTCCAACTTGCCGGGGGAGGCTCCGGCGCGATCAAATCGGGACAGGCTTCCAACACCTATCGAGCCGTTTGCAACGGGAACGAACTCACGCTCTACGTCAACGATACGCTGGTCAAAACGCTCGTGGACGCGAAATACAACCTCAAAGGCGGCATGATCGGCATCGGCGTCTCCTCTCCGCAAATGTTGCCGGTGGAGGTGTCGTTCGAATCGTTGACGGTCAGCGAGCCGTGAGGAGGGAGGGGAAGTGGACAGGGTGGACAGGTAAACAAGGTACACAGGTAAACAAGTACACAGGTACACAAGTACACAGGTACACAAGTACACAGGTACACAGGTACACAAGAGCGATGAGCCATTCAAGTCCATCGCTCTTTATCAATCACCTTTCACCCTTCGACTTCGCTCATATCGTCCCGATGCTCTTTCGAGAGGACAGGCTTTCCGCTTTCCACTTCCCCCTCTCCACTTTCCACTCTCTACTTTCCACTTTCCACTTTTTACTTCCCCCTCTCCACTTTCCACTTTTTACTTTCCACTTTCCACTTTCCACTTTCCACCTTTTACTTCCCACTCTCCACTTTCCACTTTCTACTCCTCACTCCTCACTCCCCCCCACCCACACCGTCCGATCCTCGAACGACGGTCTTTCACGCGGCTCGAGCGCAAATTCGGGATACCCGATGTAAAGAAACGCGATGACGTGCTGGTCCGGCGCAAAGCCCAAAAACTCCTTCACTTTCGGGTCGCGCGCCCATTCGCCTGTGCGCCACTTTGCGCCCAATCCCAACGCCTGTGCTGCAAGCAAAATGTTCTGGCAGGCTGCCGCCGCCGCGCACACGTTCTCGATCTCGATCACCTTTTCTTCGCTGGGTTTGTCCACGCCGGCCGCGATCACCACCGGCGCGCGGAGCGGAAGGCTTCGGGTTTTATCGAAGGCAACTTGAGGCAGATCAGGTTGACGGTCCATTTGCGAAGCGGCCATCACGTCGCCGAGTTTGTTCCGCCCCTCGCCGGTCAATACGACGAATCGCCACGGTCGCACCTTGTAATGGTTTGGCGCCTGCGCAGCCGCGCTCAAAAGTTTTTCGATCGTCTCACGCGGCACGGCATCGGGCTTGACCTCTCCCTGTGATTGCCTGCCATGAATCGCTTCGAATAGTTCCATGTTTCCTCCGTTCTATTGATACAATTATGGCGCAAATCTTACGGAGCGCCATGAAGGTATTTTATTCCGAAACGCATCGCCGTCACGATCCGCCTTTCGAGGTTTTCGACGGAGGTTTGCGCGTGCCGTATCTCGAAAACCCCGAGCGCATGGATCGCATCCTCGGCGCGTTGCGCGATGCGGATTGGGCGGAAATTTGCGAGCCGTCGGATTTTGGACTCGTCCCGATCCGCGCGGTACACGATGAGACATATCTCGACTTCCTCGCTTCCGCCTGGACCGATTGGCTGGCTTCCGAACCCAAAGATTCTTCCACGCTGATACCCGCCACCTTCGCGCTGAGACGTCATCCTCAAAGACCGAAATCGTTGCTCGGACGCGCAGGCTATTACATCATGGACTTGAGCGCCTGCATTGTCGAAGGGACGTATCCAGCCGCGCTCGCCTCAGCCAATTGCGCGTTGAGCGCGGCTGAAGATGTTTTTCATTCCATCGCTCAATCGCCATCTTCGTCCTTTGCCCTTTGTCGCCCGCCCGGTCATCACGCAGGGAAGGATTATGCGGCTGGATATTGTTTCATCAACAACGGGGCTGTCGCGGCGCATTGGTTATCTCAAAAAGGGCGCGTCGCCGTCCTCGATGTGGATTATCACGCCGGCAACGGCACGCAGGATATCTTCTACGAACGCGACGACGTAATGACCATCTCCATCCACGCCGACCCCGATTTCGAGTATCCGCACTTCATCGGTTTTGCAGGCGAGCGCGGGCAGGGCAGGGGACTTGGATTCCATCATAACTTCCCATTGCCCGCCGGGACGGGCGACACCGAATACCTGGGAACGCTCGATCGAGCCATCCAACTGATCCGCGAGTTCGAACCTGTCTCGCTTGTGGTCTCCGCCGGGATGGACATTTACGCTGCCGACCCGCTCGGCACGATCAAAGTCGCCACCGAAGGGATCGCCGGGATCGGGCGGCGAATTGCATCGCTCGATCTGCCGACCGTCATTGTGATGGAAGGCGGTTACGCCAACGACGCGCTTGGACGAAACATTATCGCTTTTTTGTCGTCATTCGTGTAACGCGACATTTATGTATCGCGACATCGCGAAGCGCGTCGCGGTACGTTTTGGAGTTCAAATGAAAAAATATTTCCTGCCCGCTCTCTTCGTCATTCTCATCCTTGCCTGCAATCTTCCGCCTGCCGTCACGCCAGCCTCCGCCACCGAAACGCAGGCGGAGACGCCCGCCGCCACACTTACATTTACACCAACCGAAACCTTCACGCCAACGATCACTCTCACCCCAACCGAAACGCTGACTCCCACGATCACCTTCACGCCCACCATCACCGCCACCCCGACATACACCTTCCCGTCTGTGACCGTGAACAAGCAGGCGCACTGCCGTTACGGTCCCTCGGTTGCCTACCTCCACGCGGCGGATTTGTACGCGGGCGATACGGGAACTGTCCGAGGGAGGTATATCTATAGCAACTGGCTGTACGTCAAGTTCGATAAATTGAACTATTTTTGCTGGGTCGCCCCGTCTGTGGTGGACGTGGTGGGGGATGTATCGTTGATCGCCTACAAGGAACTGAACCTGCAATCCATCGGGAGCAACATGTACGGTCCGCCAAAGGGTGTGACGGCGATACGAAATGGGAACGAAGTGCTGATCACCTGGAACCAGGTCAGGATGACGAAGGACGACGACCGCGGCTACCTGCTGGAACTGTTCGTCTGCCAGAACGGGAACTATCTCTGGTGGACGGATTCCCATCCCGACCAGTTCACCACCAGTTACGAGGTCAGGGATGAGGCGGGATGCGCGCTGCCCTCCTCCGGTAAACTCTACACCGTCGAAAAGCACGGGTTTTCCCAACCTGCGATCATCCCCTGGCCCCCGCCGTAGGCGAGGCGCTTCCCTGTCTCGAACATGAACATCGTCCCGAAGACCAAGCCTTCGGGACGATGTTCGTTGTCAGTCATGTCACCGGGGTCATATATCTTGCGGACGACCAGCCGACCAGCCCATCGCTCCGGCGGATCTGCCTCCAACTTTGATCGGCGTTGGCGTTGAAGGCGGTGACGATCTCGTTCTGTTGGACGTATCCCAGCGACCGGTATTGCGTACCGGGTCCCTCGCGGACGTGCAGGCGGGTCGCCGTGATGCGGTATTTCGTCCCGGTCCCATCGTCGGGCGGGGGCGGCGCGGCGACCTCAGACAGATACCGCGCGGAAGCCCAGCCGGTCAAACCATCGGCTCTACGGATCTTGATCCACGTTTTATCGGCGTTCGTTTCGATCCCGTCCACGATCTCGTTCTGCCTGACGTAGCCCAGGGCTTTGAAATTCGAGCCGGGACCTTCGCGCACGTTCAGGCTGGCGGCGGTCACTTTGTAACGCGTCCCGTCGGAGGGCGGACCGTCGGGAGGCGGGTTGCTGACGAGCAGAAGATATCTGACCGAACACCAGCCCGCCAACCCATCGCGCAGGCGACGGACACGCTTCCAACTCCCATCCGAATTTGATTCCAGTTCGACGACGATATCGTCCCTGACGAGGAATCCCACCGACCTGAACGAGGAGGCGGGTCCTTCGCGGACGTACAGCGCGCTGGCGGTGACGCGATAACGCGCGCCGTCGCCCGGATCAGGCGGCGGAGGCGGCGGGGGCGGCGGTTCAGGCTCCGGCGTGGGAGGAGGCGTGATGGGGACCAGGTAGGTGATCGAGCACCAGCCCATCAATCCGTCGCTCAGGCGTTTGACGTACAGCCACGTCCCATCATCGTTGTGGTCGTATGCCTCGACGATGTCGTTGCGTTGCAGGTATCCGATGGCTTTGTAGTTCGTGCCGGGTCCTTGGCGCACGTACAATGCCCCGGCGTTGACCACGTATTTTTTGCCGCTGGGTTGTGGCGGGGTCGGATCTTGCGGCGCGGGAACGTTGAAGCGGTTTGCGAATGCCTGTGCGTCGCCGTTGAAGTAGTTCAGGTCAATCTCGGCGCTTTCCACCCCATAGAGGATGCCGTCGCCCATGGCGGTGAATTGCCAGAACAACCATTCGTTCGGAGACCAGGGTTTTGGCACGAGGGGAGTTTCGACGCCGTAGTTGGCGATCCATAGGGGATAGCGGTGGAAGTATTCGAGTTCGTTCGGCTGGGTGGTTGGGTTGGGGGCGTTGTTGACCCAGTAGAAATAGGCGGTGTAGATGCCGATCTCTTTTTGCCCGACGAGCGAGCGGAGATGGTCGAGAAAGGTCTTCCAGTGTCTCCAGCCTGTGAATTCGCCTTTGTAGGCTTCTTCGAAATCCGCGAAGAGGGGCAGTTCGCCCATGTCGTCTCGTATCAGATTTGCCCAAAGTTCGGCTTGCGCCCTGGGGTCTGCGCGGCTGTCGTAGAACCAGTAGGAACCGCGCGGCAAGTCCGCCTGTTTTGCCGCCGCCCAGTTCCTGGTGAAGTCGCGGTCGAACCAGAGGTTTTGACCGGCGCGGATGATGACGAAATCCGCGACGTTGTTCATTCTTCTGAAGTCAATGCCGTTCGGGGTGTTGGGGTCGTCCTGGTAGAAACTTACGTCGGGACCGATGATCTTCCTCAAGTTGAACTCCTTCCTCGCTGCGCGTCTTTGTGTGTCTCGTCTTGCGCCTCCCGAAGGTCCCCCGCAAACCCGACACGTTCCCAGCCCAAACCTTCGAGACGGTGTGTAACGTCCGTTATTATATTTGAAAAAACCCGGAGGCGGGTTCGCGCTCCGGGTTTGATCGCCGATCAATCCTTTTTTCTCATCCGTTGTTTTGCGATGCCCTCGAGTATTTCGATCAACGGCTGCATCTCTCCGGGCAGCGCCGATTCGCCAGCCATCACCTCGTATTTTTGATCCCCCGATTCGACGACGATGGAATAGACGAACTCATCGGGGAGCGGCATCCTGTTCGCCAGTTTTGCGGGCAGTTCCTCGAAGTCCATTTCGTCGAGCAGGTCGCTGATCTCGCGCATTTGGTCTTCGGGTAGGTCGTTCGCTACGATCTCCGCCGCGAGGCGGATTCCGGCAAACCCGCCGCTGCGTTCGAATCCGATCTTTTCGAATTTCATGGTTGTCACTATCTCTTCGCGGGCGCGGCGCCGATGATACGCAGGAGCGATTCGAGACAGCCGCCGGGTTCGGGCGGCGGGGCGGTGCCGTCCACGTTGATGCCGACCTCCGCCCAGCCTTTTTTCACCGCCATTTGTTCGAGGCTTCCAGCACCGAAGAGGTCGGCGGCGACGGCGTAGGTCAGGTTGGCGCAATCCTGGAATTGGGAGTTCGTCCCAAGTTTGTCCCTGAGGGTGACGTACCAGATCCGCCCGGCTTTTTCCCAGGCGTAACCGCCCAATTCCGTGGCGGTGACGTAAAAGGCGCGGTTGGGAATCCCGGAATTGATATGCACGCCGCCGTTGTCGCTGACGGTGTTGACGTAATCCTTCATGTGGCCGGGCTGCGGGTCTTTGCCCAATACCGGGTCGTTGTAGGCGGTGCCCGGCTCCTTCATGGAACGGATGCCGACGCCGTTCACGTTTTCGGTCAGCAAGCCCGCGCCGATGATCCAATCCGCTTCGGCGGCGGTCTGGTTGAGGTGGCGTTGTTTGACGAGCGAGCCGAACACGTCGGACATGGATTCGTTCAACGCGCCGGGCTGGAAGGAGTAAACGAGTTTCGCCTCGAACTGCGTGACGCCGTGGGTCAATTCGTGACCGATGATGTCAATGGCGATGGTGAAGCGGTTGAAGAGGCGTTCTGCGGGAGGCAGGTCTTCGTCCCCGTCGCCGTAGACCATCTGCTCGCCATTCCAGAAGGCGTTGTCGTAGCCCTTCCGGTAGTGGACGGTGGAGTCCATTCTCATGCCGTTGTTGTCAATGGAGTTGCGGTCGTAGACGTCCTTGAAGAGGTCGTACGTTACGCCGCTGCCGTCGTACGCCTCGTTGACCGTCACGTCGGAGGAGGGAGGGTCGCCTTCTTTTCGGACAGGCGTGCCGGGCAGGGAGGTGCCGTTCTTCGCGTCGTAGACGATGCGTTCCTTTCCGTCTCCGGCCGCGGCGACGCGAAACGCGGCGGCGGTGAAGTCCCTTAATGCCCGGCGCTGGCCGCGCATTTGCTCGGACGCCTTGAGCGTTTCGATCGCCAGGTTCCTTTGCGCTTCGGTTCCGTTTGTGGCGATCTTTTCCAGCATGTGCGGGGGAACGATACAGTTAATGGGGTGCAAATGTGCGGTCATGGGGGAATCCTTTCCTTGGCGGGTTGGATGCGAACGAACAATGTCAGTATACGTTGTTTTCAGGCTATTTTCAATGGCGTTTTCCGATGAAGAATTCGCGGTATCAGGCAAAAACCGTCTTCGGTTACATTGCGAGGGATTGCATGTTCGGGGATGGGGTCGTGAAATCGCGCTGAAAAAAGAATTTGTTCGGCAGCCTGGCTCGTGGTCCCGTGTAGTTAAAGGGTTCGGCGGCGCAGGCGGTCAACAATCGGTTAAGACCTGTCTTGCTAAAATCCTCGACTTCGTCCAATCCCTCGAGCAATTGTTGATAGGCGGGTTTATTTCCCGCGAAGCGTTTGTCCACTTTATACAATGCGTCGCACAGACGAATTGCATCTACGCGCCACTTTTTTAGGTTTTGGCTTCGTTGTTTAACGTCGTTGCTTTTCCTGGCGCTGGTGATGTACGCGCAGACGAATCCGGGCAATTCGCTTCGCAAAGTGGCTTGCAGCAATTCAAGCCAGTAGTCCCCCCCTTTCCGCTCGTATTCGTTCAGATCGAGCATGCGTTGGCGGTCTATCTCCGCAATGCGGTCTATGTTATCCCTCACTTCCGGCAGATAATGCGCCCGGCTGATCTCCTCCCATGACTTTCCGCTCAACGGCAACAAAATGGCTTCCAGAGCCACCCTCAATTGTTTGTCCCGCTGCAACCGCACGTTCAACGCGCTATGGATGGAATATGCGTCGCTAACGTCCTGGAAGGTCCTCGATAGGATCGTTTGATATATGCCCCTCGTGCGCCAGATAAACCACCATCGCAGCGACAGGAAGCCAAGGGCAAGAGCCAGACCGCCCAGAGCGGCAAAAAATCTCTGTACGTCGGAAAGCCAGCCGGGGGGAATGCCGTCAATGGCAGCCTGCAACCCAATGGCAAGCACGGTGCCCCATATCAATTCCAGGTAGAACGGGTCGTTCCGCGATTCGGGATTCAGGCTTGTAAAGTATTTCTCGCCGGCGCGCAGGTCCGAGTCGCGAATCATAAGAGAACTGTGGGCGGCTGTCTGTTCGTATGACTCCACCAATATCCGCAGTATGCTGTTCAACACCCTGATGGAATCGGGACTCTCGTCGGTTGTCATGTTGCCGCCTGCGTTTCCCGGCGTCGAGATTTTTCCAATACGGGAATGAAGCCTGCAATGCTGCCCTCGAATGCCGGAGGCGTGATTGACCAGAGGGGCATTGCCGCATTGAGACCCGGCCTTTTCGCTTCGAAAAACCAGTTGAGCGGTATTTTTACCTGCGCTTCGACCACATGAGCTGGTATGTGTTGATCTGCATGACCGTCAATCCTGAAGTCGGAATTTTGCTCGAGCAGGGTTTGCCTGTTTGATTTTCCGTTCATGGAAGGATCCAGGAAAGAGTCGAAGATTTCAGAGAGTTTCTTCATTGCGGCGGGGGTGCCTTGCGCATAGAACCCTCCGATGTAGATAAGGAACCGCGGTTTTTCCCGGGTCGCCCAGGGATTGCGCATCATGTGCACCCAACCAATGCTTCGATCCTCCCAGGTCCTATCCAGCCACTCATCCCATTTGTTACTTTTGGACACCCTTCGTAATTTCAAAGGTAAATTCCCTACAGGCGGGACGAGATACATGCCCAGCTCGCCCAGGCAATTGAAATGGAGCAGGAAGATGTGACACAGGTTTGCCATGACCTGATTGACCCTGGGACCGCCGACGACGATGAGGTTGCGCGTGCTTAACGTCTCTTTGGCATCGAGAAAAAGATCGGTCTGTGTTTCGATCATCCTTGTCCTGCATTTATCCACCCACGCGTCCAGATCGTTTGCATCGTCCCCTTGAGGCGGAAAATATTTTACCAGGTCCGCCAGGTGATGTTTTTCGACTATATGGTCGTCGCTTACCCGTCCAAGAGCAAGGTCGTCGCATTCCCAGGAGATCTTGGCATCCAGATCGAAACCCAGCCCAAGCTTATCGCACATGGTTTGCAGGCGGCTGGTGACGGGATATAGATATTGCGCATCCATTGACTTGCCAAATTCCCGCATGGTGCCGGGTAGAACGATGGCGACATCGAGGATCCTTTTTTCCGCGGATGCTCTGGCGCAGGCGTAAAAGAGTCTTTCCAGCTCTGCAAAGAGAATGCGAAACGGGGCGGGCGCTTCGCTGGTTCTAATGTCATAAGGGTCTTCATAGGGCGTTGAATATGGATTGACGTAATTGGAAAGATCAGGCTGGCGGTTCGATGTCATCGTTTTTCTCCTTTGGATTCTCCGGGGTCGCCATCGGCGGATGCCTTTTTCATCAGAGAGCATTTGAAAACCGTATTGTGGAAGGCTGGCTCACTGCCGGTCTTGTCGTTTCTCGCTGCGCTCCTTCGTCTGCGCCCTTCGGGCTCCGCTCAGGATGGGGCGCCACTCGAAATGACATCCGCCAAGGTTTTCAGACGCTCTCTTTAGATCAAAAAATCCTTTGCCAAATACAAATCGGAGCCGTAGTTGGTGCGCCAATCGCGCAGGTCCCAGACCGGGTGGAACATTTCCCCGCGCGGGTTGTAATCAATGGAGTTGGGTTTGGGGTTGTGGTTGGCGGCAGTCGCCTTTTGGATGAACCAGGGGTGCGTTCGATGCGTGAATTTCCCGATGTCGGAACGTCTCATGCCGACGGGTTTGTAGAATACGACATCGCGCTTGCGTGTGTCATTCGGGAAGGCGGTGTTGAACACCCATTCCCTGGGCTTTCCACTGGCGTCCGTTTCGACCTTGACGAGTTGATGCCCGAAGACCATGATGCCGAACGAGAACGTATGCCAGTTTCCGTTCCACCTGGCGCCTTCCGTCCAGTAGGGGCGATCGGGGGTCGTTCCGTCTGTAACGCCCACGAGCCAGTTCATTTTCTGCGCAAGGGTGAAGCCCCATTCGTTGAAGTCGTCGGGTTGGATGGAGATGAGGTAGTCCATCGCCTGTCGGTCGAGGATCTGGAATTTGTGGATGGCGCCCCATCCGCCGACGGGAGACCAGAGATCAACGTGGTTGAAATTGGGACCCGTCAGGTTCGTATCCAGACCCATGAGCGCGATCATGAGCGGGTCGCCGTAGCCGCGTACTTGAAATACCCCGGTCGGCTTGATTTTCACGGATACGTTCAGGGTTTTCATTTCGATTTCAATATCCCGGTCAATATGATGGGTTGATACCCTTCCAGGTCCACGCCAAAAGACACGGTCAGGTCGGTGTCGGTACTTTGCGCGTACGCCAGGTACACCCTGCCCAGGTGCTTGATCGCCATCCATCCGTCCACGGGCGCGCCGTTCAATTCGGTCACGTGCATCCATTGATCCCCTGCCTGGGCGCGTTGGGTCCCCTCCACGACCAATGGACTCTGGTAGGTCATAATAAAATCGCCTTTTCCCTTGAGTCCCGGCGCCAGGGATGCGATCCTCCCATAGATCACGTTTGGACCTGTTCGCAGGCTCAGGTTGCTCGACAGCGGATTGGAAATTTCATAGGTGGGCATGATGTTCTCTCCTCTTTTGGAATGACAAAGGCGGCTGGCAATGGACCGATTATAACCCTGCGTCAATCATCCGCCGCATGGACGGATAATTCCCCGGCGGTGACGTTCATTCCGTTCAACGCGGCGAAGGATATTTGCGCGGGGTCGAGCTGCGGGTGTTTCGCGCGCAGCCGCTCGAACAGCGCGTGATAACTTGCCGCGACGGCGGCGTCCCATTTCAGGCCCAGTTTTTGCGCGACAGCCCGGAGCGCCTCGATGGAATCGCCTTCGATCTCCACGAAGTTTCCGTAGGGCAGTTCGTCGAGCATCACATGTGCGAGACCTCCGAGATCTCTTAAGACCTCGGAGGTCTGAGGGAGTTCATACGTCGTGCGGTATTTTTCGTAATAGAACAACTTCCGATAGCCCAGCGCTTCGAGGAACAGTTTCGCTTTTTCGAAATCTTCCACGACAAATTCGACCTCCCTGCGGCTCAAAACTCCCTGTTCGTTTTTACTGGCGCCCTTGTACGTGAGCCGCGCGGCGGTATCCTGCCTGAGGCGCAGGACGCGCCCCTCGGAACGGAGTCCGCCGTCGGGTAGGTCGAAGCGGATGTTCGTCTCCAGGATGCGCGGCTGGATCAAATGAGCGTCCAAATCCAAAAGGCGCGACTCGATCCTCTCCAAATCCCGCACATGGAACTTGACCTCCGTCTCCTGCATACCGATCACTGATAACTGCTCACTGATTACTGTTCACTGCACACTGAGCAAAGCCTGCTTCTGTTCCACGCTCTCGCCCGCCCTGACCCGAATGCGATTGACAACGCCGTCACGCGGGGACTTGAGTTCATTCTGCATTTTCATGGATTCGAGAATGACCAGCACTTGTCCCTTTTCGACCTGTTCCCCTTCCGCCACCGGCACGGCGACGACCAGCCCCGGCATGGGCGCCTTGAGGTGGAACTCGCCGGTCTCCGCCACGCCTCCGCCTGCCGCGGCGCGCAGACGTTTCTCGCGCTCGTCCTCGACCTTGACCGGGTACAAACGCCCGCGCAACAATACCTGCCAGGCGTCGTCGCCGGGCTGGATGTAGGACTCGTGCGACCTGCCGTTCACGATCAGCGAATAGACCGGCTGTCCGCTCACGGATTCGAAATCCACCTCGTATGTTTGCCCGTCCACGCTGACGTGTTTTTCGTCAATGATCTCGACGAGAAATTGTTTGTCGTCCACGGTTGTGATGTATTTCATGTCCGTTCACCTGTGCATTCTTTCCCAGCGCCCGACCCATTTCCAGTTGCTGGTGTCTCGTTCGTTGCGCTGGACGAACTGCGCCGAGCGTTCCGTTTGCTGGTGTGCGACGAGCGTGGCAAGGATGGCGGCGACCTCCTCGTTCTTCCTGCGGTGTTCCTCGGCGTCGTCCATCGAGAAACGTTCCTCGACGAAGCGCGTATCGTATTGACCCGCCATGAAGCGGTGCGAGTCCATCATGGTCTGGTGGAAGGGGATATTCGTCCGCACGCCGACGATGCGATACTCCTCCAGGGCGCGGCGCATACGCAGGATGGCTTGGGCGCGCGTCTCGCCCCACACGATCAGTTTCGCGATCATCGGATCGTAGAACGGCGTGATCTCGAAGCCGGGATACACGCCCGTATCCACGCGCACGCCGGGACCGGTGGGCAGCAAACTGTGCGTGATGCGCCCGGTGGAAGGCATGAAGTTGGCGTACGGGTCCTCGGCGTTGATGCGGCACTCGATGGCGTGACCGTTGAAATGCACGTCCTCCTGTTTGTAACTCAGGGCGCGCCCGCGCGCGACGCGGATCTGCTCCTTTACGATGTCAATGCCCGTGACCATCTCCGTCACCGGATGTTCCACCTGCAGGCGCGTGTTCATTTCGAGGAAATAAAAGTTCCTATCCTTATCGAGCAGGAATTCGATCGTGCCGGCGTTGACGTAATTGACCGCCTGCGCGGATTTGACCGCCACCGAGCCCATGCGGTTCCGCAATTCTTCATCCAGTTCGGGCGAAGGCGCCTCTTCCAGCAATTTTTGATGTCTCCGTTGTAACGAGCATTCGCGCTCGCCCAAGTGGATCACGTTCCCCTGCGAGTCCGCCAGGATCTGGAACTCGATGTGCCGCGCGCCCTCGACCAGTTTCTCGAGATAGACGTTGCCGTCCCCAAACGCGGATTCCGCCTCCCGCCTCGCGGACTCAAGAAGGGTTGGCATCTCCTCGATGGACTTTACCTCCCTCATGCCTTTTCCTCCGCCTCCCGCTGTGGCTTTGATCAACAACGGGAAGCCGATCCTGGGCGCGATGCCGAGCAGGTCGTCGTTCGTCATGTTGCCCACGTCCTCCGTCCCCGGCACGACCGGCACGCCCGCCTTGATGACGGTGGCGCGCGCCACGGCTTTATCTCCCATGGCCGCAATGGCGGACGGCTTGGGACCGATGAACGCGATCCTGCCCTCCTCGCAAGCCTCGGCGAAGTCGTCCCGTTCCGCGAGAAAGCCGTAACCCGGATGGATCGCGTCCGCGCCCGATCTCCTGGCAATCTCCAGGATCTTGTCCGCGCGCAGGTACGATTCGCGCGAAGGCGCGGGACCGAGCAGGTATGCCTCGTCCGCGTATCTCACGTGCAACGCGCGGCGGTCCGCTTCGGAATACACGGCGACGGTCTCGATGCCCAATTCGCGGCAGGCGCGGATGATGCGCACGGCGATCTCCCCTCGATTGGCGACCAATACTTTTTTGAACATAACACCTCACGATGTCATTGCGAGAGCGTTCTTTACTCGAAGCAATCCCCATTAACGGGAGATTGCTTCGTCGCTTGCGCTTCGTCTCCGTTGCACTCCGCTCAGCGCGGCGCTCCTCGCAATGACATATTTATAGTGGAATATTCCCGTGCTTCTTCGGCGGGTTGGCGTCGCGCTTGTTGCTCAGCATCTCCAGCGCGTTGATCAGGCGCGGACGCGTTTCCTTCGGTTCGATCACGTCGTCAATGTAGCCGCGTTCCGCGGCGACGTACGGGCTGGCGAATTTCTCGCGATATTCCGCCACGAGTTCCGCCTTTCGCTTGACCGGGTCCTTCGCCTTCTCCAGTTCCTTGCGGAAGATGATGTTGACCGCGCCGTCGGGTCCCATCACGGCGATCTCGGCGGAGGGCCAGGCAAGGTTGACGTCGCCGCGAATGTGCTTGGAGGACATCACGTCGTACGCGCCGCCGTACGCCTTGCGCGTGATCACGGTCAGTTTTGGAACGGTCGCTTCGCAATAGGCATAAAGCAATTTCGCTCCCGAACGGATGATGCCATGATGCTCCTGGACGGTGCCGGGCAGGAAGCCCGGCACATCCACGAACGTAACCAGCGGGATGTTGAACGAATCGCAGAAGCGCACGAAGCGCGCGGCTTTCTCGCTCGAATCGATGTCCAGCACTCCGGCAAGCACGGCAGGCTGATTCGCCACAATGCCAACGGAATGTCCGCCCAGCCGCGCAAAGCCGACGACGATGTTCTGCGCGTAATTCTCGTGGATCTCGAAGAACTGCCCGCTGTCCATGATCGGTCGGATCACGTCCTTGATGTCGTAGGGTTTGTTGGGGTCTTCGGGAATGATCTCGTTCAGCGTCTCGTCCATGCGGAGCGGATCGTCGCCCGGCATGAACGGCGGATCTTCCATGTTGTTCTGCGGAAGATAACCAAGCAATTTGCGGATGAGATACAACGTGTCCGCTTCGCTGTCCGCCGCCACATGGCACACGCCCGACTTCTCTGAATGGACGCTCGCGCCGCCGAGTTCCTCCTGCGTCACCTCCTCGTGCGTCACGGTTTTCACAACGTCGGGTCCGGTCACGAACATGTACGAGGTGTTGCGCGTCATGAAGATGAAATCCGTCAGCGCGGGGGAGTACACCGCGCCGCCTGCGCACGGTCCCATGATGGCGGAGATCTGCGGGATGACGCCGGATGCCATGGTGTTTCTGAGAAAAATATCCGCGTACCCCGCCAGCGAGACCACGCCCTCCTGAATGCGCGCGCCGCCCGAATCGTTCAAACCGATGACGGGCGCGCCGTTCTTCATCGCCATGTCCATGATCTTGCAGACCTTCTCCGCATGGACCTCGCCCAGGCTGCCGCCGAACACGGTGAAATCCTGCGAGAACACGTACACCAGGCGGCCCTCGATGGTTCCCCAGCCGGTGACGACGGAGTCGCTCATGTATTTTTGTTTGTCGAGGCTGAAGTCGTGCGTGCGATGCTGGACGAAGGAGTCCACTTCGCGGAAGGATCCCTTGTCGAGCAAAAGGTCAATCCGTTCGCGGGCGGTCAGCCGTCCCTTTTTGTGCTGGGTTTCGATGCGTTCCGATCCGCCGCCCAGACGCGATTGCGCGCGTTTCTCATGCAGAATTTGGTTCTTCGACTGGTTGTTCATGTGCCTCACTTTTCGCGAAAAAGGATTTGACGCCTGGAAGGATTGCCAGTACCCACACAATGATAACGACCGCGACCGAACCGGTCAACGCAAAGGGCAGGTTCATGCGCGGCGTCTCGAAGAATATCCTCTCGACCCAATACTCCAGCAGCCAGACCAGGAGGGATGCGATGATGGCGGGACGCGTCCACGTCCTTCTCTTCAGGATGCCGAACAGGAGGACGCCTCCCGCGACGCCCCAGCCTGCTCCCGTTGCGACGAGATACAGCGGGCTGAGGCTGGATCCGAACTCGCGCAACACGTCCCACGAGCGCAGGGCTGCCAGGCAACGCGTCGCGCCCCACACTGACAGGCTTAACACCATCCATATCAGCAGGGTTACACCGAAGGGTCTTTTCCGGGGCATGGATCAATTCCATCGAAACAGAAGCAGGCTTCTCGTGAGTCCGAAGCGCCGCGTCCTAGGGTTGTGTGAGGGGACGATAACGCACCAGGTCCTTGCCGCCGTAACGAATGTCCATCCATTCGGTGTAGGGGGCGTATTGACCGTTGTAGGGGAGTTGGTCGAGCAGGTAGGTGTTCGCGAGGATGTAGTCCATGCCGATCCCGGCGAGATACGCGCCGGCTTCCCTGTTCTTGAGGAGTTGGAAATATTCGTAACTGTTGATCAAGCCGTCCATATTGACGACCGTGCGATCCCTGATGAAGTAGCCCGCGTTGCCGCCGCCGGTTATCCCGATCATACTGCCGGGTTCGGTGTGTTCCTCGAGGAACGCGGCGATGTCGTTGTAGGGGGCGTCGGCCGGGGTTTTGCCGTAGGGCATGACTCGTTGGACGTAGGTCCAGAACGACGCGCCCATGTTGAGTCCCACGCCCGCGGCGACCAGCCACAGGACGACCTGCGATGCGCGGTATTTGTGGACGGTTCGATAAAGCATCCCGGCAATCAGACCCAGGACTAGCACAATGGCGATCGCCTGGCTGACCCAATACCATTCCTTGAATGCGGAGTAGCCCGTGACGTGATAGGAGAGCGCCTGCATCCACGACGCGCACAGCAGGGGGATGATCCCCATTTGGACGATCGCGTTTTTCGCCTTGTGTTTATTGATCCAGAGGATGAAGTAGAACGCCAGCGCGCAGAGGGCGAGCAGCATCAGGTAACGTTGAACCTCGTTCATGCCGCCCGATGCCTCCGCCCAGTTGCCGAGAAGCGTCGAGACGGGATGCCACGGGGTCCCCTCCCCCTGATAGTCAATGCCGAAGAACGTGAGGACATCCGCCGCGGAGCCGCCGTAGACCTTTCCATCGAGGGAGCCCCACCAGCGCTTGATCTGCCCGCTGACCGGCGAGAACGTCCCGAAGGCGATCCGGTTCCAGAGCATGTAAAACCCCAGCGCGCCGAACACGATGCCGTAATACACGCCGCCCTCCGCCAGCCAGACCTTCCATTCGGAGGCGAACTGTTCGAGGGGTGAGGGTTCGTCCCCGGCTTTTTTGGGTTTTGTCTTCAAGCCGGCCGCGCCGACCCTTGCCAGGCTGAACAGGACGACGGTCACAATCAGGTCATAGGCAACGGCGGAACGTGGGAAGCCCTCGAAATGCGCCAGCGGCGTGACGGCGACCATCAACGCGCCCACGAGCGCGGAGGTGGAGACGCCGAACAGCGCCATCCGTTTCGAGAGAGCGCCGAAATCCGAAATGACAGATCGCCGGTACAGACCGAAAAGATAGGCGGCGGGAATCTTCACCACCAGACTCAACGCGATCATGGTCACTGCCACGTCCGAGAAGTTGTAATATTCCCTGAAGGTGACGCGGTAGATCAGGGCGAGCAATACCGAGACGACGATGAAAACCACGTCGAGGGGGAGCAGGTATCTCATGGCGTGTTTGCGGAACACGATCCAGATGCCTGCCATGCCAGCCAGAAATGCCAGGTCGAGCCTGCTGAACATGACCAGCACGGCAAGGATGCCCAGCCAAGCCAGTTGTTTTTTGGTCGCCGGTTGGGTTCTCCACGTCTTTTCGAATTGGAACAGTTCGTAAACGAACAACGCGACGAAAAACGCCGCGATGCCGGTCTCCAGTCCCTGTTGGTAGACCCGCACCAGAATGTCCCGGCTGAACGCCCAGTAGAGGGCGGCAACGGCGCCGAGGGCGGGAACGAACACCCTGCCGATGACGCGATATAACAGGATGGCGGTGGCGGCAGAGAGTCCGCCCATTACGAGGAGAAGGATTCGGAGGGGCAGGATCAGGTCGAAGCGCGCCAGAGCGAAGATGGGGATGCAGACCCAAAGCCAGAGGGGATGGTATCCGTTCGTGGGGTTGATCCCGTCGAAGGTGGAGCCGCGTCCCTCGCTGATGTTCTGCGCGACCTTGAAGTAATAATAGGCGTCGTCCCGCGTGAACCATCTCATGGACAGATTTTGCGCGTCGGATAACGCCGCGTACAGGCTCATCGTCATGACGACGACGACCAGCGCTATTTCGAACCAGTGCGTTTGTTTCATCAACCTCACTCTAAGCCTCTCCCGCGGGGAGTGGGGAAATGTCCAAAGTGATCTTTCCAAAGTTTTCGTTTTTCCGCAGCCGTTCCTGGGCGAGGGCGGCGTCCCTGAGCGGGAAGGTCGAGTCTATCACAGGCTGGAACGTCCCCGCGACGAGCATGTCCATGATCTCTTTGAAATCCTCGAGCGTGCTCATGGTCGAGCCGATGACGCTCAGGTGTTTGGCGAACATGTAACGGTTGTCGAACTCGAATTTCGGTCCGCCGCTGTTGCCCACGGTGAGCAGTCTTCCGCCCTTTCGCAACGCACGCAGGCTCTGCATGAAGGTCGTGCCGACGTTGTCCACGACCGCGTCCACGCCGCGTTTGTTCGTGGCGAGGTAGACGGCTTTGGACCAATCCGATTCTTTCGAGCGGTCAATGAGGATGTCCGCGCCGAGGGACTCCGCCTTCTCCAACTTCTTCGCGTCGCTGCCCACGACCACGACCTGCGCGCCCATCCATTTGGCGATCTGCACGCTGGCAGTGTTTACGCCTCCCCCCGCGCCGACGACGAGGACCGTTTCCCCTTTTTGCAGGTTCCCGCGTTTGATCAATGAATGCCACGCCGTTTGAAAGACCAGCGCCGAAGCCGCGGCGCGATGATAATCGAAATCGTCGGGCAACTTGTAAAGTTGCCTTACAGGCAGGGCAATATATTCCGCATAGGTCCCGCGTATCGTTTCGCCGAGCAGATGCCAGTCTTTGCACATGTTGTCTTTTCCGGCGAGACAAAATTCACAATCCCCGCATCCCAGATTGGCGTTGATGACGACGCGATCGCCGATGTTGATCGAACCGCGAAGACGCGAAGATCGCAAAGTTTCTTCGTTTGAAAGATCGCCAAGCCCGATGACTTCTCCTGCGCCGTCCGCGCCGGGGATGTGAGGCAGTTCCAACTTCAAGCCAGCCCAGCCGATTCGCACGAGCACATCCACGCGATTGAGCGCGGCGGCGTGAAGGCGGATCAACGCTTCGCCGGGTTTGGGCTCGGGCTCGGGAAAGTCGGCGTATTCGAGGACTTCCGGTCCGCCGTGTTTATGGAAGAGGACCGCTTTCATGGGGACGATTGTAACTGATTCAATGGGAGTCCGAGAAAGGCGGGAGTTCAATTCGGCGCGTACTCGTACAGCCAGAACAGAATCTCCCCATTCCAGGCGTTTTTGAATAGGAGCAAGCCGCCGGGGAATTCCGCTCGCACGGTTTCGATCTCACCCTGATCTTCCGGCAGAAAGACGAAAATAATTCTTTCCCCTGTTAAGCGGCTTCGGTCGAAGGACGCCCAGTCCGGCGGAGAGTCAATGCCGGTTGCCTGGGGCGCGAGGTATTGGATGCTCGGGATGGAGTAATACCCCATGCGCGGGCTGTGCATGAACACCAATTGCGCGCCTTCGGGTTTGTCCTGCAAGTAGTTGGCGAGTTCCTGCGCGATCGCTCCGTTGCTGGCGAGGTTCTCCCTCCTGTCCATGGCGCGATAATCCCGAAAGTAGAAATTCAGGTCGCTTGCCATGGCGATAAAGATGACGGCATATCCCAGGAATATCGCGACCCTCGCATGTTTCAACCAGATGGCTTCGAACATCTCCACGGCTTTGTGCAAACCGAAACCAACGACCAATGCGGCGGCGGGCGCCGCGGCGACGTACCTTTGCGCAGCGGGAGGCGATTCGCTGAGTCCGCCGATGAAACCGAACAGGACCAGCCAAAAGGTCAGGAAAACGAGGCGGCTGTCACGGTTCCTGAATAACAGGAAGATGATCCCCAGATAGAACAGGGCGCCGAAGATCGGACGAAGGATCGGCGTCTCGGGTTTGTACCAGTTTCGCAGGTGGGCGACCGTGTACGCCTGCAACCCGGCCGCGATCTGCTCCGAAATCCTCCCGATGGATTCATCCGTTCCCCCGTTGACGGACGATACGCGGGCGAACGGCGCGAGGAATTGGTTCGGCTCATGGATGTAATACCGCGCCAGCGGGAACACGACCGCCAGCGCAACCGCAAACGTGAGGACGAAATGAGGAGCGGATCGGTAGAACCGGCTGCGTCGAAAGAGGAACGCAATGACCATGCAGGCGATGAGGATGGCGAACAATCCCCGGCTGGTCACGTAAAAGTATTGGGAAAATCCCAGCGCCAGCCCGCCCAGCAGATACGCGAGACGCCTGTCCCGCGCCCATCCGTACCAAAGCGCGCCGAGGGTGAGGGTATATCCCAACCCGTCCCAGATGTTGTTGAGACCCAGGCGGCTGAAATGGATGTGGAAGTGAAGCGCGGCAAGCGCCAGCGCGGAGAAACGTCCCGCCCGTTCGCCGAACATTGCTTTGCCGCAAAGATAAACTGCCGCCACGGTCGCTGCGCCGGCGATTGCGG
The DNA here is from genome assembly GCA_030263595.1 of Chloroflexi bacterium CFX6. Classification (GTDB taxonomy): domain Bacteria; phylum Chloroflexota; class Anaerolineae; order Anaerolineales; family Villigracilaceae; genus Defluviilinea. The sequence goes on from SZPG01000019.1 coordinate 29,616, forward strand.
ATGGAAGCCGCAGGGCTTCGGTGGTCGCGCCGAAGACTCGGATGAACAGGGATTGGATGAAGGAAAAAAACGATGGGAACGAGAACCAGCCCGCGATGAAGATATTGTTCCAGTCCCCGGTCGCAAAATCGCGCGCGCCGATGCCCGCCGATCCCTCGTCTCCCGTGAGGATGATCGGGAATCCTCCCGCGCCGATCCCTCTGAGCAGGAAGGCGAATAGCGCGATACCCGCCGCGAAGAGGATCGTCCGCCTGGAGAGTCTCGGTCTCTCTGCCTCCCATTCGTAACCGCCGATGAAGACCAGCGCAATTCCCGCCAGCCACGCGATCGCCGCGAAGATGGGACTGTGCATCCTGGCGCCGTATCCCGCCCCGATCGCGCCGAGTACGATAAAGACCGGGCTCATCCCCAATAACAAAACCTGCCAGGAAAGAATCCCGAACCACGCCGCGAGCCTGTCAACGGCGCGTTCGAACCGCCGATAGAGTTTTTCGCTTTGGTGGATGAGCAATCCCGTGACGAAAAAGGACGAACCTGCCGCAAGCGACCAGAGATGATTTTTCTGATCGAACGGCAGGTCCGCGTTGATTTGAATGCCGAAATATAGAACGAGAATGCCCCCAGCCAGCAAAACAGAGACCAGCGTTCCCCGCCTGCCGTCCATGTTTTACTTCAATCCCATCTCGCTTCTCGAAATGACCAGCCTTTGTATTTCGCTCGTCCCCTCGTAGATCTCGGTGATCTTCGCGTCGCGGAAGTAACGCTCGATGGGCAGTTCCCGGCTGTAGCCCATCCCGCCGTGGATCTGCACCGCCTGATGCGTGACCCACATGGCGGTCTCGCTGGCGAACAACTTCGCCATGGAGGCTTCGAGCGAATAACGGCTGCCGTCCTTTTTGGATTTCTCCTTCGCCATCGCCGCGTTGTAGATCAATAAACGGGATGCCTCGATGCGCGTCTTCATGTCTGCGATCTTGAATCCCGTCCCCTGGAACGCGCCGATCGGTTGACCGAACGCCTCTCTCTCGACCGCGTACTGGCGCGAGGCTTCGTAAGCCGCTTCCGCGATCCCGAGCGCCTGCGTCGCGATCCCGATCCTGCCCGCGTCGAGGACGGTCATCGCGATCTTGAAGCCCTCGCCTTCCTCGCCGAGACGATTCTCCACCGGCACGCGGCACTCCTCGAAGATCAACTCGCTCGTTGCGGAGGCGCGGATGCCGAGTTTCGGTTCCTTCTTCCCGCGTGTGAGTCCGGGTGTGTTCGCCTCGACGAGGAACGCGGTCATGCCCTTGTGTTTTTTCTCCGGGTCGGTCATCATAAAGACGACGTAATATTCGGCGACCGGTCCGCTCGTGACCCAGGATTTGCGTCCATTCAAAACGTAGTGGTCGCCGTCGCGCACCGCGCGGGATTTCATCGTCCCTGCGTCCGAACCGCTCATCGGTTCTGTCAGTGAGTACGCGCCGACGGATTTCCCGGAGGCGACCGGCGTGATGAATTTTTTCTTCTGTCCCTCCGTTCCGAACTTCAAAATTCCGTGACAATACAATGAATTGTTCACGGACATGATGACGCCGTGCGCCGCGTCCGCTTTGCAGATCTCTTCGAGGGCGAGGACGTAGGCGAGCGTATCCATGCCCGCGCCGCCGTATTCTTCCGGCATCTCGATTCCCATGAATCCCAACCCGCCCATCTTCTTGACGGTTTCGCTGGGAAACTCTCCGCTTTCGTCGAATTCAGCCGCTACGGGGACGATCTCCTTTTGGGCAAAGTCGCGGGCGGCGTCGCGGATCATCTTGTGTTCTTCGCTCAGGGGATATAGCGCAAGTTCTGTCATTCCATTCCTCCGGGTGTGATGAAGGGATTATACCGCCTCCCGTATTGCTCTGATAAAATCGAGCAAGATTCCGTAAAGCGACATTCATGTCGCCATGCGCAGCGACATTTTGCAGATTAACAATTAAACCGAGCAATCCGCTTTGAACCATGGAGACACCGAGTCACGGAGTTTTAATTCTTTTTCTCCGTGTCTCAGTGGTTTTCTCTTGGCATTTCCAAGCCAAGTTTATTGCTCGATTAATTTGGAAAAGTACAACATGTCGCGGTACGGTTTGCGGAACGAACTTGCATGAACACCAAACCCTCCATCGAGGAACGCATCTGGGCGGTGATCGCCCACCTCTCCACGCTGGCAATGGGAATCGGGTTATTCCTTCCCGTTTTCGGCTGGTCGGAGAGTCGGCGAAAATCCAACTACACGTCGTTCCAGTGTTTGCAGGCGTTGGGTTATCAGACTTTGGGGTACACCGTCTGGATCCTGGCGACGCTTATCGTGGCGATCGTCAGCGGAGTTGGCTTTCTCTCCCGCATCCAGAACATTGACACCCTCGAAACGGATTTGAACGCCTGGGCGGCGGGTCACACCGCGCTGACGTTCGGTTTGATCGCTTTGTACCTCCTCCCCCCGCTCATTGCGGGGATCGCCTGCGCGCTCGGCAGGGATTTCCGTTATCCGTTCATGGGCAGCCGCCTGGCGCGATATTTGGGACACGATCCGGCGCGACCCGGCGAAGAGAAAACCTGGCTGATCGAGGAACACGAGGATCGCTGGGTGGCGTCCATGGGACATTTCAGCGTCATCATCGTGATTTGGGGGTTGCTTGTCCCGATCTTTTCCTGGGCGTTGCAGGGAAGGCGGAGTCTGTTGCTCAAGTTTCAGTCCATTCAAGCCTTCGCATACCAGGCAGGGACAACGCTGCTGTATTTCGCGGGGGGATTTTTCTACTTGTTCGGGATCGTGGTATTCGTCCTGACCATCGGCTTCGAGGGGGAGATTTCGTTCGATTCGTCGAACGTTCTGCTCGGCGCGATCGTCTTCCTCGTTTCACTGTTGGTTACATTGCTCATCCTTCTGGTTGTGCCATTGTTGCACATCCTCGGTCAATGGGCGGGGTACAGGACGTTGAAGGGCGATGATTACCGGTACCCTGTAGTGGGGAGGATGGTTGAAAGATGGATTGTAAAAAAATAGATTATGACCAATCTGAAACTGATTTTCCGTCATTGCGAGCCCAGGCGCAGCGAGTGGCGAAGCGATCTCCGCAACAACAGGGGGATTGCTTCGGACTGGCGCCCTCGCGATGACGAGGAGTAATAAACATGAAAATCCTGATCGCAGTTGACATGGAAGGCATCACAGGCGTGACGACGTGGGAGCAGGTCACGCCGGGACATGCGGAGTACGCGCGTTTCCGCAAATTGATGACGCAGGACGTGAACGCCGCGATCCGCGGGGCGCTGGAGGGGGGCGCGGAGGAGGTTATCGTGGCGGACGGTCATTGGGACGGGTCGAACATTCTGATCGAGGAACTGGATCCGCGCGCGCGGTTGAACAGCGGTTCGCCTTCTCCGTTTTCGATGATGCAGGGAATTGACGAGTCGGTGGACGGCGTTTTCTTCGTCGGGTATCACGCGCGCAATGGAACCCCGAACGCGATCCTCGATCATACGTGGTCGTCGAAAACGGTTGCCAATGTCTGGCTGAACGATATTTTGACCGGGGAATATGGTTTGAATGCGGCATTGGCGGGTCATTTCGGCGTACCTGTCGTCATGACATCCGGCGACCGGACGGCTTGCGCGCAGATCGTCGAATTGCTGGGCGATGTTGAGACGGCGGTCGTCAAACAGGCGAGCGGGCGTTTTGCCGCGCAATGTCTGCCCCCGGAGGCGACGCGGGAGATGATCTTCGAAGCGGCGTCCCGCGCGGTGGAGAGGCTGGCGGAGGGCGATGCGCCCGATCCGTTCGCGCTGGATACACCGGTGCGCGTGATGGTGGAGTTTTCCGCTTCGGACATGGCGGACAGGGCTTCGATGATTCCGTTCACGGGACGCGAGGGGACGCGCGTTACGCTCACGGCAGAGGAGATGGTGTCCGCGTATGAGGGCTTCCGCGCCATGGTGACGCTGGCAATGGGATGAGGGGGGAAGAGGCAATTCGAGCAGGATCAGGTTCCGGCCGGGGGCGAAGCGTCCTTTGTCTGCGCTCAGGATGGTTTGACGTCCCCTTCTCTGCCGTACGTTTTAGAAATCAGACGCGGACGAGCGCCGACGCTTCGCGCGCGGAAAATCAATTAAAAATCCGCGTTTTCTGCGCTCGTCCGCGTCCACTTAAGTGGGCTTGTACGGCAGCGAAACGTCCCCCAAAATTCCTCCCTCGAAAAGATTGACATCGCGTCAATAGCCGTTACAATTGCGTTCATCTTCGAAAAGGAGCGTTCGATATTCCAACGACTCGCACGAGTGTGAATGAAGAAATACTTGTGCCCCTTCTATAACCTGATACGCCACGAATAAAATCTGGCTTCCGCCGCCCTCCAACTCAGACTTGGCGAGGCGGCGGGACTGCTTAAGGTTAGCGCAGTCAACACAGTGGTTTGGAGCTGTTGTGCTTTGACTGTTTTTGTTTGTCGGTTTTCCGATGTGTAGTCCCTTTGGCGCGCGTTGCCAAAGATATTCCGGGCGAAATGCCTCGCAAAAAGAAAGGAAAGAATGAGCGGTCAATTTTATTCCCATCTTAACCCGAAGTGCGATTCGGGCGTGTTCGAAGAAAAAGGCGGATGCGGCGTGTTTGCCCGCGAGCCGATCCATAAAGGCGAGTTGATCTGCCTGTGGGGCGGTCGTATTGTGGCTGAGGACGAACTCGACCCCAATATGGAGTTTTTTACCCAGCGCATCCTCCAGATCGAGGAAGGTCTCTACCTGGAGGCGCCCCTGCCGCTCGAACCCACCGATTGTTTCAACCATTCCTGCGAACCCAATGCAGGCTTTACCGGGCAGATCGGTCTCATCGCCATGCGCGACATCCACGCGGGCGAGGAGATCACCTTCGATTACGCCATGTGCGACGGCTCGGACTACGACGAGTTCGATTGTTATTGCGGCAGCCCCAATTGCCGCGGACGCGTCAAAGGCACGGATTGGGCGAATCCCGAACTATGGGAGAAATACGACCGTTACTTCATGCCCTATCTCGCCAGGCGCATCGAGAAACTCAGAACGAAGGTGCATGTGATCGCATGAAGCCGGAACGGATTGCACGGTACAATTGTGCGATCCGTTTTATGTTTGCCGCAAAACGTCCCGAAGGTTTCCCTGAACATCCGGGCTGAGTCGCTCGAACCTTCGGGACGCTGCTTCTCTTCATGTTCAAATCCTTTGCATTCCGAATTTACGTCGTTGCGCTTATCCTGCACCTGATCCCCGTCCTCCTCACGCGCGATCTGGGAATCGGACTCGACGACATGTTCCAGTATGATATGCTGGCGCGCAGTCTCGCGCAGGGAAATGGATTCCGCTGGTACGCGCAGGCAGACCTCGACCGCTTCGCCTCTTTCCTGACCTTCGACCTGTCCAGCCTCGAGAAGTATGATCCACGCCTCGGCATTCCCACCTCGTTCCGCGCGCCGCTCTACCCGGTCTTTCTTGCCCTCGTTTATTTCATCAATGGAATTGATCCCTCCCGCTTCTTCGCCGCGCGGCTGGCTCAGGCGATCTTCCTGGGCGCGCCCCTCGCGCCGTTGACTTATTTCGCGGCAAAGCGTCTCTTATCCCAACCATCCACTTTCCTCTCTCCATATTCCACAACTTTAGAAAGTGGAAAGCATGCCCTCCCGAGAGAGCATCGGGACCATGTGAGCGCAGTCGAAGCGTGGAAAGAACGCGCCGCCCGCCTCTCCGCCTGGATCGTCGCCGCGTACCCGCTCCTCCTCGTGTATCCCCTCGGTCTCGGAACCGAAAATCCCTTCTTCATTCTCCTCCTCGCCTCTTTCCTCTTTCTCCTCAAATTCCACGAACGACCGAATTCTCTTAATTCCCTACTTCTCGGTCTCTTTCTTTCTCTCACCGCCCTCACCCGCTCCGTCATCCTTCTCTTCGCCCTCGCCGCGTTCTGCCTCCTGCTTTACTGGCATGGCAAACGCGCAATTCTCTCGATCCTCTCCTTCTCCCTTATCGTCACTCCCTGGGTCGTCCGCAACTCGCTTCTTCATCACAAACCGACCGGCATCGAAACCTCGATGGGATACAACCTGTACCTCGGCTATCACCCGCAGGGAAACGGCTCCTTCGTCTTCGGTCCGTCGCTGGATCTGTTGACCATCCTCGACGACGCCGAACGCGACCGCATCGGCACACAGAAGGCGCTCGAATTCATCCAGGCACGGCCCGAACGATTCGTTCCGCTTGCGATCAATCGCCTCGGCTTTTTCTTCGGTCTCGAAAAGCGCGTCCTGATGTATTTCTACTCGAACAACATCGTCGGCTACGTTTCGCTCCCGCTGTTGTTGACGATCTCCGCCATCCTGCTTTTGCCGTTCGTCCTCATCTCCGCCTCCGCCGCGCTGGGACTATCGCTTTTGCGGTGGGCGCCTCAGACTTGCTTCCTTGCCCTCCTCCTGATTTGCTACACCCTCCCGCACGTGTTCATCCTCTCCGAAGATCGTTTCCACCTTGCGCTCGTGCCATACATCGCCATCCTCGCCGCGCAGTTCTGGGTGAATGGATTCGGCGCGCTGTCCGTCCGTTGGAGCGAATCCCAAACCGGCAAAATTCTCGTAATCCTCTCGATCC
>SZPG01000116.1 GCA_030263595.1 Chloroflexi bacterium CFX6
AAACCCCTGCTTGAAGCGGATGTTCTTCTCGTTTGTATATTTCTCCACCAAAGGCACAGGCAGCGGCGCCCCGCCCGACGTGCAAAAACGAAGCGACGACAGATCCGCCGATTCCCAATTCGGCGCGGTGGTGAGCATCTGATACATCGTCGGCACCGCGGCAAAGATGGTGACGCGTTCGCGCTCGAGCAGAGTCAACACCTGCGCGGGGTCGAACTGGCGGATGAAGATCGTCGTCCCGCCGAAGATGACTTGCGGCAGGGTGTACACGAACAACCCGCCCGTATGGAACATGGGGAAGACGTTGAGATAAATGTCGTTATGCGTCACGTCATGGATGACGGTATTGAGCGTATTCCACGCGATCATGCGATGCGAGACCTGCGCGGCTTTGGGAAGTCCCGTCGTGCCGCCGGTGAAGATCAGCGCGGCGATGTCTTCGGCTTCGAGATTTTCACAAGTGACGGGAGAATCGGGGGAGGATTGGAGAATTGATTCGAAGAGCAGGCTTCCTTCGATGCCGTCTCCATCCAAATGTAAAGTTGTGAGCCTGCCCTGAGTTGTGTCGAAGGGTGGAAAGTGGAAGACGAGTTGAGTTACGTTTTCCTTGAAGTCATCTGAATAGATGAGGATTTTCGGCGTATGCAGACGCCAGTTGAGCGCGGTGTGGATCGCGCCGAGTTTGGAGCAGGCAAAGAAAACGTCGAGGTGTTCGTAGCCGTCACGCGCAAGGATCGCAACCCGGTCGCCTTTGCCAACGCCTTGCGATTTCAACCAGTTGGCTAATTTGTTTGCGCGGCGGTTTGCCTCGCGAAACGTCAACCGCCATTCGGGATTTTTCCCCGCGTCAATGAAAGCGAGTTTATCGGGGGAGTAGAGTTCGCGGCGGGCGAGATAGTCTCCGATGTACATGGTGTCTCCTTGCGGTGGAAAGTGGAGAGTGGAAAGTGGAAAGTGGAAAGTGGAAAGTGGAAAGTAGAAAGTAGAAAGTAGAAAGTGGAAAGTGGAAAGTGGAGCGATTCACTTTCTACTTTCCACTTTCTATCATCACTTCGCCGTCCACTTCCAAACCGACGCCGCCATCGTGATCCCGCCTCCGCTCGCGCAGAAGAGGATCACGTCGCCGGGCTTGGGTCCCTTGCCCTGAACGATCGCGTCATCCAGCGCCATGACCACGCACGGGGAACCGGTGTAGCCCCACTTGTCCATCACCCAATGCGTCTTTTCGATGGGCTGTTTGAGCAGTTCCATCATGTATTCGATCGTGCGGAGGTTGAGTTGGGTGAAGAAATAATGATCCACGTCATCGAACGTCAAGCCTGCCTTGTCGAGCGCGCCCTGCATGAGACGGGGCCAATATTCGGTGTTGAAGGTCTTGGGGAATTTCTTGACGAACTCCACTTTGGGAGGACCGAACTGCGCCATGTTTTCCGGCGTACAGGGACGATACGTCCCGCCCGAATATATTCCCAGCGCGTCGTGGAACGAACCGACAGAGAGAAGATTGCTGCCGAGAAATCCCTGCTCTTCACCAACGCCCAATATCACCGCGCCCGCGCCATCGGCAAATAGATTCGCTGTCTTCTTATCCTTGAAATCGAGGAAGCGGCTCATGCCGTATCCGCCCGCGACGAGGATGTACTTCATCGCCGGTTCGGTCATCAGGTAACGCGCGCCCTGGTCCAATGCAGTGACCCAGCCCGCGCAGGCGGAGTTTACGTCGTAACAGCCCGCCCTGTCCGCGCCGAGTTTGGCTTGGACGACGACAGATGTAGACGGAGATAAGTAGTCCGGGGTGTCGGTGGAGACGATGATCAGGTCGAGGTCGCCAGCCTCAAGTCCCGCGCGAACGAGGGCTTTCTTCGAGGCTTCCACGATCAGGTCGGAGGTCGTCTGCTCGGGCGACATCCAGCGGCGTTCACGGATGCCGACGTTCTCGATCAACCATTGATTTGTGGATTCGCCGAGGAGCGCGTCCACTTCGGCGTTGGTCACGACGCGTTCAGGGACATAACTTCCAGCGCCAAGGATTTGTGCGTTTCGGGTCATGGAACCTTCCTAAATAATGTACCGCGACATTCATGTCGCATGGTCTGAAGTACCGCGACATTCACGTCGCATGGGGCTTATGTGTGCCGCGATAGATCATCCTTTGTTTCCTCCAGCGGGACGTAACGGCGCACGAACTCCACGGCTTCGCGCCATTCGGTGAAGTTCATTTCTTCGGCGTTCTGGATGTGGCGGATCGCGCCGTGATAAACGACCTGCGTCCCCCCGGCAAGCGGCGACTCTTCCACCACAAATCGGACGATGAACGAATGGATGATGGGAGCGGCGTCTGGTTTCATCGTCCCCAAGAATAGCAAACGCCGGTCACATGGCGGTTACAAAAAATCGAGACCCTAAAGGTTTTGGAAACCTTTAGGGTCTGCTCATGGTCAACCTTTCGTACAAGTCCTGCGTTTCGGGCGAAGGCGAAACGTTCAACTCGTTCTTCAACGCCTGCACGCAGCGCTGGTACGTCCTGCCCACCTGACCGCGATCGCCGAGACGATCGTAAGCCAGCATCAAATGACGATAGGCGCGCTCCCAGCATTTATCGCGCGCGAGAATGCGCTGCGAAAGATCAATCGCGTCGGCGTATCGTCCCTGCGCGATCATCAATTCCGCCAAACGATCCGCCGATTCCAGGAACAACGAAGCCAGCCGCTCGCGCTCCTCCGCCACCCAGGGTTCGTACAACGCTTCGGGCAGATAATCGCCGCGATACAAATCGAGCGCCTCCTGCAACAACCTTGCGTCGGTCTCGCCCGCCTGTTTGACCAGACCCGAAAACTCCTCCGCGTCCAGCCACAAGTCCGCGTTGGGGCGCAACGCATAGGTCGTGCCGTCGCGGAAGATGAACGCCGACTCGCTGCCGGGGTCGCGTTCGGGCTCGAGCGTCTGATACAACGTGTTCAAGGCGATCTTGAAATTGCGCTGCGCGATCCCCATCTCTGCATCGCGCCACAGGAACTCGCAGATCTGGTCGCGGTCCAGCGGCGCGTGACGATACGTGACGAACAACTGGAACAACTGACGCGCCGACTCTCTTCTCCAGCCGTTCGAGGGGATCGCTTCGCCGCCTCTCCACACCCGGAAACTGCCCAGCGTTTGGACGCGGAGTCTAAACCCGGGGTGGATCCCGACATCCTTCAACCCAAGGGTATCCAGCAGGCGATCCACGTATCCGCCCTCCCAGCCGTGTTGACGCGCGTGCAACAACAACGGGACGAACGTCCGCTCATCGGAAGGACCCAGCAGGGTCGGGCGCGTGAACAGGAAGTAATAACCGTTCTGCTGGCAGGTCGAAAGAACCTCGGATAGGATCGGCGCCACGCGCTCGAACTTCTTCTGCTTGAAATACCCGAACGCCAGCCACAGGCGCGCCGCGCTGCGCCCGAACGAGTCGCTGCATTCCTCGAAGCCGCGTACCGCGCGATTCAACCACTTCTCCGCGGCTTCATAACGGGAGGCGAGCGTCAGGCTGGCGCCCATCGTCAAACGCGTGAGGGAGGCGATCCATTCGTCGCCCGCTTCGGCGGCAACTTCAATCGCCTCCTGCGCGTGTTTCTGCGCGCGTTGCAAATCGCCGCGGTAACCGTAGGCACGGCACAAACCCCAATTCGCCTCCACCGACAGACGCGGGACATCCAGCGTTTTGCTCAATTCGAGCGTCTTCTCGAATTCGCTCAAGGCGCGCGTGAAATTATCTTCATCCGAATCTGCGTTCAAGTTCAGGGCGTGTCCCTGCCGCATGTGACCGACCGCCGTAACGAACGGGGATTTCAGCTCGTCGCCTCGGCGCGTGCCTTCCAGAGCGGCGCGATGGGCGTGTTTGCTCATGCCCATAAAAGAATAAATGAGGGACAACAGCAACTTCGTCTCACGATGAGCGCGCGGCGTTTGGACGGGTTCGCGGTTTTCGGTTTCGGCGAGTTCCTCCAAGCCTCTGCGCGCCTCCTCCAAACGACCCGTCCGCAATAACACCCGGAACCACAACTGATCGTTCGAGGGACCTTCGGCGCGCAGCGCCTCCGCGCGCTGGCGCAAACGCTCCGCTTCCTCCACGTGACCCGAATTGAGTTTGTTCTCCGCCAGCAATTCGAACAAACGGACCTGCGCCTCGCGGTCCTCGAAGCCATCGCTCAAACGAATTGCCTCCTCGAGCAATTTCTCCGCCTGGCTCGGGTTGACCGTATCGAGATAGACGCGCGCCTGTCCGCGCAGGGCGCGGGCGATGCCGTCCTGTCCTCCCTGCGCGCGCCAGATCGTTTCGGCTTGCTTGTACCAGCCCTGCGCCTCGTCGAAGCGGCTGTGCAGGCGCGCCAGTTCGCCGAGGGTGAACGTCAGCGTGGGGTGTTGGTGAAGACTCAGGCTGGGGAGCAGGTCAATGTAACTCGCAAGCGTATCCAGCCGTCCCTGCGAAAGAAGCGTCGGCGCGTACGTGTCCAAAAGGTCCGCCACTTCATCCCATGCCTTCGCCTCGATCAAGTGGTAGATCGCCGATTCGGGATCCCTGCGCAGGAGGAAATGTCGAGCCGCGTCGCGATTCCATCCATCCCGATCCTCGGGCGGCGATTGCTGTTTCAAAAAATTGTGAAAGATGTGATGATAACGCAGTGTGCCTTCCGCGGTTTCGGCGACGAACAGTTCCTGCCGCCGCAGGTATGCCAGCATGGAAGCCGAATCGCCGGCGAGATGACCCGACGCGGCGCGCAGCGCGTCGCAGGTTTCGGGGTGAAGGTCGCGCAGCGTGGAGGTGACGAGCAAAAACTCGCGCACGTCGGCGGGCTGCCGCTCGAAGACTTCGCGCGCCAGCATGTCGAACAACGCTTCGAGCGAATCGGCCTGCCAGCGCAGCGGGAATTCGAGCGTGAGCGGCGATTGCGAGCGGATGCTTTGCCAGATCAGTTGAAGCCCGATCGCCCAGCCTTCGGTATACTCGAGCAAAGAGTCGAGTTCCTCGCTGGTCAGTTCGAGTCCGTAATGCGCGCTGAACAATGACGCAATTTCACTTTTTGTAAACGTCAGAACCGATTGATCGAGAAGCAGCGCCTCGCCCTGCGCGCGCCAGCGAGTCAACGTGGGAAGCGTGATGGTCGGACGTCCCGCTAACAGCACGTGGAAATGAGCAGGCGCGAGACCGATCAAACGATCCAAAATGTGAGGCGCTTCGCCGCTTTCGGCGAGGAGATGCGCGTCGTCCAGGATCAGCAGCGCGGGAGTCGCGGGCGCGTCCGCGATGGCGTTGATGA
>SZPG01000020.1 GCA_030263595.1 Chloroflexi bacterium CFX6
CTCGCAAAAGATAAGGATGTATTGGATTGCTTCTGTTACACTGGCGGATTCACCGTCAACGCGCTGGCGGGAGGGGCAAAGTCCGTCGTTGCTATTGATTCTTCCGAGGATGCGCTTGCACTCGCAAAAGAGAATATCGCATCGAACGACCTGCCCGCCGATAAAGCGACCTTTATTGAAGGCGATGTCTTCCAACTCCTGCGCAGATTCCGCGACGAAAATCGCACCTTCGATATGATCGTCCTTGACCCGCCCAAGTTCGCGCCCACCTCTGCTCATGCCGAGAAAGCCGCGCGCGCCTACAAGGACATCAACCTGCTGGCGTTCAAGTTATTGCGATCGAACGGTGTCCTCGTCACGTTCTCGTGCTCGGGCGGAGTGGATTCAGCGTTGTTCCAGAAAATCGTCGCAGGAGCAGCCCTCGATGCGGGCGCGAACGCGGAAGCGCAGATCGTCGAATATCTGGCGCAGGCTGCAGATCATCCCGTCTCGCTGCATTTCCCCGAAGGCGCGTATCTCAAGGGGTTGGTGTGCATCAAAAAGTAGCAAACAGTAATGATGCCGCCTTCGCTGTTTTGTACTATAATCCCAAGTGGATGACAGGCAATGCGCATGGCGAATGACGGCAAACGCTGGACCGTTCGAGACCGCGACGGCAACCCCATTTACCTGACAGAAGAACGGTGGCGGTATATCACCGACGCGGAAAACCATCCCGAAATGACGCCTTACGAAGAGCAATTGAAAACAACCATTCAAAAGGGGCAAAGGCAGCAGGAACCGTTAAACCCGCGCAAATACCGCTACACCCATACGTTTGACGATCTGCCTGAGGATTTCAACCACCTGGTTGCGATTGCCCTGTTCGGCTTCGATGTCAATGAGCAGGGCGAAACGATCCCGAACAATTTCATTGCCACAGCCTTTCTGAAGTACATGCGCCTGAAAGGTTCGAACAAATGACGCAAAAACCGACGTATTCCTACGATAAGGAAGCAGATGTCCTGTATATCTCGTTCTCCCCGGGCGAGCAGCCTACGGCGGCGGTCGAGTTGAATAATAACATCCTGCTACGTTTCAACCGTGCCGAGAAACGCGCAATCGGACTAACCTTGACGGACTTTTCCGTTTTGGTTCAGTTGACTGAATTGGGCCCGCGCAGTTTTCCGTTGACGGGCTTGAAGGACCTTGAACCTGAATGGCAGGAGACCGTCAAGGAGATCATAACCGCGCCGCCGGTCAATCAGATTTTGAAAGTATCCAGTTATATGCCTTCGCCTGCGGAGGCGGTGCCGATCACATCCATTGAAAAACCGCCGATCCCCGTTGCGGCATAGCGCCGGAATCAACGCCCCTCCGATATCGAGGGGCGTGATCTTTTTGAAGAGGCATATCCCAATGGATCATTGCCTGCGAAGTAAGGCATCATTGATCGGTGCGTCTATTAATCGCAATCATATCACCCTGAGCCGCGAAGCGGCGAAGGGTCTCGTCGCAGTCAAAGAGCGAGATGCTTCGTCACTTCGTTTCTCAGCACGACAAAAACGGAGGAAGTCATGAAACATTACAAGTATTTGATCGTCGGCGGGGGGCTGGCAGGCGACGCGGCGACGCGCGGCATCCGTGAACTCGATGCGGATGGTTCGATCGGACTCATCAGCATGGAGTCGGACCCGCCATACATGCGCCCGAATCTTTCCAAGGGATTGTGGAAGGGACGACCGGTCGAAAAGATCTGGCGCAAAACGGAGGAGCGCGCCGAATTGATATTGGGACGCAAAGCGACCGCGTTCGATCCCCAAAAGAAAACCGTTCGGGATGATCAAGGGGACGAATATACATACGATAAGTTATTGCTTGCCACGGGCGGCACGCCGATCCATTTGCCGTTCGGCGGCGAAGACATCCTTTACTTCCGCGACTTTCGGGATTATCAGCGTCTGCGGAAACTGGCGGACGAGAAGGAACACTTCGTTGTGATCGGCGGCGGATTCATCGGTTCGGAGATCGCCGCGGCGCTGACGATGGTCGGCAAAAAGGTGACGATGATCTTCCTCGAGGATGCCATCGGCGGACTCGTCTTCCCCGGCGATCTTGCGCATCACCTGAACGATTATTATCGTGAGAAGGGCGTGGAAGTGATCGCGAATGATTCGGTGGCGAGCGTTCAAAAAACGGGAACCCGCCTCGAGGTCCGCACCGGAAGCGGGCGCCTCATCGAAACGGACGGGGTTGTGGCTGGGATCGGGATCCGCCCGAATGTTTCATTGGCTCAAGATGCCGGGTTGAAAGTTGAAAACGGCATCGTGGTGAACGAACGACTGGAGACCTCCGCACCGGATATTTACGCGGCGGGCGATGCGGTGAACTTCTTCCACGCGGGACTTGGGGAGCGCACGCGCGTGGAGCATGAGGATAACGCGGTCTTCATGGGCAAACTCGCGGGCAGAAACATGGCAGGCGCGCACGAGACGTATGCCCACATCCCGATGTTCTACTCGGACCTGTTCGATTACGGTTATGAAGCCGTCGGCAAAACGAGCAGTAGAATGGAGATGGTTTCGGACTGGAGCGAGAAATATCAAAAAGGCGTGATCTATTATCTGGACGAGGGACGCGTGCGCGGCGTGGTGTTATGGAACGTCTGGAAGCAGGTGGATAACGCCCGCGCCCTGATGCAGGAGAAGGGTCCGTTCAAGGCGGAGGAGTTGAGGGGGAGGATCAAAGGGTGAGTGAAGGCAAAAGGCCTCGGAAGTCTACGAAACTTCCGAGGCCTTTATGTAACGCGCACCTTGGCAATGGAGCAAGGTTCCTTCAAGGCAGAGGAGTTGAACGGAAAGATCGAGGATGCAAGAACACACCAATATGCTGTTAACAGCAATTAATAGTTCAGCAAGTGAGCTTTTGCCACCCTGCCTAATCCGCTATCCCTTACTTAGCAGGTGACAACGGCATTCAGCTTTGCTTATTTTCCCATTCCCTAATGATTTCTCCAATTAACCCTTTAGCTATATTTGACAGGTCTCCCTGTGTCCGTATTACTACCTTTTCCCTTTCCGCAAGAGTCAACACTAGAAACTTTGCTCGGAAATCGGCTTCGATTTTTAGTCGAGTGTAATCCTGCTGGGAATACCACACTATATCGCCATCTTCATAAGTTAATTGAGGGTTTATGCTCCAAGCGTTAAATAAGCCGATTTCTCGCGCTAGAGCAGATACTTCACTTTTAGACATGTTCCTCCTCAATTTAGCATCCTTCGGAATCTTTTCCGCAATTGCGACGATCTCTCTTTGATGTATTTCAATAGTTTTTGCGTGCATGGAAAGGGAAAACGATCTGTTGGTCAATGTATTATGAATTGTCCCTTCCATTCTGACGAGAAACTCCTCTACTTTGTCAAATGGCGAAAATATTGTGTTAGACTTTTTTGACAAAACCTCGATCAGCCCCGTAACATTGTTCTTATCTTGCATATCGCATATCTGATAATTTGTGAAAATGGGAAAAAGTTTGCTAAAATCCAAATCACCGTATTTTAGAATATAAATATCCTTATCTTGAAGCCAAAAAGCCGTAAACTCCGCTATCAGCCATGGTTTCTCATAGGTGCTTGGCGATATTATCGAGATTATCGCATCGTATTCTTTTAATGCGTCTAATATGACTTCTTTCCATTTGGCGCCCATCTGTATATCCTTAGGCGCAAAAAAAACCTTTATGTAGCCTTTGAAATAATTATTTAGCAACGATGCAACTGTTTCCGCGATTGGGGCGTCAAATTTGCTGTAACTTACAAAAATCTTATAAGGCTTCATTGATACACTCCTTGTTGCAGGGTTATCTAGATCAGGGTAATGGCTAATCCCAATAACGGTATCAAATGGCCGGATGGGATGGATCCGTTTTGGGCATCCAGAAAAACTTGGTACGCTATTAACGCCCAAAAAACCAAGGTGCCTACCTGTAAAACTTGTTGTTGTCGAAAATTTCGAAGCGCAGGTGAACAAATAATTGAAAAGCCGATTGCAACTAAAACCCAATTATCGGCGTTGATGCCGCCCGCTACAATGATTAAACTCGAAATTAATTCCCATAAGAAATAACGCGAGGATGATGTGTCGGGTCTTGCGTTCTGTCGCGCGCCAGTTGGTTCAAAGCCAGTAATTCCGAATAAACCCTGAAGCGTGGATAGTGGATGAAGATGAATAGTACTTGCTCCTATAAATGAAGCTGTAAGAATATATTTAATCCGATTCGGTAGGCTAATTCTGTTTACCCATAGGGCTGGAAGGGCAGGTGACAGAAAGACGGGGAGTATTCCCCAAGTTGCTGGATGCCACAGAACCAAATTGCTGTCCAAATTAGGTGTCATAGTCGCAAGCAATATCAATATAATCCAATAACTTGAAGCTAATGGCAATCTAAATTCGCGCGCCAATAAATCCAATCGCGCCAGCCACCCCAGCTTATTCCGAATCATATTTTTGAACATATTCCTCACAACCTCAGCGTCTGCTTTTATCCACCGCTTCCGCCTCATCCAGTACGCTTGATAATGCTGGGGAAATTCCTCATAACCGATTATATGCGGCGCAATCACACCAACCTGCCCCTTTTCTGCCAGCCGAATAGTAAGCGCTAAATCTTCGCTTACTAGATCAGGAAATCCACCGACTTCAAGAAACGGCTTTATTTTTATAAGAACCCCATGTCCTAGCATTGGGGGCATGCCAGTAAGATTTCGAGCCGGTACTTGATGTAACCATTCCATTTCTACTTGTAGATGAAGCATGGATTGAAAATAAGATTGGATATTCGCCAAGCCCAGGTGGCATCCTTGAACAAAGGCATACGGACCCGAATCCATATGCGCGAGAAGTTGAGATGTGAAATTCGATGGAAGACATTCATCAGCATCTGCAATTAGAATGTAAGGATATCTATTGGGATCTCCAAACTTTGAAAGCCAATGGTTTATATTCCCCCCCTTATAACCCATCCTATTTGAGCGGCGAACTACCAGTACGTCAACAGGGTGTGAATTAACCCATTCGTCTATTTGGTCTCGAACGGTATCCGACGTTGAGTCGTCGAGAATGAAGATGTCAGTTGCTACATGCTTTTGATTTATTAAAGTCATTAAGGCGGCGGGATTGAAATCATTACATGTTGTATATAAAATTGCAACTTTCCCGGGAACCTTATCCATTGTGGTTTGCAAAGCTGATCTGTAAATTGGCTTTTGGCGTTCCATCGCGCTTACGATGATTCCCATCAAATGCCATAATGTATAACCTATTAGAGGCATCAGAAGTATTGCAAAGATAAAGACAGTCATGCTACTTTTGCAAACCCTACACAGGCTGAACACCTCGAAGCACCTTGACAGTCCGCAAGTTGCTGTATAATGGATTAATAGCGTTCGAATAATCTGTGTGACACTTTATTAGATGGTTCAATCCAGATCTATTTCTCCTCCCCCAAACTCGCGATCGCCCTCAACAGCCCGAATACCAGCATGCCGAGTTTCATCCCGTCACCGGCAGTGATCGCCATTTCGGTCCCGGCTTTTTCGGCGCGGCGATTGAGCAACGATGCTGCGATCAGTCCGGTGGCTGCGCCGATGATCGCGCCGAACAGGAGTGTTTTGTTTTTGTTCATGGTCAATTCCTTTGCATGTCATTCTGAGGAGCGACACTTGCGCCGCACTGCGTTCGCTGCAGTGCAGGTGAGCGACGAAGAATCCCTTCCGCTGCGCCGGGGATTCCTCGCTGCGCTCGGAATGACATGTACGATGTTATTTCCTTCCGAAGAACGCGCGGAGGCCGGCGCGGATCTCCTCGATCAGGAAGATCGGTCTGACGACCGCGTCCGCGCCGCGCCGGATGTAGCCCGCGATCTTATGGGCGTAATCCTGCGCCATGCCGGTATAGGTCGGTGTGACGTCGAGCAGCCGCTTCATCAGATAGACCAGACCCGTCAGCGCGACCAGAACGAACAAGCCCGCGGCAATGACGGGGACGACGATCCATATCGTGGAGATCGCCGCCCAGCGCGCAACGTCGCCGCCCTGGTTGAAGGTCGCGACATTGACCAGCACGATCAACGCCACGATGATGAGCGCGGTCAACACGACGGGCAGGACGATCTGCCATGCCGCCCGCCTGCGATGCCTGAGATAGGATTCGTGAACGGGTTGGGGGAGTTTGGCTTTCATCGGTTTTATTTTAGCATAAGACCCCCACCCAGCCACCCTCAAAATCCGAAGAAGAAGTCGAAATTTATCATGGTATCCACATCGGATTTCGGGTGAGGCGCCGAAGGCGGAGAGGGTAAACGCACAGAGCGATTCTGCATGCCTCGCCCAGGCACGCAGAACCGCTCCGGCTTAGGGAACTGGACTTGACCGATTATGTATGTGTAAAGACCTGACGGGTTTTATCCGCGCCAATCCTTCATTGGTTCATGCACAGACAAAGATCACTGGTAATCGGACTTTCGCGGAAACCTGTCAGGCTGAGTGTTATCTTCGATTCCGCAAAAAGGTCGGCACGTCGAGATCGTCGCGGTTGATCAGGGGTTGGGAGGGCGGCTCCTTCGCCGCGCCAGTCGAAAGGTCCGCGTGAACCGAAACGGATTCCATCTCACGCATGGGAAGGGTGGGTTCGCGCCGGTTCTCGCGCGTGTTGCGTTCCAACGCGCGGCGCGGCATCGAACTGCGCTCGAAGCCGGTGGCGATGACCGTGATGCGGATGTCGTCGCCCATGTTCGGGTCAATGACCGCGCCGAAGATCATGTTCACGTCGGGGTGAGCCGTTTCGCGGATGATCGCCGCCGCCTGGTTGACCTCGAAGAGGGTCATGTTCGGGCCGCCGGTGACGTTGAAGAGGATGCCGCGCGCGCCGTCAATGGTGATGTCGAGCAGTTTGCTGGAGATGGCGTCCTCGGCGGCTTTCTTCGCTCTTTCATCGCCGGAACCTGTTCCGACCGCCATGAGCGCCGCGCCGCCCTCGGACATGATGGCGCGTACGTCTGCAAAGTCGAGGTTGATCAGCCCCGGCGTGGTGATCAATTCGGAAATGCCCTGGATGCCCTGGTGCAAAACGTCGTCGGCGAGGCGGAAGGCGTCCTGCAGGGAGGCGCGTTTGTCCGCGATCTGCAGGAGGCGGTCGTTGGGGATGGCGATCAGCGTATCGGCGTGTTCCTTGAACTTGCCGATGCCCATGTCCGCCGCCTGCATGCGGCGCATGCCTTCGAAGGTGAAGGGACGCGTAACGACGCCGATGGTGAGCGCGCCGCTTTCCCTGGCGATCTGCGCGACGATGGGCGCCGCGCCGGTGCCTGTGCCGCCGCCCATGCCCGCAGTGACGAAGACCATATCCGCGCCTTTCAGCACGTTATACAGTTCGTCCGAGGATTCCTCCGCGGCTTTGCGCCCGACCTCCGGGTCGCCGCCCGCGCCGAGCCCGCGCGTGAGTTTATCGCCCAGGCGGACGCGCGTGGTCGCCTTCGTCAGCATCAACGCCTGCGCGTCGGTGTTGGCGACGATGAATTCGACGCCTTGAATCCCTTCGTCTATCATGCGGTTGACGGCGTTCGAGCCGCCGCCTCCCACGCCGATCACTTTAATGCGGGCGAAGGTCTCTGTTTTTTGCTGTTCGTTGTTCCTATTGGTCGAGTCCATGACTGCCTCCATCAAACATTGGGTCTTATGATACTTGCTTTTGATTCTGCAACGTCATTTTTTAATGTTACGTGTCGTCTCGCGCTGACATCGTACCCTTTGGGGTAGCGAAGCGCTACGGCAATATTCTTCCGATGATCTTCTTGACGAAACCCAATCCCATACGCCTGTCTCCTTTCACGCGGCGCCCAGATCCGATGCTGAGGTCGTGATCCTGCATGGATATGAGCCATCGCAACAAACCCACACTGGTCGAATATGCGGGTGAATTCAAACGGTCAACCAAACCCAGTAAATTCTCCGGTTGCGCGATGCGGACCGGCACGTCCAGCGCGTCGCCGGCGATGCGCCGGATGCCGGGCAATGCGGACGCGCCGCCGGTCAACACCATGCCGGCCGGCAAGAGACCGTCGTAACCGGAGCGTTTGATCTCCTGCAACGTCAGCGAAAAGATCTCCTCCACGCGCGCTTCGATGATGTGCGCGAGTTCCTTGCGGTTGATCAGCACAGGGCGGTCCTCGCCGAACGGGCGGATGGAGAAATATTCCTCCGCGCCGACCTCGGCGCGCACGGCATGTCCCTGTTGTTTCTTCACGTCCTCCGCCTGGGCGAAGGCAAGACGCAAGCCGTGCGCGATATCCTGTGTGACGTGATTCCCGCCGACCGCCAGCACCATCGTGTGCCACACGTCGCCGTTCACGTAAATCGCCAGGTC
This sequence comes from Chloroflexi bacterium CFX6, assembly GCA_030263595.1. Classification (GTDB taxonomy): domain Bacteria; phylum Chloroflexota; class Anaerolineae; order Anaerolineales; family Villigracilaceae; genus Defluviilinea. The sequence goes on from SZPG01000020.1 coordinate 8,401, forward strand.
CGTCGTGCCGCCGCCGATGTCGCAGACCGCCACGCCCATCTGGCGCTCCTGTTCGGTCAATACCGCCTCGCCCGAGGCGAGCGGGTTCAACACAAATTGCTGGACTTCGACGCCCGCCGCGCCCACACATTGACGCAGGTTGTCCACCGTCGCGGCGGAGGCGGTGATGATGTGCGCCTCCACTTCGAGACGGTAGCCGTGCATCCCTTTCGGGTTGCGGATGCCGTCCTGCCCGTCCACCGAGAAGCCGCGCTGGATGACGTGGATGATCTCGCGGTCGTACGGGATGGCGACCGCCTGCGCCTGTTCGAGGGCGTGTTCGATGTCGTATTGTTCGATGACGTTCCCGTTCACAGCCGTTGCCCCGCGGCTGTTCACCGAGGCGACGTGCGCCCCTGCGAGGCTCACCAAAGCGGAGGTGATCTCGAGTCCCGAAGTGGATTCGGCTTTCTTCACCGAACGCGTGATCGCCTGCGAAGCCGCGCCCAGGTCCACGATGACGCCCTTCTTGACGCCCTCCGAAGGTTCGATGCCGACGCCGAGGATGCGGATGGATTTATCGTCCTCCACGCGTCCCACCAGCGTGCAGACCTTGGTCGTGCCTACGTCTATGCCTACGATGATCTCTTCCATAAATTCTCATGTATGTCACTTTGAGCCGAAGGCGAAGAGTCTCTCTCACGATGTTGGAGATTCTTCGGTCGCTTCGCTCCCTCAGAATGACATTCCTTTTCCTATTGCGTCAGCCTGTAATACGGCGCGCTCGGGTACATCACGTTGATCAACGCCGGGCGGATGCCCTTCTGCGTCAACGAGTTGACCAGCGCTTCGTACACGCGCATCTTTAGTTCGATATCGCGCGCGCTCGATCCAAAATGGACGCGCCAGCCGCGCGGGTCGTTCCAACCGAAGCCGTTTCCCTTTTCGTAGAGGATCGTCGCGCCGGGCGGAACGTATTTCGCCAAACCTTTCAACGCCTGCACCATATCCGCCGAAATGAACGGCGCGGGAGTCAACGGATCGGGCGACGATGCGATTCCTTCGACGGGCGGGGCTGAGAGCGCCAAAACGGAGATCAGCCCTCCCATCTCGCCGCGCGGACGAAAAGCGACGCCGTCCTCCGCGATCCACGTGTAGCCGCCTCCCTGCTCCCAGCGGACGACGGGCTGCCGCTCGGTCACGTGGACAGAGACAAGATTGGGCAGGGATACGGTCACTCGGACGGAGACAAGTTCCGGGTAGTTGAGGCGGAGGCGGGTCTCCAGTTCCGAGGGGGTGAGCAGGAAGATGGGCTGTCCCGAAACGTTCAGCGCGGCATCCACCTCCGCCTGCGAAAGCATTTGGTTGCCGGTCAATTGCGCCTGGGTCACGCGCAGTTCGGGACGGTTGAAGGCAAGGTAAAGCGCGGTTGCGAGGAGGGCGGCAAACGCAAAGGAGAGCAGCCTCCAGCCCAGGCGCGGACGGGGAAGGCTGACGGCGCGCGCAGCGACGCGCGGCGCGTGCGGCAATGCGATCTGGAAGCGGCGGCGGGCGCCTTTCGCGCGCGAGGGCTTGCGGACGGGTTGGGGATCGTTCCGACGGGCGCGCGGCGCAGCGGGAACGGAACGCGTAACCACTTTCGAGGCGCGTCGCAATTGTTCCTCGCGCTCCCTTTCGCGGCGCAGGCGGACGAGTTCGGCGCGGGTGAATTCCTTTCTGTCGTTCACGGGCGCCTCCGATAGGTGTGCGAGGTGCGGTCGCGTTCCGCCTTGCGTTGCATGGCAAGTTCGATCAACCGGTCAACGAGTTTGGCGTAGGGCAGTCCGCTGGCTTCCCAGAGTTTGGGATACATGCTGATCCTGGTGAAGCCGGGGATGGTGTTCAACTCGTTCAAATGGACCCGGTCGGTGTCCTTTTCGACGAAGAAATCCACGCGCGCCAGGCCGGCGCAATCAATGGCTTTGTAGGCGCGCACGGCGTATTCGCGGATCCGTTCGGAGGTTTCCACGGAGAGCGGCGCGGGGATGACGAGACCGGACGTGCCGTCAATGTATTTCGATTCGTACGAATAGAATTCGCGGCTCGGCAATATCTCGCCGCAGACCGAGGCGATCGGTTCGTCGTTGCCCAGCACACTGACCTCGATCTCGCGCGCGTTCCTGATCCCCTTTTGGATCAGCACGCGGCGGTCGAACGAGGCGGCTTCCATCAAACCCTCCTGCAGATCGGAGCGGTTGTTGCATTTGGTCACGCCGACCGAGGAACCGAGGTTGGCGGGTTTGGTGAAGAGCGGATATTCGCCGAGGCGTTCGGCTTTTTCGATGACAGCCAGCATATCCTTTTCGATCTCGGCGCGCGGGACGACCAGCGTATCCACAATGGGGATGTCGTTGGCGATCATCACGTCCTTGAAGACGCCCTTGTCCATGCCGACCGCGGAACCGACGACGCCCGCGCCCACGTAAGCCACGTCCGCCAATTCGAACAATCCCTGGATCGTGCCGTCCTCGCCAAAGGTGCCGTGCAGGACCGGGAAGTAAACGTCAACGTCCGCCCATTTGCGGAGTCCCGAAAAGCCTTCGAAGACGTAGACGCCTCGTTCGGACGGGTCGGGGGAGAGAATGGCGGGGAGCAAGCCCTCCGTTTTGCCGCTCTCGAACTTTTGCAGCACATTCTCTCCGGTCAGCCAGGTGCCTTCGTGCGTGATGCCGATCTGGGTCACTTCGTATTTTGCCGGGTCCAGCACAGACAGCACGGAACGCGCGGACATGAGCGAGACTTCATGCTCGCCGGAACGCCCGCCGAATAGTACTGCCACGTGAAGTTTGTTTTCTGTCATAATCATTCTGCCGTTGCGAACCCGGGCGTAGCGAGTGGCGAAGCAATCTCCGCCGTCGTGTTGGGGATTGCTTCGTCGGGCTGCGCCCTCCTCGTAATGACGTTATTTATTTACCATTCTCCGATCAACTCGATCTCCAATTCCAACTCGACGCCCAGTTTCTCTTTCACGGTCTTTTGCGCCAGTTGGATCAGGGCGCGGATGTCGTTCGCTTTTGTGTTCGCGTGATTGATGAAGAAGTTTCCATGCACAGGGCTGATCTCGGCGTTGCCGATGCGGACTCCCTTCAACCCCGCCTCTTCGATCAACCTGCCCGCGTAATCGCCGGGCGGATTCTTGAACATGGAACCCATGCTCGCGCCGGGAGGCTGGGTCGCTTTGCGGTGCGCGCTGAATTGCTGGATTTTAACGGTCGCTTCCTCTTTGGACGAATTTTTTAACGCAAACTCAGCCGAAAGTACCACCGCCTTTACCTCGCCGCGTTTCAATACGCTGGTGCGGTATCCGTAACCCATTTGCCCGACCGTGAAAACCTCCTCGCCGTTTTCGGTCAACAATTCGGCACGGATCAAACTTCCAGCCGCGTCGCCGTCGAACGCGCCGGCGTTGCCGTACACCGCGCCGCCGATCGTGCCGGGAACCGCCGCCGCCCATTCGAGTCCGGTGAGACCTTTGGACGCGCAGCGGTTGGCAAGATTGCTGAAGACGACTCCCGATTCTGCCCTAACGGACGGCTGCTCGCCCAAATGGAATTTGACTCCCTTCGAGCGGTTGAGGACCACCACGCCGCGCGCGCCGCGGTCGCTGACGAGAACGTTCGAGCCGCCGCCCAACAACGTGAACGGCATCCCGTTCCTCCACAACCACTTGACGACGCGCGCCAGTTCGGCGGAGGTTTCGGCTGTGATGAAAATATCCGCAGGACCGCCGATGCGCGCGGAGGTGTACGGCGCAAGCAGGACGTTTTCCTTCACCTTGTCGCCGAATTTTGCGCGTAACGCGTCTATGGGTTTTGCCGCAACGACCATGTTCCTTTTACTCTTCCTCTTCACATGATTTCTCTATCAACTTCTCGACGCTTCTAGAAGGGCGCCCTACGCGTAGGTCGTCGGGCGTTCTTCTATCCACGGATGCGTCCGTTTGTAGCGGGCTTGCATCCGCGCGATCAATTGCATGGCGAGTCTCTCGTCCGGATCCACGCGGCGCGGGCGGGACGGGGATTCCCTTTCAGCGAGGATCAAAGCCGTTCGCAGCGGGAGCAGGCTTGGGTGAGTCCGAAGCGTTCCCGTCTTTTCATCAAGCATTGTGCGCCTGCCTTTCCTGCAATCCTTTGAGAACGTCCGCGCTGACCTGGTCTGCATCCCCGGCGGACATCACGACGAGGACGTCGCCGGGCTGCAGGTTCTCGATGAGGTACTTCGAGACTTCGGGCAGGGTCGCGAGGTAGCGCGCCGAGAGGTGAGGCATGGCGCTGACGATCTCCGCCGAGGTGAAGTCCTGTTTCGGTTCGCGCGCCGCGTAGACCTCCGTCACGATGACCTCGTTCGCGTCCTTGAAGGCGCGCGAGAATTCGAGGAAGAGGGTTTGCGTGCGCGAGTAGGTGTGCGGCTGCCAGACCACCCAGATGCGCCGGTCGGGGTAACGCGCCCGCGCCCCGGCGAGCGTGGCTTTGATCTCGGTGGGGTGGTGGGCGTAATCGTCGAAGACGCTGACGCCGCCCGCTTCGCCGCGCAGTTGGAAGCGCCTGCCCGTGCCGGTGAACGCGCCGAGCGCCTCCGCCGCCTTTTTGCGGGACAAGCCCAGAACGCTGACGATCGCCAGCGCCGCCAGCGCGTTGCGTACGTTGTGCCTGCCCGGCGTTTGCAGGGAAACTTTTACGGAGACGGAGGTTTTGCTTTCGATGTTGGACATGACCGTGAAATCGAAGCCGCCGCGCCGGTTGGGATGAATGTCGCGAGCCTGCACCCAAAGCGGGGTATTGATCGTCATGTCGCCTTGCATGCCGTAGGAGATCACGCTCCTCCCGCTCTTGCGCACGTGCGGGATCAGGGCGGAGGCGCCTGCGTCCTCGGCGCACACGATCAGCGTCCCATCCTCGGGAAGCAGGTCCACGAACTTTTCGAAAGCCATGTACATGGATTCGAGCGTCGGGAAGAGGTCGGGGTGGTCGTGTTCGAGGCTGGTGACCACGGCAATCTGCGGTTTGAGCCCGAGGAACATGTAATCGTATTCGTCGGCTTCGATCACGAACAGTTTGCTTTTGCCCGCGCGCGCGTTGACGCCGAGGTCGTTCATCACGCCGCCCACAATGAACGAAGGGTCGCGTCCGAGTTGGTGCAGAACCCAGGCGGTCATGGCGGTGGTGGTCGTCTTGCCGTGCGTGCCGGCGATGGCGATGCCGGTCTTGTTCTCCATCAATTGACCGAGGAGGTCGGCGCGCTTGTAGACGGGGATTCCCGCCCGCTTCGCCGCCTGGACCTCGGGGTTGTCGTCCGTCACTGCGGAGGATCTCACCACCCAATCCGCCCCGGCAATGTTGCGCGGATGATGACCGACGTACACGCTCGCGCCCGCCTTGCGGATCTCTTCGGCAAAGGGAGTTAGCGCGCGGTCAGAGCCGCTCACCTCGTATCCGCTCTCCAGCAGGAGGCGGGCGATGGCGGAAAGACCGCTTCCCCCGATGCCGATGAAATGGACGTGTGTCATGTTAGTTTGTCGGTCTCTTCGTTTGTCAGTTTGTTTGTAATGGCGCCTCGTCCACGCCGCTCTTCAATATTGTGCCTCGTCCTGGGTGGAGGGTCGCGCGCTCGTTGCGAAACTCGCAGACGAAGGACTCTCCGTTCAGCGCGATAAAAATCAGATATACACGACCAGTACGAACACGAACGCGAGGATGATGGCAAAGTAGATGGCGGGTTCGCCCAGCAATTGCGGAGGCATGTAGAGCATCATCTGGTTGACAGCCTGCAGCACGTTGGGATCGGCGGGTTTGGAGATAACGTCCTGGAACGGATAATCGGCGACGTTGATGTAATACAGGATCGTGCCTGCGATGAGGTACCCGTTGAAACCGCCCAGGATCGCGCCGAAGAGCGTATCCTGCAATCTTTCGCGCGCCGCGCGCGAGGCGAGATGCGGAATGCTCACGACGGTCTGATACCCGAAATAGACCAGCACCAGCAGAATGAGCGTCCGCACCCAGAACAGGGAGGGATCGGTCTCCCCGAGGTCGCGGGCGATGGGGATGTATCTGCGAAGAACGTGGTTCAACGCCAGGGAGAGGATCACGCTGAAGGCGACCAGCAGTTCCTTCGCCCAGCCGCGCATCGCGCCGATCACGGCGAACAGGATGACGTACATCCAAAAGACATACACAATGCTCATCATGGGCTTTACTCTCCTGCCAGTTCGACCAGCATGTCGGCGATCTTCTCCGCGGCGCGCGGATGGGATAGTTCGAACATGGCGGCGCGCATGGCTTGCAATTTGTTCGGGTTGTTCATAAGGACATTCAACGTGTTCATCAGTTCGGCGTCCAGCACCTGGTCCTCCACCATGACCGCCGCGCCGCGGTTGGTCAGGTAATCCGCGTTCACCTTCTGGTAACGCCACGCGTGCGGGTAGGGAACCAGGACGGCGGGCAGGCCGAAAAGGGGATATTCTCCCAGGCACGACGCGCCGGCGCGTGATATGACCAGGTCCGCCGAAGCCAGCGCCGCGCCCATCTCGTGAAGATAGGGCATGGCGTGGTAGCGGGCGGCAAGTTCCACCGGCAGCTGCTCGCGGTGATGTTTGACGCGGGCCCAATCCGGCTCGCCGGAGAGGTGGACGACCTCGAACCTTTCGAGCAGCGCGCGCGCGTGGTTCAACACAGCCTGGTTGATCGAACGCGCGCCCTTGCTCCCGCCGACGACCAGCAGGACGGGCAGTTCGCCGGAAAGGCCGAGGTGGCGATGGGCTGTCTGGCGGTCCCAAAGCGCGAGGTCCGCGCGAAGCGGATACCCGGTCTGGAATACTGGTTTATTAAAGTACCTCTGCGATCCCTCGGTCGTGACAGCGATCGCATCGGAGAATCCGGCCAGCGATTTCAACGCCATGCCCGGTTCGATGTCCGGCACGTACAGCAGGCTCGGAATGGAACGCCCGGCGACCGCCATCGGTACAGCCACGTAACCGCCGGTGAAGAAGAGTACGTCCGGTTTGAACTCCTTCAAAATGTTCCGTGCAGCAAGGACGCCGCGCGCCATGGTGAAGAAGTTGCGCGGCAATCTGGACAGCCCGACGCCGTGCAGACCGGCGGCAGGGATGCTCTTGAAGGTGACGCCCTGGCGTTTCACCAGCGCCGCCTCCATGCCTCCCTCGCCGCCCACCCACAGCGTATCAACGTCCCGGACTTTAGCCGTTACCGCGCTGAGGACGGCGAGCGCGGGATACACTCCGCCTCCCGTTCCTCCGGCGCAAATCAACAACCGCACCGAAAGACCTCCATTCGTCTTCTTCGAGCCGCGCATGGTCGCCGCTCTGCCGTGAAATGTTCAACATAACGCCGATGGCGCACAGGGTCGAAACCAGGTTCGAACCGCCCGCGCTGATGAACGGAAGGGCATTCCCCGCGAAGGGCATCAGCCCAACCATCACGGACATGTTGATCAGCGCTTCGATGCCGATCCAAAAAGCCATGCCGGAAGCGAGAAGCGTCCCGAGCATATCCGGCGCGCGGCGCGCGATCACCAACCCGCGCCAAACCAGCGCGCCGTACAGGCACATCAGAATAAAGGCGCCGAACAAGCCCAGTTCCTCCGCCACCACCGCGAAGATACTGTCGGTGGGCGCGAAGGGCAGCCCCGTCAATTTGGTGTCCGCCTGCCCCACTCCCACGCCGAACACGCCCCCCTTGATGATCGCCTCGAAGGAACGGCGGACGTGATACGAGGCGTTGGTCGGGTTCTGCAAACCGGCGATGAACTTGTCCACGCGGTCCTGCCCCGTCTCGCTGAACTGCACCACGATCCACGCCATGACGACCGCAAGGATCAACAGCAGGACGATCTGCCGTATGTCCGCGCCCGCCAGGAAGAACAGCAGCCCGCCCAGGATCAACACCGTGCCGACCGCGCTCAGGTCCGGTTGAAGGTAGATCAGACCGCCGATGATCCCGAGGATGACGCCGAGAGGGATCAAGCCGATGGTCACGTCGTGAAGGAACTGCCGCTTGGCATACAGCCACACCGAAAGGTAAATGACCGTGACCAGTTTTGCAAGTTCCGAGGGTTGATACGAACCGTTCAACAACGTCCGCGAAGCGCCCAGGCGAATCTCGTTGACGATCAACACCGTGACCAGCAAGGCGATCACGCCGAGCATGGCGAGCAAAACCATTTTGCGCCAGCGATGATAATCGAAGAACGAAAGCGCGAACGCCAGCAGAACGCCCAGCCCAAGCCACCTCGCCTGGCGGTTGAACATGTAGGTCGCCGTGCCGTATTCCTTGAAGGAAAAATCGAACGACGCGGAATACAGCATGACCAGCCCGAACACGAGCAATGCGACCACCGCCAACAGCAGCGGCACATCCACGCCGCGCCTGCGGGCTACGGAGCGGGAAAGGGAGGTGCGATCGTTTACGAAAGTTCCAGCGCCCATTTCACAAACCTTTCTCCGCGTTCCTCGAAATCCTTGAATTCATCGAAACTCGTGCCGCCCGGCGAAAGCAGGACGACATCGCCCGGCTCGGCGATCTGCGCGGCAGCCCGCACCGCCTCACGCAAACCATTCACGCGCGTGACCGAAAAACGCCTCTCTCCCGACCCGATGCCTGCCGCGGTTTTCTCGATCTTTTCCGCCGCCTCGCCGAACAACACGAGATGATCCACGCGTTCGTTCGCGAGTCGGATCAACGCCTCCCACGGAAGATCCTTGTCGCGCCCGCCGAGCAGCAATACGATCGGCTCCTCGAACGAACGGATCGCCGCCATGCTCCGCTCGGGCGCGGTGGCGATCGAATCGTTGTACCAGCGCGCGCCGTTCAACTCGCGGACGAATTCCAAACGATGCGGCACGCCGTGGAAATCCTCCGCCGCTTCGAGCATGGCATCCAGGGGAAACCCGGCCGCGTGACCGATGGCGAACGCGGCAAGGACGTTCTGCACGTTATGGTCGCCGCGCAACCGGATCTTCTCGCGCAGGATCAGGGGTAGATACGCGTTCCCGTCGCGCAGGTTCAGCAGTCCATCGTGCAGGTACGCGCCGTCCAAGCCCTCGTCGAGTTCGCTCATGCTGAACGCGAACAACTTTCCCTTCACCTTATCGCGCAAACTCCATGCGCCCTTATCGTCGCGCCCGAGGACCGCCGCGTCCTCCTTCGATTGGAATTCCAGAATGCGCGCCTTCACGGCGGTATATGCCTCCATCGTGCCGTGACGATCCAAATGGTTCGGCGTGACGTTCAAGAGCGCGGCGACGTTCGGCGAGAGGGTCATCTGGTCCAACTGAAAGGATGAGAGTTCGAGGACGGCGATGTCTTCGGGCTTCATTTCGTCAACGTAATTCAACAAGGGATCGCCGATGTTGCCGCCCACGTAAGCCTTGTCGCCATAAGCGAGTTTCGCCATGTTCCCGACGAGCGTCGTGGTCGTCGTCTTGCCCGCCGAACCGGTGACGCCAATGGTCCTGCATGGAGCCGTTTCCATGAAGATCTGCGAATCGTTCGAGAGAGGAATGTCTCGTTTGACGGCTTCGACCACAATGGGAAGCGTGAGCGGGATCCCGCCGGAAAGGCAAAGCGCGTCGGTCGAATCCAGCAGTTCCAGCGGATGCCCGCCCAAAGCCCACTGAATCCCAAACTCCGCCAGCGAATCACGCGCCGCGCGCAGTTCGTCCCCGCCGCGCGCATCGCTCAAGGTGACGCGCGCGCCGTGAACCGAAAGCCAGCGCGCCAAAGCCAAGCCCTGCCGCGCGGCTCCGAGGATCAAAACGCGTTTGCCGTTCCAGTTCGTTTTCATAATTCGCCAATACTTCGTAATGCGAAATTTATTTCGCAAAACAGCAAGCGACGTGAATGTCGCGTTACGTCAACCGTCACACCAAAGCCAGCCCAATGCCGACCATGCCCGCCAGCAGGGCGATCAGCCAGAAACGCTGCACGACCTGGGTCTCGCTCCAGCCGAGCAGTTCGAAGTGCAGGTGGATGGGCGCCATCTTGAAGAAGCGTTTGCCCTTCGTCAACTTGAAATAGCCGATCTGGATCACGACGCTCAACGCTTCGCTCAACGGGATGATGGCGATCACGAGCAGGAGGGGCCACTGTCCCGTCATCAGGGCTACGACCGCCAGCGTCGCTCCCAGCGAAAGGGAGCCGGTGTCGCCCATGATCAACTCGGCGGGATGCACGTTGAACCACAGGAAGCCGAACAACGCGCCGACGATCGTAAAGCAGAAGCGAGCCAGGAAGATCTGTCCCTGCAGGAGGGCGATGCCGCCGAACGCGGCGAAGGCGGTCGCCGAGATCAACCCGGCTAGTCCGTCCAGCCCGTCCGTGAAGTTGACGGCGTTCGATTCGCTCACGATGATGAACGCCGCAATGGGAACGTACCACCAGCCCAATTCGATCTCGCCCGGAACGCCCGGCAGGATCATGTCCGGCACGTCCAGCAGGTATTTCAACACGTAGGCGGTGCCTAATGCCAGGACTACCTGCGCGGCGAATTTCGTCCGCGCAGACATGCCTTCGCCGCGCCGTTTGCCGCGCACGCCCTCCCAATCGTCAATGGCGCCGAGAACGCCGTACGCCACGAGGACGATCAGCGGCACCAGGATCGAGGTCCCGATGATGTCCAAACCGATGAAGTTCGCGGCGTTGAGCAGACCCGTCAGCAGAAGGACGGGAATGATGAACATTACGCCGCCCATCGTGGGCGTCCCCATCTTCACGCGATGCCGATCCGGCTCCTCCACGCGGATGATCTTGCCGACCTTGAAATGCCGCAGCACGCGCAAAAGGGGCGTCCCCCAGATCACGGTCATCACAAAGGAGAACATGGCAAGCCCCAGCACAAAAGCGTTATTCTGGGTCACGAGCGCACCTCCAGGAGGCTGGTGATGCGATCCATGCGAAGCCCGTGCGAGCCTTTGATCAGGACCACGTCGTTCTTCGTCAGGTTTGCCTTCAGCCATTCCGCCAGCGGTTCCAGTTCTCCGAACTCCAAAATGATCTTCCTTTTCCCGGTGATGCGGCGCGCGGCTTCGGCAATGATGCGCGCGCGTTCGCCCAGCGTGAGCAAAACGTCCACCATCTGCCCGGCGCGCAAGCCGACCATCTCGTGTCCGCCGCGTTCGTAGGGACCGAGTTCGAGCATGTCGCCCAGCACAGCCACCTTGCGTCCCTCCAGTTCGTCGAGCAGGTTGAGCGCGGCGAGCATGGATTCGGGCGAAGCGTTATACGTATCGTCCAACAGGAGCGCGCCGCCTTCGCTGCGCACCGCGGCGAGACGCAACTGTGTATGTCCCTGGCTCAAACCTTCGAGGATCTCCTGCCAGTTCATGCCCTCCACCAGCCCGACCGCCGAAGCGCGCAATGCGGTATGGACGGAATGGCGTCCGATCAACGGGATCTTCACGTGCAGGGTCTCGCCCTGGTAGTGCATCCGAAAGCGGATGCCTTCCAGACCGAGCCCCTCGACGCGGTCCGCCCAGAGATGCGCTTCGGGGGACAAGCCATAGAAGAAGACGCGCGCCTTTGTCTTCTCCTCCATTTTGCGGACCCACGGATCGTCGAAGTTGAGGATTGCCACGCCCTCCGGAGCCGGGGGCAACGCCTGGACCAATTCCGCTTTGCCGCGCGCGATGGCTTCCTGCGAACCGGCGCGTTCGGCGTGAACGGTCCCGACGTTCGTCACCACGCCGACCTGGGGCAGGGCGATGTCGCACAGAAAGGCGATCTCGCCGGGGACGTAGAATCCCATTTCCATCACGGCGCGTTGATGACCGTCGCTCAGGCGCGTCACGGTGAGGGGCAGGCCGATCTCGTTGTTCAGGTTGCCCGGGCTTTTGAGCGTGCGGTAACGCGTGCTGAGAACCTGGGCGACCATTTCCTTTGTGGTGGATTTGCCGACGCTTCCCGTAATGCCGATCACGCGCAGGTCCAGTTTGCGGCGCCAGAACCGCGCGATCTGTTGCAGCGCGGCGACGGTGTTGTCCACGCGCAGGCACAGGGGGGGCGTGAGGTCAACTCCCAGCCAGGAGTCGGCTGAGGAGACCGCGCGCAGCTCGAGTGTCCGGAAAGAGGCGTCCACGTCGCGTTGGATCAAAGCGAAGGAAGCCCCGCGCCGGAACGCTTCGGGGAGAAAATCGTGTCCGTCCGTATTTTCGCCGGGGATGGCGACAAAGAGCGAGCCGGGGATGGTCTGGCGCGAGTCGATCACGGCTTCGGTGATCACCGTAGCGGCTGGCGGACGAAAGGAGGTGAGGGCTTCGAGCGCGTCGGCGAGCGTAAGCATTAACGTGATCCGTATTGGGCGCGAACGACGTCCGGCGGGATGTTGAGCATGATGACGGTTTGTTCGGCGACCTTCGAGAAAACGGGCGCGGTGGTTTGCGAACTCCAGATGGAGGTCGTGGGTTCCTGGAGCCAGATGTAGACCATAAAGCGCGGGTCGTCCACGGGACCCCAGCCGATGAAGGAGACGTTGGTGTGGTTGGGGTCGTAACCGTTGGGCGTGGGGATCTGCGCGGTGCCGGTCTTGCCCGCCACGCGATAGCCCGGCACGAGCGCGGCGGACGATTCGCCTTCGAGCGAGACCGCCAGCATTTCGGTGAGCGTGCGCGCCGTTTGCGCGGTGATGGGCGAACCGGCGTATTGCGACGGCACGTTATGTTGATGCCCGTCGCGGAGCATGGCGTACAACACGTGCGGCGTGACCATCTGTCCTTCGTTTGCGATCGCGGAAGCAGCCATCATCAATTGCAGGGGCGTGACCGTGACTCCCTGCCCGAAGGCGTTCGTGCCGAGGTCAACGGGATACCAGTCCGAATCGCCCGGGACCTTGAGCCTGCCCATCGCTTCGTCGGCAAGGTCCACGCCCGTGCGATGCCCCAGACCGAAGCGTTCCATGTAGGAATAGAAGGTCGGCGAGCCCATCTGGGTGGCGACCCACGCCAGGCAGACGTTCAGGGAATAGCGCAGACATTCGGTCATGTCGCGTTGTCCCCAGGGCTGGCGGTCCCAGTTGCGGAGGGTGATGCCGCCCACGTTGATCGAACCGGTGTCAATGTAGGTGGTGTTGGGGGTCACTGTGCCGGCGTCCAGCGCGGCAGCCATGGTCAACACCTTGACGACCGACCCCGCCTCGTACGCCGAGCCGATCGCCCGGTTGTACTGACTGCCGTTGTCGTAAACGAGGAAGTAATCCGTGTAGTTGTTCAGGTCTATGCGCGGGGTGGACGCCATGGCAAGGATCTCGCCGGTCTTCGGGTCCATCACGATGATCGTTCCGTTCTTCGCGCCATATTCGACGAGCGATTCATCGAGGAGACTCTCGACCTTTGCCTGAAGGTCGCGGTGGATGGTGAGGACGAGCGTCGTGCCGTCCGGGACTTTGGGGATCTCGGTGGCTTTGTTGGGGTCGCGCGGCACCCACATTTGCACGGGGTTGCCCGCCAGCAGGTCGTTATATTTCTCCTCGACGCCGAAGTATCCGCGCCCATCGCGCGCCACGAACCCGAGCACGTTCGAGGCGAGGGTCTTTTCGGGGTAACTGCGCTGGAAGTGCGGTTTGAATCCAAGTCCGTCCAGGCGATTGTCGTCCGCGTCCTCCAGTTGTTTCACCACCTCCTGCAACGCGGCGACCGTGTTCGCATCCACGAAATCCTTGACGACGACATACGTCCAGGATTCGGGGGAATTGAGGAGTTTCTCGCGGACTTCCTCGAAGGTCATGTCCAGGTAAGTGCCCAGGACGTAAGCCAAAGCGTCCACGTCCTTCATCTCGCCCAGGCTCACGCCCACCTCGTAGACCGTGCGGTTGCCCGCCAGCAAATGACCGTTGCGATCGTAGATCTCGCCGCGCTCCGGGTAGAAGGTGCGGAACTCGCCCGCATACAGATCGCCCTGCGAGAGGAATATCTTTGCCTGTTCGCTGTTCTGGATGCGGATCATCTGCGCGAGGACGGCAATACCCAAGACGACGAGCCCGGCAACGATCATCAGGGAACGGATGGCATATTGCTGTCTCACGGCAAGCCTCCCGTGAATTGGAAGCGTTCGTCCAGCCACTCGAGCAGGGATTGCGAATATTCCTCGGGAAGCGTATGGGGACGGAAGGTCGCATCCACAGCCGCGAGCAGGATGGTCGGTTCGGGCGGCGCGTATCCCGGCACGAAGACGTAATCGAGTTCGCCGGGCTGAACGGGGCGGTATCCCAGTTCGAGCGCGCGGCGCTGCATTACGGCGGAGGAGGTCAGGTTTGCGAGTTCGGTTTGCAGGTCGGCGTTGGAGCGTCGAAGCGAGGCGATTTCGATCTCCAGTTCCTGTATCTCGCGTCCGGCAAGCGCCGTGCGCGCGGAAAGGTCGAGGTATAACGCGGCGACCAGGGCAGGCGCGATCACGGCAAGCAGGAACGCGCCGACATACTGGCGTTGCACGCGCCAGGGAGCCTGTTTGTAAGCATGGATGAATCTGGTTGCCTGCATGACGACCTTCTATTTGGGCGATTGGTCGCGCAATGCCGAATGAATTCGGCGCTACAGTTTCTCTGCAATGCGAAGTTTCGCACTGCGCGCTCTCGGATTGTCTTTGATCTCTTCGTCCGAGGGCGTGATGGGTTTTCGGTTCACCTCTTTCAGCGTTGCCTTGCGCTCGACCTCGTAGATTCTTTCGTAGGGCGGGTTGACGAGGTCCCGGCTCTGTTCGCGGAAGAAGTCCTTGACGATGCGGTCCTCCAGCGAGTGGAAGGAGATCACTGCGAGTCTTCCGGCGGACCTCAGGCTTGCCGCCGCCTGCGGAAGCGCCGCCTCCACCGAAGCCAGTTCGTCGTTGACCGCGATGCGGAGGGCTTGGAACGTCCGGGTCGCGGGATGGACGCGTTTGCCGTGTCGGGGAGAGGCGGCTTCTATCACAGCGACCAGTTCGCGGGTGGTGTGAAGCGGTCTCGCGTGGACGATGGCGCGCGCGATGCGGCGGGCGTCCCGTTCCTCGCCGTATCTGTAGATCAAGTCAGCCAGTTCCCGTTCCGATAACTTGTTCACCAGATCGTCGGCGGTCTGCGGGACGGAGGGACCGAAGCGCATGTCGAGCGGGGCGTCCTGCATGAACGAAAAACCGCGTTCGGGCGTATCGAACTGCATGGAGGATGCGCCCAGGTCGAGCAGGATGCCGTCCACCTGATCCCAGCCGAGTCGCTTCATTTGCGCGGATAGAGTCGTGTAGGAGGCTTGCGCCAGATGGATGCGGTGTTCGTAAGGAGCCAAGGTCTTACGAGCGACCGCCAACGCCTGCGGATCCACATCGAGACCCAGCAATTGCCCATCTGGCGCACACGCCTCCAAAATGCCGCGGGCATGTCCGCCCGCGCCCAATGTCCCATCCACGTAACGCCCGCCTCGCCTGGGTTGCAACGCGTGTATAATCTCTTTGTAAAGTACGGGTCGGTGCGGCGAGTCGTTCATGTTTGTAGGAATAACCTTTGTGGTTATTCCCAAAAGGGCGACCGCGAGGGTCGCGCCCTACGAAGTGTTCTTTGACAGATTGAGCGTGGCGAAGCGCTGGGCGTTGGCTTCCACGTCCTGAAGGTTGTCCATTTGGGTTTTCCATTCGGCGGGCGTCCATACTTCGAAGTATTCCCCCTGTCCCGCCACGATGAGTTCGCCGTTCGTCACGCCGAGGAATTCGCGCAGGTTCTGAGGGATGAGGATGCGCCCGACCTTGTCCACTTCGACCTGGTATGCGGTCGAAAGGATCAGGCGGCGCAACATGCGAGCCGATTGGTCCGCCGTGTTCAAGCCGTTGAGCATCGCGTACACTTCATTGAAGTGCGGCTCCGTCATCACCATCAGGCATCTGTCGAAGCCCTGTGTAACGTAGGCGCCAGCCGCCAGCAGGTCGCGATAACGCGCCGGCACCATCAGGCGACCCTTGTCATCGAGCGTGTGCTGGAACTGACCCAAGAACATTTGTGCTATAATGCCTTTTAATGGACGAACGCCGGGGCGACCGGCGTCCTGCTGTTTTCTACCACTTTCTACCACTTCTTCCCACATTATACGCTTTTCAAAGGAAAAATCAAGTGGGTTTGTCCAATTTCCTCACCCCCTCTGTAGTCCTATGGGAGAAGGCGCCGGGAAAATGGGCTTGGACGGGTCGTTGGATGATTGGGTAATTTGTAATTGGAGAACTGAGAATTGGAGAATTCGTTTACCCTGCTCGAGGCAAAGAACTGGAAAGATTACGCCCTGCTCGACAGCGGCGGCGGTTCGAAACTCGAACGCTTTGGCAGGTATGTGTTTGTGCGTCCTGAATCTCAAGCCATGTGGAAGCGCGCTCTCGATCCCGAATGGAGGAAAGCAGACGCGATCTTTGTCCCCACGGGCGAGGAAAGCGGAGGGCATTGGGATTTCAGGAAGAAGGTGGAGGAGAGGTGGGAGATGGAGTATGACCTCCGCTTCGACTACGCCTCCGGCTCCGCTCAGCGCGATGCGACGTTGAAGTTTTGGGCGATGACGACACCGGGGCGTCATCTCGGTGTATTCCCCGAGGTTGCCGCGCATTGGGAGTGGTTCGGCGGGTTGATCGCAAACGCAAAGAGGGAAATCAATGTCTTGAACTTATTTGGATATACGGGACTCGCCACCCTCGCCGCCGCGTCCGCCGGAGCCAAAGTGACTCACGTGGACGCTTCGAAGAAAGCCGTGACCTGGGCGCGCGAAAACCAGGCTTTATCCAACCTGACGGAAAAACCCATCCGCTGGATCGTGGAGGACGCGTTGAAATTCGTCCAGCGCGAAGCGAGACGCGGCGTCAAATACGATGGCATCCTCCTCGATCCGCCCAAGTTCGGGCGCGGACCGAAAGGCGAGGTGTGGGAGGTGTACAAGTCCCTGCCAAATCTATTGGAAGCCTGCCGCAAATGTTTGAGCGATTCCCCTCTTTTTGTTGTCACAACCATCTACGCGGTGCGCGCCTCGGCGATCCACATGGCGCAAACCATGGACGATATGATGCAAGGCTTTGGGGGAAAGATCGAAATGGGCGAACTGGTCACGCGCGAACAAAGCGCGGGGAGGTTATTGTCACAGGCGGTGTATGCGAGGTGGGGAGATAAGCCAGGGCGAGCGCTTAAGGCGGGTTGACCGGAAAAGTGAATGACCAGGAGCCGGTATAAGTATCCCACTTTACATCTTTAAATATGCTCTGGAAGACTGGATCCATTGAAAATAATTCGACCGGAAATTTAACGTAAACAAGCCCATCAAAGCCATTAACTTTCAAGCAATCAATTGTTACCGGAAAATTTCTCTCTACCATTTTCTGGCTTGCTTCCAGACAGTAATCCGATTGTCCCACTTCTCTTGCATACAATCTGCTTATTTGCAAGGTGAGATTCTCCTTTTGCGAAGGAATGTGTAAAGCAAAAAACAGATATTGGCATCTTTTGGCGATTTTCCCATCCCGGTCATAACTCCAATACATCGTACCTTCCTCGTGAGGGCTGGCTTTTATATCAGCAACGGACAAAGTCGTAGTCTGAGATTCGGTCGGATAAGTTAATAACCAATCACGTTGATCAGGCAAGTTATAGCATACTTCGACGCGGTATCCGCTCCCCTCAGTGTGCGCGCTGATCAGCTCCATGCCAATATTATTGACTGACACTAATTCTTGAGTAATAGCAGCGGTTAAATCTTCACTGCCGGTTGGGGTCCGCGCCACAAACGCAACATATAGCGCCGCGACGGCAGCCAAAGCCAGCAAGAATCCACCCACCTTGAAAAAGTTAGGTTTCATTTTCATAAATCTGCACGGAAATCCTGTGGACTTGGAGTAATTCCAAGTCCACAGGATCTCGCTGACATCAGGGCTGGGCAAATTGGAAATGAAAGTCCCAGGGACCTCGCCGCGTGTCGGTCAAAACATCCAGTGCAAACTCTCGCGCAGTTTCATTATCCATTGAGGCTGGCTTTCGAGATATCCCAAATCCGCCGACATTTGGGTCTGTTGGGCACGCGACTGCAATGCCGCTCTTTCGTTCATCCAGTTGTGTTTGCAGTGCAGGGCAGTCAACTTTGTCCGGCTCGGATACATATATTTTTTGGAGCGTCAACACCAGGTTTGCTCCGTTTTGCACTTCTGCCGGAAACAAAAGGTATTGGCACCTTTCGGTCACGACGCCATCGGAGTTGGATTTCAAATCCAATATGCCTTCCTCCCTGATCGTATAGGACTGACCATCCACACGAAGAACAGCATCCTCGGGACGACTTGTAAGGATCCAGTCGCGGTTATCCGGCAATGAGTAACATACATCCACTTGAAAATACTCACCTTCCTGATGTGGGCCAGCAACGGACATGCTAATGTCGTTAATTGCCAGACTTGTCACTGAATAGTCCGGATTGCCTCCTCCGTCGCTTGCCTCAGCTGTAAATTTGCTGCCTGCCACAAAGACGGATACAGCAATGGACAAAAGGAAGAAAATGGTCCATCCAACTAAAGCAACGGGTTTTGAAATATTATTTTTCAGCATGTCGGCCTCCTTTGTTAATAAGATCCTGTACATCTAGCCGAGTCATTGATCAAGTAATTCATCGGAGATGAGCCTACATCTCCGCATGCCTGATAACCTGATCCATATCTCTGGTTGGAATAAACCGTATAGCCAGGGGCAATATATTGCGCGCCATAATACCAATAACGAAGAGTCGCGTTGGCATAGTAATTCAGACTGGCTATGTTTATGGTTTTTGCCCAGCGGGTTTGACACGCATCAGAAAATCTCAATTCAACTCTTGCCTTTCCTGATGCAGGATATACCGTTCTAACCGTCGCCGCATCGGCATTGCAGCCTGTTGTAATCGGATTGGTGTTATTGCATCCTGCCCCACTGCATAACGCAAGCGCGACTGGAGCAAACGGAAAACTACTGACTATCACAAACAAAGTTGTGATCAATAGAATCAAAACAGGTTTTGCTTTTCGCATGGTTTTCTCCTTATACGCTTTAGCGAATGTGTCCGACAATGTTTGTGCTTGCATAAAGGTTGTTCGATTTACTGGCAACAATCACCTCCTTACATAAGAATCACTTGCGAGGTGACTATAGCATCATCAAGGTTTCGCCTCAAGTACGGAAATCCGTACCTTTTTCCATCCACCACATTACGGCTTCGGTCCTTGAAGTTACTCCCAATTTCTTGTAAATATTCTTCAAATGTTTTTCCACCGTGTTAATGGATACCTTCAAAGATTCTGATATCTGCCTGTTATCGGCGCCGGATGTCAGCAGATTTAAAACCTCACGCTCACGACCTGACAGACTGTCCCACTTCTTGCCCGTCTCCTCTCTCCAGCGCTCTGCCCGATCCATTTGCTTTTTATCGTAAAGATTTTCGCCATGTGCAGCGCGGCGAATGGCGTTGAGCAGGTCATTGCCCTTCAGTTTTTTATCCAGGTACCCTGCCGCGCCTGCGTCCATCATATCAGCCAGATAGGCATCGCGGTCGTGGGCAGTCAGTACAAGCGTAATTACATCAGGATGATTCTCACGTACCCATTTTTCCAGTTCAGAGGGATTATGACGAGGCATGACCAGATCCAACAGAAGGATATTGGGCTGCAATTCAGCGACCTTTTGCTTGATCTGATCTCCGTCCGGCGCTTCGCCGACCACCTGCATATCCGGGGCTTTATTGATAATGGAACGAATGCCTTCGACCCAACCGGGATGATCGTCTGCTATCAAAATTGTAATCGGTGTTTTCTGCTTCGGCATTTATGCCTCCTTCAATGGATTTCAGACTTGCATATATGGAATTTTATACTTACAGTTCTTTTTGTCAACCAACACGCACCCGATAATTGAAAAACGCTGCTACAGAAACGAATGTTCCAGGCAAAACAGACGAATTGGCTGGCGGTTTATCTTCCACCGTCTTTCTATTGTGGTCCACTCTCCAACTCCCTCAACCATTCCAGCGGATGTTCCCACCGCGTGCGCGGATGAAATGCTCATGGTCGGATAAAGCGCGTTTGAGATAATTGTTCAACCTGCTTGCTTCGCCGTCACGCCCGTATATTCGGAGCGATCAGCGTTCATTGACCAAGCGCGGAACGGGTTCATGTTTCCCGATCAATCCGCGCTCATCCATGCAGCGGATATGAAATACGGAAGGGAGGCTTGCCGCCCCCGCTTCATTAGACCTTGCTAAACTTTTCCTAGACAAAACGATATGGGCATGGGAAAATTCAGCCCACCATATTGCAACAAGGAGCATGTTTGAATGACCGTCGAAAAGAAAAGCAAACGCCAGGAACGACGCGAGAAGGTGCGAAAACAGGAAATGCGGAATCGCCTGACCACGATCGGCTTGATCACGGTGGGGGCGGCGCTGCTGGTGGTTGCATTCATCTGGCCCCAATTCACCACAATTGACGACCTCGTCATCCCGGAGACAAAGACCCTGCCCAATCCGGACGGATTAAGCCTCGGCGACCCCAACGCGCCCGCAGTGATCGAAGTGTTCGAGGATTTTCAATGCCCCGCCTGTCAGTTCTTCACGGAGAGCATCGAACCGCTGATCCTCCAATACCTGGTCGAGACCGGCAAAGCGCGCCTGGTCTTTCGCCATTATCCGTTCATTGACGGGGTGGGCGCAGGCAACGGCGGCGAGTCCGACCAGGCTGCCAACGCCGCCATGTGCGCGAACGAGCAGGGCAAATTCTGGGATATGCAGACGGTCATCTACGCCAACTGGAACGGCGAGAACCTCGGCAACCTGAGCAACCGACGCCTGCAAGCCATGGCTGAAGCGATCAACCTGGACATGAACGCGTTCAATTCCTGTTTCAGGGACAACAAATACCGGGACGCGATCCAGGCGGACTTCGACCGCGCCGAGGAACTGGGAGTCAGCGGGACGCCGAGCGTATTTGTGAATGGAAACCCGGTGGGCGAACCCGGCAAGGTCGCCTCCTTCCAGGAAATTGCCGTGGCTGTGGATGCGATCGTAAACGCGGGCGAATAATACGGGACGACATCCATCGACTCGAAAAGGATGCGGATAATCCGTGTCCTTTTTCGATTCCCCGGACAAGCATCACGAGTATAATGAACCGGGACGATGATTTCACCATGTATTGAGGACTTATGAAGAGATTCCGTTTCACTTCGACCGGGATCGGCGCATCCGCCCTTGCCTTGAACTGCCTCCTCCTGATGAGCCTGATCCTCGCTTCATGCGGGCGCGCGCCTACTTTACCCTTCGTCTCGTTGCCCACCCCGACCGCCGAAACCCCGGAGACGATCCAACAGGCGTATCCGCCCGCCCTCGTCGAAACGGATCCCCCGCCCGATACGGTCATTGGACATCTTTCCCCCATCGCGTTCTACTTCAATCAGGCGATGAACAAAACCTCCGTCGAATCCGCGTTCAGCGGATTGCCCGCCGGAGCGTTCACATGGACCGACGACGCGACCCTCGTCTTCACCCCCTCGGAACCCTTCCCTCCAGACTCAAAACTGAACCTCGAGATCGCAGACTCCATCCAATCCGCCAGCGGATTTGGGATCACGGGACCCATCCAACTTTCCTTCGCGGTCGCGGACCATCTGCACGCGACGAATCAGTTACCCAGGGCGAACTCGACCGACGTGAACGTGGACGCCGCCATCGCAGTCTCGTTCAATCAGCCGGTCGTTCCGCTGGGCGCGGACCCTTCTTCGTTGCCATCCCCCTTTACCATCATGCCCTCCCTCGAGGGACGCGGCGAATGGATCAACACCAGCGCTTACATTTTTTATCCCGAACCAGCCATGTTGGGCGGGACGGAATACACCGTCAGCGTGAACCAGGATTTGAAAACGGGATCAGGCGTCGGGTTGGACAGAACCGTGATCAATGCGTGGAAGTTCGTCACGGCGCGTCCGCGCGTCGTCTCGGTGAGTCCCTCCCCCGAAGAAGCCATCCCGCCGGACGCGGAGATCAAATTGACGTTCAACCAGCCGATGGATCGTGAAAGCGCGCAATCGAATTTTTCCTTCAGCGGGCCCGAAGGCCCGCTTGGCGGCTCGTTCGCATGGAACGACGCAGACACGGAATTGACCTTTTCACCCGGCAGGACGCTCGCGCGCGGCGCGGGCTACACCCTGAACGTGGGCGCGGGGACAAAATCGAAAAGCGGCATGACGCTCGGAGAGGCGTACGGCGCGGTCCTGCGGACGTTCGACAATTTTGGAGTGAGCGCCACCGAAACCAATTACGGGTCAACCACCTTCACGTTTACCGCGCCGCTGGCGCCGGGCGAATACAGCGATCTTGTGACCGTCACTCCCGCCATAGACAATCTCGATACGAACGCCGGGGGCGCAACCCTTTCCGTGTTCGGCGAGTTCCTGCCCGGCACGGATTACGCGATCGAGTTATCCGGGCGGATCGGCGACCAATGGGGGCAGTCGCTCGGCGAACCGTTCAGCCTGGAGGTGCGCACGCCGTCCCTGCCCCCCTACCTGGTCATGCAGCCGTACAGTTCCTCGGCGTTGTTCGTGCGTCCCGACGAGCCTGTGTTGTACGCGGAGGCGCTGAACGTGACGGACGCGGATGTGACCCTAGCGCCGCTGCCCCTGCAGGAGTTCTTCACGCTCCATAACTCGTATGAACTTCAGCAGGCATACACGCCGGGCGAGGCTTCCACGCTTTCGCAAACTTTCGACCTGCCGCCCAATCGAGCCGGCGAGGTGAAGTTGAACCTCGCGCAAGCGAACACTCAACTCCCACCCGGCTTGTATTACGTGCAGATCGCTTCGCCCCAGTTCGAAGCGAGGCGCGTTCACTTCGTCGCTTCGAGCCAGGTCAACCTGACGTTCAAAGCCGGAGCGACGCAGGCGCTCGTCTGGGCGGTGGACCTGCCCTCGCAGACGCCGGTCCGCAACGCGCCCGTCACGATTTACGACGACGCGGGGAACGTCGTCGCATCCGGCGCAACCGATGACGAGGGATTGTGGCAGGGCGAGATCAGCGCGCGCGAGGGATCGGTCTTTGCCATGCTTGGTTCGCCCGGCGGAGAGAACTTTGCATTCGCCACGAGCAACTGGAACATGGGCATCAACGCCTGGGACTTCGGCTACTCCCAGCGCGTGCAGGCGCCGCGCCATGAAATTTACATGTACACAGATCGTCCCATCTATCGCCCCGGGCAGACGGTGTATTATCGCGGGGTCGTGCGGCAGACGTTCAACGGGCGTTACGAACTGCCGACCATAAACTCCATGCCGATCATTTTGAACGATGCCCAAGGCACACAACTCGCGAACGTCAACGCGCAACTTTCGCCCTATGGCACCTTCAACGGTCAGTTCGAACTTTCGCAGGACGCCGTGCCGGGCTATTACACCTTCTTCAACAGCGGATTGGAATTCTATCTCTCCTTCCAGGTGGCGGAATATCGCAAGCCCGAGATCAACCTCGACGTCAAATTCGCATCCGCCGAGATCAGGCAGGGAGACCCGGCAAACGCAAACGTCAATGCGCGTTATTTCTTCGACGCGCCCGCCGGGAACGTGGACGTCCGCTGGTCGCTGTACACGAAGCCCGATTACTTTCACATCCCGAACTATCAGACCGGGTTGATCGAGACCGACTGGCTGAACGTGTTCCGCTTTCCAACCGGGTTCGACTCCGGCTACCTGGGGCGATTCCTCAACGAAGGCACGGCTCAGACTTCCCCGGGCGGGACCCTGACCATCAACCTGACAGCCATCCCCGCATCGGACGCGCCCCAACTTCTCACGCTGGAAGTGACCGCTTCGGACGAAACCGGTCTGCCCGTCAGCGCGCGGAGCGAACTACGCATCCATCCCTCGGACTTCTACATCGGTTTGCGCCCCGAGCAATGGGTTGGCGAGGCGAAGTCCGCGCTGGGCTTCGAGGTTTATACCGTGGATTGGGAAGGGAACGCGTCCGGCGGAAAAGTGCTTACAGCGGAGTTCAAACAGGTGCGCTGGGAAAAGGAAACCGACTCAGCCGGCTTCCCCACCTACAAACCTGTGTACCTGCCCGGAAACAGCAGCAACCTCGCAACCGGACCGGATGGCAAGGCGCGCCTTTCGTTCCTCCCGCCCAACGCTGGGACGTACATGCTCGACGTTTCGGGCGATGGCGCGCGCTCACAGGTTCTCGTCTGGGTGGGAGGCGCGGGCACAGGCGCATGGCCCGACCTGCCGAACCAAAGACTCCAATTGACAGCCGACAAGGATTCGTACAACGCGGGCGACACCGCCAAAGTCTTCATCCCAAATCCGTTCCCCACCAATTCCATCGCGCTGGTCACGGTCGAGCGCGGACTGGTTTCAAAAGCGGAAACCATCCAATTGACCGGCAGCGGAGCGGAATATTCCCTGCCCATCACGGATGACGACGCGCCGAACGTTTACCTCAGCGTCACAGCGTTGGGACAGGGCAACGACTTCCGTCAGGGATTGGTCAACCTGCCCGTCGCGCCGGAAGCGCAGGAGTTGAAGGTGCAGTTGTTCTCGAATCCGACCGAGGCGGGACCGCGCGACCAGGTCACGTTCGACGTGGTGGTGACGGATCATCAGGACCAGCCCGTGCAGGGAGAGTTTTCGTTGTCGGTGGTGGATCTCGCCACGCTTGCATTGGCTGACCCGAATGCGGAAGACATTTTGCCCGCGTTCTACAGCAACCAGCCTCTTGGCGTCGAGACCAATCTTTCGCTTGCGGCGTATGGCGGGCGGAACGCGCTCGAACCCGGCGGGCTGGGCGGCGGAGGCGGCGACGGAGCGCCTTTCGTGCGCGAAGATTTTCCCGACACGGCGTATTGGAATCCCTCGCTCGTCACGAACTCCGAGGGGCGCGGTCAGGTGACGATGACCCTGCCCGATTCGCTCACCACCTGGCAGGTGGACGTGCGCGGCTTGACGATGGACACGAAAGTGGGTCAGGCGGAGATGCAGATCGTTTCGACCAAGCCGTTGTTGATCCGCCCCGTCACGCCGAGGTTTCTGGTTGGCGGCGACCGCGTGTTGATGGCTGCGGTTGTCAACAACAACACGGCCGAAAGGCTGAACGTAACCGTCAACCTGCAAAGCGAGGGGTTCGTCCTCGATAATCCCGCCTCCGCCACGCGCGCGTTCGACATCTCGCCGAACGCGCAGGCGCGCGTGGAATGGTGGGGCGAGGCGGGACTGGCTGACGCTGCCGACCTGGTATTTTCGGTCGCCACCACTGGAACGCCCTCGTTGCAGGATTCGGCGCGCCCTGTATGGGGCAAATTGCCCATTCTGCATTACGTCGCTCCGCAGGCGTTCGTGACCGGCGGGTTGTTGCGCGGCGCGTCCTCCCTTCAGGAGGTCATCTCGCTTCCGCGCACGTTCGTCCCCGACGCGGGGAGCGGCTTGGAGGTGGAATTAAGCCCCTCGCTGGCTGGCAGTTTATTGTCCGCGTTGGAGGCGATGGAGGTCCCGCCTTATTCCATCAGCGCGGAGGCGAATCTTTCGTATCTCCTCCCGAATATCGAAGTTCATCGCGCCCTGAACAACTCCGGCTTGAGCGACCCCGCGCTTTCGGAAAGGGTGGAAAAAAATCTTAATGCGAGCGTGAGCCGATTGCAGTCCATGCAAAACGCGGACGGCGGCTGGAGTTGGTGGGGTACGCACGATCAAAGCGACCCATATATTACCGCCTACGTTCTTTTCGGCTTGTCTCGCGCGCGTACCATCGGCGCGCCGGTCAATGAAGAGACGTTGAACCGCGCGGTCGCATTCCTGCAGGAGACGCAGGCGGAGGTCAATGCGAACACGAGCGGCGCCGAACTCGACGATGCCGCGTTCGTTCAATTCGTTTTGGGCGAGATGGGCGTCACCGACCGGGCGTCTGCCAATTCGTTGTACGAGGCGCGCGACCGCATGAGTCCCGCGAGCCGCGCCTGGCTTGCGCGCGTCCTCCATGCCGTCAACCCCGCGGACCCGCGCGTGCGGGACCTGATCTCGAACCTCGAAACCGAGGCGATCCGCACCGCATCCAGCGCGCATTGGGAAACGCCAGCCGCGAGCGCCCTCCGACGCGGCTCGCCCGTGTACGCCACCTCGATCGTCGTTTACGTCCTTTCGCAGCTCGATCCCGCCAACCAGATCATCTTCGAGGCTGTCCGCTATCTCGCCGCGCATCGGGACGCGCGCGGCTTGTGGAACAGCGGTCACGAGAACGCCTGGGCGATGATGGCGCTCAACCAGGCGATGGTCGGGATCGGCGACCTGCGCTCCGACTTTGCCTTCGACGCCGCGCTCAACGGCGCTCCGCTCACGAGCGGCGACGTGAACGGCATTCAACTCACGCCGCTTCGGGCGAACGTCCCGCTCGCATCGCTTTCCTCCGATTCGCCCAACCTGCTGACGATCCAGCGCGAAGACGGGCTTGGGCGGCTGTACTACAACGTCGTGTTGAAGGTCAATCGCCCGGTGCGGGACGTGAAGCCGCTGAACGCCGGGATGAGCGTCGAACGCGTGTATTGCCGCGCCGGACAGGGCGACTCGGAAACAAAGCGCTGCACGCCTCTATCCTCCCTTCAATTTGGTTCTGACCAAAGCGTCACCGCGCAACTGACGCTGACCCTGCCTCACGATTCGTACTACGTCATGGTGGAAGACCACATTCCCGCAGGCATGGAGATATTGAACCGCAGCCTCAAGACCAGCCGGTTGGGAATCGACGCGACCGGTGTGCAGGTCCAATTCGAGGATGAAGATCCGTTCGCGGACGGGTGGGGCTGGTGGCTGTTCAACGAACCGCAGATCCACGACGAGGGCATCCTCTTCACCGCCGATTACCTCCCTGCCGGAACCTATATCCTGACGTACACCCTCATCCCCGTGCAGGCGGGTGAATTCCGCGTATTACCTGCGCGCGCCTGGCAAGCCTTCTTCCCCGAAGTCCAGGGGACCAGCGCGGGGACGGTGTTCGAGATAAAGCCGTGAAATTTCGGGGTATTACAACTCGAGACTCTATTCCGAATTGGGAGAGGATGGGAACGAGACTCATCCAATTAAAGACAATCCATTCCCCGTTGAGTATGAAAACAGGATCATTTTGGGGACTTCCGAGAACATGAAGGAAATTCCCGACAACTCCTTGCATCTAATGGCGACGTCGCCGCCCTATAACGTTTCCAAAGAATACGACGCAGACCTGTCTTTGAAGGATTATCTGCAACTTCTGGGAAACGTTTTCGCTGAGACTTATCGCGTGCTTGTTCACGGCGGGCGCGCCTGCGTCAACGTGGCAAACCTCGGGCGCAGACCCTACATTCCGCTCTCCGATCATATCTCGCGGATGATGATCGAGATCGGATTCAAGATGAGGGGCGAGATCATCTGGGCGAAGGGCGCCGGCGCGGGGGTGTCCATGGCCTGGGGCAGTTGGCAGTCCGCTTCCAATCCCGTGCTGCGCGATACCCATGAATACATCCTCGTTTTCTCCAAAGGCGCGTTCGAGCGAAAAAAGGGCGGCAGGGAAAACACGATCTCCAAAGAGCAATTCATGGAATGGACTAAATCGGTCTGGACGGTGAATCCCGAATCGGCAAGGAAGGTAAAACACCCCGCGCCTTTTCCGGTCGAGTTGCCTTTTCGCTTGATCCAACTTTATACGTTCAAAGGCGATGTGATCCTCGACCCGTTCATGGGAAGCGGCTCGACCGCGATCGCGGCGTTGAAATCCGAAAGGAAATACGTGGGGTATGACGTTGATCCCGAGTACATCAAAACGGCCGAAGAGCGGATCGCCTCATTCACGCGGCAATTCAAATCATCCAGGTAGGAATCATCCCGCGCGGAGTTCCCAATTCTCCAATCCCTAATTCCCAATCCCGTACAGCATTTCCAGGAATCCCCCACCCATCTCATCGAAGGCATCCGGCGCGACGATCTCGAACAGACCCAAGCCCACCGCGCCCAGACCGATCAGGACGAGGATCGAGCCCGGCAGCAGGCGGGAAACGAGCAGGTTCATGATCACGATCCAGCGTTCGCCCTCCCTGTCCTCCCGCGAGCCGGAAATGCCGATGACAGCCTGCAGGAGACAGAACAAACCGAAGACCAGGATCGGAAGACCGGGACGGCGGACGAAGCGCAGGAAGATGTCCCTTCCACTGTCAACGCCCAGATACGCGAAGACCGCGACCCCCAGCAGGAACCACCCCAGCACGTTGAATTGAATCCCCTGCGCGATGGCGGCGATGCCCGTGTACGTGGACCGGGCGTAACGGCTTCCCACCACGATGTGCCGCGTGACGACGGCTTCCAATCCGATTGCCATCGAAGCCATGCCCATGAGCGCGACGCCTCCGTAAGACATGATCGGCATCGAGAACCTGTCGCCGCCCAGCATCAACAGGATACCCGTCAACCCCAGCGCGATCTGAACCGCTGTCCACATCCCGGTCCTCCAAATCTCTACTCTTGCAATCCTCTTGACTGATGTTACGCAATGATGCCCGTAACGCGAGACTGCGTAGCGTCTCGCCTTTCAGGCTTCTCACTTTCTACTTTCCACTTCCCACTTTCCGCTTTCTACTTTCCACTCTCCACTTTCTACTTTCCACTCTCCACTCCCCACTTTCCACTTTCTACTTTCCACTTTCCACTTTCCACTTTCCACTCCCCACTTTCCACTCCCCACTTCCTACCTCACCATCCCCCACGCCGTCAACGCGCCAAAGACCAGCACCACCAACGCCGCGCCCGTGACTACTTCGCGCGTTGGCCGTTTATCCACCAGATGGAGCATGGGCTGGATGCCCTCGATCTCCCACAACGGGCTTGCGAACCACGTGAACATCAATCCGCCGATCAGCCCGCCGATGTGACCCCAGTTGTCAATGCCGGGCAGGGACCCGACCAGAAACAGATTGATCGCAATGATGAAAAGCACGTTCCCGATCGCCCTCCTGAAATACCCCGCCAGCAGAACGCGGTTGCGATACAGGAAGACCGCCTCCGCGCCGATCAAGCCGAAGACCGCAGTGGACGCGCCGATGGAATACCCATCCGAAAACAGGAAGGACGTGACGTTCCCCGCGAACGCGCCCAGCGCGTACAACGTAAGAAACCTGCCATGCCCGAAGTATTGCTCCAGGCTCGTCCCAAACACGAACAGGGCGTACATGTTGAAGAAGATGTGCGTGATCGAACCGTGCAGAAGCGCCGGTGTGAGCAAACGCCAGAGTTGCCCCGCCTGGATGAACTCGTTGATGCGCGCGCCGTACAACTCGAGCCAGCCGATGTTCGAAAACGTGGTCGGATAACCGAAGAGAAACGCGCTGGCAACCTGCAGAAGGTACACGAAGACCGTCACGCCGAGGATGGCGTAGGTCACATAGGGAACGGAGGCGGGCAAAGCCACGCGGACAGGCGGTGGAGGAGGCGTACCCCGGCGGGCATCTTCGACAGGCTGCGGGGAGTCGGACGTGGGATGACTGCTCACAACGATACCTTTCTCGGGTTCACGCGATGATGTTCCGCCGCGATGATGGCGCGGATGGTATCCACCGTTTCGTCCAGGCGGAAGTCGCGGTTGACGATCACGTAATCGAACGCCTCCACGCGTTTCAACTCCTTGCGCGCGGTGGCGATGCGGATGGCGAGGGCGTCGGCGGTCTCGGTCTTGCGCGTTTCGAGGCGGCGCACCAGTTCCTCCTCGCTTTCGGTGGTGATGAAGATCATCAGCGCCTCGGGCGCCATTTTACGCACCGTCTCCGCGCCCTGCACGTCAATGCGCATCACCACGTCCTTGCCGCTGGCGAGCGCCTCGCGCACCTGCTGTTTCGGGATGCCCTTGTAATCGCCGTACACGATGGCGTGTTCGATCAACTCGTCCGTGTCTATCATGCGCGCGAACTCCTCCTTGGACACGAAGAAATAATCCCGGCCGTGCGTTTCATTGGAGCGTTTCGGGCGCGTGGTCGCGGTCACGACAAAATGGAACGGCAGTCCGCGTTCCTTCATGCGTTGCATCACGGTATCCTTTCCCACGCCGGAAGGACCGGAGATCACGATCAACAGCGGTTGCGGGTTGGGGAGGGCGAATTCTGAATCGGCGGATGATGGGGACATGGGCGAATTTTACCAGACGGACTCTTCGCGCCGCTCTTCCATCCTTATTGCGGCTTTTCCAATATCCTCTCCACCATCCGAGCGACCTCTCCGCTTCCTTCCCGACCCCCAGTCTGATCCAGCCATGCGAGGAACTCCGCGTTCCCCTTCGGTCCCAGCAACGGACTCCTGACCAGCCCGCGAATCGCGAATCCCTGCTTTTGCGCGAAACCCAGAACGTCGAACAAAACCTGTTTGTGGATCTCCGGGTCGCGGATCACGCCGTCGCCGCGCGAGACATCCTTCCTGCCCGCTTCGAATTGAGGTTTGATCAAAGCAACAACACTTTCCACCCTTCGACTGCGCTCAGGGCAGGCTTTCCACTTTCCACCACCCATGGGAGAAGCGGAAGGCGGAGAGTGACCAAACCAATATTTGACCACCGGCAGCAAAATCTTCAACGAGATGAACGACGCGTCGATCGTTATGAGCGAAACCGGCTCTGGCAGGGATTCGACGTACCGCGCGTTCGTCTCCTCCATTACGACCACGCGCGGGTCGTTGCGAAGTTTCCAATGCAGGATTCCCTTTCCCACGTCCACGGCATAGACCTTCGCCGCGCCGCGCTGCAAAAGGCAGTCCGTAAAGCCTCCCGTGGACGCGCCCACGTCCGCGCACACCAGTCCGCTCACGTCAATTGCGAATGCTTCGAGCGCGGCGTCCAGTTTTTCGCCGCCGCGTGAGACGAAGCGCGGACCGGTATCCACCGTCAGCGTGGAGTCGCTGTCCACGTTTGCGGCAGGTTTGAGGGCGGTCTGACCCGCCACGCGCACCTGTCCCGCCATGATCATCGCCTGTGCCCTGGCGCGCGAGTCGGCAAGTCCGCGCTCCACGAGTAACACATCCAGCCGCACTTTCGTCATGGATGCAATTGTACTTCCCGCGCGTAAAAAAGGTAAAATTGCCCCCATGCTCATACACCTGCTCAAAACCATGCGCCCGCGCCAATGGACGAAGAACGGCTTCGTCTTTTTCGCGTTGATCTTCGACAAGCAATTGTTCCTCCGCGAACCGTTCCTGCGGACGCTCGGAGGCTTTGCGTTGTTTTGTTTGATGTCGAGTTCCGTGTATCTTTTCAACGACCTCGCGGACATCGAAGCCGACCGCAGTCACCCCGAAAAGAAAAAGCGCCCGCTGGCTTCGGGCAAACTGCCGGTTTCCGTCGCGATGACGAGCGCCTTCGTTTTGGCTTTGGCGTCGTTGTCCCTGGGCTACCTGCTCGAACCGCTTTTTGCCGGCCTCCTTGCGGTGTATCTCGCCATCAACCTGTTGTATTCGCGCTGGCTCAAACACGTGCCGGTCCTGGACGTGTTGATCGTTTCTTCGGGTTTTGTGCTGCGCGTGGCGGCGGGCGTGACGCTCATCACGGTCGAGCGCTTTTCGCCCTGGTTGTACGTGATCACGGTGTTGTTCTCGCTCTACCTCGGTTTTGGAAAACGCCGCGCCGAAATGAGCCTGCTCGAAAAAGGCGCCGCTTCGCACCGCAAAGTGCTGGACGGTTACACCATTCCCCTGCTCGACCAGTACATCACCATCGTTTCGGGCATGACCATCGTCACGTATGCCTTGTACACCTTCTCCGCCGAGAACCTGCCCGACAACCACAGCATGATGCTCACGATCCCGTTCGTGGTGTACGGCATCTTCCGCTATTTGCAGCTCATTCAAACCGGTCACGCGGCGGGCTCGCCCGAGGAAGTGGCGCTCAAAGACCGCCCGCTGCAGCTTACCGTCCTGTTGTGGGGACTGGCTGTGATCGCGGTGTTCTACTTGTCGTAGGACGGGATGTATCCCGTTCCGCGAAGGGCGAAATAAATCTCGCGTTACCATGACCACCGCTTCCGCGCCCGGCAAGATCATCCTCTTCGGCGAACACGCTGTCGTCTACGGACGACCCGCGCTGGCTGTACCGGTTACGCAAGTCCATGCGGATGTGGAGGTCGCCGTTTCAGACCGCCCCGGCATCTGGATCAGCGCCCCGGGCATTGACCTTCACGCCGAACTGAACTCGCTTCCCTCCGACCATCCGATTGCCGCGGTCATCCATAACTTTCTCTTCCTCTCGCGCGTCCCTCACCCCCAGCCCCTCTCCCAAAGGGAGAGGGGGGGCAAAGTCCCGAATCTCGAAATCACGATCGCCTCCACCATCCCCGTCGCCTCCGGTCTCGGCTCCGGCGCGGCAGTGACGGTCGCCCTCCTCCGCGCGCTATCGTCACACCTTCATTATGCGATGACCAATGAGGAGATCAACGCGTTCGCGTACGAGATCGAAAAACTCCATCACGGCACGCCTTCGGGGATTGACAACACGGTCGTCACGTATGCAAAGCCGGTTTACTTCGTAAAGGGTCAGCCCATTGAGATATTGCAGGTCGGCAAACCGTTCACCATCGTCATCGGCGATACCGGCCTCCCCGCGCCGACGAAGGAATCCGTGGGCGATGTGAGGAAATTATGGGAGGTTGATAAATCGAAATGGGAAAACATGTTCGACCAGGTTGGAGAAATCGCAAAGCAGGCGCGTAACGCGTTGAAAAGTGGAAAGCCTGCCCTGAGCGCAGTCGAAGGGTGGAAAGAGTTGGGCGGTTTGATGAACGACAATCACGCGCTTTTGCAGGAGATGACCGTCTCTTCGCCCGAACTCGACAGGCTGGTTTCGGCGGCGCGCAATGCCGGGGCGCTGGGAGCAAAACTCAGCGGCGGAGGACGCGGCGGCAATATGATCGCGCTGGTGGATTTTGAGAAAGCGGAAGCGGTCGCATCCGCTTTGACCTCCGCCGGGGCAAAACGGACTTTGATCACAACGGTTGGATGACGCCCGATCGCGCCGCGCCCTCGAACGAAACTCTGCTTTTCACTTCCCAGCCGAAGCGTTATAATGTCCGCCATGAACAAGTTCCTCGCCCGCCCTCCCTGTTAATTCATCGCTGAACCCCAAACGGTACGCGCGTACAGCGGGGACTATTTCGCGTTTTCCATAACTCGTAGAAAACCGACTCCCGACGATCTCGACGGCGCCTGACGAACCAGGCGCATCTTCGCGCGCGGTCCGCCCCGCTCCATTCTGTCTCGTTCGATCCCAACGACAGAATGGAGGTTTCGCATGGAAACTATTCGGGGCAGAATGTCCCTTGATTTGAACTTGAACGAACTAATGGAACGGATCGCAAATTACAACCGCGTCGCACTCGATCTCGGCACGGGCGACGGTCGCTACGTGCGCTGCATGGCGGAACGACATCCCGGAAATTTTTTCATCGGCATGGATGCGTGCCGCGAGAACCTGCGCGCCAACTCACAGAGAAAACTGCCGAACGCGCTCTTCGTCATTGCCGGAGCGCAGGCTTTGCCGCGCGAGTTGAACGGACTGGCATCACACATCACGATCAACTTCCCGTGGGGCAGCCTGCTCGAAAGCCTGTTGAACGACGACCCATCCTTGATGAACGGGCTTTCCTCCATCACACGTCTGCGCGCAGGGATGGAGGTTCTCCTCAACGCAGAGGCGCTCGCCATGGCAGGCTGGTCATTGGAATCGGGCGCGGACCAGATCGAACGCCTCCTGAACGCCGCCGGTTGGAAAACAAAATCACGCGCATTCTTGGACGCGCCGGCTTTGCGTTCCGTCCCGACCACGTGGGCGAAACGTCTCGCCTTTGGGCGCGACCCGCGCGCGATGCGATTGAGTTTGATAAAGGGATGATCGAAACCGTCCCGAAGGATCGAATCCTTCGGGACGGTAAAACAGGTCGTTACAACCCAACCGGCTTCGGTCCGATATTGAACCGGCGGTGCATGGCGCGCATACAGGCATCCATCACCACCTGCAAGCCCGCCTGGCGCGCCTTCTGCGCGGCTTCCTCGTTGACGATGCCCTCCTGCATCCACACCGCCTTCGCGCCGATCCTGATCGCCTCCTCCACCACCGGCGGAACGTCCTCGGGCTTGCGAAAGACCTGCACCACATCCACTTTTTCGGGAATGGACGACAGGTCGGGATAAGCCTTTTCGCCCAGGATCTCCGCCGCGGTCGGGTTGACGGGAACGATCTTATAGCCCTGTCCCTTCAAATAGGACGCGACCCCGTAACTCTCCTTGTCCGGGTTGGAGGACAATCCCACGCTGGCAATCGTATTCACAGACAGAAGAATTTCCTTCATCATTTGATCGTCGTTCATGTTCTCTCCTTTGGATGTTCAGGTCATTGCGAACCGTGAAGCGGTGAAGCGATCTCCTCGCCTGCCATGAGATGGACTACGATTTATTGATCCTCACCGGCAGCGCCGTTTTGAACTTCGTCTCGCCGGGCTTCGATTCGACCAGCAACTGCCCGTGATGACGGTTGACAATAATATCATGCGAAATGTGCAGACCCAGCCCCGTCCCTTTGCCGGGCGGTTTCGTCGTAAAGAACGGCTCGTAGATCCTGGATTGGATCTCTTCCGGTATGCCCGGCCCGTTATCAATGATCTCCACCACCACGTCCCCATCCGCCTGATAGGTCCGTATCCTGATCTCGCCCTTCCCGTTCATCGCGTCCACCGCGTTGTCAATGATGTTCGTCCACACCTGGTTCAACTCGCTGGCATACGCCTCGATGCGCGGCAGGTCGGGCGAATACTCGCGCTTCACCGTCACGCCGTGTTTCAATTTGTGCTGCATGATGACCAGCGTATTCTCCAGCCCCTCGTGCACGTCCACTTCGAGCAGCGGCGCCTGATCGAGATACGTATACGCCTTCATCGCCTGTACGATCTGCGAGATTCGTTCGGTCGCCTGCTGGACTTCCCGCAACAATCCCACCGTCATGCAGCCGATTCCCAGCCATTGGACGGCGAGGTCGAAGCACACGCTATCCTTCAACTTTTCCAGTTCGGCGGCGTTCCACCCGAAGTTGACCATCGCCGGAGCGAATTCCCACGCGGACCCGATGCCGTTCGCCTCCAACCACGCCTGAAGTTGATCCACCAACTCGATCCGCTCCAACGCCTCGATTTCGAGCGGGGACGCGAAGCGCCGCGACGATTCCTGCATAAAGGCATCGAGCCAGTCCGTCTGATTATGCCTGAAAGCCGTCGCCTCGATCTGATGCGTCAGGATCTGCAACTTCAACAGGGTCTTGTTCAACTCCGAGGCGCTTCGCTGCGCCGCGGCGGCGGGATTGTTCAACTCGTGCGCCAGCCCCGCGCTCAACGTGCCGAGCGCCGCCATCCGTTCCTGCTGGTGGAGCAGGGCGTCATTTTGACTCAAGCGCGCCATCACCCAGCGCAGGACAGCCATCGCCGCGGACGGGCTGGTCGAAAGCAGGTTATCGAAGACCTCCTTTGAAATGCGCAATACCTCGCAATCGGTGACGGCGGTCACGGTGGCGGAACGCGGCGACTGCGAAAGCAATGCCATTTCGCCCAGTACGTCCCCCGCATTGCGGACGTCTATTTTGATCAGCGACTGCCCCGATTGTTTCGTCACTTCGAATCTTCCGCTCACCACCACATACGCCGTATCGCCCGGCTCGCCCTGTTTGATCAGCGCCTCGCCCGCGCGCAAAGAGACCGGCTCGGCGCTATCCACGAGTTGCCGTAACTCCTCGTCGGACAAGCCCTCGAAGAGGGGGGATTTGCGGAGGTCGTTGAGGTTCATGCTTTACAACACGTCTCCAGGTGAGAGCATACGAATTGGTGTTGGGACGCGGACTAACGCGGATGGACGCGGATTTTTCGAGGAACTGCCCGAAGAAGCGCCTTGCATCCGCGTTTTCTGCGTGCTTCGCGATCGGCGCCCCATTTTTAAGAGTGTAAGGTAATCAGTTCAGCGCTCTTTTAATTGTAATCGAATGCGCTCAAGGTTATTCGGAATCGGACGACGGCTCTCCGGGGATTTCCGTGATTCCGGGCGCGGAGATTCACGGAAAAAAATCCGTGTCCTTCGTGAAATAAAAAGTCCCCGAAAGTCGGGGACTGTCAGATCACTTCGCTCTTGCCAGGCTGAACTTCTCTTTTCCGATGCGGTAATTCCCGTTGTGGGTCATCACCTGCTCGATCAGATCCTCGGGGATGTCCACGAACGTCATCTTATCCTCGATGCGGATCTTGCCGATGCTGTAGCCCGGGATATTGGCGTGGAAGGCAATCGTCCCGACGATGTCATTCGGGCGGATTCCGCTCGACCTGCCTTTATTCAACTTCAAGCGGACCATCCCTTCCTCGTGCGACGAGTCGCCGCGCCGCCGGTTATTGCTCCCGTTTCTTGCACCTTCGCGCCGCCCAAGCCTCTCCTTCTTTCCACCCTTCGGCTGCGCTCTGGGCAGGCTTTCTACTTTCCACTTTCTATCGTCCCTTACTTCCGCGATCTCGGCGATCGGTCTCTGCTTCTCGTCCGCGCGCGCGATCTTGATGGCGGCGGCGGCGATACTGGTTACGTCAAAGCCGGCATCCATGAGTTCCTGCACCATCTCGAGTTCGCGCTTGTAACGTCCGCGCCCAAGCCAGATTTTCATCGTCTCGACGACCTTGTTCTCGCGGTGACGATGAATATCGCCAACAGAGGGGATTTCCATCTGGGTGATCTGCTGCCTGGTCAATGCTTCCACTTCGCGCAGACGGCGTTTTTCCCTTGGAGAAAGCAGCGTGATGGCGACGCCTGTCTTGCCCGCGCGCCCCGTCCGCCCGATGCGATGGATGTACACCTCCGCATCGTCGGGGAGATGATAGTTGAAGACATGCGAGATGTCTTCGATGTCCAGTCCGCGCGCGGCGACATCAGTGGCGACCAGCACTTTGAGTTGGTTGGAGCGGAAACGTCCCAGCACACGTTCGCGGGCGTTCTGGTCGAGGTCGCCGTGGATGGCTTCGGCAGGGATGCCGCGCACGACCAGTTCGTTCGCGAGGGTCGCGGTCTCTGCGCGGGTGCGGGCAAAGATCAGCGCGCTTTTGATGGGTTCAACTTCAAACAGACGCGTCAGAGCGTTGGTCTTGTCCGCTTCGTGGACGAGGTAGTAGCGCTGTTCGATAGCCAGGGCGTTGGTGTTGTCTCGTTTAATGGTGACAGATTGAGGGTCCCGCATGAAGCGGTTTGCAAGGGAGCGGATGCGCGGAGGCAGGGTGGCGCTGAAGAGGGCGGTCTGTCGCTCCGCGGGAGTCTCGGCAAGGATCTTTTCCACGTCCTCCATGAATCCCATGTTGAGCATCTCGTCGGCTTCGTCTAGCACGAGGGTTTTGATGTGTTTGATGTTGAGGGCGTTGCGTTCGATGAGGTCGAGCAGGCGACCGGGCGTTCCGACCACGATGTCCACGCCGCGGTTGAGTTTGCCGATCTGCGGTCCGTAAGGCTGACCGCCATAGACGGCGAGCACCCGCACGTTGAGATGTTTGCCGTACTCGTTCATCGAATCGGCGACCTGCAGGGCGAGTTCGCGCGTGGGCGCGAGCACCAACGCCTGCACATGTCTTTGCGGTTGAAAGTTATGGAGGATGGGGAGGGCGAAGGCGGCGGTCTTGCCGGTGCCGGTCTGCGCCTGACCGATCACGTCCGCGCCGGTGAGCATGATGGGAATCAGCGCGGCTTGAATCGGCGTCGGCGTGGAATAGCCGAGTTCGGTAATCGCCTGCACGACCTCGTCGCGCAGGTTGAGGGAGGTAAATTCGGTTGTCATCGTTTTCCTTTTGTGTCGTTGCGAGCGACCATAGGGAGCGAAGCAATCTCCTCGCCGTGTAGGGAGATTGCTTCGGGCTATCGCCCTCGCAATGACATGATATGGGATGTTCCGATGACTCCGTTTCACTTCCTTCCTGCCAATCAGACTTGTCTTCGCAGACGCGTCCGCCCAACAAAAAAGCCCGACCAAACTTCCATCGGGCGTTCGTTAAGAGTGATCAAAACAATTCCCAGATTTTTTCGCTCTTATCCTGAGCGAAGCCGAAGGATCAGAGCCGCAAGAGTTTATCACAGTTCCCGAAAAAAGATAGGGTGAAACGTCGATCCCCGGAGGAGCCCATTTCTCTTTTATAATCGAATCCCGGGAGATGCCCGGATCGCCTGGACGGTACATACCATGAACGATAAAAAATTCGATCCCAATCAACTGTGGCGCGAATGGTTCAGCACCAACGCATTCGCAGTCGAAAAGCGTTTTTTTCGCAGACTGCGCATATTGCCGCGCGAACCTCGTTGCAAGTTTTGCAACGCGCCTTTTGAAGGATTGGGGAGCATTATTGTGCGTACCGTGTACGGCAAGAAGCAATCCAGTTTGAACCCGCGTTTCTGTAACATATGCGAGAGTTTTGCCAGCCAGAATCCCGGCGGGGCAGAAGTCGAAATGAGCATGTTGTTCGCGGATGTCCGCGGCTCGACCGCGCTTTCAGAACGAATGACCCCTACGGATTTCAGCAAATTGATCAACCGTTTCTATATCGAGTCCGCAAAGATCATCACGCACGAAGACGGTCTGCTGGAAAAACTGGCAGGCGACGCGGTGGCAGCGTTTTGGGGAGCGGGGTTCGCCGGTCCGCATTACGCCCGGCGCACGCTGACCGCGGCGCAAAACCTGTCAAGGACCATGGAACGGCAGAACATCCCGGTTGGAATCGGCATCCACGCGGGGGTCGCCTTTTTCGGCGCGATGGGCGAGGCGAACGGCTTGATCAACATCTCAGCCATCGGCGACGAAGTCAATCTGGCGGCGCGGCTGGCATCCAGCGCGGCGGCGGGGGAGATCATTGCGAGCGAGGTCATCCTCGAGCAGGTGGGTTTCGAAGCGGAGGGACTCGAGTCGCGGCGGCTGGAATTGAAGGGGATCAGCGAGCCGGTCACGGTCCGCGTGATGCGGAACGTATGATCCAGACCGTCTGACACAGCATCCGCGATCCGTCGTTTATAATTCCCCCAATGGACGCGAAGAGTTTGCAAGTTTTGGAATACCCGAAGATACGCGAGCGATTGAGGTCGTTCTGCGATTTTTCCGCTTCGATGGAACTGGCGCTTGCTCTCGAGCCGACCGACTCCTACGACCTCGCGCTTGCCCGCCTCGCCGAAACGACCGAGGCGCGCAAATTATTCTCCGTGCAGGAGATCGGCATCGGCGGCGCGCACGACATCCGCCCGGCGGCGGACCTGGCGGCGCGCGGCGGCGTGCTCGACCCTCAGCAACTGCTGGATGTCAAATCCACGCTGATCTCGTGCCGCGAGATCAAAAAATCGCTCGAACGCAAAACGGATGAGTACCCGCGTCTCTCTCAAATTGCGGCTGGTCTGCCCGAATCACACGGCATCGTGGACGCGATCACGCGCGTCCTCTCGGACCGCGGCGAAGTGCTGGATTCCGCCTCGCCGAAACTCGCCTCCCTGCGACGCGAGATCAAGATCGCACACGACCGGCTGATGTCGCGTTTGCAGAAGTATCTCACCGAGTCCGGCAACAAATTACAGGAACCGATCATCACCCAGCGCGATGGGCGTTATGTCATCCCCTTGCGCGCGGAGTTCAAGGGACAGATCAAAGCCGTCATTCACGATCAATCCTCCAGCGGCGCGACGTTGTTCGTGGAACCGCTGCCGGTTGTGGAACTCAACAACCAAGTCCGCGAGCTCGAATTGCAGGCACGCGATGAGGAACGACGCATCCTGCATGAGATCTCCGCGCAGGTCGGGGAACATCGCGAAGAACTGACCTACGGCATCGAAAATCTCGCCATGCTCGATCTCATCTTTGCGAAGGCGAAGTATGCGGAGGAACTGCGCGCTAGTGAGCCAGTGATCAGTCATCAGTCATCAGTGAGCAGTGATCGGTCATCAGTGACCAGTAAGCCGTCAATCAAATTGATTCACGCGCGGCATCCGCTCCTCGATCCCGCCGTCGTCGTTCCCATTGACGTTGACCCCAGTCCCGGCACGCGCGCCATCGTCATCACCGGCCCGAACACCGGCGGAAAAACGGTATCGCTCAAAACGGTCGGCTTGCTCGCCCTCATGGCGCAAAGCGGGCTTCACATCCCGGCGCAGAGCGGCTCGGGACTGCCATGCTTCCACGCGGTCTACGCCGACATCGGCGACGAGCAATCCATCGAGCAATCGCTCAGCACGTTCAGCGGTCACATCACGAACATCATCCGCGTCCTCAAACACATAGACGAACGTTCGCTCGTCATCTTCGACGAACTCGGCGCGGGCACCGATCCGCAGGAGGGCGCGGCGCTGGCGCGCGCAATATTGAATCATTTACTTGAGGTCGGCTGCACGAGTCTCATCGCCACACATTACCCTGAGTTGAAAACTTTCGCTCATTCCACCGAGGGAGTCGTCAACGCCTCTTTGGAATTCGACATCAAGACCCTGCGCCCGACCTATCACCTCGAAATCGGACTGCCCGGACGCTCGAACGCCCTCCTCATCGCCCAGCGCCTCGGTCTTCCCCAGCCGATCATTGATTCCGCCAAAGGAGAGATCAGCCCCGACGACCTGCGCGCCGACAAACTGCTCGACGACATCCGCAAGGAACGCAACCGCACCTCGCGCGAACGCCAGAAACTGGAGAAGGCGCGCGATAAACTCGAAGCGCAAATAAAGGAACTCGAAACGCGGCTCGAGAAGATCGAAGACGAACGCCGCGAGGTCCTTGCCAAAGCCCGCGCGGAAGGCGAACTGGAAGTGGCTGTCTTGAAGAAGAACATCGAAACATTGAAATCGCAATTGAAGAAGGCAAGACAGCCGTTGGATGCGATCAGGTCGCTGGAAGAGAAGGTCGAAAAGATCGAGGAGAAGATCGAAGCGCCGGTCGAAAGAAAAAGCGATCAGTCGCCAGTCACCAGTAACCGGTCGTTGAAGTTGGGGGAACGAGTCACTGTCAGCACGTTGAATGCCGAAGGTGTGGTGACAGCCCTGGGTGAGTCCGATGCGGAGGTGCAGATCGGGAGTCTGCGCGTGAGGGCGAGGTTGTCCGAGTTGGTGAGGAAGTCAGGCTACGAGTCAAAGGTCGAAAGTCAAAAGTCAAACGACCTTAGACCTGCGACCTTTGACTCAGCAAAATCTCCCGGGCTCGAACTCAACCTGCGCGGCAAACTGGTGGAGGACGGTCTCGAGGAATTGGAACGGTACCTGGAGCGCGCCTATTCGGCGGGGTTGCTGTTCGTGCGGATCGTCCACGGCAAAGGGACCGGGAAGATGCGCGACGCGGTGCGCAACGCGTTGAAGGAAAGCCCGTATGTGACGTCGTTCGAGGAACCGAAGGATAACGAGGGCGGCGCGGGCGTGACGGTTGCGAAGTTGGCAAAATAGTTTATGTCATTGCGAGGGCGCTCGTTGCCCGAAGCAATCTCTCATTGAGCGAGGAGATTGCTTCGCCCTTGCAGGCTCGCAATGACATAAGTGAGTCGGTTATAATTTTTTGGGAGCAGCATATGTCCCTGGATGATGCGATCAAAAGAATGACAGATGTGATCAAAGCCGCGTCTGCAAGCGCCGAGATCAAGACGGTCAAGATGTCGGACGAGGAGGCGCGGCTGAGCGTATACGCTCCGGCGGGCGACATGCAAAAGATCAAGGACGCGACGTTCAAGCCCGCGATTGACCTGCTGAATAACGAGGGGATGGACATCCAGGTGTTCGTGTACGACAAGGACGCGCCGCCGTTGAAGGGGTAAGGCAGTAATAGTGATTAGCGGGGGAAGGTGGATTGTAGAAAGTAGGTAGTGGAGAGACTCCCTGGCGAGGGCCTTCTTTTATTTGCCGGTGATGGCGCGCCAGACGGTATCGAGCGTTTCGAGCCCGGTCATGCGGTGGATCTGCGCGGCTTCGTCGGTGAGATAGATGTCGCCCTGAAGCGGACGGTCTGGACGCGTGTAGAGTCCGCGGTTGGGCAGGTCGGATACCGTCGCCCAGAAGTTCCAGAGCGGGAGATCATACTCGGAGGCGAGCAGAGCCATGTCGCGGTTGACGCGTTCGTCCTTTTCGCGGTTGTCGGCTTTGGTGGCGAGGATCGGCACGACGCCCGCATCCAGCAATTGGTTGATGATCCTGCGCAGGTATTCGAGGTTGCGCGACTCGAAATGTGTCCCCACCTGGATGATGACGAACGACGGGCGATGGACGCGCAGTTCACATTCGACGGGCGTCTCCGCGAAGGTACAGCCGTATTCGCCGCGATGCCATTGAGACCATAGCAATGCGCCGGGGGTCGTCCCGTCCTGGGTGGTGGAGGCGTCGCGGGTGAACGAGCCTTCGAAATAGGCGACCGTCTCGCGCAGATCGGGGGAGAGATTTTGTATGACGGATGAGTCCGTTTCGAAGACGCCGAAAAATTCCTCGGGGCGCGTCTGGCAATCGCCGAGGATCGAGAAGGCGCGCGGATTGTTGCCGAGGGACAGTCCTCGTTCGTAGATCCTTCGCAGGGTTGGGTCAATGAGGGAGGGGATGACGGACCAGTTCTTCCAATCGTTGGGGTCGAGTCGTTGAGGTCGCGGGGTGGAAGTAAGCGCGGGTTCAAATGTGACAGGCGGCGGGGAAGCCGTGACCGCCGTACGCGGCGTGGGGGTCGGTTCGGACATGATTTGTACCACAGGCTCGGAAAGCGCGGGGGTCTGCGAAGCGGTCGGCGCGGGCGTGGATTCCTCTCCGCATGAGGCGAGCAGGACACAAACCAATAAGGCGATAAACAAGTTGCGTTTCATAAACCGG
Source organism: Chloroflexi bacterium CFX6 (assembly GCA_030263595.1). Lineage (GTDB taxonomy): Bacteria > Chloroflexota > Anaerolineae > Anaerolineales > Villigracilaceae > Defluviilinea. The sequence continues at coordinate 51,253 of SZPG01000020.1, forward strand.
TGTCAAGGCAAGTCGGCGACCCGCCCTACGCGTGGTTCGTCCATTCTCTTGCGAACTTCAGGATGCGCGGCTGGATGTAATACGCGTACGGGTTTGCGACCGGTCTCTGTTTGACGATCAGATCCATCGCCTCGCGCGGATCGAATCCCTGGGCGATGAGGATGCACGCGCCCATCGCGGGTCCGCGGTGACGACCGTAGGCGCAGTGGGCATAGACCCTGCCTCCTTCGCGGATCGTTTCGAGCGCGGCACGCGCGCCCTGCTTCAACTTTCGGATCGAGATCGGGAAGAAGGGACTGTCTATCGAGCGGAGCCAAAGTGTGGAGATGGGCTGGGGATGGGGATCAGGGTTGGGTCCGAGCCAGAAGCGCATGTTGATGATCAGCCTCACGCCCAGCCCGCGCAAAGTCTCATAGTCTCGAAAGGAGGGTGTATTGCCGATAAAGAGGCGGTCGGTGATCTGCGAGAAGTTCACGGATAAAATGGTATCACAATCCCCGCGCAGAGCATCCGCCCCATGATGAATCCAGTATTAGAGATCGGAAAGGAAACCCGGAAAAAACTTTGTTATACTTGCGTCGCTTTATGAACGAAAATGGAACGCCCACTTTTTATGTCCGCGACATTCCCATTTATGGGGACACGATCCTCGCGCCCATGGACGGTTACTCGGACTGGCCCTTCCGTTCGATCTGCCGCGCGCTCGGCTCCGCCATGAGTTATACCGAATTCGTGAAAGTGGAGAAGATCCTCAGCCGCTCGAAGGAACCGGCGAAGAGACTTTACTTTGAGGAAGAAGAGAGACCCATTACGTTTCAAATCTACGGCGACGACCCGGACCTGCTCCTGAAAGCCGCGCTCAAAGTGCAGGAGTCGAACCCGGACATCATTGACATCAACATGGGCTGTCCCGCCAAGTCCATCGCGGACCGCGGCGCGGGTGTGGGGATGATGCCGACGCCGTTGAAGATCGCCCGCGCGTTCAGGAAGTTGACCGCCGCGTTGAGAGTCCCAGTCACCGGAAAAATCCGCTTGGGCTGGGATCGAAATAAGAACTACAAGTTGATCGCGCGCATCGTGGAAGAGGAGGGCGGATCGCTCATTGCCATTCACGGACGCACGAAGGAACAACGTTACAGCGGGAACGCGGACTGGGATGCGATCGCCGAGGTGAAGTCAACGGTTCGGATACCGGTGGTCGGCTCGGGCGACGTCAGAACCGTCGCGGACATCCAGCGCATGAAACGGCACACGAACTGCGACGCGGTCATGATCGGGCGCGGCGCGATCGCCAATCCGTGGATCTTTGCCGGGTATGATCGCGAACAGGTCCCGCACGGGTTGTTGCAGGAGACCGTGCGCGAGCATTTGCAAAAGAGCATCCAGTTCTACGGCGAGGAGGACGGACAGAGACTCTTCCGCAAGTACGCGGTGCAATATCTGTTGCTCCGTACGCTCGACCGCCAGGCGCGCAAGGAAATTCTAAAGGAACGTCCCTCGGGGGAGTTTTTGGAGATGTTGAATCAGGTCTACACCGCGATGGCGTGAATGCAACGTACCAGATCTCACCCCCGACCCCTCTCCTAAAAGGAGAGGGGGGAGAACCTTATGCCCAAAACCCAAACACGTTACGTCTGTCAACAATGCGGGCGCGTCGCCGCGTCGTACATGGGAAAATGCCCCCAATGCGGATCGTTCAACAGCATGGTGGAGGAGGTCGTTCACGACGAGTCTGCGAAGAAGACCTCTGCGGTTCGCGGACTTACGGGGAGGTCTGCTCCGCGTTCGATCGGCGACGTCTCCGCTGACGCCGAGGACCGCATCCACCTGCCCATCGGCGAATTTGCGCGCGTGCTAGGCGGCGGGATCGTACCCGGCTCCATCGTGCTGGTCGGCGGCGACCCGGGCATCGGCAAGTCCACGTTGATGCTTCAGATGGCAATGGAGATGGCAGGGCAAAAAAAGGTTTTGTATGTTTCGGGCGAAGAGTCTGAAAGACAGATCAAGATGCGCGCCGTGCGCTTGAACGGCAAAAGGGAATTGCCGAAAAACCTGCTGCTCGTCACCGAAACGAACCTCGAAGTCATCCTCAACCACATCAACGAGACCAAACCCGAATTGCTGATCGTTGATTCGATCCAAACTGTGTATCTCTCTGAATTGGATTCCTCTGCCGGGTCCGTGTCGCAGGTGCGCGAGTGTTCTTCGCAGTTGCGCGAACTGGCAAAAACGAGCGGCATCTCGGTCTTCGTCATCGGGCACGTCACAAAGGAGGGGGCGATCGCCGGTCCGCGCGTGCTGGAACACATCGTGGATACGGTCTTGTATCTCGAAGGCGACCGCTTCCAGGCATATCGCCTGTTGCGTTCGGTCAAGAACCGTTTCGGCGCCACCTCCGAAGTGGGCGTGTTCGAAATGCGCGAAGGCGGACTCACCGAAGTGGCGAATCCCTCCGAGGCATTCCTGGCTGAACGGATGGTCAACGCGGCGGGGTCTGCGATTGCCGTGACCATGGAAGGCACGCGTCCCATTCTTGTCGAGATCCAGGGACTCACCTCCCCCACCCAATTCGGCAACGCGCGCCGCACCGCCAACGGCGTGGACTTCAACCGCCTGCTCCTCATCGCGGCTGTGCTGACTCGCCGCGCGGGATTCAAACTCGGCGAGCAGGATATCTTCGTCAACGTGGTGGGCGGCTTGCAAATTGACGAACCCGCCGCCGACCTCGCCATCGCGGTCGCCATCGCCTCCTCGTGGCGGGACATCCCCGTCAAGGCGGACGCGGTGTTGATCGGCGAGATCGGTCTGGCTGGCGAACTGCGGATGCCCGGTCAAATGCCGGCGCGCTTGAAGGAAGCCTCGAAACTCGGGTTCAAGACCGCCATTGTTCCAAAGGCTTTGCGGAAAGGCGAGGGGTATCCGAAAGGAATCGAGATCGTCGAAGTGCGGTCCGTGCATGAGGCGTTGAACGCGGCGCTCAAAACACCCGAACCGCCGAAGGGAAGAAAAATGGCATGACGCAATATCTTTCACCCGACCTCAATGACCTCGACCTGGAAAAATTCATGCGCGAGGCGCTGGCGGAAGCCGACGCCGCCGGGCAGGCTGGAGAATTTCCCATCGGCGCGGTATTGACGCTGGACGGGGAGGTCATTGCGCGCGGCCGCGCCCGTCACGGCGAAACAAGGAGTCAACTGAGTCACGCGGAACTGAACGCCCTGCTGGATGGCGGCGAAAAACTGTGGACGGATTTCAGGCGGGCGATCCTTTTCACCACGGTCGAGCCGTGTCCCATGTGCCTCGGCGCGGTCGTCATGGCGGACGTGCCGCACGTCGTTTACGCGTTGAACGACGCGGTGGTGCAGTCGAAGATCACCCTGGAATCGAACCCCTACATCCGGCGGCACATCAAAAGTTATTTCGGGGGAGTGTTGGAGGACGAATCGGCAAAGGTCATCGGAAAATACAATCCCAAAATTTTGAAATACATGCAGACGGGAACCCTGTAACGCGACCCCTCCCCTCCTCCTTCGTATAACACACAGAAGGAGTACAGAATGAACGTGAAAATCATTTCAGCAATACTCGTGCTTGCTTTGGCAGGCATGGCATGTGGTTTCGACGTTGACCTGCCCGAACGCGTAACGCCCGGGGCGGAGGTGCAGGAATCCATAACGGTGCCAGCCCCGGGGGAGGGAGAGACGCGTTTGACCCTCTCGTTCGGCGCGGGTTCCCTGAGCCTGTCTCCCGGCGCGAAAAATCTGGTGGACGGCACGGCAGTCTATAACCTCCCCGCACTCAAGCCGGAGATCGTCAGCCGCGAGGGGAGCGTCGAGATCGAGCAGGGCGACCTCAAGGATCTCGTCAACCTCAGCGACATCACAAACCAATGGGATTTGAAACTCGGCAATACGCCGCTCGACCTGACCATCAACGCCGGCGCTTACAGGGGCGACTACGAACTGGGCGGACTCTCGCTCACCAGCCTCACGGTCAAGGACGGGGCGGCGCAGGTGACCTTGTCGTTCTCGGAGCCGAACCTCAGCAAAATGTCCGTCCTGCGATACGAGACCGGCGCTTCGAACGTGACTTTGAGCGGGCTCGCCAACGCGAACTTTTCCACGCTGATATTTTCCGGCGGCGCGGGCGATTACAAACTGGATTTCAGCGGCGAGTTGAAGAACGACGGCACGGTCAACATCGAAGCCGGGGCGGGCGACGTGCAGTTGGTCATCCCCAAGGGCGTCAACGCCAAAGTGACCGTGGAAAGCGCGTTCGCCAGCGTCAACCTCAGTTCGAACTGGTCGCAGAACGGGAACGATTATTCCCAAAGCGGCGAAGGTCCCACGCTGACGATCATCGTCGAGATGGCGGCTGGCAATTTGACCATCACCGATTGATCACAGGGGCGGGCATTCCTGAGCGAAAGAAGAAGGAACCCGCCCTTTTTTATTTCAGTTGTTTTAATTCGGCGTAAAAGGTCATAATTTGTCCGTGACCTCTATCACTTGCAGGGTATTTGCATCGGCAATAAAATCGTGTTAACAGACAGGTATTATCTATTTTGGCAGCGCAGAAAGAAGGAAACCATGCAAATCACTCGTCAGGCTGACTATGCCGTTCGCGCCGTTTTGCATCTTGCCCGCGCCGGGAACACGGAACGCTCCGCCACCAGCGCCATCGCAAAGGAACAGAACATCCCGCCCTCGTTTTTGGCGAAGATCATTTCGCAGCTTTCCATCGCGGGTCTGCTCCATACCTCGCGCGGCGCGCGCGGCGGCGTGACCCTCGCCCGCGACCCGAAGGACATCACCCTGCTGGAGGTGGTCGAGGCGATTGACGGGCCCATCCAGTTGAACGAATGTGTCGGCGACAGCGGCGCGTGCACGTTCGACGACAACTGTCCGATCAAACCGATCTGGTGCGACGCGCAGGAGGAACTGGTGCGGCGATTGAAGAACGCCACCTTCGCGCAACTGATCGAGATGCCTGTGTAAGACCCTTCGAGCATACGAACAATTTCTTCTCCGGTTCCGATCAGGGATGCGATTGAAATGATCGCGTCGTGATCCGACTCCCTGAGAACGACTCATCCCTCCCGGCGTATAATCGGGAGGGATTTTTCGTTTAAGAGTGAAAGGATTTACATCATGAAATGCCAGAACTGCAACCATGAAAACAACGCTGATGACAAATATTGCGGCAACTGCGGAATGACTTTGGGGATGACTTCTCAATCTGTCATGGATTACGAAGAAGAAATACGACGTTTTGCCAAGGAGCAGGCAGAGGCGAAAAAGTTTGAAGAGATGGAAGACCTTGATCTTGAGAGCCCTACTGGTTTGCTCAAAGCACAATTGAGAATGTTGATTTCGATCTATCGAAGAGTGGAAAGACTGGAAAATAACGATAAACAAAAAATTAGAGTTATAGATTTTGATATGCCATTTTGGTCGATGGTGAGCTTTGAATTTAAGGTAATCCTTGTTGGTCTCTTTTTTGTGCTTGTTTTTTCTTGTGTCATTTTCCTGCTCGCTTCTCCAATTCTCAAAGGTATCATTTCCCTCCCGTTCATTTTCTCACAATAAGGAGACGCATCATGCCCGGACCCAGACCTGTTCGCGCCCCGAGGGGCAGCGACCTCACCTGCAAGAACTGGCTCAGCGAAGCCGCCTATCGCATGATCCAAAACAACCTCGACCCGGAAGTGGCGGAGAAACCCGATGATCTCGTCGTCTACGGCGGGAGGGGCAAAGCCGCGCGCGATTGGGAATCGTTCGATGCCATCCTCGAATCGTTGAAGAATCTCGAAGAGGACGAAACGCTGCTCGTGCAATCGGGCAAGCCGGTGGCGATCTTCAAATCGCACAGGGACGCGCCCAAAGTTTTGATCGCCAACTCGAACCTTGTCCCGCATTGGGCGACCTGGGAACATTTCGACGAACTCGCCAAAAAGGGACTCATCATGTACGGGCAGATGACCGCCGGTTCGTGGATCTACATCGGCACACAGGGGATCTTGCAAGGCACCTACGAAACCTTCGGCGCGCTGGCGAAACTCAAAGGTTGGAGTTCGCTCAAAGGAAAATTTGTTTTGACGGCCGGTCTTGGCGGGATGGGCGGCGCGCAGCCGCTGGCGATCACCATGAACGAAGGCGTCGGCTTGATCGTCGAAGTGGACCCCGAGCGCGCGGAACGCCGCCGCGCCATCGGCTACGTGGATATGGTGGTGGACAACCTCGAAGAGGCGATGACTCTTGTCGAGGAGTTCAAGGATCAACAGGTTCCAAAATCAATCGGGCTCATCGGCAACGCGGCGGATATTTATCACGAACTCGCGGAGCGCGGCGTCATTCCCGATGTGGTGACAGACCAAACGTCCGCGCATGAGGCGTTGATGTACGTGCCGTCCGGGCTGTCGGTCACGGCGGCGGACGAGTTGCGCAAGTCCGATCCTGAAAAATATAAGAAGATGGCGATGGACTCGATGTCCAAACATGTCCGTGCGATGCTGGCTTTCCAAAAGGCAGGCGCGGAGGTGTTCGACTATGGCAACAACATCCGCCAGCAGGCGTACAACAACGGCGTGACGGACGCGTTCGAGTTTCCCGGTTTCGTTCCCGCGTACATTCGTCCGTTGTTTTGCGAAGGCAAGGGACCGTTCAGATGGGTCGCATTGTCCGGCGATAAAGAAGATATTTATGTCACCGATCGAGCCATCATGGAGTTGTTCCCCAACGACGATCACCTGCATCGTTGGTTGAAGATGGCGAAGGAGAAAGTCCCGTTCCAGGGATTGCCCGCGCGCATTTGCTGGTTGGGATACGGTGAACGCGTCAAAGCGGGATTGAAGTTCAACGAACTGGTCGCAAGCGGAAAGGTCAAAGCGCCGATCGTGATTGGAAGAGATCACCTTGATTCGGGTTCGGTCGCTTCGCCGAACCGCGAGACCGAAGCGATGAAAGACGGCTCGGACGCGATCTCAGATTGGGCGATATTGAACGCGCTCATCAACGCGGTGGGCGGCGCGACGTGGGTGTCTTTCCATCACGGCGGCGGCGTGGGGATGGGATATTCGCAGCACGCGGGGCAGGTCATCGTGGCGGACGGGACGCCCGAGGCGGCTCGGAGGTTGGAACGAGTTCTGACGACGGACCCAGGCATGGGCGTGGTCCGACACGCCGACGCGGGGTATGAGGTCGCCATCGAAGCCGCGAAACGTCACGGGATCAAGATGCCGATGTTGAAGTGATCCGACGATTGGGAGGGGATCCAGGCGAAACCATTTTGTTGATTTTTGTTCCTGATTGTTGTATAGTAATACCATGCAAGGCGATGTAAATGGGCGCTGAAAAGCCGGATCCCCTGAAGAAGTTTTCCGAATCGTTGAAGGAAATTGGCGGCTATGTCGCCGCCATTTTGTTCTATATCCTCGCGTTGACGGGATACGTGCCTCCGCCGCTTCCGCAATCCTACTCTTCCACGGTCTCCACGCTGACGATCCTTGTCAGTGTGACGGCGTTATGGCTGTGGCGTTTTCCCAGGATCGCCGGAAAAAGACCAGCCGCATCATCCGGCATACTGGTTGCAGGCTCGAAACATCCGCCGGAATCTTCGGTCAGGGATTCGTTTCTTTTGCTGTTTCGTTCCGAGAGCAGGAGATCTTACAACATGCCGCTGGCGCAACGGCGTTTGGAGGGCGCGTTATTGTTTTCGTTGACCGCCTTTGCGATCGGCGTGACGGGCGCAAGGCTCCCCTCGATCGCGGGGGAGATCGGCGGTCTGCGCTGCCTGAAAACAGTTTCCGACGCCCCCAGAATTCTGATTGCCGACTTTAGTCCGCCGAATACCAATCAATTCGGGGACAGCCTGGCGAATTACATGGCGGCAAAGATGGAGACCCAATTGGAGGTGTGCAGGTACAATCATCCCTTCGTCTTGTTCGACGAGGCGATGAATACGGGCGCGAGGCATCGCGCGGAACTTGTCATCTGGGGCAATGACAACGCTGGATTGCTGGATGTCTATTTGACGCCCACCGCCCCCGAATGGGATATCTCCGATCCGCTGAAGGATGGCTTGTCCGCAAGAGACAGCAACAAGGAAGTGGCTTTGCTGGCGGAACAGATCGCGGCGGAAATCCTGTTCTTCCAGGGTCAGCCTGTGAGGGCGCGCGAAAACCTGAGCCGCGCGCTGGAGAACGCCGAAGAGTCGCAGGATTTGGGAAATGTCAATCCTGAACTGCTTGCCGACGGTCATTTTCTGCTTGGTCTCCTGTTCGATCCCAACCAGTATCCCGAAGGTTCCGATGTCCCGGCTCTAAGCCGGGCGATCGCGGAATACTCGAGGGCGGTCAGGTTGAACGAGACTTTGGAAGTCGCTTATTTGAACAGAGCCGCGTTATACATCCAAGGCGGCGATACGGAAAAGGCGATCGCGGATTACGCCAGGGTGATCCTGATCGCCGATCATTCGGATCACAGGTTCGACGCGCATTTGCAGAAGGCGGAACTGCAATTGGGTAAGGGGATGTGTTCCGAAGTAATACCTGATCTGGAAGACGCCCTCCGAAGCCCGGACGCTGAAGGATATTATCTTTATCCATACCTTGTCCATGAATTGGGGAAGGCATATCTCGCGTGCGGGAATTACGGCGCGGCAGGGGACGCCTACAGGGACATAATTCAACTGGAAGCGGAATATGCGTTTTTATTCGCGGAGGAACTTAACGCCCTGGTTTCCAAAGACCCCGGAAACCAGGCGTTGGAGGAGGAGGTGAACAATATAATAGAGTATCTGGAGCAAGCGTCGCATCCCTGAACAGGGAAATGTTGCCCCGTTTTCTTATTTATGGAGGCTGAAATGAAAGAAAGTTCGCGAGGTTCGCAAGGTCTTCCAGAGATCCCGGATTATCCGGATTCCCCCCTTCCACCCTGGATCCATTACGGCATCACGGCTTTTGCAGGAAAACAGATCCAGATGGAATTGGACCGTCTGGGCTATACCGGATACCTGATCGGATTAAGCGTCGGGTATTCTCTGGACGGAGAGGATGCGCCCTCCTACGCCATGGAATTTGGACGCGTGCCGCCGCTCGATGTCGCGCAGGAACCCGAACCGAAGAATCCGCTGAGCGACGAGTTCGTGCTCGAGTTGCATGACCAGGTGAGCGTCCTGATCCACCAATACACCCCCGAGGAATTCGGCGACATGAACGTAACGTTGAGCGCAAATGTCAGCGGCTCCGAGTACACGGTGGTGGTCGTATGCCGTTTCGTCCAGGCTGGCGAATGCAGCCAGAACCCTCCCCATACCGACAAACGAAAATGTTTGAAACGCCAGGACGGCGGGTGGAAGTGTTTGCACGCCTCATGTTGATGAACAAAGGGCTGTTCGCAGTCGCATCCATCTTATCGCTGGGCGTCCTTGCGTGCAGACCTGTGCTCGCCATCGGCTGGGGGGAGTTCCTGATACTGGCGATCGCGATTGCCCTCCTGATCGGTCCGCCGTTGTACAGGCTGTTCCGAGAATTCGAAAAATCCCAAAGACGAAAGGATGAATAACGAAGGCAAGGCGGACGTGAAGTCCGCCTTTTTTGTTTGTGCGCCCTATACTTTTACCCTTGACATACTGTATGTCATACAGTATAATGCGATCACAGGTGACTTATGGAAAACGACGAACTCGTACAAAACATGCTGCTGGAACTGCGACGCGGCACCTTGTCCATTGCAGTGCTCAGCCAGTTGACCCGGGAGGAGTATGGTTATTCCCTGCTCAAGGCGCTGGCTGACAAGGGACTGGAGGTGGATCAAAGCACACTCTATCCCCTGCTTCGCAGGCTCGAGTCGCAGGGACTGTTGCAGTCCGACTGGCGCATCGTGGACGAAGCCCGTCCGCGCCGGTATTACGTCATCAGCGCGCAGGGCAAGGCTGTGCTGGCAAAACTCAAAAAGGAATGGTCGGCGATGGTGGAGACCATGAACAAGATGTTGTCATAATCCATGTGTACTTGGCGCTCTCTTGCGCCAGGAGAAGGAGAACAAAATGAACCTCATTGATAAATACGCCGCCGAAGTCGGCAAGCATCTGCCCCGCAAAGGACGCACCGACATCGAAGCCGAGATCCGCTCGACGCTGGAGGAAATGCTCGAGGAACGGAGACAGGCAAAGGGCGTCGAAGACGAAGCGCTCGTCGTCGAGTTGTTGAAGGAATACGGCGAACCGCGCAAGGTCGCGGAATCCTACAGCGGACCGCGGTATCTGATCGGACCGCGCATGTATCCGATCTTTGAGCTGGTCGTCAAAATTGTGATGGCGGCTTTGCTGGGAGCGGGTATGCTTGGTTACGGAGTCAGCGCCGCGGTCACAAAGTCTTTTGCGGGGGCGGATTTCTTCTCCTTCCTCGCGCAGTTTTGGATGGGACTGCTCGGCGGCATGATGAACGCCTTTGGCGTAATCGTGATCGTGTTCGCAATCCTCGACCGGGTACTGCCTGCAAGCGAGTTCGAAAAAGAGGAAGAGGAATGGAACCCCGCCGAACTGGCAAAGGAACCTGACCCCGACGAGGTGAAACTATCGGATGCCATTGCCACGATCATCTTCACTTTTATCGGGCTGGCGATCCTCAACCTGTACCCGAACGCGATCGGCATCTTCTTCCCTGCCGACGGCGAATGGGCGTTCATCCCCGTGTTGTCGAAAACCTTCTTCACCTACCTGCCGTGGATCAACCTGCTGGGTGTATTACAGATCGTATTCAACGCGTATCAATTGCGGCAACGAGTCTGGACGACGTTCACCCGACTGTGCAACATCGTCATCGAGGCAGGTTCGATAGCGCTGGCAGTCATCATGCTGAAGGGTCCATCGCTCATTGACCTGAGCGCCGGGAAGCTTGCCGGCACGCCTCTGGCTGAAGTTTCTGATGTGTTGACGAAGGTGATGAGTTTCGTGCCGGGCATCGCGCTCATCATCGTGATCATTATCTCGGGCATCGAAGTGGCGCAGATGATCTATCATCTCGTGAAGAGCAAACCCTCGTCAACGTATCCTGTGATGAAGTAGTGGCAGTTCGGCTCACAGGCGGATCATTCATCCGCCTGTTTTTTCATCCGGGCGCGTCCAAACGTTCCATTGCCACCGGCGCGCCGCCCGGATAAGATAATGCCAATGAAATCGAAACTCCTTCCGTTCCTCCTCGCGTTGGCGATCCTTGCGTGTCAATCGCCCGTCCTCGCGACGCCCGCGACGATCACCCCGCCTCCCTCCCTCACGCCCGCTTCGACGGAAACCCTCATACCGACTGCCGCTGCGACGGAAACTCTCCCGCCGGCGCCCACCCTCACCCCGACGCCTCCGCCTCTCGCGACCCGCGTCCTGATCCTGTCCATTGACGGACTCCGCCCCGATGCCATTCTCGCCGCGCCCATGCCGAACCTGCTTAACCTCATGCAAAACTCGGCATACACGCTCGACGCGCGGACCGTGTTCCCGAGTTCCACGTTGCCGTCCCACGCCTCCATGCTGACAGGAACGTGCCCCTCCAAGCACGGCGTGGATTGGAACGACTACACCCCAGAGGAAGGATACGCCAACGGCATTGATCTCTTCGACCTCGCCCACGCGCGCGGACTGCAAACGGTCATGCACGTTGGCAAGGAAAAATTGCGCCAGATCACCGAACCCTCCAGCCTGGACATCTTCAGCTACGTCAACGACCGCGACCTGGTCGTAACGCAACGCCTGCTCGACGACTTCCCGCAGGATTTCGGCCTTCTCTTCGTCCACTTCCCGCTCGTGGACGGCATGGGACACGTCTACGGCTGGATGTCGCCGCAACAATTGAGCGTGGCGTTCCGCGCCGATGAAGCCCTGGGGCAGATCCTCTCCGAACTGGATGCGAGGAACCTGCGCGGCGAAACCCTCATCATCGTCACCTCCGATCACGGCGGGCACGACACGACACATGGATCGAGCCTCCCCGAAGACATGACCATCCCCTGGATCGCGTCAGGTCCCGGCATCCACCGCCGCATACGCATTGGATTTACCCATTCCGCCCGAATGGGACGGAGTGCCGGTGTATGAGGCATTTGGCTTGCCGGTGGAGAGGCAGTCCATGCCGTGTGAGTGAACAGCAATAATCCCTTGCTTGACTATTGCAAGGGTTGCCCCTTTGCCATTGAGTCCTTGAAAATATTATCGCTTCGTGATATTATCGCTGCATGATCGAATCCTTCGCATCCGATGACACTGAAAAAATATTTCACGGTCAAGTTTCCAAAAAGTTGCCGAAGGATATTCAACGTACAGCCCGCCGAAAGTTGCTGTATCTCGATGACGCAGAAGATTTGAAAGATTTGCTTGCGCCCCCTGGAAATCGGCTGGAAAAACTCAAAGGCGACAGAGCAGGACAATACAGTATTCGCATCAACGACCAGTGGCGCATTTGCTTCAAGTGGACGGGCAGCAAAGCGAAAGATGTCGAGATTGTAGATTATCACGGATGAGAGAAAACATGAAGGACAAAACTTTATCCCCTATTCACCCTGGTGAAATCCTGCTGGAAGACTTTATGAAACCGCTTGGATTGAGCCAGTATCGCCTGGCGCATGACATCGGTGTTACGCCCATTCGCATCAGCCAGATCGTTAATGGTGAGCGTTCCGTTACGGTTGATACCGCCATGCGGCTTGCGCGTTATTTTGGCACCAGCGCGGCGGTTTGGCTTCGCTTACAAGTCCGCTATGATTTGGAAGTTGCAGAAAGCGAGTTGAGCGACAAAATCAATCAGGAAGTCAAGGTATTGGCTCAAACGCCAAGTCGCCGATAAATGTAAGTGTCAACCCCAAAGGGGTGCTTCGCGAGGGATGGGATGCAAAATCGGCGAAAATGTCGAGTAAGCGCTTCAAACAGTCACGCGGAAACATTCCTTCGTGGCTGTTTTCATCCCAAGGACAGCCTGCTCGATTCTTCCCCGCAAAACGCGACATTCCGCCGTCGCGTTTTGTTTTTGGTTTTTTGCAGTAGAATTCAACGTGCAAGATTCTCTACCGTACATTGTAGAAATCGGACGCGGACGAGCGCTGACTTACGCGGAAATTCAATTAAAGAATCCGCGCGCGAAGCGTCCGCGTGACTCCGCGTCCCAATAAAAGATTTGTACGGCAGCGAAGTGCAAGATAAACTTATCCGGCAGGACATTATGACAAAACGAATCGGAATACTCACCAGCGGAGGCGACGCGCAGGGCATGAATGCCGCAGTGCGGTCCGTCGTCCGTACCGCGTTATACAAAGGCGTGGAGGTGTACGCGGTCTACGAGGGCTATCAGGGTCTCGTGGACGACGGCGACTACATCCGCAAAATGGACTGGGATTCGGTGGGGGGCATCCTTCAGTTGGGTGGGACGGTCATCGGCACCGCGCGAAGCGACGCATTCTTCACGCGCGAGGGCCGCCGCACAGCCGCGAAGAATCTGATCCACGCGGGCATTGACGGGCTGATCGTCATCGGCGGCGACGGCTCGCTCACCGGCGCCAACATCTTCCGCCAGGAATGGAGCGGTCTCGTTGCGGAACTCGTCGAAGGCGGCGAAATCAACGCGGAACAGGCAAAGGCTTATCCCAGTCTTTCCGTCGTGGGTCTGGTCGGTTCGATTGACAACGACTTCTCCGGCACCGACATGACCATCGGCGCCGACACCGCGCTTCACCGCATCACCGAGGCGGTGGACGCCATCACCAGCACCGCGGCGAGTCACCAGCGCACGTTCGTGGTCAAGGTGATGGGACGCAACTGCGGCTACCTTGCCCTGATGGGCGCGCTGGCTTGCGGCGCGGATTGGGTGCTGATCCCCGAATCGCCGCCGGACGTGGAGAACTGGCAGGACGTCCTCGCCGAACGCCTCAAAGCCGGACGGAAGGCTGGTCGCCGCGACAGCATCGTGATCCTCGCTGAGGGCGCGCGCGACCGCGACGGCAAATACATCGGCAGCAGCGATGTGCAGCGCGCGCTCGAAGAACGCCTGGGCGAGGAAGTGCGCGTCACCGTGCTGGGACACGTCCAGCGCGGCGGACGTCCCAGCGCCTACGACCGCATCCTCAGCACGCTGATGGGACACGAAGCCGTCAACACGATACTTACTGCAAAGCCGGAAGACGAACCGGTCGTGATCGGCATCCGCAACAACCGCATGACGCGCCTGTCGTTGACGGAAGGCATCGGGAAAACGCAGGCAGTCGCGGAGGCGATCGAAGCGAAGGATTACGAGCGGGCAATGTCCCTGCGGAGTTCCTCGTTCAAGGACGCGTTCAAAACGTTCAAGACCATGGTGCGCGCCCTGCCTCATCCCGTCGAAGCGGAAAAGAAGCGGCTCCGCATTGCGGTGATGAACGCCGGCGCGCCCGCGCCGGGCATGAACACCGCCAGCCGCGCCGCCATCCGCCTCGGGCTGGACATGGGACACATCATGCTCGGAGTCCACAACGGCTTCGAGGGATTGATCAACGGCGAAGTGGAGGGCGTGGATTGGATGAGCGTGAGCGGCTGGGCGACGCGCGGCGGCTCGGTGTTGGGGACGACGCGCCACATTCCCAAAGGACGCGACCTGTACTCCATCGCCCGCGTCGTCGAAGACTTTCGCATTGACGCCCTTCTGATAGTCGGCGGCTGGACCGCCTATGAGACCTGCTTCAACATGCTGAGGGGACGACCGAACTTCCCGTCCTTCAACATCCCGATGATCTGCCTGCCCGCCTCCATCAACAACAACCTGCCCGGCTCCGAGTTCAGCATCGGCGCGGACACCGCCCTCAACAGCATCGTGGACGCGGTGGACAAGATCAAGCAGTCGGCGGTGGCGACGCGGCGCTGTTTCGTCGTGGAGGTGATGGGACATTATTGCGGCTATCTCGCGCTCATGGGCGGCATCGCCACCGGCGCGGAACGCGTCTACCTGCACGAGGAGGGGGTCAAACTTCACGACCTGCAAGTGGACGTGGAAAATTTGCTCGAGGGCTTTCGATCCGGCAAGCGGCTGGGGTTGATGATCCGCAACGAGTACGCCAACCCGGTCTACACCACGGAATTCATCTGTTCGCTCTTCGAGGAGGAGGGCAGGGACGTGTTCGACGTGCGTCCCGCCATCCTCGGGCATCTGCAGCAGGGCGGCGACCCGTCCCCGTTCGACCGCATCCAGGCGACGCGGCTGGCGAGTCTGTGCCTCGAGTATCTGATCGGGCAATGCAACGCGGGCGAATACAACAGCGCGTTCATCGGCATGCAGAACGGACACATCCATTTCCACGACATGCGCGACTTCGACCGCATGATCGAAGCCGAGTACCAGCGCCCGAAGGATCAGTGGTGGCTGGGGCTGAAGGGCATCGCCGACCTGCTGGCGGCTTCCGGTCCAACCGGCGGATAAAAACGCGAACCAGCGGAACGAATCACGCCATGCGAAAAAAGAAGCCTCCTTATTTTCGAACGGACGGCGTCGTCATCCTGAACGACGACATCCTCAAGACCTCCGCCATCGAGCCGGGGTCCGTGGACCTGGTGGTCACTTCGCCTCCGTACAACGTGGACGTTCAATACAACTCCCACAGGGACGACATCTCGTACGCGGATTATTTGAAGTTCTCCGAAAAATGGCTGGCGCGTTGTTTCGATTTCCTGCGGAACGACGGACGCCTGTGCATGAACATCCCCCTCGACAAGAACAAAGGCGGTCAGCAAAGCGTCGGCGCGGACCTCACAACTCTTGCAAAGCAGATCGGCTATAAATATCACTCCACCATCGTGTGGAACGAAGGGAATATTTCACGAAGGACAGCCTGGGGATCGTGGATGAGCGCCTCGGCGCCGTTCGTCATCGCGCCGGTCGAGTTGATCGTCGTCCTCTACAAAAAGACGTGGAAGAAAACCGGCGGCAGCAAAAGATCGGACGTCGCCCGCGACGAATTCATGAACTGG
Source organism: Chloroflexi bacterium CFX6 (assembly GCA_030263595.1). Taxonomy (GTDB): domain Bacteria; phylum Chloroflexota; class Anaerolineae; order Anaerolineales; family Villigracilaceae; genus Defluviilinea. The sequence goes on from SZPG01000020.1 coordinate 67,231, forward strand.
ACGAACGGCTTGTGGACGTTCAACGGCGAGAGCAAAAAGAAGATCGGGCACCCCGCGCCGTTTCCGCTGGAGTTGCCGAAGCGCTGCGTCAAATTATTCAGTTACGTCGGCGATACCGTCCTCGATCCGTTCATGGGAAGCGGCACGACGCTCCTCGCCGCAGCCATGCTTGGACGAAAAGCCATCGGCGTGGAGGTTGACAAAGGCTATTGCAAACTCGCCAAAACAAGGATGGAGACCGCGCCGGAACTTTTCGGACGATTACCGGCCTCGTAAAGAGGATTCCGCAAAACAAAAGCGACCAGCGTAAAAAGCATCCCCGCCAGCCCGGCGGGGATGCTTTTCCACTTACACGCTTCTTTCGCGGACCTCGAGCCTGCGCGCCGGTTCCCGGAGCATCGCCGCCCCGACGAAGAGTCCCGCGCCCAGCAGCAACAGCCCGATCCCGGTGATCGTCATTGCTGTGTTGAACGCGTCCGCGTAGTTGACTCCGCCCCACGTGTGCGTGGAGCCCATTGTGTATTGAATGGTCAGCGTCATCACGCCGAGCAGGATCGCCGCCGCGCCGCCCGCAGGCAGGTTGCTCTTCGTGTTGCCTTTCGTGAAATCAACACCCTGCCAGATGGGGGGAATGCGGAAGAGCAGGAAGACGATCAACGTGAGGACGTTCGTGTACACCACCGCGTCCACCGGCATGGATGCGCCGCGCAGCGCGCGCGAGGCGAAGATGTGGATGAAGCCGATCACTACCCCCAGGATCAAGATCACCAACGCGTCGCGGTAGGCGTTGTCCGCGCCCCTGACGAGCATGACCGTGACGCGGATGCCGTAGATGCCGAGCGCGACGCCCGTCAGCACGAACAAAATGTAGAGCCACTGGAACGGGGCGAGCGCCGTCGTGCTCCCGAAGTTGGCGGGGAAGAGCGCGGCGCAGGTCGTACCGACGCCGCCGAGCAGGGTGAACCCGCCCGTCAGACCCATCAGCACGATGCCGATGAAGCGGAGGAACTTTGCGAAGAAACTGTTTTTGGACATTGTGTACTCCTTTACAAAAAAGTAGGACAAGATGGCATCTTGTCCTACGCTCTAATCGAATCTCAAACCGTATTGTGTTTTTAACTGCCTTACTCTCAACCCGATTCCGCCCAGCCGCCCGGACATCATCCCCAAAATGGAACACATGATGATGTCCGCCATGAAGACCAGCGAGGGAATGTGTCCCAGGATGAGTTTGGCGATGACCAAAACCCAGATCAGGGCAAGGTAGATCTTATCGAGCGAGAGGGTGACGGCTTTCAGTTCCATATCCGCCCGCATGGGGACGAATCGGCTCAGCCAAAAACCGACCGGCACAAACAGCGCAAAGACGAGCGGAACCCACTCCCAGCGGAAGTGCCCGTTCGCAATGTCGCGGGTGAAATAGAATCCGAAGAGCGCGGAGAATTGAACGAACAGAAAGGCGCGCAGCCAGATCTTGAAGCGGCTCTTTTTCATTTCGCCGCGCAGGGAGCGGAGGAAGGGAGGAAGGGACATGGCAGTGTGCACGCCGAAAAATTCTTGCCCTGAGCCTGCCGAAGGGTTGCGGTACCGAATTGATTATCCAAACATGAATCCCGCCGCGAAACAGGCGGTCGTCAACAAAAGCAAGCCGGGCAGGACCTTGAGGATGATCTCCCTCGAAAGGATCGGTCTGCCCACTTTCAGAAACGACAACAACAAACCGCCGACGCCGATCAACGCGCCGCCCACACCGACGAGCGAAAACAATGGCGGAGCGTTTCCCTGAATGGAAAGGAGGATGGGAAGCAGGAATATCGTCATGCCCGCGATGCCGTGCGTGAGGGCGAGGACGATGACGGGAAGTTTGCCCGGGGCGGGGATCGAGCGGGTCAAGGTCACGGCGAGGAAACTGCCGACGGCGAAGAGCAGGTAAAGGGTCCGATAGGAAGCGAGATATTGCCAGACCAGTCCCGTCGCGAGGCTGAGGGGAATGATCGTCGAGACGATGACGACGACGGGCGAGTCCAGAATATCGAAGCCGAGGATGAAGATCAACAGCACCGCGACCAGCAGAACGCCAAAGCCGACCGTGTAGGCGACGATGGGCAACGCGTCGAAGCCGTCTATGCCCACCGCCACCTGATAGGCGGCAAGGACGACGGTGAGGAGCAGGAGGACGCGGTCGAGCGGAGAGAGTTTCATCGCAGGTTCCACCCCAAAGTCAGGAGACTTTGAGTCCGAATTACATCACTTCAATAACAACCAGGATCATCGCGGCAAGCATGTAAATGGACGCGTATTTGAACAAACCGAAGTTGACGCGCTCGGAGGGGCGGAAGGTCATCACGACGGCGAGGATGAGCAAACCCATCGAGAGGACGCCGAGCAGGCGCAGGAAGCCCCACGCCATGCCGATGCCGTATCCCGCGACGACCATCGCCGCCGCCGCCAGCACGGAGGAGATCGCAATGGTGGCGCGGGTGACCATCAGCCCATACGTGGAGGGGAAGGTCGGGACGCAGGCGGCTTCGTAATCTTTGGCGAATTTCATGCTGAAGGTGAGCGTGTGGGTGGGGATCCAGAAGAGGACGCCGAGCGCGAGCGTGACGCCGACCCAGTCAATGTAGCCGAGACCGAGAGCGCGTCCCGCGAGGATGGGCATGGCGCCCGAAACGCCTCCCCAGACGATGCTCCATGCGGTGCGGCGTTTGAGCCAGATGCTGTACACGACCACGTCGAAGAACAAGCCTGCAAAGACGATGAGACCGTAGAGCGCGTCCATTGCAACGGCAATGCCGACGCCGAGGATGGAGAGGACCAGGCCCACGCGCAAGACTTCGTTTTCATCCACCACGCCCGACGAGGTGGCGCGTTTTTTCGTGCGCCCCATTTTGGCGTCAATGTCGCGGTCCCACCACATGTTGAGGACGGTGCTTCCCGCAATGGCAAGGAAGAGGCTGACCGCCAAGCCCAGAATCGCGCCGACGTTGAACACGGGACAACGCGCGCTCATGTAGCCCGCCAATCCCGTGGCGAGCAGCAAGCCCGATTGCAGGGGTTTGGTGAGCGACCAGTAGGCTCTGATTTTGGATTTCAGATTGACGATCCCCTTCGGGGACAATGTTGACGATTGACGATTGGACGATTGGGCGATGGTGGTCATGGATTACTCCTAAAGGTACACAGGTACACAAGCAAACAAGTACACACGGAAACAGGATGAACAGGTACACAGGTCACATACTCAGGCGGAAAGTATACCTGCGTACTTGTGTACCTGTCCACTTGTTTACTTCATCATCTCACACACCTAAACCCGGCGCCGGGACTGTAATACATCGGCGGGGCGCTGTTGCGGACCCAGACGCGCAGGTCCATGTCGTAGGTGTCCTTCGAGCCGCCTTTCATAAAGCGGTCGCTGAAGCCTTCCTGCGGTTGTACGTCGCCGATCCATTGCCAGACGTTGCCAGCCATGTCGTAGAGTCCATAAGGCGAAGCGGAGTCGAGCGTGGCGTAGTCGTCGTAGGTCCTGCCGTTGTAGAAGCCGACGGGACTCGTCCGCGAGCCGAACGAACTCATGTCCTCGAACGGGTCGCGGCTGGAGTAGAAGTTGGCGTTCTCGCGTTTGATCTCATCGCCCCAGGGGAAGGGACGGGCATCCGTGCCGCGCGCGGCTTTTTCCCATTCGGTCTCGGAGGGCAGACGGTAGTCGTAATATTCGCAGTAGCCCCACGCGCCGAACCAACTGACCATCGTCATGGGATGGTTTTCGTATCCGGGCTGGACCGTGAAACTGCTCCCGTTAAATTTGACTCTCTGCGACGGGTCGTTCAACGGGATGAAGACCCAATCGCCCGCTTTGATCTCGATCTCGTGATCAACGCCGTGGAAAGGATCGCCGGGGTAGTAGCCGACGATATTGTCGCCGTCCGCCTTGACGTAACCGTCCGCCAGCGCGGCGTTGAGGAAGTCCGCGTATTGTTGCGCGGTCACGCCCGTGATCATGATCTCGTAGGCGTCGGTCGTTTCGATATATTCATGCTGACCGAAGTAGAACTCTCCCGCAGGGACCTGCGCCCAGGCGTTCGGGTCAATGCCGGTGTCGTAGGAGGGCAGCGGGGCGTTGAGGTCAACGGGCGCGCAGGAGGCGAGGAGGAGGACTGCCATTGTGAGGGCAAAGAGAATTGGACGCGGATTAACGCGGATGGGCGCGGAGTTTTTGAAATTATTTCGGCGTTTATCCGCGCTCGCCAGCGTCCGATTAAGTATGTGTTTCATTTCGCCGCCTCCTCCGAGAGTTCGTGAGTCCTCTCTTCCGTCCACCTTCCTTTTGGTTTGAACAAGTCAATCAACCTCCATACCATTACGATTGCGAGCAGGACGAGCAACATGCCGAGACCGAAGTCAATCATGTACATCAACAGGTTGACCAGCGGCTGCTGCTCCGCTTCCGTGATGAAGAGACGTTTCATTTCAAAGATGGTCACTGACGCTAGCGCGATATCCGATAGGAAGATGATGCTCCATCCGTAGATCTGGCGGACTTTGCCTTTCAAGCCAAGCATGTCGCCGTAGTACATCAGGATGATGGTGGCGATGATGGCGGAAAGCGCGTGCCAGTGACCGGTCAGTTCGATGCGTTCCTCGCGCGCGGGCCACATGCGGAAGATCTCGTCCAACCTGATCGCCATGAAGATGCCGATGCCGCTGGTCGTGAAGTTCATGAAGAGCATCTGCCAGGTGGGCCCGAACTTGAGCGGGTCGCGCACGAGCGCGCCGAGTTTTTGGATGAAGTTCGGTTTTTGGATGTGCGCCGTGCCGTCCTTGATGAGTTTGTTCCAACTCCAGATGAGCAGGAGCAAAGCCGCGAACATCGAAGGCGTCGCGCCGACGTAGATGATGGTGTGGGCGATCGGTTCGAGCGGCGTGACCACGCCCCACACGCCCAGGTTCAACACGATGGTGCCGAGGATCATCAACGGCATGGCGATCTTGTGCAGGATGCCTTTGAAGTTCAACCAGCGCCCGATGATGAGCGTGATCATGATGGCGATGAGCGCCAGCATGATGTGCAGGTGACCGATGATCGAATATTGCATGGTGGTCTTCTCGGGCAGGCGGATGACGTTCTCCGCCAGGAAGACCTCGAAGCCATTGCCGAAATACGCGCCCGGGATCGCCCCGAACAAGGCAGAAATGACGGTCGTTACCGCGGTGGCGAAGAAAGCCACACGTTCCAAATCCACGCCTTTTTTGGTGCGGGCATAATCCTTGTCGGTGATGTAATACTCCTTGTTCCAGGGCCAGAGCGCAATGCACAACAGCACGCCTGCGAAGAAGATCAGCGACAGACCGAAGATGTACAGTCCGTGGAACGCCCAGTTGTGACCGAAGTAGGCGAAACTCATGCCGAAGATCATGGTCGTGAGATAGCCGACGGTGATGATGGCGTTGATGGAGGTCTTGAAAAAGGGCTTCATCTTCAGCAAGCCCGTGATCATGTACGTCTCGATGGCGACGACCGCCATGGCGATCGAGTGGTACAGGATGACGATGCGCCCCTCGCGCTCCGCCTGGACGATATCCATGCCGAAGAGTTTGATGACCACCTCGCGCACGCCCATCTCCGCCATCGGACCGGACAACATGCCCCAGATGGCGGTGACGACGGCGATCATGGCGATTGCCACGAGGATCAAGCCCTTGGTGGAATTGAAGAGGTAGTTGAATCGTGTTTTGATGAACTCCATGAGCGATACTCCTAATTGGTGGACGGTCAGCCTAATGAAAAATATCACAAATTGGACTGAACGTCTTTGACAAAAGACAAATACCTGCGCCGGGGCGGTACACGGATTTGACGGACGATCGCGCCGAAAGATTTTCACCACGAAGACACAGTGTCACGGTTTTTTTCTTTCTCTGTATATCCGCTGCCCATCAGACTCTGAGACTATCAGACTCTGAGACTATCCGACTAACCTTTCTTCGAGAAACCCAGCGCGAACGCGCCCGTCATCAGGAAGAGCAGAGGCGTGAGGATCAACATTACAAAGGACGGGCTGAAGAACAGCAACTGCCTGCCGACCGAAATAAAGGCGAGAGCGATGCCGCCGAGTCCGATCAACAGACCGCCGACGCCGACCCAGTAAAATCCCTTCGGCGCGCCCTTGGCGAAGAACGGACCCAGGAAGATGACCAGCCCCGCCACGCCGTGGAACAGAGGCACGGCGATCTTCTTCAACGCATCCATCCCGCTGATGCTGGTGACTGCGATTGCAAGAAAGCCGATTACTGCGAACCACTTGAAGGCTTTCTTCCAGGAGGGGTAATATTCCTCGGCGACTCCCATCGAAATGCCGAGCGGGATCAAACTTGCGACCGTCAGCACGTAGGGCGAAGCCAAAATCCCCAGGCCGAGGAAGATCAACAGCAGCCCCGAAACCAAAAGCACCGCAAACCCCATCAAATAATAGAGATTGTGCAGCGCTTTGCGTGGAGCGCGGTTGTACCTTTGCCAGAAGAACCAGCACAGGTACGCGGCGATCAAGCCGGTGAGCAGAAGGAACAGGTTGTCGAGCGTGAACATGACATTCTCCTTGTAGGTTTATCGTAGACAACGCCACGCGGTTGCCTCTTTGTGAATTATGACACAAATCTTTGTCGAATTTCAGTGACATAAATCACACTCCGCTTCACGCCTGACCTTCAACCTGCTCCTGTTTCCCGAGCCGGTACTGCATTCATGTCGCTCCCGCGCGGCGCAAGATGAATCCTGCCGTACTGCGACATTCATGTCGCTCCCGCGCGGTGCAGGATGAGTCTTGCCGTACGCTTTACGCGGCGGCGTTCCACTCCTCCAATATTCTGCGCGTGGACGGGAGCAGCAGATAGATCAACAATCCCGCGCTCATCACCGGCGCAACCAGGAACATCGAGAAGCGTCCCTTGACGAGAACATCGGTCAAACCGACGGGAAACCCACCGAACATGGACATGGCAGCCGCAAAAACGCCGACGGGCAAAGACCACGATTTACCTTTGACCAGCCCGAAGATGAATGCCGCCCAGACCGCCGCGCCCCACCAGTTGACCATTTGCGACATGAGGTACATCGAACTGATGAAGCCCTTCGCTTCGGTCTGATGACGTGAGATCGCGCCGACGCCGTCAATGAACGTCAACACATAAGCGAGTCCGCTGACGAATGCCAACGCGATGATCTTCCTGTCGCACCAGCAGCCCGGTCAAAATGCCGACGATGGCGAGCGCCGCTCCTAATTTGTTGTTACCCTTCATGCGAGAACCTCCTGAATTGGATTTGGGCGCGTTTCAAATCGGCGGAGGAAGAACGTCCCGAAGGTTTTGTCGGCAAATTTTGCCGCTTTTGAAGCGACCTTCGGGACGGTTTCAACGGGCTCGAAACACACCCATTGGATTTCAAGATTGTTTGGCGCTCAGCAATTTTTGCGTGCCGGGCAGCAACAGTACGATCAGTAATATTGTGCTCAGGATTGGCGCCGGCAGGAACATGGAGAAGCGCTGGACCTCCGTCACGTTATGGATGCCCATCGGGTAGCCGCCGATCATGGACATGAGCGCGGCAAAGATGCCGACCGGAACCGCCCACGACTTCCGCTTGAGCGCCGCAAAGATGAAGACCGCCCAAGCCGCCGCGCCCCACCAACTGACCTGCTGTAAGATCACATACATCCCGTTCCAAAACGTGCCGGTATTCACGGCAAATTCCGTCGGATACTGGAAGGTGGTCTGAAACTTGGAAATCGGGGCGACGCCGTCAATGAAAGTCAGCACGTAAGCCAAGCCCGCGACGAAGGTCAGCGTGATGATCTTCCCGTTCACGCCGCCGACGAACAACATGCCGAACCACATGACCGCCGCCAGAAGGAATACCCACATGGTTGGGACGGGCAAGCCGCTGTCCATGGCGGGGATCATGGGGAAGAAGCCCGCCAGCAGGAGGACGGTCGCGGCGACCGCGCCCCAGAACCATGCCCAATCCTGTTTCTTCAGGAAGCCCCACAGCACAGCCGCGGAAAGCGCGCCGGCCGCCGTTCCCAGCCAACCCAGCACCGCGTAGACGAAGCGAACGGTATTGCTCTCTTCCCATTCGCCCGCCGCAAAATGCGTGTGAATGACGGTATTGTATGTGTCTGCGATGAAATACAGGCACAGGATTCCCGCCGCGATGCCGAGAACCGCGAGGACGGCTCCGAGTTTGTAATTGTTCTTCATTTTCGTTCACTCCTTTTGTATCAATCCTGCGATGCGGCGCGAACGCCGCAATTCGCAAAGTTAATGAATAATGCCGTTGGTTTTCATCCGCCGACGATCGGTCTAGCGAGCGCGGCAACGAACCCGCTGACCAGCAGCACTGTCACCGCCAGCCCCGCGTTTATCAGCAGGAGGCGGACGTTGAGCCGTTCCTTTTCCGGCGTCATCGCCCGGGCGCGCCCGAGAACAAGGGCGCGGTAGAGGGAAATGCCGATCATGGCGAGAACGAGGATGTGCTTGATGGACAGCATCGCCGAATATGCGTTCCCAAACGAGAATAACGCTTCGTACTCCGGGCTGCGGTTGGTCATCAGCAGCCCCGTCAGGATCAACCCCGCCATGCTGACGTACACCCAGACGCTTTGCCGCTTCTGGAAGGTCGTCATCACCTTTTTGACCTGGGGGCCCGCTCCCAACGCCTCTTTGACCGAAGGCATAAAGGACAGCGCGGTGACGATCAAACCGCCCATCCAGACGGCCGTGAACAGGTCGTGGAAAAATGAAACCAGCGCAAAGACGATAATTTTTGCAGTCATGTCACTCCTTTCTTTCAGGATTGGTATCTGGAAGTTCCAGGTTGATGGTGCGGGATGGATTCGGCGCGCCGGGCGCTTCGATGCGATTTGCCACGCCGCGCACTCCGCGCACGTTCTTTGCCAGTTCCTCCGCCGCCTCGCGCGCCTCCAGCGAATCCACCCTGCCCGCCAGGTGCGCGATGCCGTTCAGCACGCCCACGCGTAGATCCGCGGAGGCGGTGCGCGCGTCAGAGGCGAATAAGGTCAATATCGCGGCGCGCAGGCTTTCGTCGGAGGAAAGAGGCGGATGTTGAGTCATCATAAACCTGCCCGTAGTATACGAACCGTCATGGGATCGTTGTACGACTTTTGTCGTGTCGCCCCTTAACCGATTGTCACGTGTCGCGCATGTCTTTCGTCCTGTTCGGTCCGTTCCGCCGGGTCTCTCAGCGACCCCGGAACGACCGCCCGGCGGGATTTTGGGAACGGGATGTATAATGACGCGCAGAGCAACAGCAAAGGCGAGAACCGATGAACAAAGACAAGGCTCTTCATCACGCGGGCATATTGAAAGCGGTGTCGTATTTTTCGGGATTGGACGACGCCGCGCTGAATCTGTTGGCGCAGTCGGCGATACGACGCGCTTACGACGCGGGGCAGGTTGTGTTGATCGAGGGCGAGCCGTGCGCGGGGTTGTACGTCGTCGAAAGCGGATGGTTGAAGGCGGTCAAGATCGGCGCGGACGGGCGGGAGCAGGTGCTTCAAACGCTTCGGGACGGCGAAGCCTTCAACGCCCTCAGCGTCTTCACCGACGCGCCCAACCAGGCGACCGTGTCCGCGTTGGAAGATTCAGTTGTGTGGCTGGTTCAGCGCGAGTTTCTCTTGAGATTGATGGATGAACATCCTCCGCTGGCGCGGCAGGTGGTGAAGGACCTGGCGGGGCGCGTCATGCACCTCGTCCGCATGGTGGAGGATTTGTCGCTGCGTTCGGTGGAGGCGCGTCTCGCGCGGCTGCTGCTTGAGCAGGCGGAGGGCGGCTCGGTCCAACGCCGACGCTGGGCGACGCAAGCCGAAATGGCTTCACGCCTCGGCACCGTGCCGGACGTGGTCAACCGCGCGCTGCGGAAACTCGCCGAGGAGGGCATGATCCACGTCGCGCGTCATCAGATTCAGATTTTGGATAAGGAGGGGTTGAGGGCGGTGGCGCAGGTGATCGAATAGTTCATGGCACAAAGCCACCGAACGCGTAGAACAAGCCACTTTTGTATTTTGTCAATTCACCAGTAATTTATTGTGCGAACGGTGAGCGTTGTTTCAGCCGCTTTGGCATGGCGAGCGTTTATCTTGCGCCTGCGAGATACACCTCGCGGTATTCCTTCGGTGTGATTCCCATCCATTTTTTGAACGCCTTGCGAAAGACGCTTGGTTCGGAAAAGCCGAGCAGGTAGGTGATCTGCTCCACGCTGTAGTCTTCGCGCAGGTATTTCTTCGCCAGCCGTTCGCGAATGTCCCTGAGCAGGTCACTGAAAACCACGCCTTCGGTTTCGAGTCGGTTTTGCAGCGTCCGCACACTGACGGACAACTCTTTGGCAACTTTTTCGATAGACAGAGATTCGTCATCGAGTCGCGAGAGGATGATCTTGGTCACGGCGCGGGTGTGTTCGTCGTTGCGTTCCATCTGCGCGAGAAAATCCTGCGCGTATTTCTCGAAGTGTTCGAGCAGGCTGGGATTCGCCATGCGGACGGGCAGGTTCACGACGCTCCAATCCAGCGTGAGCGAATTTTCTTTGCTACCGAAACGCACGGCGCAGCGGAAGACGCGCTCGTATTCGGCGGTGGATTCGGGCTTGGGATAGGCGAACGTCGCTTCGAGCGGGTCGAGCGGCAAGCCTGTCAGCGTTCGCATCATCCGCACACTGCTGGAGATGGCGGAATCAAAACAATGCCGCGACATCGCGGGGGCATGCGGCGGCGTGAAATAGGCGAGGTAAATTTTTCCAAATTTCACGTCGGCGCGGGCGTCTATCAGGTTGCCGATGATGCGCGAATACTTTCCTGCTTTTACGAACGCCTCCCCCAGCGTTTTGCAGTTCATCATCATGTAACCGAGAATGGACCAACTCCCAGCCTCGGCAAACTCTCCCATGTGCAGACCCAGGTACGGGTCGTGAACGAAGCGGGCGGCTTCATCCTGAACGAGCAGGTAAGTCTCCACGGGGATCCGCTCATCGGGCGCTTTGACCGTTGGCGGGTCAACGCCCAGAGAACGCAGGAAGCCGTCCACGTCCACCTTCAGCGAGTTGAGGTAGAGGAACAATTGCGAAAGCACCGTGACCGAGACGGTGATGGGTTCGGGGGAACGCGCCATGCGGCAATCATACCCGATTCTGCATCGAAGGACATATTTCATGCAGGAAAAGTCATAGGCGATTGCATAACCCCGGGCTATGATTAGGCTGACGAAAAATGCGCCGGACATGAAGCCGCGCAATACAAGAAATGAGATTGACATGGAAACAAGTTCAAAATTCATCGTGCCTGGGATTCTTTTTCTGCTGACGCTCGTTTTCGACTTTTGGTTGAGCAGGCTCGGAAAGCCGTATAACGCGCTGGTCTTCAACGTCCATAAATTGATTGCGCTTGGGGCAGTTATCTTCGCGGTATTACAAGCGTACAATCTGCTGAAAGGCGCGGGTGTTCAATCCGTTGTAGTTGCGCTGGTTGCGGTCTGTATTGTGTGCGTCATCTCCCTGTTTACGACAGGCGCGTTCATGAGCATCGGCAACCTTCCGCACGCGCCGTTGTTGACCATCCACAAAATCGCGCTGACCGTCCTGCCGCTTGCGGCGGTGAGCACGATCTATTTTCTGATCGGGAAGCCTCAATAATTCATAATGGAGCGATGACGATGAAAGTATACGTAATTTGCGACCTGGAAGGCGTGGCAGGAGTTGTTGACCACCGTCAACAATGCTGGTTCGACGGCGAGTATTACAAACAAGCCAGGCATTTAGCCGCCCTGGAACTCAATGCGCTTGTAGAAGGCGCCCTGGCGGGAGGCGCCGCTGAAATAGTTGCCTGGGACGGGCACGGCAATTTCCCCGGCGGCTTGGACATCGAGTTGTTACATCCAGAATGCAAAATGGTCATGGGCGCTGGAGATGGAGGACCGGCTGGTTTGGATGCTTCCTTCAACGCGGTTTTTCTATTGGGCTTGCATTCCATGGCTGGAACCAGCAGGGCTGTCTTGAGTCATAGTTTTATGCCGGATATCGTCGGGTGTTGGATCAACGGTTTGAAGGTGGGGGAAATTGGAATGAATTGCGCCACAGCCGGACAGTTTGGAGTGCCGACCGTATTCATCAGCGGCGACCGAGCGGCAGTGGATGAAGCGCGGGCATTGGTTCCCGACATTGAGGGTGTGGCGGTAAAGGAAGGCATTGCTTTGGAAGTAAAAGGATTGGCGCAGGCTCCGATGATAAGTGTATCCCCTCAGAAGGCACGCGCGCTCATTCGGGAGACGGCTGAGAGAGCCATGACAAAAGTGGGAACGATAAAACCTTTTTGTATTCAATCTCCCTATCAGGTTCGCACGCAGTTTACCGAAGCAAAGTTTGCGGATGAACAGGCAAGCCGCCCGAATGTGAAACGGATAGATCCCACAACCATAGAATGGCAGGGGTCGGATCTTCTGGGTTTTTAACCCAGAACCCAACTCCCGATATTGGATGAAAACCATGAAATACAAAAGTATCCAGGTCTCCCACCACGGCGGGCCGGAAGTTCTGCAAATAGTTGAGAAAGACCTGCGCCCACCCACAAAAGGGGAAGTTCGCATCAAAGTCCTGGCAGCCGCAGTGAGCCGCCCCGATGTGACCGTGCGCCGGGGTGAAGCGCTCTACTCTGGCACGCCGCTCGGACAGAAACTGCCGTTTGTACCGGGATACGCCGTGATCGGCGATGTGGATGCCGTTGGAGAAGGCGTGCGCGCCTCGCTCGCCGGCGAACGCGTGGGAGTCTTGACTGTCACAAGAGGTTATACCGAAGTCCTGTATTGGAGAAGTGACCGGCTGATTCCCGTCCCCGCCGGGTTGGATCCCGCTGAAGCCGTTCCCTTGATCTTGAATTATATTGTCGCTTACCAGGTCATGCACCGTTCGGCTAAGGTCAAGGCGGGCGAGAAGGTGTTGATCATTGGCGCCAGCGGCGGGATCGGAACCGCGCTGCTGCAACTCGGTCAACTGGCGGGACTGAAGGTGTACGCCCTCGCGTCGAAAAACAAACACGACCTCCTGATCGAATACGGCGCGACGCCCATTGACTATCACACGCAGGATTTTGTCGAATTCATCCGTCAGCGCGAATCGGATGGGCTTGACGCGGTCTTCGATGGAATGACAAGGCTCGATACCATTCGCGGCGGATTGTCGCTGTTACGGCGCGGAGGCAGGCTGGTGAGTTATGGTGAACCTGCCGGTTTTTCTGTGCTGTTTCGCGTTCTTTTGACTTTACTCACGGTCAACCTCTTGCCGAACGGTAAATCGTTCAGCCTTTATGGAACCTCGTTTTATTTTATGGGAGACAAACAGCCGTTTCTGGAGGATTGGGCGGCGCTTTTTAGACTACTACAAGAGGGTAAAATCAAACCGGTCATTGCGAAGAGATTTTCCATTTTGGAAGCGGCGCAAGCCAATGCGCTGCTCGAAAGCGGGCAGGTGACTGGCAATATTGTCTTGCTGGCGCCGGAGTTATTGTAGAAGGAAACGAATGAACACTTCCCCTCGCTCCTCCGAATTCCATCTATCGTCCATCCATACCCTCTCGGTCGTCATCGCCGCGCTGATGACCCTCCTCTCGTTGGCGGGATTATTCTTCCAGCCCCTCCTCTACCCCACGCAGGAGTTACAGCGCGCGTTCGTCGCGAACGATATGGTCAATCTGTTCATTGGCTTGCCCGTGCTGCTGGTATCCCTATCCCTCTACCGGCGCGGGAAGTTGATTGGCTCGCTCTTCCTGCCGGGCGCACTGCTCTATGTCACCTACAATTATCTCGCTTACCTGATTGCCACGTGGCTGGCGGTCCAGTCCCTTTTCTATGCGGCGCTGGTTGGATTGAGCGCGGTCGGCGTATTTCAAATCCTTGCCAGCGTGGACAAAGAGAGCGTTCGGCAAAGGCTTCACGGCGCGGTCCCCGAGCGATTCGCAGGCGGCGTGTTGATGGTGTTTGGGTTATTGTTCTTTTTCAGGGGCAGTGGTCAAGTCTATTCCGCTTTTACGGAATCAACATCATTCTTTAGCCCGGAGATGTCCGTCGTCTACGCCGATCTAATCACCACCCCGCTTTGGATCATCGGCGGCTGGCTGCTTTGGCGGCGTCAGGCACTGGGATATATCTCCGCAGGGGGATTGCTTTGTCAAGCCAGCCTGTTGTTCATTGGACTGCTTGTGTTCTTCATTGTCCAGCCTTTCTTGACCGGCGCACCATTTCCACCAGTTGATTTTGTCGTAATCCTTGTCATGGGAATGTTTTTCTTTATCCCATTAGGGCTGTTTGTGCGCGGCGTGCTTTCAACGGATTGACCTTATGCCCTCGACCTGTCGCGCATCAAAGCCCTCTGCTTTGACGTGGACGGGACGCTCAACGCTACGGACGATCTTGCCGTTGAAAAGATCGAACTGTTTCTGGAGGATTGGGCGGCGCTCTTTAATTTGATCCAGGAAGGTAAAAACAAATCTGTCATTGCCGGGAAATTTTCCGTTTTGGAAGCGGTTCAAACAAATGCGCTATTTGAAAGCGGAGAAGCGACGGGTAACATCGTACTGCTCGCCCTCAAATTCTTGCAAGCGGAGTAAATGGCTGGGCTGGCGGGCAATCGAAAACCGATAAAAGTCGTTGAAAGTATCTCGCTCAAGGTGTATGTTCGCCATGCCTTGAGCGAGTTTTTATTTTTGGAAAGAGACCCTAAAGGTTTTTCTAGAAGATCCAATAGATCATTTGTTGGAAACCATCGTTGAAAATTTCTCTTGGTTTGCGATGGAAACCTTTAGGGTCTTGCCATGTATCGGAGCATTCCATGACACCACTCACCGACCGACCCATTCCCCTCATTGACCCTCGTCTCTGCGACGGCTGCGGATTGTGCGTGCGTGCCTGCCCGACGAAGGCGCTGGCATTGCAGGACGAGAAAGCCGTTGTTGCGGACCCGCTGGCGTGCGAATACAGCGGTCTGTGCGAAGCGGTTTGTCCCACAGGCGCGATCACGCGCCCGTTCGAGATCGTGGTTGCGGAGGAAGAAATTGCTTCCCCAAATTCGACAAAAGTCGTTGAGAAAGATGGGACACCCTTCTACAATGCAAAGGATGACAAATATCTGTAACCATGAAAAGCCGCATAATTTGCGCTCTCCCCTGGCAGCGTCTACCAGGGCAAGTTGTTGCGCAATCTGGCGGTAGAGACCGCCAAATACGCGCAGCGTCAAGTATTGCATGAAAGGAAAAACAACCATGAGCTGGTCAATCAAACTACTCAAAGTCAAAGGCATTGACATCAAGGTCCACCTGACCTTCGTGTTGATCCTCATCTGGGCGGCGTATCGCTGGAGCGTCAGCACGGGCGAAGGGACGCAGGGCGCGCTCTTCGGCATCGTCGCCACACTGCTGCTCTTCCTCAGCGTGACCCTGCACGAACTCGGTCACAGCCTGCAAGCCATGAAGTTCGGCGTGCGCGTCAAGGACATCACCCTCATGCCGATGGGCGGGCTGGCGCAGTTGGAGGAGATCCCGGAAGAGCCGAACAAGGAACTGCGCATCGCGATCGCGGGACCGCTGGTCAACTTTGCGATTGCCGCGCTGTTGATCGGACTCGGCGCGCTTCTGGACGCCCGCGCCCTGGTCTCGCTGGAGGAATTGCAAGCCTCGCTCGGAAGCGTCAGTTGGAGCGGATTGCTGGCGTATCTGACCTCCGCCAACCTGATCCTCGGTCTCTTCAACCTCATCCCTGCCTTCCCCATGGACGGCGGACGCGTCCTGCGGGCTTTGCTCGCAAAGAGAATGGATCACGCCAAAGCCACGCGGGTCGCCGCGCAGGTCGGTCAGGGACTCGCTTTCCTCATGGGACTGTGGGGCTTTATGAGCGGAAGTTGGACTCTCGTTCTCATCGCCATCTTCGTCTGGATGGGCGCGGGGCAGGAAAGCCAGGGGGCGCAGGTCAAGCGTACGTTGGGCGAGGCAACTGTCGGTCAGGCAATGACGCGTTCGCCTCACGTGTTGCGGGTCAACGATTCGCTGTCGAAAGCCGTCGAGTTGACGCTCTCCACTTCGCAGGCGGATTTCCCCGTGCTGGAATGGGGAAGCAATCGGGTCGCGGGTTTGATCGGAGAGGTTGACCTGCTGCGCGGACTTCAATCACTGGGCGCGCACGCCGCGGCGCGAGAGGTCATGCGGACGAAGATCGTCGCTGCCAGCCCGGATGAATCGCTCCATGCCGCGCAACAAAAGATGGCGGCAAATCGGACGCGCGCCCTGCTCGTGCTGAATCCCGAAGGCGAACTGTTGGGCTTGCTCACTGCGGACGACGTGAACGAAGCCTACCGCCTGATGGCGATCAATCCGCAATTGGCGGTGAGCGCGCAGTGAGGTTGTTCCGTTTCATACCGTTTAGCCGACAGGCGAACTGTCGGCTAAACGGAGGAACTAAGAAAAGAGAATCGAGAGAGAGAATCGAGAGAATTGGAGGATTCGAATGCAGATCACAAAGGACACCCGCGTATCGGAAATCCTGTTGAAGTATGGCGACATCGCCGACGTGATGGAAATCTTCGGCGTCAAACGCGTCGGGAAATATTCCCTGCGGATGTTCCTCGCCAAAGCGTTGACCGTGGAATGGGCGGCGCGCGTCCATAAGGTTCCGCTGGATGAGTTTCTGGGCATCTTACGGCAGGCAATCCAGCGCGCTTCCGAACAGCGCGCGTCTGAACAAAAATAATCAACAGGAGAAAAAATGTCGGAAACAAAACGAAACTTATCGGCATGGACAATGAGCGTAGTGATCCTGTCGCTGCTGCTGTTCTTCTTTGCCGTTCCGCACACGCTGGAGGATTTTGCCCTGGGCGAACCGGCTAAGAACGGCGTCCCGGCTCCGGCACTTGCCCTGGTCGTGTCGGGGTTGTTTGCCCTGCAAGGCTTGGCGCTCTTTTGGGCTGGTCAACGCGACCGCCGGAGTTTTTATATCCATGCGGGATTGGGGATCGTGTGGCCCCTGGCGGCGGGTTTGGCTCAATTGCCGGTTATTCTCGCCTCCAGCAATTACCGTTCCGGATTCATTTCAGTTCTTTACGTGGTTGGGATCATCGTAATCGGCGTTTTGCTTTTCCTGGCTTCCCTGCAAGCCTTGAGAACAGGCGGCGCCGACATGCAGGCGCAGAAATAAGATGAGCGGACTGCGCGAACATTCAGATGTCCTCAGGCGGCGGGCGCCGTTTTTGCTGCCGCGTTTGCGGAGAAGGAAATGACGCGCCGAAATTCCAAGGAGAAACCATGATCAAAAAATTGTTTTTAGGATTCGCGACGGTCTTGCTCGCCTCGTGCGGGATGATGTCCGCCCCAGGCGTGGAGGAGCCGACGCCGATCCCAACCTTCACCCCCGCCGCCGGGCAGGATGCCGCTGTAAATCCGTTGCCCGCCCTCGGCGGCAAACAGAGCGGCGACCTGTTTGTGTGGATCTTCAGCGATCCCAATCCTCCGTCCCGCGGCGACACCACGCTCGAAGCGTTGATCTTCGACGCGGAAGGACAGCCCGTTTCCGACGCGGCGATCACCTTCGACATTGACATGACGAACATGAGTCACGGCAAAAATGTGACCGTTGCCGAATCGCTCGGCGATGGACGTTACAGCGGCGACGTGTTCTTCCTCATGCCCGGTCCCTGGCGCGTCATCGTCGGCGTCGAGCGCGCGGACGGGACGACCACCGTGCGATTCGATTTCATGGTCAATTGGTGATTTTGGAGAAATGACATGTTGAATTTGACAACTGCGATCATCGCCAGCCTTGTCGTCATGCTCGTCAGCGCGGGAGTTGGTGTGTATCTCTCGCGTTACAGGTCGTCGGTCACCGAAATGCTCGGCATGATGATCGGCATGACGCAGGGCATGATGACGGGCATCGCCGTCGGTTATTTCATCGGCGCGGCGACGGACATGTTCATCAGCAACCTGGTCGGCGTGACCGTCGGTCTCGCTTTTGGAATTATCTTCGGGCGCGTCGGCGGCTTGATGGGCATGATGGACGGCGGCATGGGCGGCGCGATGGGCGGCATGATGGGCGCCATGCTCGGCGTGATGCTGCAATACCTCTACAACGGCTGGGCGATCCTCATCACCAACGTTTTGATCGCCGCCATCTACCTCGCCTCGATGATCGCCCTCGTGCGCCTCGTGCGACAGGGCGCGGCGGCGCAATTGGAGACCGACCCGGTCTGTGACATGAAAGTGGACCCCAAAACGTCCCTCCAGCACGTTCATCAAGGGTACACGTATTACTTCTGCGCGCCAGCCTGCCAGCGCGCGTTCGCCAAAGACCCTGAAAAGTATTTGAAAAAACAATGATAAGGATTTACGAATGAACAAATTTCTCAACAAATGGTTTCGCAAATTTCACCGCTGGCTGGTATTGCCCTTCACTGCATTACTACTGACCGTCATCTTCGCGCGCGGCACGGCGCTTGGCGACGCCACCCAGCGCATCCAGGCGGCGCTCATGATCGTCATGGCGATCACCGGCTTATACCTGTACCTGCTGCCGTACTGGACCAAATGGAAGCGGCAGAGGGTGAGAGCAGAATGACCCCTGTCGTAAAAACCGCCAACTCGTTGGAATGGCTGGAAAGCCGAACGGAGTAAAACATGACCAATGCCATCGAAGTCGAAAACCTGACCAAGTATTACGAAAAATTTCTTGCCGTGGACCGCATCAACTTCAGCGTGAGGCAGGGCGAGATATTTGGATTTCTCGGACCGAACGGCGCGGGGAAAAGCACCACCCAGCGGATGCTGACCACGCTTCTCACCCCGACCGAAGGGCTGATCCTGATCAATGGGCATGATCTCGCCCGCGACTCGTATCCCGCCAAACGGCAGATCGGGCTGGTGCCTGAAGAATCCAACGTCTACACCGAACTGACCGCCTGGGACAACCTGATGTTCACCGCCAGCATCTACCGCGTGCCGCGCAATGAGCGGGCAAAACGCGCCCAGGAATTGCTGGAAACCTTCGGCTTGTGGGATAAGCGCGATATCAAAGCCGAGAACTTCTCCAAAGGGATGCGCCGCCGACTCAGCATCGCCATGGCGGTCATCCACAAGCCGTCCCTGCTGTTTCTCGACGAACCCACGCCCGGGCTGGACGCGCAAAGCATCCGCGCGATATGGGAGTTGATCCGCCAGATGAACGCGGAAGGGACGACCGTGTTCCTCACCACGCATCAGATCGAAGAAGCCAATCAGTTGTGCGACCGCGTGGCGATCATCTCGCACGGCAGGATCGCCGCCATTGATACGCCCGAACGTCTCAAAGCAAACTTCCGCCGCGTGCAATCGGTGGAGGTGGCGCTCGAGCCTTCAGAGACCCTAAAGGTTTCTGAAACCTTTAGGGTCTCGAACGGAGGGTTGGAATCCCTGCCCGGGGTGACGACGCAGGTCAAGGTCGGAGACAAGACGCGGCTGTACACCGAGGACCCGTCGGCGCTGATTCCGCGCGTCGTCCAGTATGCCGAGTCTCACAACCTGCGAATCGTCAGCCTGAATACGCTCGGTCCCAGCCTGGAGGATGTCTTCCTCGAAATCACGGGTGGGCAGTTGGGCGCGGTCAAAAATGAAACAGACGATAAACCCGCCCGGCGCGGGATGGGAGGCAGAAAATGAATTTCGAGCGAATCAAAAACGAATTGGCTCAAGCCTGGACGGTGGCGCTCAAGGACGTGCGCGTCTATTACCTGCGCCCCGGCATGATCATGTTCGGCTTTCTCATGCCGTTCTTCATGTTCTTCTCGTTTTCAGTGAAGCGCGACGTGGGCGCGGCGGAAGGGGTGGCGCGCCTGCTGGCAATGGCGGTCTTCTTCACCGCGGGCGCGGCGGGACCGTTCATCATCCCCACCGAGCGGAAGATCGGAACGTATGACCGCCTGCTTGCCGCGCCGATGTCCCTGATGACTCTGCTTCTGGGTAAGACGGCGGTGGGCGCGTTCTTTGCCATTGCGGTTTCGGGCGTGTCGCTGCTGGCAGGGTTGTTGTTCTTCGGCGCGGAGATACTACAACCGGGTTTACTGGCGGCGGGCATTGTGCTGGGGGCGTTCTCCTTTTCCACGTTGGGATTGGCGTTCGGTTCCATGCCCACCACCAACCCCGGTGACGTACAGATGCCCAGCACGCTCCTGCGCTGGGGTCTGCTCTTCATCAGCGGCGTTTTCATCCCGTTGAGCGAGATGGCTCCCGCTGCGCGGGCGCTTGCCTATCTCTCCCCTCTGACCTACGCCCAGGATGTGATGAACCACGCCGTTTTGGGGAGTGGAGCAATCAACCCCTGGCTCGATCTGTTTGTGCTGGCGTTGAGCGGCGTGTTGTTTTTGATCCCGTCCGTCAAAATGCACCGACGGGCGCGTGTGTTGGGGAGGTAAACATGCCGCAGCCTTATTTCCTCATGTCGTTGCTTTATCTGTTCCTGGTCGGGCTTGCCGCGCTGGCTTCGATCCTGACGGGACTGGAGATCATCCCGTTGTTCGGGAGCCTGAAATGGTTAAGGGTACACCTGGTCACTCTCGGCGCGTTGACCGAGATCACATTCGGGCTTGCCCCAACCCTGGTAGCGACCGCGCGCGACCTGCCGCGCCCGAAGATGCGCTGGGACATCTGGCTGAGCCTGAACGCGGGCATCGTGCTTTTGTTGATCGGAATTCCCACCATCACGCGCGCGCTCATCGTCACAGGCGGGACGCTCGTGGGCGTCGCCGTGGTGTTGCTCATCAAGCAATTGCTCGACATGCGCCCGGCGCAAAGTCAGCGAAAAGCCTCGAATACGGAGGGGCGCAGGTTCTACATCACCGGCTTGAGTTACCTGGTGATCGGCGGATTGGTCGGCACGGGCTTGTGGCTCGGATGGAGCGAGGCGCTGCGCATCGCGTCTCCCATCGAGGTTCACGTCCACACCAACCTGTGGGGCTTCGCCGCCATCGTTCTGGCTGGCTTGCTGGTGGATTTATACCCCTCGTTTGCGAATCGCCCGTTGGCATGGCAGCGGAGCATTCCGTGGATCTACTGGTCAATGACGCTCGGCGCGCTGGGATTGATCGCCGGTCCGTGGCTGAACGTCAGCCTGTTCACCGTCGTCGGGCTGATCCTGCACACGCTCGGAAGCGTCCTGCTACTGGTCATCGCGATCAAGCCTCTCCTCGGCGAGCGCGGCGCGTGGACGCCCGGCGTGTGGCATTTGTTCACGTCGTACGTCTGGTTCTTCCTGCCGGTCGTGGTCGCGCCGTTGATCGTCGCCCGCGCCTCGAATTTCCCCGTGCAGGAGATTTCGGGAAGCGGCGGTCCGATCCTGATCTTTGGCTGGATCGTGCAATTCGGCTACGCCCTGGTTCCCTATCTCTTCACCCGCTTCTTCGAGCCTCACAAACCCGCGCGCCTGGGCGGGACGTGGCTGAGTCTTGCCGCCGTCCATGCGGGGAGCGTCCTGTTCTGGGTCAGCCTCTTCTTCCCGAACATCGAAGCGGTCGCGCGGGCGGCTGCTTACGGATTCTGGATCCTCTCCGGGATCCCGATTTTGATCGCCCTATGGAAGAGTCTGCATTCCGGTTTGTAAAGGACGGAATCCCTTTTTCTTATTCGGCTCGTCCGGGTTAGGAGACATCATGCACGAAATAACAAGCATCCTGATTGACTTGTTCATCATCTTCACCGCGGCGAAGATCGCCGGCGCTTTGTTCACGCGGCTGAAGCAGCCGTCCATTGTGGGCGAGGTGCTGGCGGGCATCCTCATCGGACCGTACGTGCTGGGCTGGGTGGGCGTTCCGAACGAGAGTTTCATCCACTTGTTCGGCGGCGACGAAGCCTCCGCTCACACCGCGTTGACGCTCACGCTCGACGTGCTGGCGGAACTGGGCGTGATCCTGCTGCTCTTCTTCGTCGGCTTGGAAACGCGCGTATCCGAATTGATGAAAGCGCGCGGGCGCGCATTATGGGTCGGCATATTGGGCATCCTCTTCCCCTTCGCCTTTGGGTTTGCGTTCATGCAACTGCTCGGGCGCACCGACCTGGAGTCCGCCTTCGTCGCCACTGCGATGGTCTCGACCAGCATCGGCATCACGGCGCGGGTGCTGGGCGAGATCGGCGTTTTGCATCAGCGCGAGGCGCGCATCATCCTCGGCGCAGCAGTCGTGGACGACGTGCTGGGTCTGCTGCTTTTGTCCGTTGTGAGCAGCACGGCTGGCGGCGGCGTGGATGTTTGGCAACTCCTGCTGACCATCCTCGAAGTCGCGCTCTTCTTTATATTCGTCGTATTGCTCGGCACGCGCATCGTGCGGCGGTATTCCATTCGCCTGGAGCGCGCGCCTATTCAAAACGCGCCCCTGTTCGTGACGCTGGTGGTCATGCTCGGTTTCTCCGCGCTGGCGGGCGCCATCGGGTTGGCGGCGATCATCGGCGCGTTCCTGGCAGGCTTGATGCTCTCCGAAGCGAAGGAACGCTATGACCTCGAGCGCCAGGCGAAGCCCATCTACGAATTCCTCGTCCCGTTCTTTTTCGTGGTGACCGGCACAAAGGTTGACCTGACCGCCTTCCGCGATCCGCAAGTCCTGGGGCTGGCGTTGGGCGTCACCGCGCTGGCGATCGTCGGCAAACTGGTCGGCGGCGGGCTGGCATCCATCGGGCTGCCCACGCGTTCCGCGCTGGTGATCGGCACGGGGATGACGCCACGCGGCGAGGTCGGTCTGGTGGTGGCATCCATCGGCGCCAGTTTCGGCGTCATCTCCGGCGACGCGTTCTCCGCCGTCGTATTCATGAGTCTGGCGACGACCCTGCTCGCGCCTCCCGTCCTGGTCTGGCTGTATCGCGGACGCAAGGCAAAGGGTGACGAATCTCAAAAGGATGCCGAAAGCCGCGGCTCTTCCCATCCATAAGCGGGATCGCCCCTAACGATTCCCGCGTTCTTCCAATCGTTTCGGGTCGAGCAGGACGATGGCTTGCTTCTCCACCCTGAGCAGATTCTCAGCCTCGAGCGTTTTCAGCGCGCGGCTCAACACGTCGCGCACCGTGCCAAGCCGCACCGCCATTTCGTCGAAG
>SZPG01000117.1 GCA_030263595.1 Chloroflexi bacterium CFX6
ACTGAAAAATGGCACGTTACAAATTGACTCTTGCCTACGACGGCGCGGGCTTCCACGGAAGCCAGCGGCAGGCGAGGCGCAGAACCGTGCAGGGCGAACTCGAAAAAGCCCTGACAAAACTTGGATGGATGGGACGTTCTGTGTTTATGTCCGGGCGGACGGATACGGGCGTTCACGCGACGGGTCAGGTTGCCTCGGCGGACCTGGACTGGTCCCACACTGACGACGAACTCCTGCGCGCGCTGAACTCCCTCCTGCCGGCCGATATGTCCGTGCGGGCGGTGGAGGTTGCGGATGCGAAATTCCACCCGCGCTTCGACGCGATCTCCCGCGCATATCAATACAGGTTGTTCTGCCAGCCGGTGCGCGACCCGATCCGCGAACGGTTCGCGTGGCGGGTCTGGACGCCGATGGACGGCGCCCTGCTCGAACAAGCCGCGAAACAATTCATTGGGACGCACGATTTCCATGCCTTCGGTTCGCCAACCTCACCCAAAGGCACGACCGTTCGAACCGTGACGAAAGCCGAATGGACGCAAACCGCCGAGGATGAATGGCTTTTCGAAGTAAGAGCGGACGCCTTCCTCTATCGCATGGTTCGCAGGATGGTGTTCGTGCAGGCAGCGACGGCGCAGGGAAAGGCTTCAGCGGAGGACATTGCCCGTTCTTTAGCGAAGCAGGATCCGGTTAAGTCCCGAAGCGTCCTTCCGCCGGGCATCGCTCCCGCGCACGGGCTGACGCTGGTCGAGGTCGCGTACAAAGAGTCAAACAGTCAATAAGGATATTTCTTTGAGTAGCCCGCGCTCTCTGGCGCGGTTCGAGATTGAAAAGAAACGGAGATTGGAAAGTGTACAAATCGTACTATCCGAAAGCGAGCGAGATCGAACGCAAATGGATCCTGGTGGACGCCGATGGGCAGAACCTGGGACGCCTTGCCACGCGCATCGCGCACGTTCTGCTCGGCAAACACAAACCGACCTTCACGCCCGGCGTGGAAATGGGCGATACGGTGGTGGTCGTCAACTGCGAAAAAGTGACCGTGACCGGCACGAAGACCAGTTCGAAGTTGAACACCAAGATGTATCACAAACATTCGAACTACCCCGGCGGGTTGAAGTCCATTTCATTGCGCGATCAACTGCAAAAGCACCCGGACCGCGTCCTGCGCGAAGCCGTGTGGGGCATGTTGCCGCACAACCGCATGGGACGTTCGCTGCTCAAGCGCCTGAAGATCTACGCGGGACCGAATCATCCGCACGGCACGAACAACCCCGAACCGCTGGTCGTTTCAAAGGCATGAAGTAAGGAATAAAGAGGAAGGATTATGGCACAGTATTATGAAGCAGTAGGACGCCGCAAGGAAAGCACCGCCCGCGTGCGCGTGATGGGCGGCTCCGGCACGTTTACCGTCAACGAGAAGGCGGGCAGCGCGTATTTCCCCCGCATCGGTGACGTACAGGACATCCTGCGCCCGTTCGCCGCGGTCGGCGAGGATGCCGGGAAATACGATGTGACCGTCAAGGTGCAGGGCGGCGGCGTAAGCGGCCAGACCGAGGCGGTGCGCCTGGGTTTAGCGCGCGCCCTCCAGGCGCTCAACGCGGACTGGACGCCCGCGCTCCGCAAATACGGTTTGCTCACCCGCGACGCCCGCGAGAAGGAACGCAAGAAGCCCGGCCTCAAGAAAGCGCGCAAGGCGCCAACCTACACAAAACGCTGATCCCTGCCGTTTCGAATCGAACCTGCTGCGTAATTCGTGCCGCGCGCCTGCGCGATATGGATTACGCAGTATGCTTTAAATAGGAGACTATCATGGATTTTTCTCTCGTCGCCCAAACATTCGACACGCTCCGCATCGCCCCGCCCCCGAGGCTGATCCTGCTCGAAGCGCGGAGTCTCGCCTCCGCGCACGTCCCACCTCACCCGCCCGATATGCCGGTGTTGCTTATTGGAATTGATTCGCGTGAACTGGCGTCGCGAGTGCAGGCGGTGTTGTTGACGACTTATCCAAAGGAACATTTGGTGTCTGTGGTGGAGAGTGAAAAGTGGAAAGAAGAGAGGATTGGAGAATTGGAGCATTCCGGCGTTTCTGATTCAGCGTGTTGGTTTGTTCCTCCGCTGGGGGAGGGGACTTCGTTCGAGTCGTTCGCCGAGATCGTCGCCCACCTGCGCGCGCCGGACGGTTGTCCGTGGGACCGGGAACAGACGCACGAAACTTTGAGAAAGCATTTACTCGAAGAAGCCTACGAAGCCATCTCCGCCATTGACTCGGGCGACCTCGACGACATGCGCGAGGAGTTCGGCGATCTGTTGTTGCAGATCGTTTTGCAGTCGCAGATCGCGAGCGAGGAGGGGCAGTTCAACCTCAGCCGGGTCATTCACGGAATCCATTCGAAGATCGTGAGGCGGCATCCGCACGTGTTCGGCGATTTGAAACTCGAGGGCGTGGACGGCGTGCTGGCGAATTGGGAAAGATTGAAGGAAACCGAGCGCAGGGACAACGGGCAAAAAGAGAAAGGCTTGCTGGACGGCGTTCCGCTGGCTTTGCCCGCATTATCCCAGGCGCAGGAATACCAGGACCGCGCCGCCCGAGTCGGCTTCGATTGGCGCGAGATCGAGGGAGTATTGGAAAAGATCGCGGAGGAGATCGAGGAGGTCAGGCAGGCGACAAACGAGGAAGAGTTGACCTCCGAACTCGGCGACCTGCTCTTCGCCCTCGTCAACCTGGCGCGCTGGAAGAAGGTGGACGCCGAGTCCGCTTTGCGAGAGACGAACGCCAAATTCAAGAAGCGGTTTGGTTACGTGGAGCAGGGCGCGAAGGAACAGGGGCGGGGTTTATCTGAACTCTCGTTGGATGAGATGGAGTCGCTGTGGCAGGAGGCGAAGGGGAGGGAGGGGTAATGGTTGCTCGCAGAAGAAAGCCGCCAAACTCGGCTTCCAACCTTGTGCCCGCGTAAACGAGGCGGGCGGGAAAATAAAGCGGGCATGGCGTCTTGGCGCCACGCCCGCTTTGCGTTGACTGCTTGTGTAAATTTTAGCGATTTTTGGTCTCGCCTTTGCGATTCGGTGTGAATCTGCCTTCGGCAACGAGTCCGAAGACGAACCCAGAGGGCGCGGGATGACCTTGTTTCTGAGAAACGCATTGTTGGCTGGCTCTTTGGCTTAAAGACTCCTGCGCTATTCTGCAACACTCTCACGGGATGCGATGTATTCGAGTGCTGCTTGTGCAATTAATCCTGACCGTGTTTCACCGTTTTCAGAAGCATACTTATCCACCAGCGATAAGACTCTTTCGGGTAGTGTAACATTGACTCGTTTGGTTTTACCCGACAGTTTCGCCAAATCTATCGAAACTAGCGCCCAAACTCCGCCTGCATAATCTGGATTGTTTTGATGATGCTCTACAGATTGCGGGGTAGGGATAGGTTGACCATCCATCAACATTCCTTCCAGATGTGCTTCAATGGCTTCAACCACTTCTTGTAATGCTTCATCCAGAGTTTCCCCTGCGCTGAAGCAACCAGGCAAATCTGGAACCGTCACACCGTAATCACTATTTGAGTCTTTGTGAACAATAACTGGATAACGCATAGGTTCTCACTTTCGCTCTGACCAAGACCAACCAGTTTGACGATAAATGCTGCGAAGTGTGCCGGTTGGTAAATCTCGCTTGGGATGGGGGACAGTCACTCTGCCAGGCTTGGTAGGATGTTTGAAATGATGATGACTACCCCGCACATGAACAAGTACCCAGCCATCGGCTTTGAGTTTGGCAATGATGTCGCGACTGTTCACGCGTTAATTATACACATCATACACACTTCGTCAATCTTGCAAACAGCCAGCCAACGGTCTGCGTTTAGAATGACCTTGCCTGGGACGTCCACTCCGCTGCGCGGCGGTGTCTTTTTGGTTTAAGGAGCGTCCGCTCAGGATGTCTCAAAATGGCATTTTCCTGCCGACACTGGTTTCTTAGGACGCTTTGTTGGGTGGCTGTCCATTCTCAAGACTTGTCGTCTGAAACAAGATCATGCTACCTTTGCGGTCTCTCCTACTTCCGATAACCATTTCCTTGCTTCAGCAATATCTTGGAACATTTTGGCGTTTTGACCCTGGCTGAGGGTGACTCCTTGCGCGAAAAGAGAAGTGGCAGCGTCTTTTGGCGCGACCACAATCGCCCGTTTCAACCGTTTGGCATCAATGCCTGCTCGCGCCGCTATCTCCGATAAGGTTTGCGGTAAAGTTGAAATCTCCAACAGGGTGAGATGGCTTGTGGTTGCGTTGCGAAAATCGCTTAAGAAGAGGAAGCAGTCTTTTTCTTTTGCGAGTTGTACCGCTTGAAAATAAATATCTCTAAATTCATCGAGGGGTACCTTCCCCTGGACCCTAATTCCAATGATACCTGCCCTGGAGTTGTAATTGATCTTGTGCGACATGGGACCTCGGCTTTCCGCAAAGTAGGTTGCCTTTGGCTAGGCGGATGGCGATAATCTTGAGGGATGGATTCTTTATTGGTCTTCACAAACTTAATCGATTGCCAGCCACACCAAAATTATAAGCGAACTCACTGTGTTTGCATGAACAAGCCAGTGGGTAAGGGAGAGGCTCGCCCTCTCCCTCCCCGTAGTCGCAATAGGGTCAATTCCCTATCCCTTCGACTTCGCTCACATCGTCCCGATGTTCTTTCGGG
>SZPG01000021.1 GCA_030263595.1 Chloroflexi bacterium CFX6
ACGCCAAAAGACCCTCGAACGCGAACTCGAATGGATTCGCATGTCGCCCAAAGCGCGTCAATCCAAAGGACAAGCCCGCGTCAGCGCCTACGAAAAATTATTGAATCAAGAAGCCGAAGCCCGCCGCGAAGAACTGGATATCTACATCCCGCCTGGTCCGCGCCTCGGTGACGTGGTCTTCGAATTTGACAAAGTGACCAAGTCTTACGCCAGCCCCGACGGGGGAGGGGACGACCGCCTCATTCTCGACGGGTTTTCTGCTTCTGTTCCCCCAGGCAGTATCATCGGGATAGTGGGTCCCAACGGCGCAGGCAAGACCACCCTGCTCAAGATGATCGTCGGCAAAGAGAAACCCGATAGCGGAACCATCAAAATTGGTGAAACCGTCAAACTCTCCTACGTCGACCAAAACCGCACCCTCGACCCTGAGAAGACCGTCTACGAAGAAATTTCAGGCGGCGCAGATACGCTCGAACTCGGCAAGAAGAAGATTAATGCACGCGGCTATTGTTCCGCATTCAACTTCGCAGGCTCCGACCAGCAAAAGAAAGTTGGCATCCTCTCAGGCGGCGAACGCAATCGCGTGCATTTAGCCAAAACCCTCACCGAAGGCGCCAACGTCATCCTCCTCGACGAACCCACCAACGACTTGGATGTGAACACCCTCCGCGCCCTCGAAGAAGCCATTAGCGAATTTGCAGGCACCGCCCTCGTCGTCAGCCATGACCGCTGGTTCCTCGACCGCATCTGCACCCACCTCATTGTCTTTGAAGATGACTCGGTGGCGAAAATATATATTGGGAATTGGTCGGACTATGAAACCATGATGAGGGAGAAGTTTGGGAAAGATTTAACCCCGCATCGCGTGAAATATAGGACTTTGAAACGCTAAAGTCCATAGAGCCTGCGTATCCATCATTAGCAATAAAGGATAAAAGAATGAAAAGCCAACCCACGGCGATCATCGCTGGCACGGGCTTGTTACTTATGGCGATCCTCTCGCCCATTGCCTATTTGAACACCTTCCAAAGCCTGGTCAACTTTGACGATGCCGCCGTAACTGCACAAAACATCCTCAACGCCACGGAAGCGTTTCGCACTGCCATTATCCTGCTCTTTGTGGTGGCGTTGCTTGATGTGCTCGTGGCATGGGCATTGTATATCGTCCTCGCCCCCGCAGACAAGAGACTCTCCGCGTTGACGGCGTGGCTGCGCGTGATCTATGGCGTCATTTTTGCCTTTGCCATCAGCCAACTATACTTCGCATTAAATGTCCTTTCAGCCGATGGCGTTCAATCCATGGCTTACTTGAAGGCATTTCAAAGCATCTGGGATAAGGCGCTGATCCTCTTCGGCTTCCACCTGCTGCTGCTTGGATACCTTGCTTTCCGATCTGGTTATGTACCCAAATGGCTGGCTGTCTTCCTTGTGCTGGCTGGCTTGGGCTACACAGTGGACGGCTTTGGGAATTGGTTTATTTCCTCCTACAACATATCCATTGCGCAATTCACCTTCATTGGCGAGGTCCTCTTGATCTTCTGGCTTTTCTGGAAAGGCATGAAAGGGTTTGACATAGAATCAGGAAAGAAGCAATAGGAAATGACGCCTGCGCATCGTCTTCGAAGACGATGCGCAGGCGAAGATGTATTTAGGCTTCGACCAGTTTCCCGCCGATCGCGGGGATGACCATCAGAACCAGGCTGATGACCGCCATGATGATCCCGATCATGAACTCCTTTGTGCTTGTGTGGGTGGCGAAGAGCATCAGGTTGCCCATCAGGATGACGCCCAGTCCCACCACGCCCAGCCGCCAGCCTGCCAGTTTGCCCGCCGCGAGGAAAGGAATGGAGAAAATGGTTGCAAGCACACCCGTCCAAATGACCGGCACGCCCATGATGAAGCCCGTGTTGGAAGCATCCAGCGGGGAGTATTCGGGGCGTGCCCAGAACATGCGCAGGGACGATCCGCCGTTGCTGAAACTCCACGCCGCGGTCACGCCCAGCATGAGAAAGACGAAGAACCTCCCGATCTTTTCGCCCGATGTTCCTTTTCCCCACAATAGGAGCGTGAAGTAGGGGATCAGTCCCAGCAGCGCGATGAGGATGAACAGGGGCAGGGCGCTTTTGCCGAAGAACATGACCGGTCCCGAATAGTACGCGCCCGTGATGGAGGGAATCGCCAGCAGACCGATCGCGGCGGGACGCGCCCAGGCTTCGCCTTTGTAGAGCGCCCATGCGACGAGCAGCAGCGCGATGCCCGCCGCGATGCTCAGCCCGCCCCAGACGGGGAAGAAGGCGATCACGATGCGCGGCGCGGTGGCGATGAGCGGATTGCCGCTGGCGGGGATCTTCGCCGCCGCGCCTTCCAGTACCGCCGTCATCGCCTGCGCGATCATGAACGGCAGGACGGTGAAGCACAGCAGGCCTGCGATGCCTGCCGTGAGCGCCATGCCCGAGTTGTCCTTTTGCGAAAATTGCGCTTTCATTTTGAATTCTCCTTTTTTTCGATGTCATTACGAGGAGCGGAGCGACGAAGTAATCTTCTCGTACTTGGGGATTGCTTCGTGACGCTTCGCGCCACTCGCAATGACAATCTTGTATCGAAGCAAAATGATGTTCCTACCCGACTTTCAATTCCAGCGATCCCTCCCGCGCGCAGGTTTCGAGACATTCCATGCAGCGCACACATTCGGGGTCGTCGAGACGATGCGGCACGTCGGCGATGTCCATCGAACATTCGATGTCGCAGCGTCCGCAATTGTTGCAGTGGTTGTCGTTCACCACGAGGCGCACGGGCGAGAGTTTGTTGAAGATGGCGAGCGTCGCGCCCATCGGACAGAAATACTTGCACCAGAATCGCTCCACCAAAACCGAACCCGCCAGAAAGACTCCCAGCGTCAGCCACAGGAGCGAGGTCATCTTGAGGCTGAACACGGCGCGCACGGGACAAAACTCGCGCAAAGGCGGAAAGACCATGAACAGGCTTGCGATCAGGATGACCGCCAGCGCGAGATACTTTGCGTAACGAAGCGGACGGTCAAGGAATGCAGGCAGGCGTAAGGGAAGAACGGTTTTACTGCGCCTGCCGCGCACGTGACGTTTCTCTCCGAAGAGTTTCCGCGTCCATTCCGTGACGAAATCCTGGGCGGCCCCCAACGGGCATAGCCATCCGCAGAAAGCGCGTCCCGCCACGAGGGCGACTCCCAGCGTGGCGATCAAGACCGAGAAGTTGAGCAGGTTCGTGGACTTGAGCGTATGCCCCGTGAAGAGGTAAGGCAGCAGCGTTTCGATCCCGCCGAACGCGCAAAACGAATCGAACGATCCGCCGCGTGAGGCTTCGCCGGGCATGACGTGGCGCAATCCGATGACGAATGTGCCGATCACCACCAGCCATTGGATGAGGCGGCGGCTTTTGGCGAGCGAAAAATGTTTTTCACGGACGGTCGCGGTCATACCAGAGCCTCCAGCATTAGGCAGAGGAATGGCAGGAACGCGCCTCGTCCGTGACCGCCGCCGCCTTCTTCGGGACCGAAACCGAACAGGATTCCAATGAGCAGGAAGATCACGTACACGGCGATGATGATGGCGGGATAGTAGCGTGGGTGGATTTTCATGGGTTGTAATAAGACCTGACATGTCTCCGCGAAGGTCCGATGAAGACGCGCCGTTGTCCGCGCATGGGCTCTGGTCGGTAACGGCGCGGATGAGACATGTCAGGTCTAAGGCGACGTTACTCTTTCTCCTTGCAGCAGCATTCGCGTTCTTCGATCAACACGTTCCTGAATTTCGGGAACAGGAGCGAGAACAACAGACCGATGGAAAGCAGCGAGCCATACAGGTAATCCCACGAGGTGGATTCGGACATGGTCGTGCGGATGACCTGCGTCGGGACGTCAATTGCCAGGATCGTCGCGCCAGCCAATAGTCCCAGCCACCAGCCCGAGGTCCGGCGCGAAGCGATCTGGTAGATCCCCGCGAAGAGCAGGATCACACAGATCCATTGCACGGGTCCAGACCAGGAAAGCACCCACCATTCCAATCCGCCGTAGAGCGGTTTCTCGGGGCGGGTGAGGAGCATCCGCAGGTTGCCGATGCCGATGGTGAAAGCGTGGGTGGTGAGCATGCCCGCGAAGGTCAACGCGAGGAAGTGTCCCCACTTCAGCCATTTGTCCTTGTTGCCGAGGAAGATCATGCTCCAGAAGAAGACCAGCCCGACCATGGAGATCGCCATCGGGATGGGAAAGCCCTCGACCCACGAAACGTAGGGCAGGAACATGAACATGCCGCCCGCCGAGGGGAACGCCGAAGCCAGCAGGGAGGCGGGGTAGGTCCACGCTTCGCCCTTGTAGATGGGACGGGCGAAGAGGATCAACGCCACGCCGCCGACGAAGATCAAGCCGCGATAGAGCGGGAAGGTGTACGAGAAAAGCAGGATGCCGCTTCCGTAGGCGGGCTTTTCTTTGGAGACCTCCACCAGCGAGGCGACGACGCGTTCCATCGAGACCTGGATGAGGAGCGGCGCGACCGTCACCATGAACAAGCCGACGATAACCGCCAGCGCGGCAAGGATCGAGCGGTTGGTTTGGGATATGTCTTTCATAACATTCTCCTTATGGATGATTCGGTTTCCGGTACATGACAACGTGAAGAAAATGTAGGACAAGTTGCCAAATCGCCGCTGGCAAGATATCATCCTGCCCTACATTTGTTGATGCGCTAGTCTCCGCTCTCGTAAACGGTCACGATGAAGAAGCCGTCCATATCGGCATTGTCCAGCACGAACTTTGCCCTGTCGTTCCAGTATTTCTGATAATCAGCCGCCTCTTCAGGAGTGGCTGTGCCAGCCGCCATCTTCTTCCCCATTTCGAACTTGACGCCCACTTTCGCGCCGGTATCCAGGCGGGTGAAGATCCATTCCCGCATCGGGGGGAGTTGACCGGTCGGTTCTTCCGCGTAGACCATCTTGTTCTGGCGCACAAAGACGTTGTCCACCGTCCCGAACTCCGAGCCGATGAAGCCGGTGTGAGGCGACGCGCCGGTGACGAAGGTGATGATCTCGCCGAACACGCCGACGAACCACTCGTCTTCCGCGCCGGGGGCTTCCACCGCGATCTGTCCGCGCACCGGGATTTCCCCGTCGGGATACAGGACTTCGAGCGCCTTCTTCGCGATGATCCACGCGCCGGTGGTCGCGCCGCAGGAATGTCCAGCCAGTTTGACGGCTTCCTCGTAATAGTAGGGGACGGGTCCCGCCGTCTGCCCGAAGATGCCGAAATACGGTTCCGTCATCATGATGGGCGGCACTTCGGTGATGTACGCCTGCTCCCAGGCAAAGTCTTCAACCGGCGCAGGCTGGTTTGCCGCGGCGTCCGCGGCTGCCACAGGGGCTTCCTGGTAAACCTTGACGTTGAAAAAACCTTCCAGGGTATCCGCGTTTTCGAAGACGAATTTCGCCCTGGCGTTCCAGTATTCGTAATACTCAGCCGCCTCTTCCGGGGTGGCTGTGCCAGCCGCCATCTTCTTTCCCATTTCCGTGCGTTCCGGGGTCGCGATCGGGGTGATCACAGCCAGGTTGAAGTTCACGCCTACTTTCGCGCCGTTATCCAGGCGGGTGAAGATCCATTCCATTTGCGGGGGAGGCGTTCCGGTGGGCTCGTCTGTGTAAACCATTTTGTTCTGGCGCACGAATACGTCGTTTGTCTCCCCGAACTCCGCGCCGATGAATCCCGTTTTGGGCGCCGCGCCGGTGATAAAAGTGATCACCTCGCCGAACACACCGACGAACCATTCGTCTTCCGCGCCCGGCGTCTGCACTGCGATCTGTCCGCGCACCGGGATTTCGCCGTTCGGATAGAGAACCTCCAGCGCCTTGCGGGCGATCGTCCAGGCGCCTGCGGTCGCGCCGCAGGAATGACCCGCCAGTTTGACGGCGTTTTCGTACGTGTAGGGAACCGCTACCTGTGACTGCCCGAAGATCTGGAAATACGGATCAATCATCATGATGGGCGGGACCTGCGTGATGTAATCCTGCGTCCACAGCGGAGGTTCTTCCTCCACCTCGACGGGCGGCGCTTCCTCCTGGACCTCGGTTGGGTCCGCCGCCGGAACCTGGGTAGGCTCCGCAGGTTTCGGCTCCGGCGCGCTGGTCGGCGTGGACGCGGGCGCGCACGCCGACAAAATCAACGCGGCGATGAGCAGCGTCATGGGGACGAATAAAAACCGTTTCATCTTCTTGTACTCCTTTTGGAATGTCTGGATGCCAAATGCTGGCAGTTGAATTGCTTTAAGTGAAAAATATCACGAGTAGAGGCGGAAAGTCTTTGCCTTAAAGCAAACCCGGGACTGTTGCCTTCAGTCCCGGGTTGCAAAGGAGAATGCGATCAGCCTGTGTATTCCGTCAACAGGCGTTGCTTGAAGACCGGGATGAGAAGCATGACGACGATGCTCAATCCCATCAGCGCGCCGTACAGGTAGTCGTTGGTGGCGTGGCGGACGTAGTGCGTGGCGCTGCTGGCGACCAGCGTCACCAGACCGCCGATCAATCCCGCGTACCAGCCTGAGATCTTCTTCTCGCCCAGCAGGTAGATGGCGGCAATGCAGAGTCCCATTCCCACCCACAGAGCCAGCCAGCCGAAAAATGTGATGGCGATTCCTTCGGCGAAAAGCGGGCGGGCGGGGTGTCCGAACAGGATGCGGAAAGCCGCGTGCCCGTTGGCAAAGTTCTCCGCGGCGGTCACGCCCAGCATCAGGAAAACGAGGAAGTCCACTGTCTTTTGGGTCAGGTCCACTTTTTCGGCGAGGAGAAGGGCGAAGTACGGGATCAGGCCGATGGTCATGATCGTGACCGCAGGCGGGAATCCGCCCTGGGCGCTTCCGATGAAATTCATCCACGGCACGACCATGTACGCGCCGCCGATGGACGGAACCGCCAGCATCAACAAAGCCAGTCCGCGTGTCCACCTCTCGCCGCGAAACAGCGGAAGGGTGATGACCAGCAGGACAATGCCGGCGACGAGCGACAGGGTGCTCCAGAACGGGAAGAAGAAACTGACCAGCCAGACGGTGTACGCCAACAGGGGCGCCTGCGGGTTGCCCTCCGCAGTAAACTTCTCGATGCGCGCCTGCTGCGCTTTGACGATCGGGTTGACCATGTCGAAGCCGATGAACGGGACGACCGCGATCATCAGGATCGCGGCGATCACCACGAGGGATACCACAGCGAGTCGAACCTGGCGGGATGTGGAAAGTAACATTTGTCCTCCAATTATGGTTAGGGTGTCTACCCTGAACGAAATTCAGGTTGTGATAATATTCACACATATAATATCCATCCCTTCCGGTTTCCGCTTTGACTTAAGTCAAGAAGTTGTGCATAATGACCCAAACTCGAAAGGACGAAATGCCATGCGCGATCTACTGCAATTACTGGAGACCGCCGAGGTGTTGGGAAAGTTTACGGATTCTCAAAAACAGCGGTTGTCATCGTTGGCGCTGCGACGCGTTTTGGAACGAGGCGAAGCAGTCTTTTGGCAGGGCGATCATTGGGAGAACGTTATTTTGGTCGCGTCGGGCAAACTGCAATCTGTGATCCATTCGACGGAGGGTAAAAGTTATGTCGTCTCCCCCTGGGAGGCAGGGGAGGAATTTTGGGGGCACACGCTCTTTGATGGCGAGCCGATGCCCTCCACGCTGGAGGCGGTCCAGGAAAGCGTCGTTTATCAATGGGAGGGGGAGGCTGTCTTGAATATTCTGTTCGAGAATCCCGATGCCGTACGCGCCCTGTTGCGCCGGAAGATAAAACTGATCCGCAAGCGGCGCGAAACGATCTACGGCCTTGCCTTTCAGCCCGTGACGGGACGCCTGGCGAAGTTACTGCTGGAACAGGTTCCCGTTTCGGAAAACTTCGCGCAGCGCGACCTGACGCTCGATCAGATCGCGTCCATGGTGGCAACCTCGCCGGAGGTCGTCTGCCGCACCCTCTATCAATTTCAACGGGATGGTCTGCTCCAGGTGACGCGCGCCAGCATCACCCTGCACGACCGCGCCGCGCTGGAACGATTGGTCGGCGTGGAGTAAAATCCCCTTTGTGAAAACGGAAACCCCAATAGGAGGAAAGAAGCGCCCATGAACCTTTCCGCTTTTCTCGCGCAAAATCCCGTCTTCGCCGCTTTCTCCGCCCCCGATCTGCAGGAGGCGGCGCGGCTGGCTGCCACCCGTTCCTACCTGAAGGGCGAAAAGATCGTCTTTTACGGAGACGTGTGGTCCTATCTCTTTTTGGTGAAAAACGGGGAGGTCGAGGCGATGAAGGAATCCGGCGAAGGGCGCGTCCTGCGCGTGGGCTCCTTCGGCGCGGGCGATCTGTTTTGGGGACTGGCGTTCTTCCACGAGGACGCCGCCATGCCCGTCACGCTCAACGCCCGCGAAGACAGCCGGATCTGCCTTTGGACGCGGCGCGACTTGCTCCCCCTTCTCTTTCGCAATGGAAAAGCCTCCTGGGAACTCAGCCGCCTGATGGCGGAACGCATGCAGCGCGCAAGCGAGATCATGGAGGGACTGGCGTTCCAACCGGTGGCGGGCAGGCTGGCGCGGTTCCTGCTCGAAAACTTCGAGACGGCGGGCGACGCCGCCATCTCCCGCCACCTCACGCTCGACGAAATGGCGGCGCACATCGGCACCACCCGCGAGATGGTCTGCCGCGCCCTCTATGGGTTTTCGGACAAGAAATTGATCGAAGTCACCCGCACCGAATTCGTGCTGACGGATCGCGAAGGGCTGGCAAGACTGGTCGAGCGCGGCTAACCCAGCGGAAGGTCGCGGCGCAACAAATCCTCCACCGTCTCCCTGCGCTGGATCAACCTCGCATTTTCCTCCTCCAGCCAGAGCGCCGCCGGTCTGCGCGCGCCGTTGTAATTGGACGACATGCTCAATTGATATGCGCCGCTCATCGGCACAGCGATCAAATCCCCTTCCTTGATTTTGGGCATGGGCAAATCTTCGATGAGAACGTCCCCCGACTCGCAATACGGTCCCGCGACGGAGACGATTTCGCTTCGTTCTTCGCCGACGCCTGATACCGGCAAACAGGAATATCGCGCCCCGTACAGCGCGTGACGCGGATTGTCCGCCATCCCGCCGTCCGTCAAGATCCAGGTTTTATCGCCGCGTCTCTTCACCGCGCCGACGCGATAGACTGCCACCCCTGCGCGTGCGATAAGGCTTCGCCCCGGCTCCAAATGCAAATGGGGGAGGTCAAGTCTGCGTGAATTACATCCCTCGATCACCGCTTCGGCGATTCCGCGCACGTAACTTTCGATGGACGGATGCGGCAATTCATCCTCATGATACGCCGCGCCCCACCCGCCACCGGGGGAGAAATGCCATTCGCCTTTGAACCCGATTTCCTTCGCGAGATCGAGCGCCATGTCAATCGCGGGGATTAGCGGTTCCGGGTCGCGAAAGTTGGAGCCCTGGTGGAAGTGGATTCCATTGATCGGAAGATTTGCCGATTTGCTTATTTGCGCCGCTTGCAGTATTTCCTCGCGCGTCATTCCAAATTTGCTGTCGTGTTGACCGGTCTGCGTGTGGGTGTGATGGGTTGTCACGGCAACGCCGGGCAATAAGCGCAACCAGATTTGGAACGCGGAAGCAATCTTTCGCAAGTTCGATGGCAAGCCGTCGGATCCCAAATTCCTGAGTTCCCTCAAGTTATCTACAACGATCGTCCCCGCGTGTCGAAGCGCGGCTTGCAAATCTGCGAGCGATTTGTTCACCCCATGAACCAGAATGTTCCCGCGCGGCGCGCCGCCCGCGACCGCAATGGCGATCTCGCCTTCGCCGGTGCAATCCACCATCAAATCGCGGGTTTGCGTCCATTGGACGATGGCTTTACACAGGAAGGCTTTCCCGGCGTAGGTGATGCGGGAGGGAGCGGGGTAATGCGCGGATAACGCGTCCGTGTAGGTTTGGGTGGAAAGGTCGAGGGTGGCGCGGTCGTATATGTATAACGGAGTCAGGTACCGGTCCGCGAGAGAGGCGAGGGAGTGACCGGCGATGGTCAGGGAATCGTTTTCGATTGTCGTCGTGATGGGGAAAAGATCGAGGCGATCCATAACCGGTATCGCAAAATCAATTTTGCGTTACTCTCCAAAGAACAGTTCCCACCACGCCTCCCAGTTCTGCATGGGCGTGGGTGTGGGAACCGGCGTGCTGGACACGATCGGAGGATCGCCCGGCGCGCTGACCGGGACAACCGGCAGGTCGCCTTCCCGGACGTAATGCCCGTCGGTGCGCGCCCATTCCTCGATGGCGGCGGTCGAGTTTGCGTACGCGACCGCGGTCTGCAATGCAGCCTGGGTCTGCGCGGCTTGCGTCGCCTGCGTGCGGATGACCCCGACCTGTTCGTTCAGCAGGCTGAGGTCTTCGAGTCGGCGGTTGAACTCGAGGATGACGAACGCAAGGACGATGATCCCGATAACGACCAGGACGCGCCGCGCGTTGACGGGGAAGTCTGGCATGGGTCTATCTTAATCGTTAACCCACTCTCTGGCAAGCGGCTATAATCAGGCTTCGGAAGTCCTGCGGACCTCCGAAGTCTCTGGTTGTTGGAGAAACCAATGCCAAAAGTAAAACGGATCAACCACGTCGCGGTCGTGGTGGACGACATGGACAAGGCTCTTTCGTTCTGGCGCGACGCGCTCGGAATGGAACTGCACGAACTGCGCGACGCGCCTGCCGAAAAATCGCAGGTGGCGTTCCTGCCGCTCCCCGGCTCGGAGGTGGAACTGGTCATGCCCACCACAAACGACTCCGGCGTCGCCAAATATCTCGCCAAACGCGGACCGGGCATGCACCACATCTGCCTCGAAGTGGACGACATCGAAGGGATGATGGAACAGTTGAAATCGAAGGGAGTGCGCCTCATCAACGAGGAGCCGCGCACCGCGTCGGACGGGAAGAAATACGCCTTCATCCATCCCGAAAGCACGTCGGGAGTGCTGGTGGAGTTGTATCAAATGTAACCCCCTCGCGTTGACGGCGTATCCGAAGGGCAGCGGAGGGTTGCAATGCGGCGACCTCGAATTCCCGAAATCGAAGCGCGGGCGTCTGTAACCTGTTGGTCTTGATAATCAAAGAACTTTTTCGGTTTCTGTGTTGTAATTGACGCAATGCTCGAAAACATCGCATCCATCCTCCGCGAACAATGCGGCTTGACAAAAGACCGGCCCATCGTGGCGGGCGTTTCCGGTGGACCCGACAGCCTGTGCCTGTTGAGCGTCCTGCGCGAGAACGGATACCGCGTCATTGTGGCGCACTTCAACCACAAACTGCGCCCCGACGCCGACGCCGACGCCAACGCCGTGGAACAAGCCGCCAGCCGTATGAACTTCGCCTCCGTGATCGAGAGCGGGGACGTGCGCGAATTCGCCGGCATGGAAAAACTCTCCATCGAGGAAGCCGCGCGCGCCATGCGTTATCGTTTCCTCACGGCGCAGGCGCGCCGCTTCAAGGCGCAGGCGGTGGCGGTCGGTCACACCGCGGACGACCAGGTGGAGACCGTATTGATGCACTTCATTCGCGGCGCGGGGCTGGCTGGTCTCAAGGGCATGAACTATCGCACGATCCTCCCCCTCTTCGACGAGAAGATTCCCATCGTCCGCCCCCTGCTCGATGCCTGGCGCGAGGAAACGATCGTGTATTGCGCGGCGCACGGGCTTCGTCCGCGGTACGACGTAAGCAACGACTCGCTCGACTTCTTCCGCAACCGGCTGCGAAACCTGCTGATCCCCACCCTCGAAACCTACAACCCGCGCTTCCGCGAGGTTGTGTGGCGCACCTCACGCGCCCTTGCCGGGGATCACGAAGTCCTTTTGCAGGTGGTGGAGGACGCCTGGGAGAAATGCGTCGTCCAGCAGGGGAGGGATTTCGTCGCCTTCGACTCTTCCGCGCTGACCAGGCACCCGCTCGGACTCCAACGACACCTGATCCGCCGCGCCATCGAATTGATCCACCCCGACAATTTGGATCTCAACTTCGCGGCGCTCGAGCGCGCCGCCGCGTTCGTCAACGACCCGGGCAACCGTCCGCGCATGGACTTGAGCGGCGGCTTGCATCTCCTGCGCGAAGGATTGCTGATCTACGCGCTGGCTGACTCCTCCGACCTGCCCATCGAACGCTGGCCCCAAATGCCCGACGAGGGCAACACCATCCCTTTGAAGCTTCCCAGTTCCGTCATGCTGGCTGGCGGGTGGAAACTGACCTGCGAACGCTGGAATATGGCGTCCCTGGCGGTGGAGCAAGCCCGGGCGAACGACGACCCGTATCAGGTCTGGCTGGACGCGAAGGATATCTCAGACGCGCTCGAACTGCGCGTCCGTCACGAAGGCGACCGATTCGAACCGTTGGGCATGGACGGTCACGAGATGAAACTGTCTGATTTCTTCATTAACGTCAAACTGCCGCAACGCGCGCGGGACAGATGGCCCCTGTTGTGCATGGGAAACAAGGTGGTGTGGGTGCCAGGCTATCGCCCCGCTCATTCCTTCCGCTTGACCGAGTCCACGCGGCAGGTATTGTATTTTTCGCTGACAAAGGGGTGATTCACCGCGAAGGCGCGAAGAACGCGAAGGTCTTTCTCTTTATTTATTGCCTGGCGTCCTTCGCGCCTTTGCGGTAAAAAATTAATCCTTACCCCCCGCCAATTGCTTCAACTTGATGAACAACTCCCGCCATTGGATTTTCGACACACCGAGTTTCTGGCGGATCTTGTCCGGTTCGATGCCGGCGCGATAATCGTTCAACGCGCACGTCCAGCGGCACATGTCGAAGGAGAGGTGTTTGGTCAGCCCGGCTTCGTTGCCGATATCTTCGAGCAGATATTCCAGCCTGCGCGGCGACCAGGGAAAGAGTTTTTCTTCGGGCTTGTCCACAGGACTGCTTCGCTTGTCCACGGGACTGCTTCGCTTGTATTGGGCGAGATACTCCTGACATGCGGGGAGCCAGTCCTCGGGCAGAGGCAGTTTTCTCTCTTTGTAACGATTCGCCGGGGTCGGATATTTGATGAAGACCTGCGGTCCGTCCGGCGCGTCCAGTTCGAGGTGTTCGAGTTTGATTCCCAGCGTCTCGCTCTTTTTGATGCCGGTGGTCAGCAGCAGGTAGACCAGCGCGTACGGGCGCGCGTCCGGTTTGGCGGCGCGGCGGTGACGGTCCGCGGCGAGCAGGACTTCGTCGTATTCCTTCGGCGTCAACACGGTGGGAAGCGGACTGATGGCAGGGCGCTGCGCGACCTTATCGGCGGGGTCAACGGTCAGCACGCCATATTGATGCAGCCAGCGAAACAGCGACTTGACCGAGGTGATGCGCCGCGCCAAAGTCTTGGGACTGCAAGGGACGTCGCGTTCCTTTTCCATCCATTCGAAGAAACGGTTGAGGTCTTTTGTGGTGATCTTGCCCAACGCAATGCCTTCGGGGAGGAACGAGGCAAGCAAACGCACGTCCGAAAGGAAGGCTTTGATCGTGTTCGGCGAGCGACCCTGATCCGCGAGGAACATCTCCCACGAATTGATCGCGGAGGCGAGGGAGGTATTTTGCGTCAGGTGGGAAGTGATCTTGTTTTCAGGCATGACATCTCCTGTTCTTTTGTCATGCGTATAGTTTAGCGGGAAAGGGGAGGGATGTCAACACCATTTCAGGTAAACCACCGCTATCCTTGATTGGAACTTCACGCTTTCACCATGGTTGATCCGGCTTTGTGACAGTAAGCATCAATGATGAAGCCTGCGCTATTCGGTCAACAATTCTTCTATCTCACGCAATATTTGAGAAAGAGTTGGTTCTTGTGCGGCAGACAATACATCGCGGGTACCGCTGTGTTTGTGATGCGGATGCGTGCTGATCTCCGGATGGTGAGGTGCATTGTTGTAGCGG
This sequence comes from Chloroflexi bacterium CFX6, assembly GCA_030263595.1. Taxonomy (GTDB): domain Bacteria; phylum Chloroflexota; class Anaerolineae; order Anaerolineales; family Villigracilaceae; genus Defluviilinea. The sequence goes on from SZPG01000021.1 coordinate 13,923, forward strand.
AACACACGTTTGCCACCCTGCATGAACGTATACGCGTAATGCACTTTGATCGGATACCCCAACTCGGTGCTGACCACTTCGTAAATATCGAGATAACTTTCCTCCCAAAACAAAACCCGACATCGAACGAGTCCATTGTAATCATCCGATGCCAGGCAGGTGACTTCACCCTGGATTTCCGCACCTTTCACGCGGCGTAGACGCGCTCGATCCCCGAAAAATAATCCCCAACCTTCATCCAGCCAGAGCCGCGTCTTCTCGCATGAATTTGCGAATCGGCAGGGACGTGAGATAGAGATGATAAATCCCAGCCCACATCATGAACTCGTCATCGTCGCCGAGTTTGCCGTCTGAGTAACGGCGGAAAAATTCAATCGTGGAGTAGCCAAACTTGCGCTCATATTTTTCCAACATGCGCGTCAGTTCGTCGAAATCCACTTTGCGGGGTTTGAGGGATTTGGTCATATTTGGTTCTTCGATAAAAAGTATAACACGGGGACTACTTTTCCATTCGTACGGACCTCAATTTCCATTTGCCTGTTACAGAGATCGTCGGCCGAAAGGCTTTGATCGTGTTCGGCGAGCGACCCTGATACGCGAGGAACATCTCCCACGAATTGATCGCGGAGGCGAGGGAGGTATTTTGCGTCAGATGGGAAGTGATCTTGCCGTAGGTCAGGCGTGACATCTCCTGTTCTTTCGTCATACGTATAGTTTGGCGGGAAAGGGAGGAGGTGTCAACTGCTTTTTCGTTTTGATTAGAGACCCAAAAGCTCCTTGAGTTCCTCCCATAATAACGCTATTATCAACGCCCCCAAGCCTGCGCTGCCAAAGAGCCACGACCATATCGAGCGAAGGTGAGGAATGGGAGATATCAAAAAGAATTCAGTATTCGTTTTGTGGCGGGTGCCGGATGAAGATAAAACCAGAAAATAGAAATTGATATTTCCATCGGCCGGTTTATTCTTGACGACAAAATTGAATTGTTTCGCAACCCTGTTATGGGGAAGCAAATCAATATGCGCGGATAAACTTTTTTCAGCCACAGGCGCGATCAGGGAGTTGTCATCGTCGAAAACCATTGTTAATTCCCCGGTAAACCCGGTTTCATTCGGATTTTCCATGGAAAAGTCAACGATGTTTTCATCTCCGACCGATAAATATTTGGGAAAGGAATAATTCAGTTTTATATTTAATTCTTCCGCGATAATCCTGTGTTGTTTTTGTGAAAAGATATAAGGAAAAACCATCGTGCAACTTACGGCAATTAAAAGCATTATTCCTTTTTGGAACGTATTTGGCAGAACGAACATGAGCCCCAAAGTTACAAGGATAATAACCGCCAAAGCGATCTGCCAGAATGCAAACTTCGGGTTTGTTTCCCCTGCTGCGCTTCCGATCAATGATGGAGTGGTTACATTCTCGGATTTCAACGAGTTGATTTTATACTTCGCTATTTCAGATTCGAGGGAATTCAGGCGTTGTTGCAGGTAGGTATCGGTGATAACGTCCTTGGTAATTAATGAATTAAGCCGCTCCTTGAATTCTCGTATAAAAGTTTCGTGTTTTGCCGCAATTGGAATCAAATCCTGGATGAAGCCGGGTAAGTCGCTGTTTTCCAGCCACAGATTAAATAATGAATCGTATCCTTCCTCCACCTCTTCCTGGTGGGAGGATGCGAGCAATTGTTGAATGGCTGTAAGACGATCTTTATAAAGCGCTGCCATGGGTTGAATTTTCAATCCCTTCGGTTTCTAAGGACGAGGGGTTGGAGGAGGACCAAAGGTGATATTACCGCCGAGAATCCATCCTTCCTGAGGGATGCCACCAACTTCCCACCTGCATCGGTACCATCTGGAACCTGAGACCTCCCTTTCTTCGAGCAGGGTTAATGGCGTGTTTAGTGAAAGTGTCCCGAGCAACCCGGCGTTTGGTTCTTTCCAGGCGCTGGCAACCTGCTTGTTGATGTACCCGACGCCCAGGATGGATTCAGTTGGGGTGGAGGTAAATGTTTCGGTGAACGCGGGCGGCGGTGTGTTGGTCTCCATTTCCGGGGTGTCTGTGACGGGAGTAGAGGCAGTTGTTTGAACTTCGGTAAACGTTGGGATCACTTCGACGGTGTTCGTTGGAGCGCCGGTGGGCGATGGAGCGCTCGTCATTGCAGGGGTGAAAAGCCCGGCAAAGTTCCCATTGAAATATAGCGGGAGGATCACAATTGCCAACAGAAAAACCAAGCCTGTGATTCTCAACAGCCTGATTTGACCGATCTGTCTTTCAACATACGTCAACAAGGGGTTGTCGGAATCCATCGCCAGCCGGGCGTCTTCCACAGCGCTTTGCAAACGGCTGATCGGCGTGAATATCTTGAGAATGCCCTGTTTTCTCAGCGTAGTTTCTGCTTGCAACAATTTCTGAAGACTTTCGAATTCCTTCTTCATCAGTTCGTTGGTTGAGTCCAACGCCAGCGCCTTGTTGTATAGTTCCAGAGCCTCCTTGGCTTTGTTGTCTTTGAGGGCGGCTTTTGCCTTTTTCCTGAACTCGTCGGCGACGATCAGGTTTTGCATGTTGATGAGCGCCTCCTCCGCCTCGGAATACTTGATCCCCTTTGCCTGCGCGGTCTCGATGGCGGCTTTCAACAAATTCATCGCCGTGACGACATCCCGCGCGGCAAGATAGGAACGCGCGCGGCGATAATATTGTTCGGCGGCTCGGGGCAGACCTGTGGCAGACTCCCCGGTAATGCGCTTGATCTCCGCCTTGGCAATGTGATCCCTGGCGCGCGCGTTTTCGGGATCCAATTTCAGAACCTGCCGATAGAGTTGAATCGCCCGCTCGTATTCCGCCGCGTAGTAGGCGTCATCCGCGTCGGCGAGAAAATCCTGTAAGCTCGATGGCAGCGCGAGCATCGCCTTTTCCGCGGACTGCGACCCATTCTGGATCATTTCGAAGAAAAGAGCGCGGACTTGTTCGCGTAACTCGCGGTTTTTTTGAACGGCGTCCAACAAGATACCATAAACATCTTTGTCTTCCGGGTCTTCCTTCAACCATTGACGCGCCTGCTCCATGCCCCGCCATACGTCGCTGGGTCGTTGACTGCTCAACTGAATGAGGACTGCATCCAATTGTGATTTTCGTTTGGTTGACATGAGTGATCTCCAATTTGCGCGGGAAGAAGCGCGTTCGGTCAGGACGTCGGGAAGTTCGACAGGGCGCGCTTGATCGCGTCGAACAGCCTCGTAAATTCGAGTCTTGCGCCATTTTCCTCGACCGCCTCGATGATGTGCTGTTGAGCGTCCAGGAGTTTTTGTTGCGCCATCCGCACTTCCGAGATCGCCTTGAAGTATGGGCTGCCCGGCTCGGATCGCAGGGTAAGTTCGGCTTTCGTCAAACCCAACTCCTGTTCCGCATACTCGAACAGGGTCGTTTTGAGTTCCTCGATGGAGGCGAAGCCCTGTTTGGGGTCCAAGCCTTTTTGGATGATCGCCTTGATCGTTTCGTCCAGCATCGTGTTTCGCTGGTAAAAGTCCGGTTCATCGGTCCAATAGCGCTGCCGGATCTCGGGCACAGGCGAGGCAAGGTCCTTCGTCGGGCGCGGACCGATCGGTTTTGTGGGGTCGTCGGGATCCACGAAAGTAAGGCTGACGTACAAAGCCGCGCCGCAGAACAGGCGGAGATCGTCTCGGATATTTTGCGTTACGCCGGGACCGTCGCCCAGTTTCGAGGTGACGTTCCAGTCAATCAATTTGACCCGCTTGCCCTGACCGTTCCAGTAAATATGTTCCGGCTTCCAATCCATGTAGGCGTATTTGTGTTTTGTATGAAGGTATTGCATCACGTCGAGGAGTTGAAGCGCCATGGCGATCACCTCGCCGGTTGGGAGGCGGAACAACCCGGCGGGATCCTCCCTGGGCTGGTTGTGAATCTGGCGCAACATGCTGTCGTCGTAAGGAGCCAGTTCAACGACCAGGTACGGAATCCACCGATCGGGCGCCTCGCTTTGAAGTCTTATTTTTTGATCGAGGAAATCCTGAACGTTCAATCCGGTGGAAATGATTTCCAGGTCGGGGCTTGGCGACTCCCGCTTTTGCAGGCTTTCCGATAATTCGGCGGGAACGAAGCCGCTGTCATATATTTTTGTGATGGCGGGAGGCGCATCGAGGTCGTCTGTGATGTGGGTCAATAACCTCAATTCCTCCTCGAAACGTTCGACGCTTTTGGTGTAATCGTTCTCGTGACGCATCGCCTTGAACGCGCAAAGATCGGGAAAAGCCCGCGGTCCGTTCGTCCTGACCTGAGCGACGCGCGCATACCCTCCTTTTGCGTCGAGGTCAATACGGGAAAAATTGGTGTAAAGTTCACCTAATTGGGTCATGGAAAACCCTCCTCAATAGGGTTGATGTCCGATCTGTTGTGCTTTATTCTCCGTAAAATGCCAGGGGCCAGATTACAGTTTGGGTGTCTCCGCCGTATCCGATCAGTCCGATCTTTTGAGCCGTGCCCCATGTGGGCAATACCGCCTTGTCTATTCGCAACATTTGACTGGGATCCATGTCCTCGGCACTTACACTTTTCTGTACGGGTCCCTGCCTCAGGTAGATGATGTCCAGTCCCTGATTATCTATTTCCAGGAAGACTTGAATGGGGAATATGGCGTACAGGCGCGGGTAGGCTCCTTCGATTTTCAGAATGCCCTCGTTGACGACCAGCACAATATCGTCAGAAACAATTTCGCCGTCGTTGCGAACCCTCAGATGAATCGAATTATTCCTATCCACCCAAAGCGTATATTCACGCCTTGCGCCAGACGAATCCTCGAAGAAAACGCCGAATTCCTTCCCGGGATCAATCGTTCCCGGTTGGTCGGGGGAATTTCGCTCCAACTCGAGCCGCGCGACCCAGACGTTCAGCGCCAACGCGCTGACCCTTTTATCCGCAAGACACGAGCTGAAATCAGTTTGCAAATGGGAACTTGTCGGCTGATCCCTGTTTACGCCGAAGCGCCAATTTCCATCGGACCTCCTACCGAAACCGTCTACATTCGTTAACCCCGCCGATGAGTTGGTCTCGTTCAGCCAGCAGGTATCCACCGTTCCCGCGTTGTCGAATATCAAAATCGGGTCAGCATAACCAAGCGGGCTTGGGGTGATGACCGGCTCGGGCGTGGAGGTCGGCGTTTCGGTCAAGGTCGGGGTGAGAGTCGCTTCCTCGGATGTTGCCGTCGGCGATAAAGTTTCAACTGTGGGAACTGCTTCCGTTTCCGTGGGTGGCGGCGGAGAAGTATCGGTTACGACCGGTATGACAGTGGGCGTTTGTTGGGGGAAGAGTATGGGATGGAGGGGCGAATAGGGCGATATGCCAAAATAGATCGCGGCGACAATGATTGCTGCGAAGAGAAGACGCGTTCCCCAGTTCGATCGCTTTTTATAAGGCTTTGCGCTGCCGACAGATTTCAACCAGTTTTTTGCCGCCTCGAATAATTCCTGCGCTGTATGCGGCGATTGCGCGCCGTCGGCCGGGGTGCGGGGCGCCCATTTACATAGATTTCGGAATTCATCCGGCACGGATGTTATGCCGGGGTATAAGGCGGAATTGGCTGGCAGGGCAAGCGAACCTGTGGCGGGCGGATGTCCCTTGCGGGTGACGAACGAATACACGATCTCGGCGGAACGCGCGAGATCATAGGCGAATTCGGTCTTCTTTTTGGGGTCCACGTCCAGTTTGGCGTTCCCCCAGTCAATGACGATCAGTTGTTTCTTGTCCCTGCGCCAGAACAGGTGTTTGAGGTCAACGTCGCCGTTGACGATGCCCATCCTGTGTGTTTTGGCGAGCAGGTCGAAGAACTGGGTGAGGATTTCCGCCCGTTCGACCGCGGGCAGGGAATCGAGGTTCTTTTCGACGCGCACCCCCTCGATGTATTCGATTACCATGTAGAAATAGGTCTTCGAACCGTACTCCGCCTCCCCGGTGTCGTACACTTCCGGCACCCCCTGACCTTTCAGATCCAACAGCGCCGCCACTTCGTTCTTCAATCCTTCCACGGCGCTTTGCGATTTGAGTTCTGCGCGTTTGATCACCCCCAGGCGCTCTTTTTTCATGTCGAATACAAGGTGAGTAAAACCGCTTCTGCCGACGTCCCAATCGGCGGTCACCGGTTGAAAGCGATAGCGGTTTGCAAATATCGGAGAACTTGCTATGTTCTCTTTCATGGCGGGCAAACTCCCTTGTTGTTGAAAAGACTTTGATGGTCGCTCACATCTTTCGCTATCCCAAATTGGATCCTTGCCTGTTCCCTTACCTAAAAATCGCCTGTCGTTGATTTTGAAGGATTATACTACAACCGAGATTGACGGCTATTTATTCCGTCATCTTCTTCGTCCCGAATGGTTTGTCGTTTTCGATCCCGACTCGAAATTTCATCTTCGTCCTTGCCCATCCATCTCGTAAACTTGGAAACTATTCCAGGTTTTCCAGATCAGCCAGGTCTTGGTGTCTTCCGGTCGCTCTTTTGTTTTTCTTTAGATTCTCCAGATCAATGAAATTGACAGAAACTCCGTCAATTTCTACTATTGTGCGTGAAGAGTAGCATTCTGAAAATCCCACACCTGGTAGAGTTGTTAATACATCAATTCTCCTTGGTGGATAACCTAATTTGAGCAATTGGTCAGGTACGGTAAAATCTGATGCCTTTACATCCAATGAGCCAAAACCGAACTGGTCAAGCGCCTTCAAGATCCTGTTTCCATTTTCAGGCGTCATTTCAACCCAAATGTCAATATCTTTTGTGTAGCGTGGATAGCCGTGCAACGCGACGGCATATCCCCCGACCACTAGATAGCGGACTCCGTTATCGTTTAACGATTGTATAAACTCTTTGAAATCCTGGTTCAGCACCATACCTCCAGCGATGATACTCCTGTCGAATTTCCTCCAGCGCGGCAAGCCGCGCTGAATAAGGCTGCTGCCTCCAGTAAGCCGCATCCGTTTTCTTGTCGCTTAGTTTTGCTTTCGTAACGACTTTTTGGATACCACGTGTACGCCGCATAATTTAATTATACCTTGTCAAAATCACCGGAGTTGTTCACTCCACCATCTTCTCGGGCCTAAAACACGGCTGGTAGTCGTATCCCAGGATCAAAAGATACTGCGCCGAACTGTTCGCGTCCGGTGACGGGATCAACCCCCCCGGCAACATGCCCATCACGTTGAGGATGTTGCCGCTGACGGAGCGATCCTGCGCGGCGGATTTGTCTATGAGAACGGAGTAGGCGTAGTCCTGCCGGTCGGAGGGGACGACGCGGGTTTCGTATCCGGCGTAGTTCAGGCGGGTGGAGGCGAGGGTCTCGTATCCGGGGATGGAGGTGCCGTTCATCACTTCGATGGTGACGGTCTGTCGTTCCACCGTGCGCGCGGATGGCGATAACGCTTCGGTGAGCAGTTGAGAGAGCAGTTCCTGGTTGGGCGAGAGGACGTACGCGCCCTGATTGGTGATCCACGAACTGACGTAGGGCGGGCGGATGTAGTAACTGCGGATGTCCGCGTTGGTCATTTTGGGGGCGTAGAGGGCGAGTTGCAGGAGGTCGGCAAGTCCCAGGTCGGTTTCCACCGAGTCTTTCACGTTGTTGTATAACTCCGGGATGCGCGCGAGGGTGCCGGTTTGAAGGGCTTGCGTGAACACGGCGCGCAGGACTTCCTGCTGGCGGCGTCCTCGGTCGAAGTCGCTGGATTTTTGGCGGGAGCGCGCGTACCAGAGCGCGAGGTCGCCGTCCATGCGAATGACGCCGGGATTGACCGTATACAAATACCAGTTGGCTTCGATGTTCGGGTTGTAACTCGGATCGATCAACTTCCAATCCGTATACGCGCACGAGACGGGAACGTCCACGCCGCCGAGGGTATCCACGATCTTGCGGAAGCCGTCGAAGTCCACCAGGGCGGTATGGTCAATGCGAATGCCGAGGTTGTATTGAATGGTGTCTTTGAGCAGGCTCGCTCCGCCGCCGGGGTAGCCGGCCGAAATGCCGTGTTGATACGCGGTGTTGATGCGGTTGTTCTCCCAGCCCGGTATCGAGACCCACAAATCGCGCGGAATGGAGATGAGCGAGACTTGTCCCTCGTTTGGACGCAGGATGGCGACGATCATCGTATCGGTGCGGAAGGATGAGCCGGAGGAGCGTTTGTCCGAGCCGATGAGCAGGAAGTTGATGGTCTCCTGTCCGTTGTTGAGGACCTGACTGCCGGAAGCGTCAATGGTGGGGAGAGGTGCGACCGTGTTGATGAGGAAGTTCGGGTCAATCGTCGGGAGGTCTGTCTGCGCGGGAGGGGTGGAGGTTTGGGAAACAGGATCAGTTATCGGGGCGGAAAGAGGCGTGCCGGTCGGCGTCCAGGGGATGGGTTGGAAGGGAGTCGGGGTCGGCGAGGCGTTCGGCGCGGCGGTCACGAGGACGAAAGGCGGCGGGGCTTCTCCGCCGGAAGCGGACGCGTTGCTTCCGCATCCGGCAAGCAGGAAAGCCGCAAGGATGAGCCTCCAGTAAACGAATTTCATGGCGAAGAGCTGGGGGGCGTGGACGTTTGTGTCGGCGTCGAGAAGTCGGGAGTCTTTGTGGCTGTGTTGGTCGGCGTCGAGAAGTCGGGCGTGTTGGAGGGGGTGTGGGTGGGCGTGGAGAAATCCATCGTGCTGGTGCTGGTTCTGGCGGCGGTGTTGGTTGCGGCAGGCGTGCTGGTCGGCACGTTCGGCACCCAGAGCGCCTGGCTGACGTGAATGATGGTGGAGGACCCCATGCAGTTGGCGGTTTGCAGTTGCGCCACTGTGGTTCTGTATAACAAAGAGATGCGGTAGAGGTTTTCTCCGGGTTTTACGATGTGCGTCTTTCTCCACGTGGACGGCGGACCGCATGGAATGACCGTGACCGTGGGGACGGGCGGAACGTAAATGACCGAGCCGGTGGGAGGAACGACGTCGTTCAGGCAGTTGCTCGTGTTCAGATTATCTGCAGTGGTCTTGTATCGTTCGGCGATCGAGTAGAGCGTATCGTTGACGCCCACTACGATGGGAATCCACCCGGCGGGGATGGAACAAGGCGCGGCTTGCGCGAGGGTGGCGGTGGGGATGGGCGTCAAGGTGTCGGTGGAGATCTCGGGCGGAAGCGTTGGAGATAGCGTGAAGGAGGGGAGCGGCGAGGCGAATTCCACCGCGAAGGTTGTGGGGAGGGGAGAAGGCGTCGAGGGAGGCGGGGGGGCGGACGTTTCCGCCAGGGACAGGGAGATGCCGCCGATCACAAGGAGAAGGGAGATTATCCCGATGATGAACCCGCTGCCCATCTGTCGCAGGGCTTTCATGGCTGATTCTCCGACTGCGGTTTGTCTGTGGCGATCGGCAGCAGCACGCTGAACGTCGAGCCTTTCCCGGCTTCCGTCTCGACCCAGATGCGCCCGTTCTGCGCCTCGGTGAGTGTCTTCGCGATGGACAAGCCCACGCCCGTATCGCCGATGCCTTGAATTAGGACATTATCCGCGCGATAGAGACGCGTGAAGACGCGCGGCAGGTCTTCGGGCGGGATGCCTCCGCCGGTATCCGTGACCTGCAGGAGGACGTATTCGCCTCCCTCCTCGACCCTGGTCTGGACGCGCAGTTTGACGGTTCCTTCATTCGGGGAGGCGGCTCCGGCGTTCTGCAGGAGGTGGATCAAGATCTGTTGCAGCGCCTCGCGGTCGGCGTGGATGGGCGCCAGGTCCTTCGGCAGGTCGAGGTGCATGGAGATGTTCTTCTCGCGCACCTGGCTGCTGGTGTAGGACATGGCGTTGTCAATGATGAGGTTCAGGTCCACGGGTTCGGGTTTGAGTTCGTTGAGTCCCGTTTCGAGCGTGGTGACCTGGATCAGGTCGTTGATCAGGTTCGAGATCCGTTCGGTGGACGACTTGATGCGCTCCACGAACTTGCGTTGCAGCGCGCCGAGGATGCCGACCGATTCGCCCAGCAGCAGGTTCGTGTAACCCACGATGGAGGACATCGGCTGGCGCAGTTCCTGTGAAATGGAGGCGACGACCTCCGCCTGTTCGGTGGAATACGCGGCGGTGGAGCGTTTTTCCGCTTCCATGAGTTTGACGTTCGCCTCGGCGAGTTGGTTTTGCAGGCGCGCCGCCTCCTTGAGCGTGGCGCGCAGTTCGGCTTCGACCTGCCCGCCGACCTGATCCCCCGCCGTGATGCCCTGGGAGGCGCGCAGCGCTTCGTTCTCCGCCTTCAATTTTTCGATTGCCTTCTGCGCCTCCTCCTGCATCCTGGTCAGTTCCCTCAGGCTTTCGGCTTGCGCGAGACCCTCCCGCGCCTCGGCTTTGACCGTCTCCACCTGTTGGAGCAGTTCATCGCGCCGTCGTTCGAGGTCGGCGACGCGCGCCTGTGCGGCCTCAAGTTCCTGCCGGGTCTGTTCGGATTTGTGCTCGAGGGCGCTCATCTTCTGCCCGCGCTGGATGATGGGGACGAGCGAGGCGGCGATGTTGGTAAGGAATGCCTGGTCTTCCGCGCTCCACAGGCGGTTGGAATACGGCGACAGCACGAGGACGCCTCCGATGGGATCCTTTTCAGGCGAGATGATCGGAACGCTCATCAGGTGACCGGGGTTGTTCAACCCGAGCATATCGCTCAGACCCTTGATGTCCGCCGATGTGCTGCTGGAGGGCAGGCGCAGGGGACGCCCGCGCTGGATGGAGTTCGTGAGCATGGGGATCATGTTCTTGTTCAAACTGCCGCCGTCCAGCGACTCTTCGCGGATCAGATCGTAGCCGCTTGCGATCTGCAGTTGGTTCTTGTTGTCCGTGAGGTAGATCAGAAACGCCAGGTCCGCCAGCAGGGTCTGCGCGATGGCGCGCGTGATCGCCTGGCTCACCTTGTCCACGCTGGATTCGGCGGCGAGCGCCAGCAGGGCGTGGAACGTTTTGGGATCGGTGCTGTAACGCCGCCGTTCATCCGAGGGGGCGACGGGTTTGATCGTGGTGGGGGTTTGGGCGGGCGCGGGGAAGCGTTGGGAGAGGGTCATCAAAACGGGATACGCCGCCATGTACGCCAGTCGCACCGCGCCGGGAAAATCGCCGTCCGTGCGCCCGAAGATCAGGTGAAGCAAATGTCCCGTGAACGCGAGCAGGAAGACCGCCATGCCGTTGCCCCATCCGTTCGGGCGGCGGACGAGGAGCAGGAACAATCCAAAAACCGCAAAGGCGATGCTGCCCAGTTGCCAGAAGACCTCGAAGAAGGTCAGGTTGTAGGGGATGGAGGGCGTCTGGGAATAGGCGATCAGGCTCACTGCAAAAGCCGCCGCCACCAACAGGCTGACCAGGGCGGTCATCACGTCGGCGGCGCGGCTGGGTTCGGGGAACGTCCACAGCCAGACCATCCAGACCAGCGCGAAGAAGGTCAACGCGCGGTCCACAGGCGGGAGGAAAAGCGACAGGTTGACGAGACCCTCGTTCCCCAACGCGCTCAACACGAAGAGCGCGATCTGCGCGGAGAGCAGGAAACTCAACCCGAACACCGTCCGCCGCGCCTGGGGGAATCCGCTTGCCCGCAAATGGAAGATCGAAGATTGAAGCGCGCTGACGATGGAGAACACCAGCACCAGGTGATAGATCACGCTCCCTGTGGGCTGTGTGAATAGATTGAACATTTGAACGAGGGAATCGACCATGGGCAAGGGGGATTATACATCCCTTGCGGAATTCTGACGACAAGCGCGACGTTTTTGGAATGTTACAGGGCGCGTATACCCGGCGGGCATTATATAATTGGAAATCATGCGCCGTCCGCTTCGCAATGCGTTGATCCTTGCCTCCATCCTGCTGGCAATCCTCCTGCCGTTCGTCGCCTCCGGTTATTCCGAACTCGAAAAGGCGTCTCGCGCGCCCTCCCCTCTCGAGGCGGCGGAGCATTATCGAGCCGCGGCGCGGCGCATCCCCTGGAGACCGGATCTCTACGAACTTGCCGGTCATTATTTCTATCACGCGGAGGAATACGCGCAGGCGGACGCCGCCTACCAAAAGGCGGAACAACGAGACGCCCTTTCGCCGGAAGGCTGGGTGGCGTGGGGCGATGTCGCCTATTTGAACGGGAACGCGGAACGCGCGTCGGAACTCTGGGAACGGGGACTCGAGGCGCCGAATCCCTCCGCGAAACTGTATTCGCGCCTCGCCGAAATGCACCGGCAAAACGGGGAGTATGCCAAAGCCGCAGACTTCCTTCGACGTTACGTGGAAATCTTTACAGAGGACGCCCCCGCTCGCTATCGTTTGGGACTCCTGTTGACCCTGTCCGAGCCGAACGAGGCTTTATCTGAACTTTTATACGCTTCGCAACTGGACCCGCAATTTGATCCCGCGACCCAGACTCTCCGCACCGCCTTGAACTTGTCCGCGTTGAGCGAATCGCCTTCGGAGCGGAAGGTCGTCATCGGGCGCGGGCTGGGGCTGATGGAGGAATGGGAACTGGCGCGCGCCGCGTTCGAGGCAGCCGTTCGATTGGACGGGAACAACGCCGAGGCGTGGGCATGGCTCGGGGAGGCGGAGCAGCATACGGCGGAGTCCGAAGCGTTTACCCATCTCGAACGCGCGCTGGATCTGAATCCGAATTCGCCCGTCGTGCGCGGCTTGCGCGGGCTGTACTTCCAGCGCGTGGGAAATCATTATCAGGCGGTGATCGAGTTCCAGACTGCCGCGAAGTTGGAGCCGGAAAATCCCGCGTGGTACGTTTCGATCGGAGAGGAGTTCTCGAAACTCGGCGACCTGATCCTTGCCCTGCAAGCCTATCAACACGCGACGACGGTCGCGCCGGAAGACGCACAGTCCTGGCGGCTGCTGGCGAATTTTTGCGCGCAGAATAACGTCAACATTCCAGACGTGGGCATCCCCGCCGCGGAGCAGGCTGTCTCGTTGACGCCGGACGACCCGCTCGCGCTCGACACGCTCGGCTGGACGATGGCGCTGGGCGGCAGGTATTACGAAGCCGAACTGTATCTTTCCAGGGCGCTGGAACGCGACCCGGAACTCGTCTCGGCGCATTTGCATCTGGCGTTGGTGTACATGGAAAAGGACGACCGCGCTTCGATGTACGATCATTTGATCCGGGCGCGCGATCTGGGGAACGAGGAAGCCAAAACGTTGCTGGAACAGTATTTTCCATGAAAACTCCCGCACTGGGCGCAGCGCAGCGCGAGCGGCTTATCTGATAAAATCCCTCGCATGAAAAAATTCATCCTCCCTTCGACACTGCTCAAGGCAGGTATTCTTTCCTCTTTCGTCTTTGTTCTCGCCTCCTGTCTTCCTCTCTCCCCAACGGAATCCCTCACGGCAGCCAACCCGGGCGAAATCCTGTATCGGGAGAACTTTGCGGATAACACCTCCGGCTGGGACCGCGTGCTGAACGACGGCGGCGTCATGGATTACGACAGCGGTGGGTATCGCATCCTCGTGCGCGGCGCGAAGATGAATTTCTGGTCCACGCCGCCGGGCAACTTCGGCGACGTGCGCGTCGAAGCGGACGTGACCAGGTTGAACGGTCCCCATGCCAACCGCGCCGGCCTGATGTGCCGTTATCGAAACGGGAATTATTATTTCTTCATCATCTCGAACGACGGGTTTTATGCCGTCGGCAAGTTCACTAGCGGACAGGCGATCTTGATCGGGCAGGAGTCCATGGTGCCGAGCGAGGTCGTCGAAACCGATGGCGTAAATCATTTGCGCGCCGACTGCATCGGAAGCGCGCTGACCTTTTTCGTAAACGATACTCTGGTCGCCTCCACGCAGGATGCGGATTTCGCCACCGGCGGCGTGGGCGTGCTGGCGGGTTCGTTCGAGGAACCCGGCGTGGACGTACTGTTCGAGCGTTTTGTGGTGATACAGCCGTAAGGGCAGAGAATTGGAACTTGAACTCTCGTGAAGATTTATCTCGACACCATCGGCTGCCGCCTCAACCAAAGCGAGATCGAAAGCATGGCTCGCCAGTTCCGCGCCGCGGGACATGAGATCGTCGCCTCGGCGGAATTGGCGGAGATGGCGGTCGTCAACACCTGCGCGGTGACGAACGAAGCGGCGGCGGATTCGCGCGGCGTCATCCGCCGCATTGCGCGCGCGGGCGTCGGGGAAATCGTCGCCACGGGTTGCTGGGCGACGTTATATCCAAAACAAGCGGGCGATCTGCCGAATGTTTTGCGCGTGGTCACAAACGACCGCAAAGATCATCTCGTTTCGGAAGCGCTCGACCTTCGACCTGCGACGTTCGACATTGAACCGATAGTTCGCGAACCCCTCCCCGGTCTGCATCGCCGCACGCGCGCCTTCATCAAAGTGCAGGACGGATGCGACAATCACTGCACGTTTTGCATCACAACGGTCGCGCGCGGTGAAAGTCGTAGTCGTCCTGTTGCCGATGTGATCTCCGATGTTCGGTTCGCGTTGGATGGCGGCGCAAAGGAGATCGTATTGACGGGCGTTCATCTCGGCTCGTGGGGATATGATCTTTCGACTTCGCTCAAGACAAGTTTTGATTCACACTTGAAAGAACTCATCAAAGCCATTCTTCGTGAAACGGATGTGCCCCGCTTGCGACTCTCTTCCCTCGAGCCCTGGGATTTGGACATGGACTTTTTCTCGCTTTGGACGAACCCCCGCCTCATGCCTCACCTGCACCTGCCTCTGCAATCGGGATGCGAATCCACGCTGAGGCGGATGGCGCGCAAGACCGCGCCCGATTCTTTTCGCGCGTTGGTTTCGTCCGCGCGCGAGGCGATCCGCGACGTTGCGATCACCACCGACATCATCGCGGGCTTCCCCGGCGAGACGGAGGAGGAGTTTGCCGAGTCGCTCGAGTTCGTAAAAGAAATGAACTTTGCAGGCGGGCACGTCTTCACGTATTCGCCGCGTCCCGGCACCGGGGCGGCAAGGATGAAGGGGCAGGTCGAGCCCGAGGTGAGAAAGAAGCGGAATCGCATCCTGCGCGAGGCGCTCGAAGAGTCCGCGCAGTCCTATCGTCAAAGATTCGTCGGCAGGGAGATGTCCGTGCTGTGGGAATCCACCTCGGAGGTGGGCGAGTGGGGCTGGAAGATGGAGGGATTGACGGGGAATTACCTGCGCGTGAACGCGTTCGCCCCGTCGCCGCGCTGGAACGAGGTGGATCGTGTGCGGATGGAGTCGGTTTTCGGCGACAGGTTGAAGGGCGTAATCGTAAAAAAAGGATAAGTGTCACTTTGTAGAAAGGGGGCGGGGTTGTAAAATCTTATTGCTCGGCGCGCGCAGCGCCCCGCCGGACAGGCTTTGACACAAGAATTCCACAGATGCGAATATATCCAACATTAATGAAGCGCGATACACCCGCGCTTCATCCCAATAAGGAGAATCCATGACCGCTCAACTCATTGACGGAAAGTTGATCGCCCAACAGGTGCGCGAGGAGGTCGCCGCGAAGGTGGCGCAACGGATCGCGGCCGGCAAACCCAAACCGACCCTGGCGACCGTGCTGGTCGGCGACCGCGTCGATTCGGCGACCTACGTGTCAGCGAAGCAAAAGGCTTGCGCCGAATTGGGGATGGGCTCCATCAGTCATCATCTGCCCGCCGATATTTCACAGGAAGAACTCGAAAAACTGATCAAGAAACTGAACCGGAGCAAAAAGGTCAACGGCATTCTGGTGCAGTTGCCCCTGCCTTCGCATTTGAACGAGGAGCGCGTCCTGCAAATCATCAGCATCGAGAAGGACGTGGACGGTTTTTCGCCCATCAACATCGGGCGGCTGGCGCAAAAGGGACGCGAGCCGTTGTTCGTTCCCTGCACGCCCTACGGCTGCATCTATCTTCTCGAAAAGGCGGGCGTGCAGATCGAGGGCGCGAACGCGGTGGTGCTGGGGCGCTCGAACATCGTGGGAATGCCCGCGGCGTTGCTGCTGATCGGGAGGAACGCCACGGTCACGGTCTGCCATTCGCGCACGAAGGACCTGCCCGGCGTCGTGCGGCAGGCGGACATCCTGATCGCCGCCATCGGCAAAATGGAAATGGTGCGCGGCGACTGGATCAAGCCCGGCGCGGCGGTCATTGACGTGGGCATCAACTCCAAGCCCGATCCTTCCAAGAAGAGCGGATACCGCCTCGTGGGCGACGTGAATTTCGACGAGGCGAAGGAGGTTGCCGGGTACATTACGCCGGTCCCCGGCGGCGTGGGTCCCATGACGATCGCGATGTTGATGAACAATACCTACCGCGCGGCTGAATTGCAGGATATATAACTCACTTTACGCAAAACGTCCCGAGGGCGGCGCCGCCCTCGGGACGCCGTACGGTGACGGTCCGTGATCGGATCGTATCCGCTGATCGAGGCGGGATGCTCGTTGTAAAGGAAAGGAGGTGACAGGGGAACGGGTTTGCATATTTCAACAGATCAATCGCAACCAATCTTTACCTTCTAAGGAGGAGGAACATAATGAAACGACTTTCCATTCTGATGCTGGCGGTCATGTTGCTGGGGATCGCTCTAACAGCCTGCCAGCCTGCCGGTCCGACCACGATCAAGATCGGCTTGAACGCGGAACTGACCGGCAGTATCCCAGTGGTGGGCGAATCATGCCGGAACGCCGCCGAACTGGCTGTGAAGGAGATCAACGACGCGGGCGGGCTGGAAGTGGGCGGCGAGAAATACATGATCGAACTGCTCGTCGAGGATAACGAGGACAAGGCGGAATCAGCCGCCGCGGCGGCGCAAAAACTGGCGACAGCGAGCGTCCTGGCGATGATCGGTCCAAACGCCAGCCGCAACGCCATCCCGTCCTCGGTGGTCGCGGAAAGCAGCAAGATGGTCATGATCAGCCCGTGGTCCACCAACCCCAAGACCACCATCGTCGAGGAGACGGGCTCGCCCAAGCAGTTCGTCTTCCGCGCCGCGTTCATTGACGACTTCCAGGGCGTGGTGGCGGCGAAGTTCGCCATGGAACAGTTGCAGACCGCCAAACCGGCCGTGCTTTACGACGTGGCGTCGGAATACAACAAAGGCATCGCCGAAGTCTACAAGAAGACCCTCGAAGACAACGGCATCACGGTCGTCGCCTTCGAGACCTACACCACCGGCGACAAGGATTTCTCGTCGCAGTTGACCAACATCAAGAACGCCGAAGCGGATAGTCTCTTCCTGCCCAACTACTACAGCGAGGTTCCGCTGCAGGTGCAGCAGGCGCGCAAGGTCGGCTTCACCGGCGGCATCCTGGGAAGCGATTCCTGGGGCAACCTGGAATTGATCTCCCTGTGCGGCGCGGACTGCGAGGGTCTGTTCTTCACCACGCACTACGCCTCCGACATCGCCACCCCCAAGGCGCAAGCCTTCATCAAGGCATACGAAGCCGCCTACGGCAAGACCCCGGACGACGTCGCGGCTCTCACCTACGATTCCTTCGGGATGCTCTTCCAGGCGATCCAGGCGGCTGGCAGCATTGACCGCCAGGCGGTTCGCGACGCGGTTGCCAGCATCACCCTGTACGAAGGCGTCACCGGCAACATGCAGTTCAAAGGCACGGGCGACCCGGTCAAGAGCGCGGTGATCCTGCAGATCAAGGACGGCAAGTTCACCTACTTCGCGACTGCCAATCCGTAGCGCAAAGCGTTGTTCCATCGGGAGGGCGGCTGTCACAGCCGCCCTCCATCAATGATGAGGCTCCAATGGAATTTTATATTCAACAGACTCTCAACGCGTTGCAGGTGGGCAGCGTCTATGCCCTGATCGCCCTGGGTTATACGATGGTGTATGGGATCCTGACCATGATCAACTTCGCCCACGGCGATATTTTCATGGTCAGCACGTACATTGCGTTCTTTTTCTCGACGATGATACTGGGAGCGCTCGCAGGCTTGAATCCCATCCTGGTGTTTGTCGCCACCCTGCTGGTCGCCATGTTCGGAACCGCCCTCCTGGCTGTGATCATCGAGAGGCTGGCGTACAAACCCCTGCGGACCGCGCCGCGCATTTCGGCGGTGATCACCGCCCTCGGTGTGGGATTGTTCCTCGAGAACTTCATGGTGGCGTTCAAGCCGGTCGGTCCCGCGCCCCGCTTCCTGCCCGCGCTGATCCCGGCGGTCAACTACAACGTCGGCGGCGTGACCGTATCCACGATCCAGATCGTGATCATCCTGGTCTCCGCGCTGGTGATGATCCTGCTGGATGTGATCGTCCGGCGGACGATGGTGGGCATGGCGATGCGCGCCATCTCGTGGGACAAATTCATCGTCCCGCTCATGGGCGTGCCGGTGGACCGCATCATCTCCCTGACCTTTGCGCTGGGCGCCTCCATCGCCGCGGTGGGAGGCACACTCTACGGCATGGCGTACACCATTGACCCGTACATGGGCATTCGCATCGGGTGGTGGGCGTTCATCTCCGCAGTGGTCGGCGGCATCGGCAACATCCGCGGCGCGATGATCGGAGGATTCATTCTCGGGTTTGTCGAAATCTTTACGCCCGTGTTCCTGCCCTCCACCTACAGGGATTTCGTCGCCTTCTCCCTGCTGCTGGTGTTGTTGATCTTCCGCCCGACCGGCATCCTGGGTCGCCCAATGGCGCAGAAGGTGTAAGGAGGAAGCCCCATGAATCGAGCCTTCTGGAATCGCTGGGGTCTCATCCTCACCCTCCTTCTCATCTTTCCACTCACCATCCTGCTGCCGAAGTTCGGGATCATCAATCCCTACATTGACCTGGTGCTGAAATACATCGGCATCAACATCATCCTGACCATCAGTTTGAATCTGGTCAACGGCTACATGGGCGAGTTCTCCGTAGGTCACGCCGGGTTCATGGCGATCGGCGCGTACGTCGCTTCGCTGCTCACGGTCTGGCTGTTTCCACGCGCGGCGGGTCCGTTTCTCTTCCCGGTGGCGCTGCTTGCCGGGGGGATCGCGGCGGGCATTGCGGGACTGGGCATTGCCTTCCCGTCCTTCCGCACGCGCGGCGATTACCTCGCCATCGTGACCCTGGCGTTCAACATGATCATCAAGAGCGTGCTCGAGAACCTGGATGCAATAGGCGGACCGCGCGGGTTCATGGGCATGGAAAAACTGACCACGCTGTGGTGGGTTTACATCTGGGTCATCATCACGGTCTTTCTGGCGCGAAATTACGTGTTCTCGAACTTCGGGCGCGGCGTGCTTTCCATCCGCGAAGACGAGATCGCTTCCGGGTTGGTGAGCGTCAATACCCGCCAGGTCAAGGTGTTGACCTTCGTCTTTTCCGCATTTCTGGCTGGGATCGCCGGCGGCTTGTTCGCCCACGAACTTCAATTCATCAACCCGCGCTCGTTCACCATCCTGAAGTCCACCGATATGCTCGTCATGGTGTACCTCGGCGGGATCGGCAGCCTGGGCGGTTCCATTCTGGGAGCCACGGTCTTCACGGTCGTCATGGAGGGGCTGCGGACGGTCCTTCAGCAGATCGGGATTTCGCAGGAATGGCGATTGGTGGTCGCCCCGCTCATGCTCATCCTGCTGATGATTTTCCGTCCCTACGGCATCATGGGATTGCGCGAGTTCCGCTTTTTGATCCCGCGTAAGGAACGTCCCGAAGCGCTAAAGGAATTTCGGAAACAGATCCAGGCTTCGAAGGGCGGAGAGGAGGCGCTGCCATGACCCTGCTTCACATCGAACGCCTCTCCCACAACTTCGGCGGTCTGCGCGCCGTGCAGGACTTCAACCTCGAATTGCAGCCCGGCGAACTCGTCGCCATCATCGGGCCCAACGGCGCGGGGAAGACCACCGTCTTCAACCTGATCACGGGCGTGTACGTTCCCACCGAAGGACGCATCCGACTCAACGGCGAGGACCTGATCGGTCACAAGACGCACGAGATCATCAACAGGGGCATCGCCCGCACGTTCCAAACCATTCGGCTCTTCAAGGAACTCTCGGTGCTGGATAACGTCCGCATCGCTCATTATTCGCAGGCGGGCTATTCGCAATGGGATGCGCTGCTGCGCCTGCCGCGTTTCACCGGACAGGAGGATCGCGTCCGAAGGGAAGCGCTGGAACTCCTGGATATTTTCGGGATGGCGGACCTGGCGGAAGCCACGTCGAAGAATCTGCCCTACGGTCAACAGCGGCGGCTCGAGATCGCCCGCGCGCTGGCGACCCGCCCCAGCCTCCTCCTGCTCGACGAGCCGGCCGCCGGGATGAACCCGGCTGAAGTGGAGCGGCTCATGGAAACCATCCTGTGGATCCGACGCGAGTTCAAATTGACGATCCTGTTGATCGAACACCAGATGCGCGTGGTGATGGGCATTGCCGAACGCATCAAGGTCCTGGACTTCGGACAGACCATCGCCGAGGGGACGCCAACAGAGATCCAAAATAACCCCCAAGTGATCGAAGCATACCTGGGCGAGGAGGCGGCATGACATCGAATAATGGAACGCTCCTCTCGATACAAGACCTGCACGTCGCCTACGGAAACATCCTTGCCTTGCAGGGCATTTCCCTGGAGGTGCGCGAAGGCGAGATCGTCACCCTGATTGGCGCCAACGGGGCGGGAAAATCCACGCTCCTGCGCGCCATCTCCGGGATCGTCCCGATTCGCAGCGGGAGGATCGCCTTCCGCGGCTCGGACTTGAACGCCGTCCCTGCGCATCGCATCGTCGAGATGGGGGTGGCTCACGTACCCGAAGGACGCGGCATCTTCGCCAACCTGACCGTCCTCGAAAACCTGAAACTCTCCACCTGGAGCCGCAGGGATCGAAGCGATCTGCAGCGGGATTACCAGCGCGTCTTCGATACCTTCCCGCGCCTGGCGGAAAGACAGAACCAACTGGCGGGGACGCTTTCGGGCGGCGAACAGCAGATGCTCGCCGTTGCGCGCGCATTGATGACGCGCGGTCGTCTCGTCCTGCTGGACGAGCCTTCGATGGGACTGGCGCCCGTGCTGGTGCGCGAGATCTTCGATACCGTGCGCGAGATCAACGCCGCCGGGACGACCATCCTGCTGGTGGAGCAGAACGCCAGACAGGCGCTCAAACTGGCGCATCGCGGCTACGTGCTGGAGACCGGGCGCATCACCGGCGCGGGAAACGCAAAGGAATTGCTGGACGACCCGGCCGTCAAAGGCGCGTACCTGGGAGGCTGAACGCAGGATTCGATACCTCGAAACAGGATCAGGCAAAGGCTTGGACTGAGCCGGTCGAAGAAGAAGTCGAAGTGTCCCGCGCGAAGCGGGACCTTTTTATCCAGCCCGCGCATTCGCGTTCGGGACTTAAGAGCGCGGGGAAACGCATCCGTTTCCTGGCTTGGGTGCGTTATACTTGGGCAGGATGTTACCGGAAACCATCGGCAGGTATCAAATCAGGGAGGAATTGGGGCGCGGACCGTCAACGATCGTTTATCGCGCCTTCGACATGGAAGCCAACCGTGAGGTGGCTGTCAAGGTATTGGCGGTCGAACAGGCGCCCGATATCAGCCAGAGGGCGCACTTCAAGCGGGAGCTCAAGATGATCGCCTCGCTCGAACATCCCGCCATCGTGCCGGTTTACGACGTGGGGGAACACAACGGTCAGCCGTATTTCGTCATGCGGTACATGGCGGGCGGCTCGCTTACCCAATTGATCGCCGCGAAAGGGAGGCTCTCGCTCGAAGAGACCGCCCGCATCATTGACCGCATCGCCTCCGCCCTCGACCACGCGCACAAACAGCACATCATCCATCGCGACATCAAGCCGGATAACATCCTCTTCGACCTGGACGGCAACCCGTACATTTCCGATTTCGGCGTCGCCAAACCAGCCGCAACCGGCGACGCTTCGCCCTCCGAGGGACAGGTCGGCACGCCCGGCTACATGAGCCCCGAACAGATGCACCAGGAAACGGTGGACGAGCGGAGCGACGTGTACAGCCTGGGGGTGGTCATCTATCAAATGCTGACCGGCAGGAAAAGGTCGAGGCTCGAATCGAAAACCTCCCCGTTGAGAAGCAGACCCTTTCCCCAGCCAAGCCCGGACATTTTGAGCGAAGTCCCCGAACTGCCGCTCGAAGTGGGCGAGATCCTGAATATCTGCCTGGCGGAAAATAAACGCGACCGTTACGTCTCCACCCTCCATCTTGCGCGCGCGCTCAACAAAGCCGCGTTCGGCGAGGAGAAGGTTTCGACGTTCCTGGACAGATATGGCAACTGGGCGGCGATACGCACGAGTCTGTTCTGGATCGCGGGAAGCGTGGTCCTTCTGCTCGGCTTCTTTTGGATGTTCGCGGGCGGAGGCAATCTCCCATTCCTCTCCCCCGTTCCCACCCCGACGGCAAGCCTGCCTCCGTCCCCGACGGCTGTTCCTCCCACCGGGACCTTTACCGCCATTCCCCCGACAGCCGCCGCGACAATCCCATCCGCCTCCACACCGATACCCACCCCAACCGTTCCCGGCGGCGCGGACATGATCGCGCTCGTTTCCGGGAACGACATCTACCTGATGAACACCGACGGGAGCAATCTTGTCCAGGTGCGCTCGGAGAATTCGCCAAAATCGAACCTGCAATGGATCCCCGGCAACCGGCTGGTGTACATCTCGCGCAACTGCGCCTATCTCCTGGATGCGGAGACGAAACAGACGAAACAACTTTCCTGTTTCAACGCCAATGAACTGCTCGAAGGCTACAGCGTCTCGCCGGACGGAAAACTCGTCGCCATCAGCATCCAGCGCACGTTGAACATCTTCCCGTTCGACGTCGAAATGCTGCAAACCGTCACCACTCGATTCAACCTGCTGGACAAAAGGGAGAACTGCTACTACAACCAGTTCCCGTTCCGCGAGGTGCTGTGGTCGAAGGATGGGACGAGGCTCGCGGCGCACGTCATAGACACCCGTTTCGTAAACTCGGACCAGGTCTTCCTGCTGAGCGTGGACATCGAGAATTGCGCCAACGTGGCATTGTCCCGCCTCGATACCATCCCCGGCGGGCGCATTGCCTTCGACAACGAAAGCACCAAACGCATCGGAAGTTTCGACTGGAACGGAAAGAACCTGTTCCTGCTGAACGATTTGATCCGCAACGACGGCTTCGGCAACCTGTACCTGTACAACAGCGAGACGCGGGAAGTGGTGAAACTCAACCCGATCAACGGCGAGTGTTGTTACCGGGACCCCCACTGGAGCCCGGACGGGAAATACATCGTCTTCGCCTTCCAGCGCTTCGACCGCAGCGACATCTCGCTGTATTACATCCCATTCGCAGACCTGCAGGATGGGGGACCGTTCACGCCGATCAACCTTCCCAACCGCTTCTTCTCCACCCCGCGCGAAAAACCCCAGCCCGTGTTGAGACCGGCGCGGTAATAATTCATCCTCCGCAAACGACTCCCGCCTCGAAAGGGCGGGAGTTTTCGTTAAACGCCTTGAGCAAAAGTCGGAATACGAGACACCGAAGGCGGAAGGCAGATTTGAACCCTGCCTTCCGCCTTCTGCTTTACTCGTACCTGAATCTCATCACGCCCACACTGAAGAACACCGCCGCAAACCCGAGCAGGACCCCCGCCTCGGGCAGAATATCCACCAAGCCTTTGCCGCGCAGGACGAGGTCCAACATGCCCTGCATTGCCCAGGTGGTGGGGATGACTTTCACGGCGCTTTGGATCGCGGCGGGGAACAACTCCAGCGGATACCAGCATCCGCCCATGAGCGCCATGACCATGCCGAACATGATGCTCAATCCGCTCGCCTGCCCCTCGGTCTTGACGAACGTGCCAAGCATCGTGCCGAACGCCGCCGCCGCAAGCGCGGAGGCAAGCAATATGACGAATAACGCCAATGGCTCGCGTCCCCAATTGAGTTTCATCACCAGGATTCCAAACCCGACCAGCAATGCCATTTGCAAGAGCGCCATCGCCACCTGACCTGAGATCGTGCCGAGCAAAAACGTCGCTTTGGAGGAGGGGGTGGTCAGTAAACGGCGCAACGTACCTTGCTGGCGTTCGTAGGCGAACAAAGCGGAAATCCCGAACAACGGAATGAACACCCACGTGATGAGTTGTCCCGCGGACGAATTGGCGCGCGGGTCATATTCAACGGTATCCGGCGTGGAGCCCTCGACGACGGTCACGCGTTCAGGCGCGTCGGCTTGGATGTTCTGCGCCAGTTCCAACGAAGTCTCGAAGTAGGTTTGTTTCTCTGCTTCGGATGCGAAAGGTTGCTTTGCTTCGCGTTGCTCGACCGCGTTCTGCGCGGCGGAGATGGCGCTGCTCACGCGGCGGATGGCGGTCAACACGGCGCGTTCGGCGATGGTCGCGTTGAGATTGTTGGGCTGCTGGAGCATTTCCACTTTGGCGGAACCGCTTTGTAGGGATTCGATGTCAATGCCCGATGGAATGATGAACACGGACGAAGCGCGTCGTTCATCGAACTGACTCTGCGCCTCTTCACGCGCCACAACAACCGGGTAAACGGCGGTCGAATTCTCCAATTCTCCAATGATCTGTTCCGAGATTGCCGTCTGCGCCTCGTCCACGACCAGCAAACGGATGCGGCTTTCCTCGTTTCCCGAAGGCGTTCCGCCCGCAAGCAGGAAGGTGAAGACAACGGGCAAAACGATGAAGAACAACAACTCCGACGAACTGGCAAATCGGATGATGGCGTCCTTCCATGCGATGGCGAAGATCTTTTTCATAATTCCACTTTCTCTCCCCTCTCCCAGCGGGAGAGGGGTAGGGGGTGAGGGCTTGCGCGTCTCTCCCTCACCCTAGCCCTCTCCCAGGGGGAGAGGGGACAGTCACTTCTGCATGATTCCGTTTCTATTGAAAATCACGACCGCGATCCCGAACAATACCGCTCCCATGATGAGCAGGGCGGTGATGGGTTCGGTCAGGTTCTTCAGTGTGCCGCCGAGGGCGAGCGTGGTGAACCCGTCCAAGCCCCAGGCGTTGGGGGTGATCTTGCTGATCGCCTGCATGATCGGCGGGAACTGTTCGAGGTTGATGAAACTGCCGCCCAGGATGCCAAAGATGAGCATGATGGCGGATCCCGTACTGCCCACCTGGGCGGGCGTGCGCGCCAATGCCGTGATGAGCATCCCCCAGCCCGCCGCGCCGAAGACCGCTGCCAGGATCAAGGCGATCATGCCCAACGGATCGCCCCATTTGACCTGGAAGAACACCGCCGAGGCGAGGATCAAGATCCCAACCTGCGCGACGCCCATGAAGAAGATGCCCAGCACTTTGCCGCCCAGCACCTGTGCGGTTCGTGTGGGCGAGACCATCAGGCGGGGCAATGTCCCCTGGGCGCGTTCGGCGAGGATGGATCGTCCGCCATAGGAAACGGTGTACATCAGGAACATCAACGCCATGCCCGGCGCAAAGTAGGCGAGCAGGTCGAACTCCGTTGCCGCCGCGCCCTCTTTATCGGTCTTGAGCGTGATGGCGGTGGATTCGGATTGTTCCACATCCTCGATCAAGGCGCGCGCTTCGCTCTCCGCGTTTTGCGGATTCAACAATCCGCTTTGCATCAAGCCGACGATGGAGGTCATGCCGCTGACGCGTCCCTCCTCGACGCGCGAGACGAACTCGTCCACAATGGCTTTGACGATGCCCGCGCCTGTCGGTCGTGAGGGATTGGCGTACACTTCGATCTGCACGGGTTCAGGCTGGACGTAGTTCGGATCCATCATCGTCCCTTCGGCGGGGATGATACTTTCGGTGAAGCCTTTTGGGATGATGACGGCGGCTGAGGCTTGGTCACTGTCTATAAGTTGGCGAGCCGCCTCGGGGTCGTATGAAGCGGTGGGTTCCATCAACTCAGCCATGTCCTCCGAGTTGAACAAATCTTCGAGCGCGTTCCCCAATTCTGCTTGATCCAAATTGACAATGACGACGGGAATGTCGGAGATGCCGGTCGAACCGCCGCTGAAGCGCCCCGTGACGAAGCCCATGCCGATGGTGAGGAGAAATGGCGCAAGCAGCATGAAGGTCAGCGCGGCGCGGTCACGGAACATGAGTTTGAGGTCTTTGAGACCGATGAGGAGGAGTTTGGTCATGGTTACTTTTTGGAGTGCAAAGTCTCCTGACTTTGCAAGCACGAATATCCAACGACTGGAGTCGTTGGACTCCGATCAATCACGCAACGCCCTGCCCGTGAGATGCAAAAACACCGCTTCGAGATTCGGTTCGCGGATGTCAATCGAATGGATCTTGATGCCGCGTTCGTT
>SZPG01000022.1 GCA_030263595.1 Chloroflexi bacterium CFX6
CGCGGTCATGGTTTGCGCCGGGGTTGCACTTCCTGATTCAATTTTTCGTTCCAACCCGCTTTAGCAGGTCAAGCCCAGTTCCTCCATGCGTGCCAGCACTTCTTCTCTGGGAGCGATCCTTCTGGGTACGTTCCTGCGCACAAAGCGCGTGGTGTCCGTCTCGACGCCCAATTTCATCAGGGCGTACCGATAACTTGCAGTGTCAAGGGTGGAAGAGACAACGCGAGCCGTTAACCCGCCCCTTGCGAAATAAGCCCTTGAAAAATCCAGCAAAAGGGTGTATCTTTGTTGTAGAAACAGACAGGAGATAACCTTATGCTCACAAAAATTCAAAAATGGGGCAATAGCCTTGCCCTACGAATACCAAAAGCCTTTGCGGTCGACGCGCAATTGGAAAATGATTCCTTCGTAGAAATAAGCATTGTAAAAGGCAAAATTATTATTACGCCAGTGCCAGCGCCAAGTTGGACGCTTGACGAATTGCTGGCAGGTATCACCAAAGACAATCTTCATACTGAAGTTGATACAGGCTTTGCTGTAGGAAAAGAAGTCTGGTGAACCTATGGCGTACGTTCCCGACAGCGGCGACATCGTTTGGATTAGGTTCAATCCACAAGCAGGGCACGAGCAAGCAGGACATAGACCCGCATTGATCTTGTCTCCAAAGGCTTATAACGGGAAAGTCGGATTAGCCCTCCTCTGCCCTATCACGAGCCAAGTCAAAGGGTATCCTTTTGAAGTTTTGATACCTGAGGGTCTAGAAGTCAAAGGCGTAGTCTTATCCGACCAAGTAAAAAGTCTTGATTGGAAAGCAAGGAAGGCGGAATTCAGTTGCAAGTTACCACCTGAAAAGTTCAATGAAGTCGTCAAGAAGTTGAGCACCTTATTTCGTGAGCAAATTCAAAACATGTAGAGTCTTGCAAGTCAAAAGCGGGCTAAGGGTTCGTAAAAAAATAAGCTCCCTCACCTTCCACGAAATGGATGTCATTGCGAGGGTGTTCGTCCCGAAGCAATCCCCACTTTGCAGGAAAATCCGTTTTCTCAGAAACAAGGTCATCCCGCGCTCTCTGGAAATCGGCTGGAAAACGTCCTTATTGCGCTATTTCCTTCTTCCTGCCCTTAGCCTAAAAATGCCGCCTCTTTTTTCAAACAGCATCCCATATCCAAACGATTCAATTGATAGGACATGAATGGCGCGGCTCTCTAAGGGGGACAGCTTTCTAATTGATAAACGCAAAGCGCGCATGACACCTTCCCGCCAGTGGATGGATCATTTCGGCGGAGTTTTTCGTATGGAGGAATCCCGGCAAGACGCTGTAGAATTGGCGGTGCGCGCTGCGCGCTATCATTCAGAAGGACAAGGATAAAACGACATGAAATTCATCGGTCTCTTCATCGTGGGCGTTATCGCCGGCTCGATGATCGCCATTCAGAGCGTCTTGAATTCAGCCCTGGGCAGGAAAACAGGGAATTTGGGTTCGGTGTTGATCCTGACGCTGGTCAGCGTCTCTTTGCTTCTGGTCCTGATAGTCCTTTTCCCCAGGACAGCGAATTTTAGGAATATACCCGGGTTGTCAGAATGGTATCTTTACGTCGGGGGAGCGTTGGGAGTGGTCATTTTGGCGGTCCCGATATTCCTGATCCCCAGGATCGGTACGACCTCCACGCTGACCGCATTGGTCGTGGGCCAACTGGGGTTATCCCTGTTTATTGACCACTTTGGGTTATTCGGTTTTGAAAAGGTCGAAATCAGTTTGACGAGAATGTTCGGGGTCGCATTGCTCGCTTTGGGAGCGTTCCTAATCAAGCAATAACGGGGGGCAGGCAACCCGAACGGATGGAACGACGCTATCGCACATCCACCCCGGTGGCGCGCGCCAGCAATTTATGTACCAGCGCGATCGGCAACACCAACACCGCATGGATGACCGAACTCAACCCCAGGATCACCGCGACCGAACTGAGAAAATTACTGACCAGCGGGGCGACGTTATCCAACATCCACGGACCCGCCCCGACCAGCAGGGCGATCGCAAACAACACCCCCACCGAAATCGTCAATTCCAGCCAGGCGTGACGGTCCGATTCGGAGGGCATCATCGTACTGCTGACCGTGAAGGCAAGATACAACCACAGGTAAAAATCCTTTACCGTGGGAAGGAAGCGAACCCCCAGCCAGAACAGATCGAATTGACCGTTGCGGAACGTATCCCATAGCACGCGCATATCCAGCCGATAGATCGCCGCGTAGGCGACGAACAGCGTCCCGAAGATCAACGGCGCGGCGCCGATCAACGAATCGCGTGCGATGTCCGAGCGGGCGGTTTCCACGTAACCGAGTTGCAGGCGTCCGTTGGGTAACGCGCGCGGGATGACGGAGAATCCGCCCGTTCGCACGCGCAACAACTTCGCCGTCAGGAAATGACTCAACTCATGCAGGAAAACCCCCGGCAGGAAAATGATCTGAAAAATGACGATCGTCAAACGCGCGTCGCGCGTCAGGATCAGTAACACCGCCTGTATCTCGCGATGCAAAAGCCGCTGGAGGGTGACCAGCGGCGCGAGCATCAACACGAACCAGAAGAAGCCGGTGAGTTGGGAGGACATGGATAACATGTCATTGCGAGACTGCGGAGCAGTCGAAGCAATCTCCTCGCTGAAATATGAGATTGCTTCGCTCCGCTCGCAATGACATTCATTTTACAGCCGTCCTCGTAATCGCAACGAACTCATCCACCTTGAGGCTCGCCCCTCCCACCAGCGCGCCGTCAATGTCGGACTGCCGGAAGAATTCGGATGCGTTCGCCGCGGTCACCGAACCGCCATACAGGATGCGGATCGCCTGCGCGTTATCCTCGCCGAATAAACGCATCAACGCGGGACGAATGACCTGCGCGTGCACGACATTGGCATTTTCCCCGCTGGAGGCTTTTCCGGTCCCGATCGCCCACACCGGCTCATACGCGACCACGATGCGCGACGCGACGGCGGGATCCACGTCAGCGAAGCCCAAATTGATCTGGCGCAGGACCACCTCCGAGGTCCGGTTCGACTCGTATTCGTCCAGCGTCTCGCCCACACAGACGATCGGAGTCAGGTCGTGTTTCAAAGCCGCGCGCAATTTCCTGTTGACCCTCTCATCCGTCTCGCCGAAATACGTCCGGCGTTCCGAGTGGCCGATGATGACGTAATCGCAAAACTCCCTGACCATGCCCGGCGCGACCTCGCCTGTGAACGCGCCCTTCTCCTCCCAGTGCATGTCCTGCGCGCCGAGGCTGATGCCACTCCCGTCGAGCATCGAAGCGATGGCGAAGATCGAAGTGAAGGGCGGACACAAAACTCTTTCCACGCCCGCGAGGTCCATCAGCGGCGAAAGCAGTTTCGAGACCAGTTCGCGCGCTTCCGCGACGGTCTTGTTCATCTTCCAGTTTCCGGCAACGAGGGGTGTACGCATGATTATTTATCCATCAACGCCGCGACGCCGGGCAGTTCCCTGCCTTCGAGGAATTCCAGCGATGCGCCGCCGCCGGTGGAGACGTGCGTCATTTGTTTGGCGACGCCCGCCTTTTTGACCGCGCTCGCCGAGTCGCCGCCGCCAATTACCGTGACCGCGCCGGATTCAGCCAGCATCTTCGCGAGGGCAAACGTGCCTTCGGCAAATTTGGGGAACTCGAAGACTCCGACGGGCCCGTTCCACACGATGAGTTTGGCGTCCTTCAACGCCTCTTTGTATAACGTGAGCGTCTTCGGTCCCACATCCAACATGCGCCAGCCCCCGGGGATCGCCTCCACGTCAACGACTTGCGTGTTCGCGTCTTCGGCAAATTTATCGGCGATGACCGCGTCCACGGGAAGGATCAATTTATCGTTGGATTTCGCCATGATCTCTTTGGCGGTTTCGAGCGAAGATTCTTCGACGAGGCTGTCCTGCATATCCAATCCCTTTGCGGCGAGGAAGGTGTTCGCCATGCCGCCGCCGACGATCAACTTGTCGCATTTGGAAAGCAGGGTTTCGACGACCAAAATCTTGTCGCTGATCTTCGCGCCGCCGAGGATGGCAACGTAGGGATGTTCGGGTTCTCCGACCGCCCTGCCGAGATATTCCAATTCCTGTTCCATCAAAAAGCCGGAGACGGCGGGCAGGAAGCGCGCGATCCCTTCTGTGGAGGCGTGCGCGCGGTGCGCCGAGCCGAACGCGTCGTTGACGTACACATCGCCGAGTGCCGCCAGTTGTTTGGCGAATTCCAGATCGTTCTTTTCCTCTTCGGGATGGAAGCGGGTGTTCTCCAACATCAACACGTCGCCCGGTTTCAACGCTTTCGCCATCGCTTCCACTTCCGCGCCGACGCAATCGGGCGCCATCTGCACGGGGCGATTGATCAGCGTGGACAAAACCTCCGAAGCCGCGCGCAGGCTAAAGGTCGGGTCTGAACCGCCTTTCGGTCGTCCGAGATGACTCATCAGCATCAACGACGCGCCCTGATCCAGAACGTATTGAATCGTCGGCAGCGCAGCGCGGATGCGTTTGTCGTCGGTCACTTTGCCGTCCGCCATCGGCACGTTGAAATCCACGCGCATCAACACGCGTTTGTTTTTGAGGTCAATGTCTTTGACTGTTTTTTTGTTCATCGGTAGTCTCCCGGTCTGATAGTCTAATAGTCTGATAGTCTAATAGTCTAATAGTCTGATAGGCTGATGGTCTGATAGTCTGTCAGATAGGCTGATAGGTTGAGAGTCAAATAGTCGCTTAGTCTCGACGATCAGACTAAGCGACCAGTGACAATGAGACTACAGGCTCTTCGCCATCATCGCCGCAAGATCGGCTGTGCGGCACGAGTAGCCCCATTCGTTATCGTACCAGGCGACGATCTTGGCGAACGTGCCTTTCTCCTTGCCCAGCACCTGCGTGAATTGCAGGTCAACGGATGAGGAATGCGGGTCGCCCTTGTAATCAATGCTGACGAGCGGTTCGTCCACCGCCTGCAAAATGCCCTTCAAGCGCGGGGTCTGCGCGGCGTCGCGGAATGCCTGGCGCAATTCCTCGGTGGTGGTCGCCACTTCGAACTCGGCGGTCAGGTCAATGATGGAAACGGTCGAGGTGGGAACGCGCAGGGCGTAACCGTCGAGCCTGCCAGCCATATCGGGGATGACCAGTTTCAAAGCCTTCGCCGCGCCGGTCGAGGTTGGGATGATGTTGATGGCAGCCGCGCGGGCGCGTCGCAGGTCGGAATGCGGCAGGTCGAGTATCTTCTGGTCGTTGGTGTAGGAATGGACGGTGGTCATAAAGCCGCGCACGATCTTGAACTTATCGTGCGCCACCTTCACCGCCGGAGCCAGCCCGTTCGTGGTGCAGGAGGCGTTGGATATGACGTGATGTTTCTTCGGGTCGTACATGTCTTCGTTCACGCCCAGCACGATGGTCAGGTCTTCGCCTTCGGCGGGCGCGGAAATGATGACCTTCTTCGCTCCGCCTTTGGTGATGTGATTGACCGCGCCCTTCACCTGTTTGCCTTTTTTGTTCACGCCGTCTTCCTTGATGGTGAACAGGCCGGTGGACTCGATCACGATCTCCACGCCCAGGTCGCCCCAGGGAATGGCGGCGGGATCGGTCTCCTTGAAGGCTTTGATCTTTTTGCCGTCAATCACGAGACCGTCGTCAGCGACCTCGACCTTGCCGTTGAAGCGCCCGTAGTTCGAGTCGTACTTGAGCAGGTGCGCCATGGTCTTCATGTCGCCGATGTCGTTGAATGCCGCAACCTCGAGCTCGTTCGGGTACATGTCGCGGATCGCCCGAAGCACCTGGCGTCCGATGCGTCCAAATCCGTTGATGCCGACTTTGACTGTCATTTCGTACCTCCGAAATCTATTTGTGATTTCTCCGCCTTACAGGTCCCTGACGGGACGCGGATGGACATGGATCAATAACGTAAAGCGGAGAATTTGTGATGAAGAATACAAAACGATTTTATCACACAGGTCAGCCGGAACGAATAATGACGAAAGTAATTTCATTCGAGCGGACCGGTGTATTCGTCCAATATTTCGATCAGGGTTTCAGCCAGTTTCTTCGAATCGTGACGCCAGGGATAATTCCCGTCCGCCAGGTCCGCGCAGCGCACGCGCGAATCGGCGAGGGTCTTTTCGTCCGCGCGCACCCATTGCGAGTCGTCGAGCAGTTGACCCTCATGGTTTTCATTGCACAACACCACGTCGAAGAGGCGATCTCCCACGTGCTCCTCCAGCGCCCGCACGTGATCGTAACACGAGTACAGGTCGGTCTCCCCTTTTTGCGTGGCGATGTTGCTCACGTACACCTTGACCGCGCGGCTCGCCTGGATCGCGCCGAACAGGTCGTGAACCAGCAGGTTGGGCAAAAGACTGGTGTACAAACTTCCCGGCCCCACCACGATCATGTCCGCGTTGAGGATCGCCTTGATGACCGGCGGATACGCCGGCGCGTCGTTCGGCTCGAGCCAGACGTGTTGCACCTTCCCCGCCATTTGAGGGATGCGGCTCTCCCCCTCCACCCGAACCTGATTCAGCGAATTGGGCAGCTGCATGTCCGCGACCAGTTTTACGTTATGCAGCGTGGAGGGAAGCACGCGTCCGCTCACCGACAACACCTTGCCCGATTCCGCGATGGCGCCCTCGAAACTCCCGGTGATCTCCGCCAGCGCGGTGATGAACAGATTCCCAAACGAATGTCCGTCCAAATTCCCCGCGCCGCTGAAGCGATATTGGAACAATTGCGTGAGCATCTGCTCGTCGTTCGATAACGCGGCGAGACAATTGCGGATGTCGCCCGGCGGCAAAATGCCGAAACTCTCGCGCAATCGTCCCGATGACCCTCCATCGTCCGCAACCGTGACGACCGCCGTCAGGTTTCGCGTGTATAGTTTCAAGCCGCGCAAAAGGTTCGCCAGCCCGTGCCCGCCGCCGATGGCGACGATGCGCGGTCCGCGTTCGCGGCGGCGGTAATTGGCAAGTTCGTCCACGAGCGGTCTTCCCGGGCGGACGTAGGGACGCAGCAGGGAATTGTTCAACCGCCAGATGCCGTACACAACCAGCCCAACCCCCAGCCCGCCGAAGATCAACGCGCGCAGGACGCGCGGCAGAAAGCGAAGCGAGGCATAGGAAAGGATTTCGAGCAGCAGCGGGTTCGTCGAATCGGTGCGGTACAGGTCGAGAAGAAACATCGCCAGCCCCACCCCAAGCAGGGTCACGCCCGCCAGGATGACAAAGTACCATCGCTTCACGCCCAAACCGGGCGCGAACCAGCGTCCGATCAAACGCAGGTTTTTCGTAAAATCGTCTCGTTTCGACATAATCGTATTTTCGAGACAAGTCTAGCAGGGAGAAGGGCAGGAGTCAATCAGCGTCGAACCCCCTCGGTTATAATTGCAGCCATGAGCCTCATCCTCGCAATAGACATCGGCGGGACACACATTCGCGTCGCCGCCTACGAACCCGACAGCACAAAACCCATCGCCCACAAACGGACAAAATCCCTCGCGCAAACGCCCGGCGTATTCGACCGCCTCGTGGAAGCCGTCGAGTCGGTCTGGCAGGATGGGCAGGTTTCCGCAATCGGCATCGCTTCGCCCGGCCCTCTCGATCCACACACCGGCACGATCCTCGATACGCCCAACATTCCGCAATGGAAGAATTTTCCGCTCGCCCCCAAACTCTCGAAGCGCTTCGGCGTTCCCGTATATCTCGATAATGACGCAAACATGGCGGGGCTTGGCGAGTGGCAGTTCGGCGCGGGCAGGGGTCATAGCAACCTGGTCTATCTCACCATCAGCACCGGCATCGGCGGCGGCGTGATCGTCAACGACACCCTGCTTCAAGGCTTTCACGGCATGGGCGCGGAACTCGGTCACATGATCATTGACCCCGACGGACCGTTTTGCGGATGCGGTCATCGTGGACACATCGAATCGTTCTCGTCGGGACCCGCCATTGTGAGATACGTCAGGGAACAGATGGGCGCGGGAGAAAAAACCACGCTTCACGCGGACCCGAACCTGTCTCCCGCGCAAATTGCCGACGCGGCGCTGACAGGGGATCCGCTTGCGATCTCCGCCTTCGAGCGCGCGGGGCATTACCTCGGCATCGCGGTCGCCAATTACCTTGCCATCTTCGACCCGTCCATTCTGGTCTTTGGAGGCGGCGTCTCGCAGGTTGGCGACCTGTTGTTCAAGCCGTTCGAAGCGAGCCTGCGGAAACACGTCTTTCACCCGCATTACATGGACGACCTGAAGATCAGCAAAGCCGCATTGGGCGACGACGCCGGTCTGCTGGGCGCGCTGGCGTTGGCGCGGCTTGCCCTGAGCGCTTCGCAATCGAAGGGATGAAGAGCAGGCAGAGATGCACGAGGCAAAATTATTCACGCCTCCCTTGTGGGCGGCAACGAAATGGTGGACAGCCGAACAACAGGCGGGGTAAAGGCTGATCGGACAGTATCAAACTCGCCCTGAGTATGATCGAAGGGGCCGGCTTGTCCCGAATCGTTGCGCAAGCCGCGTGACGAATCTTGCGTCACAGAATGTCGTACTATTTCCCAAACGTCGAACATGGAGTCGGGAAGCCTGCTTCCGCATCTCGCCAGCAGGCGGCTGATTCCAAAAGAGGAAAATCCATGAAAAAATTAAACGTGCCGGGTCCGAAAGCCCTGGCAATGATCGAACGTGATAAAAAAGTGATCTCATCGTCCTACCCGCGCGGATACCCCTTCGTGATGGATCACGGCAGGGGCGTGGAGGTGTGGGACCCCGACGGCAACCGCTTCATTGACATGATGGGCGGCATCGCGGTCGTGGCGACGGGTCACGCCAACCCCAGGGTCGTGAAAGCGGTGCAGGATGCGGCGGAAAAGTTCCTGCACATCTCCTCCGATTTTTATCACGAGAACTGGATCCGCCTGAGCGAAAAACTGGACGAGATCGCGCCGTTCGAGGAAAACGCAAAAACGTTCCTGACCAACTCGGGAACCGAAGCGGTGGAGACCGCCATCAAACTTGCAAAGTTTTACACCAAGCGGCATAACTTCATCGGTTTTTTCGGCGCGTTCCACGGGCGCACGATGGGATCGGTGGCGTTCACTGCCAGCAAGCCGCATTATCATCGCGGTTTCTACCCGTTGATGCCGGGCGTGACGCACGTGCCGTTCCCCGATCCGTACCGCCCCATCCTGCATCGTAAAGCGGGCGAGGATTACGGCGAGACGGTGGTGCGCTTCATCGAGGAAGAGGTGTTCGGTCATAACGTGCCGGGCGACGAGATCGCCGGTGTGTTGGTCGAACCCATCCAGGGCGAGGGCGGGTACCTCGTTCCGCCGGACGGATTTTTCCCAGCCCTGCGAAAACTTTGCGACAAATACGGCATCCTGCTGATCGCGGACGAAGTGCAAAGCGGCATGGGACGCACCGGCAAATGGTGGGCAATCGAACACTGGGGCGTGGAGCCGGATATCGTCACCTCGGCGAAGGGGATCGCGTCCGGTCTTCCGCTCGGCGCGTGCATCGCGCGCGAATCGGTGATGACCTGGCCCAAAGGGGTGCATGGCAACACCTTCGGCGGCAATCCCGTCTCCTGCGCCGCCTCGCTGGCGACCATCGAACTGCTCGAAGAGCAATATCTCGCGAACGCCGCCGAGGTGGGACAATATGCGCTGGATGCGTTGCAGGAGATCCAGGCGCGGCACACTTCCATCGGCGACGTGCGCGGCAAGGGCTTGATGATCGGCGTCGAGTTCGTGAAAGGCAAAAGCTCCAAGGAACCGAACGAGGAGCTCCGCAACATGATCGAAAGCAAAGCCTTCGAATACGGGCTGTTGCTTCTCGGATGCGGCAAATCGGTGATCCGCCTCGCGCCGCCCCTTTGCATCACCAAAAAGGAAATGGACGAAGCGCTCGACATCTTCGAGAACGTGATCACGATGGCTGAGAAGGAACAGGGGTTGAGGTAGTGGCGAAATGCGCAGGCTGTCCGCCCGTGCGGACAGCCTGTGCGCTTTTGAATGGACGGGCAGGCTGACCCGGCGATGCAACACCATCCCCCCTCTTACACATTGCATACAACCCGGTGATAAAATCCCCCCATGCTTCCTGACTTCCGCGTCCGGCAACGCGATTACCTGCTCGAACTCTCGCGCGCGCTCACCCAGGAACTCGACCTTGAGAAATTGCTGGCGCGCGTGTTGAAAATTTCCATCGAGATGCTGGCTGGGCAGGCGGGTCTGATCGCCCTAAAGGAACAGGACGGCTGGCGCGTCGCCACCGCCCATGGAATTGCTCCCGCTTTCCTAAGCTATTTGACTCCGCTGTTGGCTGAGGAAAATGTCCGTGAACTGGACGTGCGCGAACTCAACCGCATGTTGAAGGAACTGACCTACACCGCCAGCATGGGACTCCTCAACGGC
Source organism: Chloroflexi bacterium CFX6 (assembly GCA_030263595.1). Classification (GTDB taxonomy): domain Bacteria; phylum Chloroflexota; class Anaerolineae; order Anaerolineales; family Villigracilaceae; genus Defluviilinea. Next base: position 10,424 of record SZPG01000022.1, read on the forward strand.
ACCGCCCTGCCCCTCGCCGCCCACGGACAGGTCATCGGCGTCATCTTCATCTTCCGCAATTATCCCGATCTCTTCACCCAAAACGACCGCGTCCTGCTTCAATCGTTTGCCGACCAGGCGGCGATCGCCGTGTTCAACGCGCGGCTTTACGGGCAGGTCTCCTACGAAAAACAAAGACTGGATGCGCTTCTCGACTCCGCCGCAGACGGCATCCTGATCCTCAACGCCGACCATACCATCGAGCGATGCAACGTTTCCTTCGAAAGGCTTTTCGGCGAGCCGCGCGCCCAGATCATCGGAAAGGATCACACGGAGATCATCCGCTGGAGGGGAGACACGCAAGGTAAAACGCTCGAAGAGGCGGAGGCGGACGGCTGGCCCCTCACTCCCAACGCGACCTTGTACGTGGAGGGCGATCTCGAAAGGCGCGCCCAACCTCCGCTTCCCGTAGGCGTGACCTACGCGCCCATGCTCACAGAGGAGCGCAAACTTCGCAACATCATCGCCTCGGTGCGCGACATCACACACTTCCGCACGGCGGACGAGATCAAGTCCACGTTCATTTCGATCGTGAGTCACGAACTCCGCACGCCCGTCGCGCTCATCAAGGGATACGCCTCCACCCTGCGCCGCGACGACGCCAAATGGGACAAAACCACCATCAACGATTCGCTGGCGGTCATCGAAGAGGAGGCGGATCGCCTGAGCCGCATGATTGACGACCTGCTCGACGCTTCACGCCTGCAGGCTGGCGGGATGAACCTCAACCGCGCGGACGTTTCCCTCGCGATGCTTTCGAAACGCGTGGCGGAAAAATTTTCCACGCAATCGAAAAACCACGTCATCGTCACGGATTTTCCCGAAAACTTCCCGGTCATCCTCGCCGACGAAACGCGCATCGAGCAGGTGATTTCCAATCTTGTCTCCAACGCGTTGAAATACGCCGCCAAAGGCGTGATCAAAATTGGCGGACAGGCGCGACCCGAACAGGTCGTCGTTTGCGTTTCGGACGAGGGTCCCGGCATCGAAGCCAGGGACCTGCCGCACATCTTCGACCGGTTCTATCGTTCGACGAAAGCCGCCAGGAATACGAAGGGAGCGGGTTTGGGACTATACCTCGCGCGCGCCATCGTGGAGGCGCACGGCGGGCGCATCTGGGCGGACGCTTCGACACAACCCATCGGGCAGTCTACGCAGCGCCCGAAACCCGACGCCGGCGCGAGGATCTGTTTCTCCCTTCCGCGTTGATCTCACCCTCCCCCAAAGGGAGAGGGATGTCGTGTCGGGGTGGTAAAATCAATCGAAACAGAACCAGCCCTTCGTGAGTCCGAAGCGCCCCGAGCGCAGGCGAAGGGAAATCCAAAGAGGAAATATTCATGGCAAACAAAGTTCTTCCAAGAAGCAGGATGGATAAAAAATTCACGTGGAACGCGGAAAGCGTCTTCCCATCCGACGACGCATGGGGGAAGGAGGTCAACAGGATCATCGCGGACATCCCGTCCGTCAAACAATATCAGGGACGGCTCGCAGAGGGAGCGTCGGTCCTGCTCGACGCGCTCACCGCGGTGGATGAATTGCTTTCGCACGCGCAGAAGGCATACATGTACGCGGGGTTTTCGTATAACGTGGATACGACGAACCAGAAAGCCGCGGGAATGTTGGACAAGGCGCAGGGCATGTACGGGCAGGTGGCTTCGGCGGTCTCTTATCTGAACCCGGAAATCCTGGCGATCGGCAGGGAGAGGCTCGAGCGGTGGATGACCGAAAACGCGAAACTCGCGGTGTACATGCACGCCTTCGACGACCTCTTCCGCAAACAGGCGCACGTGCGCTCGACGGAGGTGGAGGAGATCCTCGGACTCGTGAGCGATCCCTTGAGCGGCGCGTCCAACTCGACGAGCATGTTGACCAACGCGGACTTCAAATTCAAACCCATCAAGGACGAGAAGGGACGGGCGATTGACGTTACGCAGGGAAATTATGACAGCGAGTTGATGCACCTGACGAGCCGCAGGGCGCGCAAAGCCGCGTATACCGCATACATGGATAAATACGTGGAACACAAGAACACGCTCGCGGCGAACCTCTCTGCATCCATCAAGGCGAATGTCTTTTACATGCGGGCGCGCAGGCACGAGACCACGCTGGCGGCTTCGCTGTTCGATTTGAACGTTCCGACCGAGGTGTTCTACAACCTGATTGATACGTTCAAAAAGAACCTGCCGGTCTGGCATCGCTACTTCGAACTTCGACGCAAGGCGCTGGGCGTGAGGAAACTTGCCTATTACGACATGTGGGCGCCCGTCACGAAGAAGAAGGTGAAAGTGCCTTTCGAAAAGGCGGTGGATTTGATTTGCGAAAGCCTCGCGCCGATGGGCAGGGAATACGTGAAAACGCTCCGCAAGGGCGTTCTCGAAGACCGCTGGGTGGATCGTTACCCAAACCAGGGCAAGGGACACGGCGCGTTCTCGTGGGGTTCGCAAGGCACATACCCGTTCATCATGATGAGTTTCACGGACGAAGTGACCAGCATGAGCACGCTCGCGCACGAACTCGGTCATTCGATGCACTCGTATCTCACGTGGAAGCATCAGCCGTTCGCCTACGCCAATTACTCGTTGTTCGTCGCGGAGGTCGCGTCCAACTTCCACCAGGCGATGATGCGCGGGCATTTGTTGAATTCGAACATTGACAAACACTTCAAACTCGCGCTCATCGAAGAGGCGGTCGGCGGAAACTTCTTCCGTTACTTCTTCCAGATGCCGACCCTGGCGCGCTTCGAACTTGAGACCCACCAGCGCGCCGAACGCGGCGAACCCCTGACAGCCGATTCGATGATCGCCCTGATGGCTGATCTGTTCGCCGAGGGATTTGGTCCAAACTTCGACGTGGACCGCGAGCGCGTCGGCATGACGTGGGCGACCTTCCCGCATCTGTTCTCGGATTATTACGTCTACGCCTACGCGACGGGCATTTCCGGCGCGCACGCCGCGGCGGGACGCATCCTGCGCGGCGAACCGAACGCGGTGGAAAATTATCTCGGCTTCCTGAAGTCCGGTTCGTCGGATTACTCGCTGAACGCACTCAAAAAAGCCGGCATTGACCTGACCTCCCCTGCAACCGTAGAGGAGACCTTCGCGGTCATGGAAAATTACATTGACCGGATGGAAGAATTGATGGGATAGCCGCGCAATTTCCAGTCTCCACACCGGAAGACCCGAAAGTTGGAGATTGCGCCAATCGCAAATCGTAAATCGGAAATCGCAGAATGCCACAAACACAAATCGCATGTCCAAACTGCCGCCAGATGATCGCGGCGAATATCGAACAACTCTTCGACGTGACGCAGGATCCGCAAGCCAAACAGAGATTGCTGGGTGGAATCTCGAACATGGCGCACTGTCCGCATTGCGGGTTTCAGGGACGGCTTGCCACGCCCATCGTGTATCACGACAACGAGAAGGAACTCCTGCTCACGTTCTTCCCGCCTGAGTTGAACGTCCCGTTGAACGATCAGGAAAAGATCATCGGTCCGCTCATCAAAAAGGCGACGGATAGCCTGCCCCCCGAAAAACGGAAAGGTTATTTGCTCAAGCCCGTCGCCAACCTTTCGTATGAATCGATGATCAAGTTGATCCTCGAAAAGGACGGGATCACTTCGGAGATGCTCAAGGAACAGCAGGACCGCGTCCAGGTCATCGAACGGCTCCTGCAAGCCAGTTCGAAGGATGTAAGAAGCGAGATCCTCCGGCAGAACGAGCAATTGCTGGACGAGCAGTTCTTTGCGTTGTTCAGCCGTCTCGCGCAAAGCGCGGCGGGGAGCGGGCAGGAAGCCATGGCGCGCGCCATGTTCGATCTGCAAAACCAATTGCTCGAGGAGACCGCGCTCGGGCGTCAGTTGAAGGAATCGGTTGGGGAGTTGGAAGCAGCCACAAAGTCGTTGCAGGAAGCGGGGCAGAGACTCACGCGCGAGAAACTGCTGGATCTCGTCCTTGAATCCCCGAACGACGCGCGGGTCAAGGCGTACGTCAGCCTGGCGCGCGTCGGGATGGATTATCAATTCTTCCAGTCTCTCAGCGAGAGGATTGACAAGGCGTCGGGCGAGGAGAAGGCGAGGCTGGAATCCGTCCGCGGGAAACTGCTCGGTCTCATCAATGATTACGACAAGCAGGTGGAGGCGCGCTACAAACAGGCGCAGGACCTCGTGGAGAAGATCCTGGCGCAGGACGACATCGTCAGGGCGGTGCAGGATAATTTGCAGAACATCACGCAGGACGTGGCGGACATCGCGAGCCAGATGTTGCGGCAGGCTTCCGAAAGAAACGACTACGCGCGGATGGGCAAATTGCAGAAAATGATCGAGGCGCTGCGGCAGGCGTCCACGCCGCCGGAGATCGAACTCATCGAACACCTGCTGGAGGCGCCCGACGATGCCGCGCTCGAAAAGAGGCTGGCGGATAACCAGGGAATGCTCGACGATCAGTTCATGCAGGCGCTGATCGGGCTGGTCGCGCAGATTGACCAGGCGGCGGAGCAGGGCAATCCCGAAGCAAAAGCGTTGAGCGAAAAACTCGGCAAGGTTTACAAGACCGCGATGAAGTTTTCGATGAAGAGGAACATGGCGCAGTAATCTGCTACTTCACATCCGCTTGAAAAAGACCATAGAAAACGCAATAAAAAAGTGGGTTCCTTGTGGAACCCACTTTTTTTGTGTGTTGAACGTCGTCACCTGACCGGCGTGCAACTTACGGTGTCGGGGTTGCGCGTGGTCGTGCAGGTGTAGTTCTGGGTCAGCAACAGCGCGCCGGTGGCGGTGTCGTAGACCGAGATCGTGGCGTTCGTCCAGAAGATGAAGTCAATGCGCCCGGTCCAGTTGGGGTTGGGACAACCGGCCTCATCCCAGGGGATGGTTTCAGGGTCGTCGGTCTCGGTGAAGAAGGGCGACCTGCCGTTCTTGCGGATGGGGTCGTCGCCGTCGAGCGTCTGCTGTCCAGTGGCGGACACCTTGGGGTAACTCTGACCCGGCACGTCGTTGCCGCCGTAGTTGGTGCAGACGACCGCCGGAATGCCGCTGGCGTTCAAAACAAGGGTCACGTCGGTATTGCCCAGCCCGCTGGCGAACCCGGAGGCGATGAGCGAACCGAGCGAGAAGGTAACGCCCGATAATTTGACCGCGCCGCCTGCGAACACCGTCGAAGTCGAAAGCGTCAGGATCAACAGCGCCGCCAGGATGGTAAACAGTTTCTTGTTCATGTCTCTCCTCTATTGAGTGGTCGAACGGATTCGATGAGCAAAACTCGTTTATTGCCTGTTTCCCCGGACTGCCTCCTTTCCCTGTAAAGAAACGACAGTTACAGCCTGTTGCGCGCAACTGGAAAATGATGGATAATCGGGTAAATTTTACTTATATTGTAATGACCGTAACATATCCAAAAGGTTACAATAATCGCGGAGCCGCGCGCGGCAGCGCAGCTTACGAGCCTGTATGAATTTACGCAACAATCCGGCAGAACCGAACGAACGCGAAAATCTGGAACGGGCAATCGCCGCCGTCGAAGCCAGGCGCTTCGAGTTGGGGGATGAGGCTGCGGAGGTCGCCCTGGCGTCCATGCGCGAAAAACTTGCCAAACTGGACGCGCGGGAACGCGCCTCGCACAAACCGCAGCAACGGAAACTGGTCACCGTACTTTTCGCGGACGTTTCCGGGTTTACCGCCATGGCTGAGACGATGGATCACGAAGTCGTCACCGAGGTGATCAACTCCCTCTGGTCGCGCGTGGACAAAGCCGTCCTCGATCACGGCGGCTTCATTGACAAGCACATCGGCGACGCGATCATGGCGTTGTTCGGCACGCCGACCGCCCACGAAGACGACCCGGAGCGCGCCATCCGCGCCGCGCTGCAGATCCAGTCCGAGATCCGCGACTGGAAGCGGGAACAATCCGAAACCCTGGCGGATTACAAAAGCCAGATCCAAAACATCCAATTGCGGATCGGCATCAACACCGGTCCCGCCCTGCTTGGCACGGTCGGCACCATGGGGGAATACACAGCCATCGGCGATACCGTGAACCTCGCCAGCCGCCTGGAACACGCGGCGCCCGTTGGCGGGATCCTGATCTCCCAAGACACACACCAGCACGTAAGAGGACTGTTCAACATCACAGCCCTCGAGCCGCTAACCGTCAGGGGCAAGAGCGAACCGATCCAGGTCTTTACGGTCAACGGGGTGAAACCGCGTTCCTTCCGCGATACCACCCGCGGCGTCGAAGGCATCGAGACGCGCACCATCGGCCGCGAGCGGGAACTGGCGCAAATGCAAACCGCCTTCGAACAGACGGTTTCAAACCGGCAGACACATCTCCTCAACCTCATCGCGGAGGCGGGCATCGGCAAATCGCGATTGTTGTTCGAGTTCGGCAAATGGCTCGATGCAAAGGAACAGCCCGTCACGCTTTTCAAAGGGCGCGCAACCCAGGAGACCTTTCAGATACCCTATTCGCTTCTGCGCGGCATTCTCGCTTCGGCGTTCGAGATCGAAGAGAGCGACCGCGCCTCTGTTGCGCGGCAAAAATTCGAAAGCGGCATCCTGAAAAACACGAGCGACAGGGACAACGCCATCCTGTACGCCCATTTCATCGGTCACCTCATCGGTCTCGATTTTTCAGCCAGTCCCCACTTGAAAGGCATTCTGGGAGATGCGCGACAAATCCGCGACAGGGCTTTTTACTACGCCGCGCAGTTGCTGACCGAATTGTCCCAGCGCCAGCCGGTGATCATCTTCCTCGAGGATATCCACTGGGCGGACAGCGGTTCGCTCGACTTCCTCGAATACCTGATGAACACCAAACCCGACCTGCCGCTTCTGGTGATCGGCTTGGCCCGTTCGACCCTCTTCGAACACAGACCGGACTGGGCGACGGGAGCGGTTCAAACCCTGACCTTGAATCTGCCTCCGTTATCCGACGCCGATACGCGCCGACTCGTCGAGGAGATCCTGCAAAAAGTCCCTCACATACCCGAAGCCCTGATCGGGTTGATCGTCAACAAGGCGGAGGGGAGTCCCTTCTACGTGGAGGAATTGATCCGGGCATTGATCGAGGGAGGGGTCATCGTCAGAGGGGCGGAGCAGTGGTCGGTGGAGATGAAGCGTCTTTCCGACCTCAAGGTCCCAGCCACATTGACGGGTCTGCTCCAGGCGCGGTTGGACGGTTTGATGGCGGACGTCCGCGAAACGCTGCAACAGGCCTCCGTAGTGGGACGCATCTTCTGGATGGACATTCTCGAACACATGCGCAACCCGGAATTCCAAAGCGCGGAAACCGCGATCCCGGTCATGGACAAATTGGGGGTATTGCGCGCCAAGGAACTGGTCTTTCGTTACGAGGAGTCCGCGTCCAAACAGGCGCTGGAATTCATCTTCAAGAATCAGATCCTCCACGACGTGACGTACGAAAGCGTGTTGCTCAGGCTCCGCCCCGTTTATCACGTGCAAGCCGCGGAGGGACTGGTCGAATTGGGCGGGGAACGCGCCAATGAATACGCGGGGCGCGTGGGCGAACATTACGAACGCGCGGGCGAATTCCTGAAAGCCGCGGAATGGTACGCGCGAGCCGGACTGCAGGCGCAAAGCAGGTACGCATCCGACTCAGCCGTCAACTTTTACCGAAAAGCGCTCGACTTTCTCGAACGATCCCGTTCGGCTGAACACCTCCGGTTGAAGCTCGAAGTATTTTTGCGCCTGGGCGAAGTATTGAACTGGCAGGCGCGCTACACGGACGCGGCGGAAAACTTCAACGCGATGTCGAAAGCCGCGCAGGAGGTCAACGATCTCATCGCCCAATCGCAGGCGCTGTTGGGGCTGGCAACTGCGCAGGGATATCAGGGAGACAACCAGGCGTCGCTCGAAAGCGCGATCCGTTCGGAGTCGCTGGCGCGAAATGCCGAGGCAAAATTGGAACTGGCGCGGGCATTGTGGGCGCAGGGTTCCGCCCGTTATCGCCTGGGCGATTCGCAGGCGGCAATGTCCCTTGCGGAACAGGCGCTTGCCATATTCACGGAGTTGAACAACCAGAATGAGATGGCGCGGTGCATGAATCTTTTGGGCGCGGCGTACTACGTCTCGGGCCGGTTCGACAAGGCGGAAGAGTATTGGGAAAACGCCCTGAGGATCTTTCAGGAACTGGGCAACCGGCAGCAGGGCATGGACCTGCTCAGCAACCTCGGCGTGATCGCGGACGCGCGCGGCGATTACGAGACCGCCTTCCAAAGGTACGACCGCGCGTTGTCCATCGCGCGCGAGGTGGGATACAGGGACGGAGAGATCGTGTTCCTCACGAACCGCGGCGGCGAACTGGCGGCTTTGGGAAATTACGAAGCCGCAGAAGCGGACCTGCGCCAGGCGATCCACATGGCGGGCATCACCGGCTCGTGGTGCATGCCGCTCACCTTCAACTACCGCGCCGAGGCGCTGATCGGCATGGGCAGGTACGAGGAAGCCTTTTATTCCGCACGCCAGGCACTGGTTTTGGCCGAGGAGGAAAAGACGCCCGAATACGCCGGCATGGCGTGGCGCACGCTGGGAATGATCTGCGACCGGACGAATGACGCAGTCCGCTTTTCGGATTGGGAAACGCGCAAACCGGGGGAATACGACGCGGAAACCTGCTTCAGCAGAAGCGTGAAGGTCTTTGTGGACGCCGAAATTGACATGGAACGCGCCCGCACCTTGCGCGAATGGGCGCGTTACGAGTTCAAACGCAATCGCCGGGAACGGGCTGAAGAAATGTGGCGGGAAGCGCGGGACATCTTTGCCAGCCTCGGCGCGCAAATGGAAGTCGAGCGGATGAAGGAACTGCCCGCCTGATCACCGCAAGCCTTCGAACAGATCCGCCTCCACCTTCCTCCCTCCATTCGCAAAACTAAAAACCCGATAGAACGCGCCTTGAAGCGTCAACAACCGGCGGACCTCGTCCTTCGACAAACCCAGCAACGGAGCGATGCTGGGCAGCTGGCTTTGATGGCAAAGGATCGCATCCCACGCGGTCTTCCAGTGAGAGGCGACATCCACGCGGGTGGTCACAGACCATTCCCTCCACGCCACTTCGTTGCGCTGCCGCCCGTCCACCTCATGGACGATCTCGCCGACGTGAGGCAGAATGAAGTTCACGAATCCTTCCGTATCCACCATGTAATAGAATTTCGATACGCGGCGCGGCGGCAGCCCCGAAGGATCGGGATAACCCGCATCCGCCGCGCAGACGACCGCCGCATGAGTAAACTGGCTGATCGCGATGTGATCGGGATGCCCGTAGTTCCCATCCGGCGGAAACGTGACGATCACCTGCGGCTCGATCCTCCGAATGTGTGCGGCAATTTTGCCGATCGCCTCCATCGGATCGGCTCGATCCAGATCGCCGTCAATGTAATCCAGGAAATGGATCTCCTTCAGCCCCAGGATTTTCCCTGCCGCCTCCACCTCCTTCGCGCGGATTTGGGCGATTCGCTCGAAGCCGGGGTTCGATCCTTCGTCCCCGAACCAGCCCCTCTCGCCGCGCGTCGCGCAGACGAGGTAGGTCTCCACCCCCTCGGCGGAATACTTTGCCAGCGTCCCGCCCATCCCCATGGATTCGTCATCCGGGTGGGCAAAGACGGCGAGAAGTTTCAATGTGTCGGTCATCGCGTTTCCTCTTTGGACTCAGGGAGCCTTGCTCCCGTCCCCGCCAGCAAGCCTGGCTGATTCCATACTCATCAATCGTGCGCGTGATCGTAGACGCGCTCGAATTCCTGCATGAAAAATTCCGCGATCCGTTCGTCGTAAACGACGACGACGTTCTCATCGTTCCGTTCCTCCGCCGCCCTCGAAAAATTATAAGAGCCAAGCGCGACGATCTTCCCATCCACGATGAAGATCTTGTGGTGCATCTGACCGTCAATCCCGTCAATCAACACGTCCAAGCCCGCCTGGCGGAACGGATCGAATTCCGTGCCTTGGTTCGATTTGATCTGCTCCTCGTCCATCACGCCCTTGACATCGAGACCCGCCTCTGCCTTTTCGCGAACAATTGCGCCCAGTTCGTTTGAAGTGAACGAAAACGCGAGGAAGTAAATGCTCGCCTGAGACTCGCTCAACAAGTTGTAGAGTGCGGTCAACACGTGATCGTCCGGGGAGAAGTAGGTATCCACGCGCGTGCCGTCGAGCGTGAGATTCGGGTTCGGCGTCTCCGCGGCGACATCGGGCCCGAACATGTTATCCTCGAACATCTCGTTGAATTCCTTCGCGTAATTCTCCGCCATCTTCGTCGAACGGATGCGGATCATGTTGTTGTTATCCTCGTACGTCCCCGAATCGGTGAAATTCATCGAACCCAGCCAGACCTCCGAACGGTCAATGACCATGAACTTGTTGTGCATCAAACCCGGTTGGTTGTCTCCCACGATGGGAACCCCCGCCTCCAGCAATCTTTGCACGTCCGAACTGTCCATGTTGGTCGATTCCATGACCATGCGGACCGTCACGCCGCGGTCGTGCGCGCGCAACAGGGCGTTGCGAACGCTGTTCAGGGTGATGCTGTACGCGGCGACGTCAATGCTCAGGCGCGCCGCGTCCACCGCTTCGACGAGCGGTCCGTCAATCCCCCCCGTCCCCTGCGGCGAAAGCGGGCTATCCGGATTCGTCACGTATAACTCGAACCAGGGACCGCGCAGACCATATCCAGCCTGCAAGTCAATCGGCGTAAGTTCATCGCCGGGCGTTGGGGTGACGTCACTCTCAGGCGTTGCAGTTTGTGTGATCTCCCCACAAGCGGATAGCAGAAATAGTATGACGAACAGTCCATATTGAAATCGGCGGTTAAGATTCATTCGATTCCCTGGCTTGGTTGTATTCTTCGTTTGCCAGCCGCACAGCCCTTGCCAGCACCCGATCGTACTTTATGACATAGAAGAGCATAATATGCGCGACAATACGCCGAATCAAACGCGGCAAAGGCATGTGGATCTGCGCGAGGCTATGCACGCGTGTCCCACCGCCAGGCAAGGGTTCGAAACGCAGGGTTTCAGTATGCAACTTCCGGCCATCATCGAACGAATCGACGGTCGAGTATTCGAACGGACGCCAGTCCAGCGTCACCTCGGTGCTCACGGACTTGCCGTGCGCGCAGTGATTGCTCGCCCCTTTCCCCGCCCGCCCCATGGGTCTGTCGCCTGCGTACCAATGGGCGTCCCCCGCCCACAGGTTGCGTTTGAGCGGGTCATGGAGCCATTCCCAGGTCAGGGGTGGAGGCGTGGAAAAGTCTACGCGGATGACCGCGTCTGCATCCTTCTCCTCGACCACGATGCGGCGTTCCTCGGTAACCTCCCGGTAACGCTGGTGCAAATCGAGGTTATAGGTTTTCACCTGCCCCAGGTGTTCGTATGCCTCCGTCTGAACGTGCGCGCCTTCGAGGTCGAGTTGCAGGTGATCGAGGCATTGCTCGGTCAACATCATGTAGGCGCGCCAGCCTGTCGTCTCAGCGACGTGATTTTTGAGCAGGCGGTGGATCAGGTTGACATCCGACCCAACCAGTTCGCGTATGTCGCGCACCTGTTGAACGACATAATCTCCGTGATGGGCAATGAACTTGAGATCGAGCGAAGGGATGTGTTGGCAGGCGTTACACGTGCAGGTCGTCGCCCGTTTGATCGAAGTCTGCCGATCGCGGAAGGCAACGTACGTGGCTTCGACCAGTTCCAGTAGCGTCTCGCCGCGCTGTATCTTCGGTTCGGGCGCGTACGCAAAGACCGCATCGCCCTCCAGTTTGCTGATCGTGAGCAGGGTTTCGATCTTCTCGCAGATCACTCCCAAAAGATCGGACAGGATTTCGTGCGAATGTTCGAGTTCCGTTCCCGCGACGAACGACGTGTAACCCGAAATATCGGCTAGCAATAAATACCCGTGCTGGGTCGCTGCGCTCATACTCTCTCCTCAGGTTTTCACGATTATAATCCTCCCCCGTGACCCTCACCAATGCAAACAGACAAATTGCCCGCGCCGCCGGGACGGTGATGTTCGCCATCCTCTTCGGTCAACTCATGGGGCTGGCGCGCGGCGTCATCGTCGCCGGCGTCTTCGGCGCGTCGCTCGAACTGGATGCCTTCTACGCGGCGAACCGCGTCAGCGAGACGCTCTTTCTTCTGGTCGCGGGAGGCGCGCTCGGCTCCGCGTTCATCCCGACGTTTACTGGATTACTCGCGCGTGACGAAAAGGACTCCGCCTGGAGACTCGCCTCCGCCCTCGCCAATGCGGTCACGCTGACCCTCAGCCTGCTCGCCGTTCTATTGGCTTTATTCGCCCCGCAGGTTGTCCGTTACGCCCTCGCGCCGGGCTTCTCCACCAACTCGGAACTTTTCGCCCTCACGATTTCATTGCTCCGCATTCAATTGATCTCCGCCGTCCTTTTCGGGTTGGGCGGTTTGGTCATCGGCATCCTCAACGCGCACCAGATCTTTCTCGTTCCCGCGCTCACGCCCGCCCTGTATCAACTGGGCATCATCCTCGGCGCGCTCTTCCTCGCGCCCTCCATGGGAATTTACGGTCTCGCATGGGGCGTTGTGATCGGCGCAGTCTTGTACCTGGCGATACAACTTCCGCCGCTCGTAAAACTCGTCGCCCGTCACTCCCCGCTTTCCGCTTTCCGCTTTTCACTAGGTCTTCACGACTCCAACGTCCGCACCGTCCTTCTTCTCATGCTCCCGCGCCTGCTCGGCGTCGCCGTCGTGCAACTCAACTTCTGGGTCAACACCTGGCTCGCCTCCAAAATGGAAGCGGGGAGCGTCTCCGCGCTGTACTATGGATTCTCGCTGATGCTCATGGCGCAAGCCGCCATCGCCCAGTCCGTCGCCATTGCCGCCATGCCGACCTTCTCCGCGCAGCACGCGCTCGGCAAGCGGGACGAGATGCGCTCGTCGTTGGCGGCATCGTTGCGCGGAATCTTGCTTTTGGCTGTACCTGCGAGCATTGGATTGATGATGTTGCGCGTTCCGTTGGTTTCTTCCCTCTATCAGCGCGGCGAGTTCGATGAGCGGGACGTGCAACTCGTGGCGTGGGCGCTGCTCTGGTATGCGGCGGGGCTGGTCGGTCACTCGATCATGGAAGTATTGACTCGTGCTTTCTATGCCCAGCAGGACACCAAGACCCCCGTTCTCATCGGCACGATTGCGATGGGACTCAATGTCCTATTCAGCATTTTGTTCTCACGGTGGTTCGCGCAGATCGGCTGGTATCCGCTTGGCGGATTGGCGTTGGCAAATTCGCTTGCCACCGCACTCGAAGCGACGGCGTTGTTCTTCTTCATGCGGAAGCGCTTGAACGGAATTGAAGGCAGGCGGATTGCCGATGCCGCGTGGAGGGTAGGGGCGGCGGGGCTTGGAATGGCGGTCGGCTTGGGGTCCTGGATCCAGGTTACGGGTGGGATGAACCGTTGGTTCGTCGCGTTGGGAGGAGTCGCGCTGGGCGCGGTCGTTTACCTGGCGGGCGTGGTGATCCTCAAAGTCCCCGAGACAAGAACGATACTGAATGTCGTGAGGCGCCGGATAAAAACAAGATGATGGGACGGCAGTTGAACCGCCGTTCCACCCATCAACTATTTTTTCGGCGCGGCGCTCAGGAAACCGCCAAGCAGGTTGGCGGCGTCTGAAATATCCATTTTGCCGCCGCCGCCCGATGCGATAGCCTTGTCCACGAGGGCATCGAACTGGTCGGGGAGTCTGTCCTTCAAAAATTGAACGACGATCCTGACCACGTTTTCCGCGGTCTCCTTCGGCAAGCCTGTTTTCTTCACGATCAGATTCACAAGTTCGTTCATTTTTCTCTCCTTTGTTTGTTTTTGTTATTTCCAGATCATCCACTGCGCGGTCGCGACGATGAGACCGAGCAGGATGCCTCCCACAACTTCCAGCGGCGTGTGTCCGATGACTTCGCGCAGATCCTTCTGGTTGATCGGGTGTCCGTGCAGAAGTTCGTCGAACAAAACGTTGATGCGTTGGGCGTGAATGCCTGCCTGCTGGCGCACGCCCGCCGCGTCGTACGTGACGATCATCGTGATCGCGACCCCCAGCGCGAAGAGAGGGTTGTCGAATCCGTGATACAGACCGATCGCAAGCGTTGTGGCGGTCATCAGCGACGAATGTGAACTGGGCATGCCGCCGGTGGTGATGAGAAGCGCCCAGTTCCACTTGCGCGTCCGCAGGTAATCCAGCGGCATCTTGATGATCTGCGCGATCAGCCACGCGCTCAAGCCTGCGATCAACGCCTTGTTTTCCAACACGGCGGCGAGATTCATTCGGACTCTTCCTCGAATGAGACGACCTCATCCCCGGCGACCTGCCTCACTTTGAGTTCCGCGGCTTCGAGAAGTTCGCCGCATCGCGACGCCAGAGCCTGCCCCCGCTCGAACAATTTGATCGCCTCTTCGAGTTGGCTCTGTTCCCCTTCCAATGTTGCGACGATCTCCTCCAGTTCGGCGAGCGCCTCTTCGAAGGTCAACTCTTCGACGGGCTTTTCTGTTTTTTTGGACGATCCTTTAGGCATGAGCGCTCCGATTTACGATTTGCGATTTACGATTGACGATTAGCGATTTGCAATTGCGCGGGACGATTAGGATACAAAACTGCTCACTGGTCACTGATTACTGATTACGGATCACTGATCACTGGTTACTGCTCACTGCTCACTGCTTTCTCACCTCGAACTCTCCATCGCTGACTCTCACCTTCATTTCGTCGCTTGCCAAAGCAACCCGCGACACCACGCGACCGTCGTCTTTACGCGTCACAACGGCATAACCGCGCGCCAGCACCGCCAGCGGATTCAACGCCTCAAGTCTGCTTCGTGTTCCATTCAATTGCGCCGATTGTAATTTTATACGATGAACCAGGGATGACAAAGCGCGGCGGGAGAGTTCGTCCACGCGCTGACGTTCGGATTGGATGCGGCGCGAGGGAGAAAGGTAACGGAGTTGGGAAACGAGGGAGGAGAGCGAGGATCGCTTTGCAGAGATCAGGTCGAGGGTTGAAGCGGTGAGGCGGGAGCGGAAAGTGGAAAGTTGAAAGTGGAGATCTTCGAGCGTTGTTTGCGTGGCAAGTTCGGCGGCGGCGGTGGGAGTCGGGGCGCGCAGGTCGGCGGCGAAGTCGCATAAGGTGAAGTCCGTTTCGTGACCGACTCCGCAGATCACCGGAACTTTCGAGGCGGCAACCGCGCGCACGACGCGTTCGTCGTTGAACGCCCACAGGTCTTCGATGGAACCGCCGCCGCGCGCAAGGAGGATCACGTCGGAGGATTGGAGGATTGGAGATTGAAGGGCTTTGACGAGGGCGGGAGGGGCGTCAATTCCCTGAACAGGCGAGGGAGCAAGTATGACTTCAATCAATGGCAACCGTCGGCGCAGGATGTTAAGCATGTCGCGCAGCGCCGCGCCCGTCGCGGAGGTGACGATGCCGATGCGTTTTGGGAATTCGGGAATGGGGCGTTTTCTTTCGGGGTCGAAGAGACCTTCGGCTTCGAGCATGGCTTTGAGACGTAAAAATTCCTGGAACAACGCGCCCTCGCCCACAGGCCGGATCTGATCGGCGTAGAGTTGATATTGTCCCTGCGGTTCGTAGATCCCGATCTTCCCGTGGACTTCCACTTCCATGCCGTCGCGCAGGGACAGACTCAGCCGCGCCGCGCTCGTCTTCCACATCACGCATCGGAGGGACGCGTTGGCGTCTTTGAGCGTGAAATACACGTGGCCCGATGCGGGACGCGACAAATTCGAGATTTCTCCCTGCACCCACACGTCCTGAAGCGTTTCGTTCTCTTCCAGCAGTTTGCGGATGAGGAAGGTGAGTTTGGAAACGGTGAAGGTTTGCGGTACCGGCGCGGGGAAGAGGGAGGGCTGCATGGATGGGAGGATAACTTAAAAAGGAGGAAGGAGGAAGGGGGGAGGATGAGGGAACTTATATTTTTACGAACCCCAAACCAATTGGAGGTAAAATATTATTGACAGAAAGAGCAACTCAATGACCGCCACCCAAGCCACGGCAGAAGTATTCTGGACGGCATTCAAAGTTCTGCCCGCCGAAGAAAAACGCGCCGTACTTCAAAAAATCATTCTCGATGAAAACCTCCGCCTGGTTGCGGGACCTGTTCCCGTTTTCTGCTACAATTCCCCTCACCGCACGAATTACCTCTGACCATCCCTCTCGCTTTCCACTTTCCACTTTCCACTGCCCACTGATTACTGATGACTGATAACTGATCACTGATCACTGATAACTGCTCCCCTCATCCTTCCTAATCCCCACCATGAATCACCTCTGGTCACCCTGGCGTATGGAATATATCGAAAACCACAACAAGGAAAACGGCTGTATCTTTTGCGCCGCGCAAAGCAGGGAAGACAGCGCGGAAAACCTCATCGCGCATCGCGGCGAACTGGCGTACGTGATCCTCAACCGCTACCCCTACACGAGCGGACACCTCATGGTCGTGCCGTTTGCGCATCAGCCGACCCTCGAGGAACTCGACCTCGCGACCCGCGCCGAAATGATGGAACTCACCTCGCTATGCATGACCGTCCTGCGAAAAGTCTATAATCCGCAAGCCTTCAACATGGGCGCGAACATCGGCGAAGCCGCGGGCGCGGGCGTGAAGGAACACGTCCACATCCACATCGTCCCGCGTTGGAGGGGAGATACGAACTTCATGTCCGCGCTCGGAGGGACGCGCGTCCTGCCCGAGTTGCTGGAAGATACCTATCAACGCATCAAGAATGGGTTTCAAGAAATCAAGTGATACCCGCCAATTCGTACCGCGACATTTGGTACTGCGACATTCATGTCGCAAGCGGGGCGACATAAACGTCGCGGTACTTTTCGGGTCGCTGATCCTCCTCGTCCTCGCCGCCTGCGCGCCAACGACCAGACAGCCCCCGCCTCCGCCTGCGACCGAACTCTCCGATCCTCTTCAACCCTCGCCGGGATCGCAACCCACCGCCAAACTCACCCTCGAACCCACACCCCACCCCAACCAGGTCAACCCGCTCACCGGTTTGCGCGTCGCCGACCCCTCCCTGCTCGAGCTGCCCGCCATGCTGGTCTCGATCTCCACTTTTCCCGTCACGGCGCGTCCGCAGGCGGGATTGTCCTTTGCGCCGTTCGTGTTCGAGGTTTACATCACCGAAGGCACCACGCGTTACCTCACAGCCTTCTACGGCGAATTCCCCGCGCCCGAGGTCCCGCGCACCGGGGGTTGCGAAGCGCGCAGAGAGCCGTTCACTCAAAGCGATCTCATGCTCGGCAACCGCGTTTGGCTGGACGAGAATCAAAACAACCTTCAGGACGATTGGGAGCGCGGCGTCGGCGGCGTGTGCGTCAATTTGTACGATGAAAATCTCGACCTGTTCCAGCAAACGTCAACGGACAGCAACGGCTATTACGGATTCAACGTCGGCGCGGGGAGATATTACGTCGCGTTCGCAAAACCGGATGGCATGGAGTTCGCGCAGAAGGATGCCGGGGAGGAGGATCGGGATAGCGACGTGGATCCAGCCTCCGGGTGGAGCGACGCGCTAAACGTCTCATCCTCGCTTCTTCACCTGGACGCGGGCTTGATCCCGTCCGAGAAACCTTTCCCCACCTCCGAACTTCCTCCCGCCCAGGTGGGACCGGTTCGCTCCGGGCGTTTGGTCTATGCCGACATCGCGGCGTTCTTCAAAAACTCGTGCCTGATCTACGCGTACGCCTCCTCCGAAGTTCTGGTGGAACTGCCCAGGTGCGCCTTCGTGGATCACAACATTCAGGGCGGCGGTTACATGCTCGATATTTCGGAGTTGATCGAACTCGCGTACGAACGGAGGAACCCGCGCACGGACGAACATTATCGAAGCAACATTTTTTCCCTGGAGGCGCCGCAGGGCGGAGACCCCGCCTCGCGGCTGGACGTGTTCATCGCATGGCTCAATCAATCCGCATGGGTGTACGACGCCGCGTCGCAGGCATGGTGGCGTTACGTGGACGAGGCAAACCCGCAGACCGCCGGAGTCCTGCACCCGGAAGTGGATCGCCTGACCGGGCGTCAACTGCAATTCGAGAATGTGATCGTGTTGTTCGCGCAGCACGACGTGATCTCGCCCACCAACCTGGACATTCACCTCGAACGCGGACTTTCCGGCAGGGCATTGTTATTTCGCGATGGACGGGTTTATTCCATCCGCTGGAGCGCGGAGGAGGATGCGCCGATCCAGTTTCGATATGAAAGCGGCGAGTTGTTTCCACTGAAGCCGGGTCGCGCCTGGATCACGATCGTCACGCCGCTCACGGCTGTAACCGAAAAGAGAGCGGGCGAATGGCTGCTGCAATTCAGCCAACCGCCGGGAGCAAAATAATTTCCGCGCGGCGCGCTTCCGACCGTATCTAGACCGCGCATGGACTGGAGAAGTATGCACCCGTACGTCGTTCCGCTAAAAACCCTGTTCGAGAAACACGCCGACCCGACTCAAGCCGCGCCGATGAAAAAATACATGCGCGACCAGTTCGAGTTTTTGGGAATCAAGACCCCCGAACGCCGCGGGTTGCAAAAACAATTCTTCGCGAAGCACGGGCTTCCGTTCGTCGTCGAACTCGATCCGATCCTGCGCGATCTTTGGGAGTTGCCTCAGCGGGAATTTCAATACGCCGGCGTCGGCTTGCTGGGTCGCCTCGTCGAGGCGATTCCACAGGAATTCATCACAACCATCGAATACCTGATCGTAGCCAAATCCTGGTGGGATACGGTGGATTCGCTCGCGGGCGAGATCGTCGGGGTTCATTTTCACTGCTTCCCGAAAGCGCGCGAAAAATACGTCGCCAAATGGCGCGCCTCCGACGATTTCTGGTTGAGGCGCACGTGCCTCCTCTTCCAACTCGGCTATAAGGAAGCCACCGATTTCGATTTGTTATGCGACCTGATCCGCGAGAACCTCGGCTCGAAGGAATTCTTCATCAACAAAGCCATCGGCTGGGCGCTGCGTCAATACGCGCGCACCGATCCGAAAGCCGTGAAGAAGTTCGTGAAGGAAACGAAGGACTTGCATCCTCTGAGCCGGCGCGAGGCGATGAAGCATTTGGAATGAATGGAAATCGCCAAACCGGGTTTGTGGTAACCTGTCCGTTACCCGCCGGTTTATAATGGAACCACACCACGAAAAGGAGACGCAATGAGCAAGGAAAACGAAGCAGTCATACTGAGCGCGGCGCGCACGCCGATCGGAAAATTCCAGGGAGCGTTGAGCGGCGTCCCTGCCACGCAACTGGGGGCGGTTGCGGTCAAAGCCGCCGTGGAGCGCGCAGGCATCAACCCCGAAGAGGTCGAGGAAGTCATCATGGGCAACGTCGTCTCGGCGGGGCTGGGACAGGCGCCGGCGCGCCAGTCGGGCATCCACGCCGGTATCCCTGCGACGGTCGGCGCAAGCACGATCAACAAGGTCTGCGGATCGGGTTTGAAAGCCGCAATGATCGCCGCGCAAGCCATCCGCGCGGGCGACGCGGAGCTCTTCGTCACGGGCGGGTTCGAGTCCATGAGTCGCGTGCCGTATCTCGTCAATGGGCGAGGCGGCGAACTTAAGTTTGGCAACCAGACTCTCACCGACGCCCTGCTCTACGACGGCTTGTGGGACCCGTTCGAGAATTGGATCATGGGCAACGCGGCGGAATTCATCGCGGACGAGTACGAGGTCACGCGCGAGGCGATGGATCAGTTTGCGCTTCGCTCTCACGAGAGGGCTGTTGCGGCTCAAGAAGCGGGGAAGTTCGACGCTGAGATCGTTCCCGTCCAAATTCAGGGACGCAAAGGCGCGGTGACCGAGGTGACGCAGGACGAAGGTCCGAGAAAAGATTCGACGCTGGCAGCGTTATCCAAACTCAAACCCGCCTTCAAAGCGGACGGCAAGGTAAGCCCCGGCAACTCGTCGCAAATGAGCGACGGCGGCGCGGCGGTGGTGGTCGCATCCCGCGCCTACGCGGAAAAATATGATCTCAAACCGATGGCGCGGATCGTCGGTTACGCACAGGCGGCGGTCGAGCCGAAATATCTGTTTGCCGCGCCCGCTCATGCGATACCCAAATTGTTGAAGAGGATCGGATGGACGCTCGCAGACGTTGACCTGATAGAGGTCAACGAAGCCTTCGCCGCGCAAGTGCTTGCGGATGGATACGCCCTTGCCAACGAAGGTTGGGATTGGGACAAGGTCAACGTGAACGGCGGCGCGATCGCACTCGGTCATCCACTTGGGGCGAGCGGCGCGCGCGTGTTGACGACCCTGCTCTATGCGCTGAAGGACCGCGGCTTGAAGCGCGGCATCGCGTCGCTGTGTTTGGGCGGAGGCGAGGCGGTGGCGATGGCGGTAGAGTTGGAGTAGGTACGTTAGACAGGTACACAGGTAAACAGGTAGACAGGTAAACACGTGCGTACCTGTCTACGTGTCTACTTGTATGCCTCCCTCGAGGAGACACAATGACCATCAAACACATCTTCATCATCGGCGCGGGGACGATGGGCAATGGTATCGCGCAGGTCGCGGCGACATCGGGCTATCAGGTCACGTGCATGGACGTCGTCCCCGCCGCGCTCGAAAAAGCCAAAGCGACGATCGCCAAATCCACGAACAAATTGCTCGAAAAAGGGACGATCGCCGTCGAGCAAAAAGCCAATGCGGACGCGATCCAATTCGTGGGGAACATGGACTCGATGAAAGACGCAGACTTCGTCATCGAAGCCGCGACCGAAAACCCCGAACTCAAAATCAAGATCTTCAAAGATATGGGCGCCGCCGCGCGCGAAGGCGTGATCCTGGCGAGCAACACCTCTTCGATCTCCATCACCAAGATCGCCGCGCAGACCAGGCGACCGGAGAAGGTCATCGGGATGCACTTCATGAATCCCGTCCCGTTGATGAAACTGGTGGAGGTCATCAAAGGTCTCGCCACCGACGATGAAACTCTCCAGACCACGCTTGAGTTATGCAAGGTCATGGGCAAGGAACCCGTCGAGGCGAATGATTCGCCGGGCTTCATCTCCAACCGGGTCCTATGCCCGATGATCAACGAAGCGATCTTCGCGCTCCAGGAGGGAGTCGGCGCGCCCGAAGCGATTGACGCGGTGATGAAACTCGGCATGAACCACCCGATGGGTCCGCTCACACTGGCGGATTTGATCGGCTTGGACGTGGTGTTGTTCGTGATGGAAGTGTTGCAGCGCGATCTGGGCGAAGACAAATATCGCCCCGCGCCGTTGTTGCGGAAGATGGTGGACGCGGGGTATTTAGGCAGGAAGTCGGGGAGAGGGTTCTATACGTATTAGAGAATTGGAGGCTTGGAGGCTGGAAGATCATGCCTGCCTCCAAGCCGAAAAGAAAATCGAAGAAGCGCGGCGCTTAACTTGTTTATAGCTCCATGAACTTTTTGATCTCAACCATTACAATATCAAAATCATCCAGCAAATCCCCAGTCAACGCAGACGGGAAAACATCTCCATCTTGATCGTGAAAGTGATGCGGAGGGTTGTTCAAGTTGGGGTAGTGTGGAGCGTTGTCCCACCTCAGAAGCGAATGGTCACTATACAGTTGAAAAGAGTAGCGCTGGAAATTCTTATCTGCCAAAAAGCGAATTTGAAGATAATGCGACAGAATCAAAGCGTGGACTTTGAAGACAAAAGTCTCATCGTCCACGGCTTCGTTTTCGAGAACTTGAATATCGCTTAATTCGGGCGCGGCGCGCATCCGCGCCAGCAGGTCGTCAAGCAGAGCCATGTTCGACCACTTGGGCACGGACAACTTGCCACTTACGCAGGAATATCAACGCGGCTTCCCAATCCATCCAAACGTCCTCCTGTTCGGGCGCGGCAGTGTTTTTGAGGGAGGCGGAGAACGCGTCGAAGGACTGTTTGTAACGCGCTTCCAATTTGTCGTTCCTGTCTTTATACACAGCGATCTGACGGTCAATATAGTCCAACAACAAGGCAGACAAGGCACGCTCAAAATTATCGAATATGCCTTCGCGGATCAACGGCGAAACGATCTTCTCAACCGAACGCACCAACCGCGCCTCATGGGCGGATAAAACTGTATTTGTCATTCTGCCTCCAGTTTTCTCTGGTTTGAATTATACATCATGGGTGATTCTCGTTTGGGAGTAAAATTTACTTTATGAACACAAACCATCCACGAATTCACACGAATAAACGAATACCCTTGCCCTCCATTCGCGCATTCGTGACTCTATTCGTGGACGGTCTTCGCCCTTCCCCCCTTCAGGGGGAAGCCGGAAAGGGGTTCATCCTATGACCATGACCAAGCCCTCATCCATCTTAACCATGATTAGCAGGATTGAAGGATTACCATGATTAGAGTTATGCAAATCATGGTAATCATGATAATCAAGGAAATCAAGATATGAAACACGAAGACTTGACCCGCCGCATCATTGCCGCTGCCATGAAAGTCCACTCCACACTTGGTAACGGCTTTCAAGAAAAGATTTACCAGCGCGCAATGGCAATCGAAATGCCCTACCAAAACCTTGCCTTCGAGCCTGAAAAGGAAATGTCCATCTTCTATCGCGGAATCAAAATCGGCACCCGCCGCGTGGACTTCTTCGTCGAAAAACTGATCATGGTCGAACTCAAAGCCGTCATTCAATTGGAAGACGTCCATCTCGCCCAAGCCATGAATTACCTCGAAGCGTATAATATGGAAATCGGACTTCTTATAAACTTTGGCGCGAAAAGCCTGCAATTCAAGCGCGTCCACAATAACAAGATACTAAAGCTCGGGGATGACGACAACAATCCCCCAGCGAAGTAGATCACGGCAATCCAGAAATCAAGGTAATCCTTCAATCAAGAAAATCAAGGTACAGACCATGCCCCATGACCAACCCTACCTCCTAGCCGAAAAAATAATCGAAGAAGCAATTAACAGTCGGAAGTAATATGTAAACTAGATGGAGGAAACATGCCCTCAACATTAAGTGGATTACTTGTAATTCTTTTCGCTATCTTACCTGGCGTACCAGCAAACAATATTTACCAACGACTTGTAGGAGTTACCAGAAAAGAAGAGCAATGGAGCGCAATCGTAAGAATGATTGGCTTTAGCTTGGGAGGACTAATTTTTTATGTAATCATTGGCAAATTCATTAATGCTCCATTACCAGCTTATATCTCACCTAATACATTTGCGAATCTTGTCGTTGATCGCGCTACCCTATTTGGCATTTCACTGTCATTAACGGGACACTTCATTGCTTCTGCATTAATAAGCATTGCGATTTCATACATCGTCTTATTATTAGATCTAATCGGCGGGAAGACACTTTACCAAGATACCTGGGATAAGTTTGCAAGTACATACGTTGATAATCGCTGGGTTGTTGTAAAGCTAACCAACGGAGATACATATCTTGGCATTTTGGGAAGAGCTGACATAAATGTGGATAAAATCGAAAGGGACATAATCCTAAAGGAGCCTTCTGTTTATTTGGCAGAGAACGAAAATTATCTCGCCACAAATTATCAATTTTTGTTTTTATCTGGGTCAATGATTGAGTCGATAGGTGCAATGCCCAATTTCACTGATACAAGAATAATACCTGTTGGGTCATTTGTGTTTAGTCAAACTTCAAAAGATAAGGAGTCCAAAAATGAGCGACGAAAAAAAGGATAAGAAGCCTAATGAACCTCTCAAAAAAATAATTAATGATGGTGATAGTACAAAATCCGCCAAGCCAAACCCACCGCAAAAACCGCCTGAGGGTCCATCGCCTACGCCACCTCCAGGAAAACAAAAAGATGGAAATGATAAAAAGTAAAATCAGCCAATGACCATCAATCTATATTCATCCCAAATCCACCTACACTTCCCCCAAATCCGACGATATAGTGGTTCTACCCTCAACCCAAATTTTCTCGTCGTATTTGGGGGAAGCAGGATGGGGACAGAAAGGCGGATAAAACATGAACAAACCATCCATCCTCCTCGGTCCCATCGTGGGTGGGTTGAGTCATAACAACGTAAACATCTGGGCGCGGGCGAACGCGCAGTCCACATTGCATGTCTGGCTTGCGACACGAGCGGACCTGAAAGACGCGGAACATGTCGGTGAAAGGGAATTGTCTTCGACCGAAGGTTTTGCGGGTATCGTTCCCCTTGCAAAACTCAAACCCGATACGCAATACCATTACGCGGTCAGCCTCCGCAAATCGAAACCAGCCCGCACGAATTTCCACACCTTCACCACCTTCCCCAAACCGTCCGCGCGGAAATCGTTTTCCTTTGTCTTTGGTTCCTGCTATCTCCCCAACGGCGAGGAAGGCAGCCTGACCTTCGACGAAATTCACAAGCACATTGAAGTGGACGATTTACGTTTCGGGCTTTTTCTCGGCGACCAGATCTATGCGGACGACGCCGAACGAAACGGGATTCACAAGATCGCGGTCACATTGGATGACTACCGTTCGGTCTACGCCCATGCCTGGTCGCGCCCCCCAATGAAACGACTCCTTCCAGACCTGCCTCTCTTCATGATCCTCGACGATCACGAGGTGGACGATGACTGGCGCTTCAACGATCCCGACCGCAACGCCACCTCCATCCCTCCGCACAACCGATTTCTGCGGCAGCTGAGAAGGGTGCCCATCGAACAACGACAACTCACAAAGGAACGTATCCGCGCCGCGCTCAAGGCATATTATGAGCATCAAGCCATGCACGCGCCGAAGATGCTGCTTCCGCTCCAGACCGATCTTCAAGGCTCGTTCATGCTCCAGCCTGAAGATGAAGGGACGTTCGCCTACGCCTCCACCTGCGGCAGCGCGGCATTCTTCGTCCTGGACACCCGTACTCAACGCGTGAAAAAAGGAAAGAACGTTCTGCTGGGAGAAACCCAGTGGGAACAATTGGAGGAATGGTTCCGAAACGTCAAGGACAAATACCCGGTCAAGTTTCTGGTCTCATCGGGTACGATCCTTTTCCCCTTCTGGCTGGATGTGGTCGCGGATCGCTGGTCAGGTTTTCGGTCCGAGCGTGAACGGCTTTTTGAATTCCTGGCTGTCAACGAGACCGAAGGCGTCCACATCCTGACCGGCGACCTGCATTCTGCGCACGTTGTATCCGCAGAGATCAAATGTCCGAGCGGGAAACGCATCCCCATTTGGGAATTCTGCTCCACACCCTTTGAACAGGAATCGATGTGGATCAGCAACACCTATCACCCCATCCTGTTCTCGAAGTGGATAAGAAATCAGAAAAAGCATTACCGCCAGACCGGAAACAACTTCGGCATCGTCCATGTGGATTTCGAAGGGTCTGTCCCGCGTGTTAGCTTTACCCTGCATTACAACGATAACGGATGGAAAACCCGCCCGACTATAATTGGGACAAATCCATTAACAAGCTGAGGAATCATGCCCAACAACCCTCTCCCCCTCATCGAAGCGCGCGGATCGCATCGCGAAGTCGGTCGGCAGATCGGCGAGCAGTGCAGGGAACGCATCCAGCGCGACGTGGGAAGCGATGCTCGATCAAAGCAATGCGTATCTCGCCCCCAGCCAAAAGGTCTACCCCCAATACATCGAGGAACTCGAAGGCATCGCCGAGGGCGCGGGCGTACCGTTCGAGGAGGTCTTCCTCACGATATGCGAGGAACTCTGGGAGGACTTCGCCTGGCACGGCTGCACCGACATGGCGGCGCGCGGCAAAGCCACCGCCGACGGAACCACCCTCATCGCGCACACGAACGATCTCCTGCCGAAAACCGAATCGATGCTGGTCCTGCTCAAGGTCCAGGCGGGAAGCGAGCCGGAGTTCCTCGGCGTTTCTGCCGGCGGCATCGCCATTAGCGCGGGATACAACGCCGCGAAGATCAGTCTCACCGGCAATCAACTCGATAGCAACGACGTCCGTCCCGGCGTGCCGCGTCTGCTTGTCGTCCGCGCCATCCTGGGATCGAAAACTTTGAGCGAAGCCATGAGCCATTGCCTGCTCCCGACGCGCGCCTCCAGTTACAACAACGTGATCGCGGACGGAAGCGGCGAGGTCTATTCGATGGAAGGCTCGGCGACGGACCTCGAAGCGATCTACATCACGGACAACGTGATGGCGCACGCGAATCATTACGTCGCCCCGACGATGCGACGCTTCGAACGTGACCGGGCTGGACTCGCCAACTCGATCATTCGCCACAACCGGGCGGACTACCTGCTCCGCCGGAATTACGGCAATTTGACCCCCGAGCTTTTCCGCACGCTGTTGGCGGATCACGCCGGGTATCCCACGTCCATTTGCAAACATGGACTTGAAACCCAAACCGTCTTCAGCATCATTATTCAGGTGGAAGCGCTCAACGCCTGGATCGGGCGCGGTCACGCCTGCGAGACGGAATATATCGAATATCAACTTGAGCCGTATCAAAAATAATTTCATGTCACTCTGAGCGAGAGTACGCTGCGAGCGAAGAGTCTCGCCCGTCGTGACAAAGATTCTTCGCTTCGCTCAGAATGACAGCCAAAAAATCATGACAAACATCCAATCCCTCTTCCTCAAAACCTACGAAGCCTCGCGCGAGCGATTTCGGAAATATCTTTCAACTGTTCAATCCATGTGGTCAGGCGCAAAGTTATTTCAACACAAATTGCAAGGCGGCGAAGACCTGACCATTGACTGGATCTACTCCGATGCGACCGAATCCAACCAAAAGGTCTTCATTCTGACCACCGGCGAACATGGCGTGGAAGGGTACGTCGGTTCGGCGATGATGCAACTATTCATCGAAAAATACGCGCCCAAACTCGATCCGCGTAACACGGGCATATTGCTCGTCCATGCCATCAACCCGTGGGGAATGAAATATCACCGCCGCGGTAACAGGGACAACATTGACCTCAACCGCACCTTCCTCTGGAACGTCGGTCACGACCCGGGCTTCAATCCCGATTACGACAGGATCGGCAAGTTCCTCAATCCCGGCGCACAAATCAAAAACCTGTTTTTTGACAATATTGGCTACACGCTCCAGTTGTTTGGTCACATCGCGCGCATGGGAATGAAGAACTTTCGTGACGCGCTCCTGCTTGGACAATACCGCGATCCCAAAGGTCTGTACTACGGCGGGACCGAACGCCCCGAA
This sequence comes from Chloroflexi bacterium CFX6, assembly GCA_030263595.1. GTDB lineage: Bacteria > Chloroflexota > Anaerolineae > Anaerolineales > Villigracilaceae > Defluviilinea. Next base: position 37,601 of record SZPG01000022.1, read on the forward strand.
GAGACCCAAACCCTGATGGAGCTCTACAAACAGATGATGGCTTCCTACGACCAGATCCTGCACCTGGATATGCACACCGGCTACGGTCCGCGTTACCAGATGAGTCTGGTCAACTCGGCATTGGATAAAGGCACATCGGAATATTTCGTCGAACGCTTCGATTACCCCCTCGTGGTTGCCGCGACCGCCGACGAGTTCTACGCCATCCGCGGCGACATGGTGGATTACGAGTATGCCTTATGGCAGAACGAATTTCCCGAAAAACGATTCTTCGCCACGGCGTTCGAGTTTGGCACGCTGGGAGATACGATGTACGGCTTGTTCCAAAGTCCGCGCGTGATGATCCATGAAAACCGCGCCTACTGGCATGGAGCAAAAAACGAAAGCCTGCTTGCGCGCGCGAAACTCGGATTCGAGGAACTATTCAACCCATCCGCGAACGATTGGAAGGAGAAGGCAGTCAAGGACGCGGATCAGGCGTTTACAGGAATTCTGAAAGCCGAGGGATATATTCCGTAACGCGACTTTCAAGTCGCAACCCAAAGGCGACACTGTGAAACGCCTCGCGCTACAAAATCTTCGCGATTGGACGGCTTTCTATAAACTTATCCGCCGGCGTGTGCTGGCGGCTTTTTCTTGTCCGGGAGCTTGACAATTCCCCAAAAAAGGCTATACTAATAAAGTACTTTATAATATAAAGTACTTTTGAAAGAAAGGAACTCCTATGACAGATGAACTTTCCAGGATCCGCTTCGTCGCCACAAACTACTCGAGGCTGCAAGGACTGAGGGAAGTGCCGGTGGGAATGCTCGTCGTTTTCGTAGCGGTCTGGGCGATGTACAACCAAGGTCCCACAGCCGACTTGACCGCTCCCCTGCTCGTCACTTTTGGCGCCGCCATCCTTTACTGGCTGACCGACCGCTACTACAGCCGCGCCTTCGGGCAGGTAAAACAGACTCGTAGACAGCGCAACAGGGAAATCCTTGCCTCGGTGACTTTCGGCATGTTGGCGCTTCTGGCATTCTGGCTGGATACTGCTGTGGAAATGCCCGTCAGCGCGCTGGGGTTGGTGTTCGCCGCAGCGCTGCTGGAAAATTTCTGGCAAGTCACCTCGTCGGTCCGGAAAGAAGCGGTGTCGCATTTTCCAGAAAACTTTGTCGCCGCCATCCTGATCCTGTTGGTCAGCATCCTGCCCGTGTTCGGCTTGAATTGGTGGCAGGCGCTTGGGATGAAATCCCAGATGGTGAGCGTGTTCCTGGTCATCGGGATTGTCCTCATCCTGGCAGGGATTTGGGGACACATCCGATTGGTCCGTGTTCTATCGGCTGCGGAGGCGAAATCACATGACAACGCCGTTTGAAGAACTCGCCAATCTCGATAAATTGGTGCACGAACCAGCGCGGCTTGCCATTCTGACGGCTCTCTCCGCCTGCGAGAGCGCGGACTTCACCGCCCTGCGGCGATTGACAGGATTGAGCGATGGGAACCTATCCGTTCAACTGTCCAAACTGGAGGAGGCGGGGTTGGTGGACGTGTTGAAACAGTTTGTCGGCAAAAAGCCAAACACCCGGGCAAAGATAACGAAAAAAGGGCTTGCCGCCGTTCAGCGGCACTGGGAACAGTTGAACGCCATTAGAAAAAATGCCGAGGTCTGGGAGGACGATACGCCGGAAAAGTCGTTGTAAAAGCAAACAAATTCGGAGGGCATCATGAAAGACCTAATCAAATCCGCGTGGGGACTCGTTCAGGAGAATCGAAAAGCGTATATCACTCTCAACGTCGTCTACTACGGGTTGGTGGCTGTCTGCATGGTCTACGTCGCGTTCGATCAGGAATTACAGAAATCCCTGCTGGATCAGATCGGCGCGGCGTTTATGACGGGACCGCTCTCATTTGTGGGGCAGGCTTACGTCAACACGCAGGCGCTTACCGCCATCCTTGCCACGTTCTTCGTCAACCTCCTGCTCGGATCACTTGCGGTCATCACATTGCCGTCGTTGGTCGTTCCATTCAGCGGGATACTGGTCGGCGTCTATCGCGCCATCGTGTGGGGATTGCTGCTTTCGCCCGCAAACCCCGATTTGCGACTCGTGATGATCCCGCATTCGATCACCTTGATCCTCGAGGGACAGGCTTACATCCTCGCCATGTTCGCCGCCTATCTTCAGGGACGCGCTTTCCTGTTCCCGGGAACCGTTGGGCTGGAGAGCCGGGCAAAAGGGTACGTGGAGGGGTTGAAACGAACCGGCAAACTCTATGCGCTGGTCGTTCTGACCCTTGCCGTCGCGGCGATCTACGAAGTGGCGGAGGTTATCATCATCATCAAGTTCTTCTCGTAGGATCGAGCGTCTTTCTCAACATCGCCACTCGATACATTCCGCCGACGATGCTCGGTTCATTCGCGACGATCGAACCGGCGCTGCCATCCATCAAATCGCCCAGCCGACGGTTAATATCCGTGCCGAGCAATGTGGAAAAGAAGTTGATGAATTTACGAACGGGGGAAACGCTCATGCCTTCGGGTAGAAATTTATCGAAGATGACGGCGCGTCCGCCAGGCTTGAGCGCGCGCAACGCGGATTGTAAACAGGCGTTCCCATCGGGTATCACAGACAGGATCAAATTCAGGATGACCGCGTCGAAGGCGGCTTCGTCCACGAGCAAGGCTTGGGCGTCGCCCTCGATCAATCGGACGGAGGCAGGGCATCGGTCCAGTTTGAGGCGGGCGCGGGCGAGCATTTCGGGGCTGAGGTCAATGCCGGTCGCATCCACGCCCGCAGGCAGGAGAGGCAGGTCCGCGCCGGTTCCCACGCCGACAAGTAAAACCTTCTCGCCGGGTTTCAAGTCCAGTAATTCGAGCGCGCGTTTTCGTCCGGGCGTGAAAATTCGGTTGACCGTCGAATCATAGATCGGCGCCCAGAGGTGATAGATAAATCGATTCCAACGATTTGTCATTTTCATTGTTGCTTCACAATACCACGCATCGCGGCAGGCACGGCGATATTTGTCCGCCCGCCCTTCTTGAATCGGAAGTCGCATTTCGCCGCGCCTTCGGCAAGCGTCATTGTGCGTTTCAATCCCCAGCCGAGGGTTTCGCTATAGAGAATGTCCACAGGGCAAAGGTATGGAGCGAGTTCGGGCGCGTCGTGTTTCGCGAGAAATTTGCAGGAGGCGCATTCGATGTAATCCACGCCGTAGTCGAAGGTCTCGCCGTCGCCTTCGATGAAGTCGTAAACGTAGTCATCGGGATATTTCCGTTGATGCGACTCGACGGCGTGTTTTCGCAAACGATCCAGATAGCGGCGGGAGAAATTCATCCTGCCGAACAATAATTTCAGAATGGCAGGATAGGTATCCAGAAATTTTCCGCCGATCTCATACATCAACTCGCCGGTCTCTTCCGCTGTTTTGCCTCTCGATTTGTTGACGCGGTACATCGCCAGGAACATGGCGGTGAAAACGATGAATTCCGTGAATGGCTGTTTGCCGCCGATATACAGAAGTTGGGGAATCAGGTTCTCGAATTCGCGGCGCGTTCGGGCAATGAGCGCGTCCGCATCCTCGCCGAAATATTTTTCCAGCGCCGAACGCGCGGATTTTGCGACCAGGTCGAATTCCAGCAGGTAGCGGGGTTTTCGCCGCATGTAGTATGAGGAGGGATCGGTCATGTCAATCGCCTGCTTCCCAACCGATAGTGGAAAATGCCGGTGGAGTTTCGTAAGAAGGAAATGGTGTACATAAATCGGAAGGGACGCACGCGCGGTTCGTCGGTGCCATAGTAATGCCACTCTTCCAACATGCGGATGCCCGGGCTCCACTGCTCGACGTCGCAGCCATGTTTCAGAGCGAATTGCAAGCGCGCGCTGATCTTTGAAAACTTTAGTTGCAGGTTATCTCCCCAGACGACCCAGGGAGTGTGCGCGTCGAAAACCATCTCCGCGCCCGGGAAAGCGGCATGCAAGGTTCGTACCAGCCATTTGACCTGCGCCTCTTCAAAATACGGGAGAACACCCTCGGCAATGAAAAGGAATGGACGCGGATATAAAGCCTTCACCAAATCAATCCACGCCGGGTCGAGGGCGGAACAAGGCAAAAGATGATACCGCCCGCTTTCATCGCCGACGAGTTTCCGGCGCAGGGCGATCACTTCGGGCAGGTCAAGGTCATACCACTCGACGCGCCCGTTATCGACGCGCTCGAAGCGGGTGTCGAGTCCACAGCCGATGTGAACCACCACCCCATCGGGATGAGCCGTCAGAAAGTCGCGTGCGAAGCGGTCAAATTCACGGACGCGGCAGACAAGTCCAATGATGTCATGTTTTTGCATCTTGAAACGCGAGGGATCGAAATCCAGTTTGCCGACGATCTCCACAGCTTTGTCATCCCTCACCATCGCGTCGGGACGCTGCGATTCCCGGGCGCGATGATACAAAGGAATGAGCAGGGTTTCTGAAACGCCGTCCAAAGTGTGGGATATTTTTTCGGTCATATTACCGCTCCTCTTCACCATACGCCCGGTATCAATCGGGCGGTTTTGCCGGCATATTCCTCGAAGTGCTGTCCGAAGTATTCTGCAAGCAGTTTATCTTCAACAGAAAGCCGATAGATTATGGAAGGCAATAAAAGAGTCAGGGTGACGATAAATCCCCCAAGACTGGAATACCCACAGGCGATGCCCAACGCGATGAGCAAATATCCCATGTAAGCAGGATGACGAATGAAGCGATACGGTCCACGTTGCATGAGTGGTTGCCCCTCTACGACGGAGACGTGTCCCGAATAAAACTTTCCCAGCGTCCGCCGCGCCCAGACGAATAACACTGCGCCGAGAATGACGAGGGGCAAACCTGCATTTTGCATCCAGAGCCTACGCGGAGGAACTGCGTTGAAAAACAGATATTCAACGGGAGGCAGATAGAACGCGGCGATCATGCCAACAGCAATTGCCCAGAACGACCAATCGTCTCGTTCCTCCTTCAGCGTTTCGCCTTTTGTCTGAGGCAGCCAATATCGGACGCCGCGAATCCAGTAAACGATGATGATCCCGAAAAAATAAATCGCTCCCGTTATCAAAAGAAACCAACCCAGCATGTTGGATCGAATCGTCGCCCAGCCCAGAAGACTCAAAAGAAATGTCAGCCCCAATATTATGACAGTCAAAAAGAAAACAGCCCGGCGACTCATGGTTGCCTCAGCTATCACTATATGCCGTTTGGATCGAAAGTCAATACCCCTCCCTGCGGGCGATCCGACCTTTGTACGCTACAGCGTCATCGCGCAGCCGTCCGCGCGTGGATCGCTTCCCGCGCACAGAACGCCTGATTCCTCATCTCGCAGAATCACCTGTCCCCTGCCGAACAAGGCGCGTTCATAGCCTGAAACCCAATACACAGGATGTCCCATCTTTTCCAAAGCAGAATAGGTTTCCTGCGGCATGTTCTCTTCGATGGCGACGCGCCCGCCCGCTTCGTCCACGTCAATGCAAAAACGCGGGAGGTCGAGCGCGGATTGAGGGTCTAGACCCGCGTCGTGGAGAGCGGAGAGGACCTGGACGTGTCCCTGCGGTTGCATGAATCCACCCATGACGCCGTAGGAGGCGTAGAGGACCTCACCCCCAGCCCCTCTCCTGGAAGGAGAGGGGGGTACGCCCTCACCCCCAGCCCCTCTCCTTCCAGGAGAGGGGGGTACGCCCTCACCCCCGCCCCCTCTCCCCACGGGAGAGGGGAGTCTTGTAACCATCGCAGGGATGATCGTGTGATAGGGTCGTTTGCGAGGCGCGAGGCAGTTGGGGTGATTCGGGTCGAGGCTGAAGTTGTGTCCGCGGTTTTGCAGGGTGAAGCCCCAGCCTTTGGGGACGATGCCCGTGCCGAAGCCCATGTAGTTGCTGTTGATGAACGAGCAGGCGTTACCGAATTTATCCACGACGCTGAGATAGACGGTATCAGAGGATGCAACGGGAGTCCCGCGAGAAATATCGAGTGTTGCGCGTTGCGTGTTGATTAGTTTGCGGCGTTCGGTTGCGTATTCCTTCGAGAGCAGTTCCTTGATCGGCACGTTCGAAAACTTCGGGTCGGCGACGTACCAACTCGCATCCGCAAACGCCAGGCGCAGGGATTCGATCATCAAGTGCATTTTTTCCACGGATAGAACGTCGAGCGACTCCAGGTCGAAGCCTTCGAGGATGTTCAACGCGATGAGCGCCGTGATGCCCTGTCCATTGGGCGGACATTCGTAGACGCGCAGTCCTCGATACGTGACGGAGATCGGCTCCTCCCACGTGGACACATGCGAGGCAAGATCATTCATGGACATACACCCACCCGCTTCTTTCAATACGCTGACAATTGATTCTGCAACCGGACCCTGGTAAAACCCGACAGCGCCCCGCTCCGCCACAACCTTGAACGTGCGCGCCAGACCGGGGTTGCGGAAGATTTCGCCCGCTTTCGGCGCGCGCCCGTCAATCGTCAATTCGTGACCGTTCAACGCGGACTTCAGTTGTCTGTCCGCGCCGCGCGCCCAAAAGTGCGCGGTGATCGGCGTGACGGGAAAACCTTCTTCGGCGAGTCGGATGGCAGGCGCAAGGACGTCGCCCATCAAGAGCGATCCGTGCTTGGCGATCAGGTCGCACCAACCCGCGCACGCGCCGGGGACAGTCACCGTGTGGGCATGGAACGGAGGCAATGATTCAGCGAGGAGTCCCTCGCGCTTTAGCCGATCCAGCGTCAGGGCGGAAGGAGCCGCACCCGATCCATTGAGGGCGGTGACTTGTCCCGTATCCGCAGAATAATAGAGGGCGAACATGTCCCCGCCAATCCCAGTGGAGGTGGGTTCGGTCACGTTGAGCGCGGCGCCCGCAGCGACGGCAGCGTCGGCGGCATTGCCTCCCCTGGCAAGGATTTCGAGACCGGCAGCGGTGGCGAGCGGCTGGGACGTGGCGACGATGCCATTACGACCATAGACGGGCGAACGACGGGAGGTGAAGGTGGGCGTTTGCATGGGTTCTCTTTTCTGTTATGCATGGTGGTTGAGTAGCCCCGTCGCGCTGAGCGGAGCGACAGCGAAGTCGAAGCGTGGCGGGGCGTATCGAAACCACCAATAAGCAAAGTGATTCTGGTTAGTTGTGGTTTCGATACGGCGGACTAGCGCCGCCTACTCAACCACCGAGTTGCTATTGAATACAGGTGGTCTCGCCTGCGTTGGTAGAGATGCTTCGCTTCGCTCAGCATGACATTACAAAGTATAATCCCTCCAACGAGGTGGACGATGAAAAGACTTCTCTCCCTGCTCTTCGTTCTTGGACTGGCGCTCTCCGCATGTGGACCTTCGCAAACGCAATCCGCGCCAACGAGAAGAAAGATGTAAATGGTAAAATAGGGTTACTATGCTAGCAAAACCAACAGTCGCCAAAAAGAGAAAATACAATGTTTTAGATGTGAAATCCGCCAAGAAGGTAGCCACCTTTTGGCTCCAACGCGCCAAACTTGAAAACGCAATTGATTTTGGTTTGCCAGAAGTAGATGATCGTTACCATATATGGCGTGTACCATTGGTAGGCAAAACTTCACACGATAGAATTGGCGAAATTGTAATTGACGCTTATACATCCTTGATTGTCGAGGACAAATCAACTAAACCAGAACTGCTTGAGTCTCGACTTCTCGGACGAAACGGTCATAAGAAAGCAAAGGCGAAAAAGATAAATGGGACTTATGTTTTATCGTCTTTAAGAAATATGATTGCACAAGGTGACAGTGAAGAACTCCTGCAAGAACTTCCTGCGGGGAGTGTGAATCTTATCTTCACTTCGCCGCCTTACTATAATGCCCGTCCCGAATATACTGATTACGTTACGTACGAAGAATATCTACTAAAAATCCGCAAAATTATTCAAAATGCTCATCGTGTTCTAGCAGAGGGTTGCTTTTTTGTAATGAACATTTCGCCTGTGCTTGTTCGTCGGGCTAGCAGGAATCAAGCATCGAAACGTATTGCTGTGCCATTTGACATGCACCGTTTATTCATTGAAGAGGGCTATGATTTTATCGACGATATTATTTGGGAAAAGCCCGAAGGCGCGGGTTGGGCAACAGGAAGAGGCAGGCGTTTTGCCGCTGACAGAAACCCTTTGCAATATAAACCCGTTCCTGTCACCGAATATATTTTGGTCTACCGTAAACATACCGACAAACTAATTGACTGGAATATCCGCGCTCATCCTGACAAGGATATTGTGAAAGCATCCAAAGTTGGGGATGACTATGACCGCACAAACATCTGGAAAATTACACCGTCGCACGATCAACGCCACCCTGCGATTTTTCCTGTTGAGCTAGCAGAAAAAGTAATTAGATATTATTCGTTCAAAGGAGATGTCGTACTTGATCCATTTGCTGGCATTGGAACTGTCGGAAAAGCAGCAGTGAAGCTAAACAGACGGTTTGTGTTGCTTGAACAGAATCCAAAATACATTTCAATTATTCGGGAAGAAGTAAAATCCTGGCTTGGAAAAGAAGCAAAGCAGGTTAATACGCTCAATTGCCCGCCTATTGACGCAGACAATATATTACTTTGAGGGGCAAATGCCAAGAACAAAGAAAACCCAACTAAACACACTCACCGAACTGATTTCATCCGCCGATTTGGATTTACTTTCTGCCAGCGGCAGCCAACTCGTTGAGCAAATCGGATTAGATGTTGTTCGCGGTGTGGTGTTGGATATTCTGACAGGCAAGAATCTTCGAGATTCAACCGAAGCCTTGACGCGTCGTCGAATCGCCACTTTGAATCTTGCCATAGTGGAAATGTTTATCAAAGGCTCTGCAAGTTCAAAAGATTTTATCAATCGCCTCCCAGATATTGCCACAGAGATTCTTTCAAAGAAAAAGCTGTCAAAAGCCGAACGGTGGCTTGCACAATGGATACTTGGTTTAACAGACAAGGCATTTCAAAATGTATTGCGAGATGATCCCGAAGCAATTGCAGAGTATCGGGACAGGTACATCCAAATTTGCGATGAAGTCATTTCTGCACGTAAAACAGAAAAGGGCACTCTAAAAGGTGAAATAACATTTAACGGGAATCAAAAAGCACAAATCAATTGGCTTTGGATGACCTATCTCCTAAACACAATAGGCGCGCAAACACTCGCGATTCGTGGATCAGAAAAATCCGCCTACGGAAAACTTTTCGAGAAGTTGGTTCTTGGATCTTTGCTCCACATCTTGGGCTTCAAGCATATTTCCCCACCTCCGCAAGAATACAACAAAGTCTTTTGGCTTTCTTCACGAAACGAAAAAAGGGAAAGCGATGCTACCCTGCTCTATGAATTAGGTCAGGGCGTGCGGTTTGACATCGGTTTCATTGGAAGAGGAAATCCTGAAATTTCACTCGACAAAGTGACTCGATTTGAACGTGAAATTTCGATGGGACGCTCTAAATTTTTTATGGCAACGATTATTCTCGTTGACCGTATTGGGGCAAATAGCAGAATAGAACGCATGGCGGAAGATGTTCAAGGCACAATCATTCAGATGAGCGCAGGATACTGGATAAAACAAGTAGCGCAAGTGTTGAACGACACACTTGGTTTTAAACATGACTTGCTCCACATGAAAGACAACGAAATAGAGAAATATTTACGCAAAGCCATAAGAAAAGTTCCGCTGGAACAATTTATTGGACTATCTGATGATTTTGGAAATCAGTTTATCAAAGAAGAACAAGCGCAATACAACCTTTTTGAAGAAGATAACGATGAGGAATAGATCAGGAAACTCTCAGCAATAAGTTGAGAGTTTTTTCAACTCCGTTGGGGAGCGATTATCACGGCTGGCAGAGTCACATTTACGAGCCTGCGGATGTGTGTCCGTTTCGATAAAGAGTCTACGTGAGAATTTTTTTGGACGCGGGCTCGGTTTTGCTCCCGACACGTGACCTTCATCCTGATTTCCATCGCTTATATTCCCATCTACAAAATTTCTTCACCTTTGCGCAGGCAGTATCTGGTACGCTGGGTTTGCGTCATAAAAGATGAGAAATCCAGTATCTGATGAGCAACATCTCCTGCAACGCGCCTCCCGGTTGGAGACTCAAGCCCTGGCTGAAATCTACGACACCTACAGCCCGGGCATCTATCGCTATTCCATGCGCCTACTCGGAGATGAGTGCCTGGCGGAGGATTGCGTAGCCGATACGTTCGCGCGCTTCCTCAAATCCCTGCAGGAGCGGCGCGGTCCGCGCGAGCGCCTTCAGGCGTATTTGTATCGCATCGCGCACAACTGGATCGTGGACCTGTACCGGAACAACGGACAAACCGTCAGCCTGGGCGATGCCGTTCGGAGCGAGGCAGACCTCCCTGAGGAGGAAGCGGCGAAACGTATCCGCCAGAAGCAGGTGCGCGCCGCGATCCGCCAACTGACGCCGGAGCAGCAGATGGTGGTCTCGCTGAAATATCTCGAAGAGTGGAGCAACGAGGAGGTTGCGCGCGCGCTAAAGAAACCGGTCGGCGCGGTCAAATCGCTTCAGCATCGCGCCTTGAAGAGTTTGTATAAGTTGCTGGCGGAGAAGAGCTGACATGAACGATCGAAATGAATTGGAAACGCTCGTAGAACAACGGCTCGAGGAGATCAAGCCCGCGCCGCCGCGTGACCCGCATAAGGCTGCGCGCGGACGCGCGTTATTTTTGAGCGAGGCGGTATCCGCGAGCGCGCTCCCACGTCAGAAAGGGTGGACGTCAATTTTCAAAAAGGAGCGATATGCAATGAACGCGATACTCTCGATACTCGTCGCCGTCGGGCTGTTGTTCGGCGGGGGGACGGCCGTCAGCGCGGCGCAGGACGACCTGCCCAATGAACCGTTGTACGCGGTGAAGATTTGGACGGAAGATCTCAGCCTGCAATTTCAGGACGCGCCGGAAGAAAAGGTGGACCGCCTGATGGACCTGACGCGGACCCGCATTCAGGAAATGATCCGCTTGTCCGAAGAAGGCGAGCCGATCCCCGACCAGGTGACGCTGCGGCTCGAACAGCACATTCAGCAGGCTTTACAACTCTGCGCGAACATGGACGATCCCACCCTCGAGCGCGCCCTATTGCAAATCCGCGATCAACTTCAACAGCAGGATCGCGATATGGAGCGGCTGCAACTCCAAACGCGGGATCAACTCCTCACACAGACCCGCCTGATGATCCAGGAACGATTACGACTGGTGGAGGACGGCTTGCTCGATCCTGAAATGTTCCGCGAACAGGCAAGGAACGGCTTCCGCTTCGGGCAGGACGATGAACCGACCCCGCCCGCGCAGGACGGGAATGGACAGCAACATCAAAACGGTCAACCCACCGAGGCGCCTGCTGGACCGAATACCGATCCCAGTGGACCGAATACCGACCCCGGCGGACCCAATACCGACCCCGGCGGACCCAACACCGACCCCGCTGGACCGAACGCCGACCCGGGCGGACCGAATGCCGACCCTAACAGCAACACAAATGATTCCGATAACGGAGCGAACGGCAACGGCTTGGGAGGGGATAACGCCAACAACAATGGATCGGGCGGAAACGGCAGACCATAATCGAACGATAAAAAACGCTCCCCGTCTCGTGTTGACGGGGAGCGTTTTTTATCCGCTAGTCATCGTCGTCGTCGTCACCGCCGCCATCGCCCCCTCCTTCGTCATCCGGGTTGTTGCTGTCGTGGCAGGCAAGACAGGTCGCGGAACTCAAGGTCTGCGTGTGGCAATCGCGGCACGATGCGCCGCCGTGATTGACTCCGCTCCCGCCCTCGTCCGCAATCGCCGGGTGCGGACCGTCGTACCTCGTGTACCAATTGTCGGTGGAATGGCACGCGGCGCAATCCAAGCCAAACATCCCGGCGTGGAAAACCGGGTCGCCGTGACAACTCGCGCAGGACGTTGACAGACCGGTAAATTGACCGGCGTTATGGCATTGCTCGCACGCCAGCCCCGCATGGCGTCCGGTCAACGGGAAGTTGCTCCTGCTATGATCGAAATCCGCATCCTCCCAATCGGACGGGTTATGGCAGGCGGCGCAGTCCGTTCCATATTGACCGTCGTGTTCGTCGTCCTGTCTGTGGCAGGAATAGCAATCAGAGGGCGTGCCTTTGAAGACGTTGTCTCGATGGCAGGACTCGCAAGCCGCATTCGCGTGTTCCCCTTCGAGCCTGAACGACGAAAGATCGTGATCGAACTTCGCCGGACTCCAACCCTCCGCCGAATGACAGACCGCGCAATCCCCTCCAAACTGTCCCTCGTGCGGATCGTCGCTGAGGTGACAGGAACGGCAATCCTGAGGCGTCATTGCAAAATCGCCAAGTCCGCGCGCTCCCGCGTGGCACTTCGCGCAATCCAGGTCCGCGTGCCGGCCGGCGATCTTGAACTGAAACTTGTCGTGGTCGAAATTCGTAACGAGGCTGTCCACGCCGTCGTGGCAATCCAGGCAGGCGGAGGCATACGATTGGACGTGCCCCGTCATAAAACCGGCATCCAATTGACGATGACACGCGTCGCAGGTCTGCGGATCGAATTTGGAGATGTCGTCCGCGTGGCAATCGGAACATACGAACGCCTCGCGCGTGACCTTGAACTGGTGCCCTTTCAACGAGAATCCCACCGCCTCGTGTGGGAACTGGGCGTTACCCAGGTCGGTGAGGCTTGCGTCCGCGCCGCGGTGTTCGGGGTGACAATGCCTGCAACGCAGATCAGGCTGATCGGTCAGGATCGAACCGTGCATGGTCGCCACGTCCTGCATCTGACGCGCGATGTCCCCGTGACAGTTCACACAGCGATCCTCCATCCTTGCCGTCTCCCAGGGCGCGGTGTGACAGGCTTCGCAGTTCCCGCCGGTCTCCGCATGAGACGCGACGCCGCCCAGCATCTCCCCGCGCTGCGCGTTCAACGGGCCCGGGTTATACATCAACCCTCCGCTCGCATACGCGTACCCCGCAATGACGAGCGCGGTGACGAACGCCGCGATCATCCCCGTCCCGGACAAACAACCCAAACGATTTTTATTACGCATTTTCCCTCCGAGCCTACTTCAAAAAGGTCGCGTAATACAACGCCGCGCCGACGTGAACGAACGCGGAAATGAACAAAGCCATGCCGATGGGAATGTGGATCGTATGCCAGAGCGCCAGCAGACGCCGCGCCTGTTTGAGAGCCTCCTGCGAAAGCGTCCCCTCGATCTCGAGCCCGTCCATCGAGCGCGGGATGCGGGTAAAGATGTAACGACCGACGAACCCGCTGACAACAATGATGACCGTAAGCAGAGTCGTCGCGCCCGCCAGCCCGTTGAACTTCCACGAGGTGTGAAGCAAAACCATGTACGGACCGACCAGTCCGGTAAAAATGTGGAACTGAAGCCACGCGGACATCCTCCCCCATCTCACGCTGCGGCTCCGCTTGCGAAGGCTGTACAGCGTCTCGGTCATCAGCATGAAAACGAAGCCCAGGATCCCGATGCCGTGACCGAACAACTCACCGGCAGGCGGGATCTCACGCGTAAGGACGACGACCAGCCCGTACATGCCCGTGATCGCGATCATCGCCAGAAAAGCCAGCCATAGTTCTTTGTTGCCTCGAAGCATGAAACCTCCGTATTTGGAATCGAACGGCTTGCCGTTCGGATTTCCAGTAGCAAGTTTCCGCGATCCAAATTACTCTTTCCTGCCCGCCCAAAACTCCGCGATCAGGTCGCCGACCTTCGCATTCGGCGCAAGCAACCTTTCGCGGATCGGCGAAATGTCCACCTTCTCCGAAATGATCTTCTCGAGCGGGAACGAAAGTTTCTGGTCGCCCATCACCACCGCGCCCAGCAGGGTCGTCCCGCCGATCAATAACCGCAGACGATTCACGTCGAAACCGGTCTGCGCGACCAGGGCTTCGGGCAACTGACGCCACGTCTCGCTGTCGCCTCTTGCGATGCCCACCAGATCGTCGTCGCGTCCGCGCCCAACCGTGCCGATGATCGTCGTCGTCAAGCCCGCCAGCCGCGTCACGTTGAACGGAACGGATTTGACGTAGGCGGTCTTCCTGCCAGCCATATTCAAACCCGCCGCGTATCCCTGCTGCCGGGCGGGTCCCCACAAACTATCCAGGACAGAACGTCCCGTCGCGGGGTCATACGCCTGAGCCACATCCCCCGCCGCGAAGATGTCGGGATCGTTCGTCTGCAAAAATTCGTTGACCAGGATCCCCCGATCAACCGCCAGCCCAGCCTGCCTCGCCAACTCCACGCGTGGACTTATCCCGATCGCGTACGCGACCAGATCGCACCTCAACGATTTCCCATCCAGCAATCGAACGCCCGCGACGCGGTTCCTCCTCCCGGTCACCTCGACGACCTCCGCGTGATGGCGCAGTTTCACGCCCTCCTCCTGGAGGCGATGTTCGACGATGCGCGATTCCTGTTCGTCGAGAACGTTGCTCCAGTACCGATCCCCGCGCAACAGATAATGGACCTTCATGCCCCGGGAGACAAACCCCTCCACCAGTTCGAGCGCCGTGATCCCTCCGCCCACCACGATCGCCGTTTTGCCGCGCCGCGCGTGTTTCAGGATGCGTTTCGCGTCCTCCAAATGATCGAGTTTGAATACGCCCTCGAGGTTCGATCCGGGAACCTCCAGTGGAACCGCCTGCGCGCCCACCGCGATCAACAGGCGATCATAGGACAACAACGCGCCGCCATCCAGTTGCAGGGAGCGGGATTCACGCGCGATCTTCGTCACCCTCCCTTTGAGGTAACGAAAGTTCATCCTGCGATAATCATCCGCCGTGCGCGGGAAGAGAGCCTTGTCGTGCAGTTCGCCCGTCAGGTAATAGGCAAGACCGGGGCGGGAATAGAATCCGTGCGGGTCGTCTCCGATCATGACGATCTCAACTCCGTCCTCACCCTGCCTCCTCCCAAAGGGAGAGGGATATATGGAGCGAATCGCTTCGATTGCCGCGACCCCGGACACACCGGAACCGATGATCACGTACCTCATGGTTTCCTCCCCGCAAACAGATCGGTCTTCTCGAAGCGCAAAACCCCGCGCGGGCAACGCGCCACGCACTCGCCGCACGTCAGGCACTGGCTGTGAACGACCGGGTCCCCGCGCCAGGCATGGGCGCGCACGTCAATGCCGATGGGACAGTTGTAGGAACAAATCCCACACTGCACACAACGCGCGGGGTCGGGCGTCACCTGTCCCGACGCGAGAACCGCGCGCCTGTCCGCATCTCTTCTGAAAATACTCAAGACATTCATCCCTTTACAAGTCGTCCATCAGGACGAGAAGTTACGGCTTCCAATAGTTATTATAGGCACGCATGGGGATGACAAAAGTCACGATTAAGTCACAACTTCATCCCACGATCCCGCTCCAGGGCTGATGGGAGACAAAAAAAACAGGGCTGTCTCACGACAACCCTGCTCGGTTCGCAAAACTTAAGTCGGCAAGCCGACAATCTCAGTCTTACGAGAGGGGCACAACATTGGCGGCTTGCAAACCCTTGGGACCTTCCTCGATGGAAAATTCCACCTTCTGCTCGGCTACCAACTTGCGGTACCCATCCGATTGAATGGCGCTGAAGTGAACGAACACATCCTCGCCTTCATCACGGCCGATGAAACCATAGCCCTTCGTGGCGTTGAACCACTTCACGGTTCCGACAATACGATCTGACATCTTTCAACTCTCCTGCTGAGAAAAATTTAGCCCGTCCACGGCGCCGGGGCGCCACGACCCGGACAACGCCCGCAAGGTTATCACGCCTGAAAATTGATGTCAAGACTCCATCAAAGCCTTGAACAGGGACGCGTACCGGGACGCCAGGCGCGTCCACGGCGGCGACCACCTCGTCTGCGGGATTCCCCCTCGGATGACCCTCCGCATCCCCTCCGCGCCCTCGAACTGCTCCAGCAAAAGGACGCTTCTCCCCAACTCGAACGCCGCGTGCGCGTCCGAGCCGACCGTTCCCGGGATATTGTGTTCTTCTGCAAACCGACGCGCCTGACGATTGAATTGCGGCAACATGCAGCGCGAGTTATAGACCTCGATCGCATCCACCAGCGGCAGGATTTCGAGCAGATCCTCTTTCCGCCAGCCGCCCGAACGCCACCGATCAAAGGGATGCGAAACGCTGATGAACGCCCCCTGCTCCCTCAAGCGGCGGATCGTCTCTTGTGGAGAAAGCCCGGCTGGGATCTCCTCCGACACGAACGCGGCAAGGATCTCCCCGCGCGTGGTCATAATCTCCTCCCCCACAATGACTCGTTCCGGGTCGAGCGCCCGCGCCATCAACGCGCCTGCGATCGTATTGTGATCGGTGACCACCACGCGGTCAATCCCCTTGCGGCGCGCGGCTGCAACCAACTCCGCCGGGCGGGTGAGGGAATCGCGCGAGACGTCCGTGTGGCAGTGGAATTCGACAGAAGGCATCAACCGATTGTATCTTGTAATTCGTTTGGCGCATTGAGGCGTTTTGTTATAAAATTCAAATATATGGGTGACATCCGCTTCTACCATCGGCCCTGGTTTTATCTGATATTTCCACCAATTCTGGTCGTTATTCTGTATTTTTTCACGGCTCCACAAAACCTGGATTACAGAGTGTATGTTTGGGGCGTCGCCAGAAACCTGGCAATATATTTTGCTCTCTTGATCCTCTGGCTCGCCTTTTTCGCGCAATTCGTCCTTCCGGTTCAAACGTTTCGTAATAGGCAAAAAATATTCAATCGACTCATCACCTACCTGCTCGGCAGGCATGGTCCCGCCCTGTTTGTGGAAAACGGCATTGTCAAAGAACATTCCGGCGAGCGATTAAAAAAAGGACCCGGTGTAGTCTGGCTCGATTCAGCCAGTGCGGCTGTTACGCGCACAGCGACCGAAATCAAACAAACGATCGGACCCGGCGTACACTTTATTGATAAGGGAGAATTCATCGCAGGTATTGTAGACCTGCATATCCAGACACATTCCATTAATTTCAAGGATAATGAAAACCCATTCGCCGAAAAAACCGAAGATCAAAACCCGGAAAAAACCAAAGATCAAAACTCCGAGAAACACCGACAGGTGCAGGATCGCCGGAAAATGGTCGGCGCGCTGACTCGCGATGGCATCGAGGTGATCCCCAACATTTCCGTTACCTTCAGGGTCAATACCGGCTTTCCAAAGGAAGGCGAACCGGGATCGAGATTCGGATACAGGACGGGGGAAACAAGAGAAGCCAAAGAAAATGAAAAGAAGGACAAGGAGGCGATTTTCCAGGCGATCATCGGGCAGGGCGTCAGGATTGACCTGAACGCTCCGAATGAATCTGCGCGCAAACGCCTTGCCTGGAATGAACTTCCCCTTTCCCTCGCCATAGATGTCTGGCGCGAGTACGCGGCAAAGTTCACCCTTGACCAGTTCTTCGACCCGGCTCCAATCGCCCAACCGCAAGAGGAGGGAACCTCGCCACCTGCCGAGGGGGAGGCAAAACCGGCAAATGGCGCTGATGATTATCGAAAGGAAGGCATTGTTGCCATACTTGGCGAGATCAACTCGCTACTGGGCAAGGCAATCAAGCGATTGGAGGTCAAGAAGGATAAGCCTCGCCCTCAAAAAACCGAAATGCCCGAAGCGGCAGCGCCTGACGCAGGCAGGGAAAAGGAACCTCAAACAAAAACAGCGCTGCAAGTGATCAACGACATGGTCAAGGCGCGATTGACTCAAAGTGAAGTGGACCATCTCGACGATCATGGCAACCGAGACAGTCAAGAAAAAAAGATCGAGAGCGACGAATATAAATTATTGAAATCCCGAGGTCTCATCGTCCAGAATGTAAGCATAAGCAACCTGAAACTTCATCCCACAGTGGACGAACAGTTGACCAAACAATGGTCGGCAAACTGGCTGTCCAATGCAAAAGCTGAAAGCGATCAAATTGACCGCAAACGGAGCATCGTGGAAACAATTGCCCGTGAACGGGCGCTCATAAAGTATGCAAACGCGCTCAGCCGTGAAATCAACGAGTTGTCGGAAGGCAAACAGCCTAAAGTCAGGGACGTCCTCAAAAGGCTTTTTATGCGAACACGCGCCCTGATCCGCAGCGGTGAATATAGCGATCAATTGCGCCGCCGCATGAGTCTGGAGTTGCAGGAAATAGAAGACATGATCAAGTGGGTGGAGGAAAACGGTCAATGACATCGCCTGAATCCTCATCCAACGCCGCGAATGAAACCGCATTGCAAAAGGAATGGCGGTTATTTCGGGAACTTTTTTTCCGCCTGCTCGACGTTCTATTGAACAGACTCTTTGACTTAAGATCGGAAAAGGCGATTCGCCGCAGGCGGTACTTGATCTTTCTGTTCCTCGTTTCCGGTTTCCTGGTCAACTTGAAAGACTTTCCTTTGCCGATTTGGGCAGGATACGTTCAGGATATTCTTTCCTACCTTTTTAGGCAGGGCTCTTACACGCCCAATTATGCGGGAAATCCCTTCATCAACTTTATCTGGATAAGCCTCAGCGCGATGGCTAATCCAAACACGCTTCAGTATCTCCCAATATTACTCGTCTCATTTATAGTTGCCCGGGAATCCACCGCGCTCTACCTCGCAGACATTTTCAACCTCGACGCGATAGATGTGCGTGCGGCTCGACAATTTGTGGTGGCAGTCGCTCTGTCGGGCAGCAATGAAACCATCCGCATCGCCCATGGGGAAGTATTGGAGGAACACAGATCTTCGCCTGTCTTCTTGATTGGAGGACCAGGCAAAGTGATCGTGGATATCGATTCGGTTGCCTTATTCGAAAAACCGGATGGCACTCCTCGGATTATCGGTCCCACAGGCGAAGAACCAAAAGGTAAAGCCACGCTGGACGGATTCGAGCGTCTCAGGACAGCCTTTGACCTGCGCGACCATTTCATCGAACTGCGCGATCAGATGAAAACGGGCAATCCAGAAGAGGAAACAAAATCGCCTGCCGTAAAAAGCAGGAGCCAGGACGGAATTCCCATCACCGCTACCGACGTCCGATTCATGTTCAGCGTTGATCGCGGCGCAAACAATTCTAACGATAAAAACCCATACCCGTACAATCCAAAAGCCATCGAAAGTTTGGTGTACAAAGCCGCCTCACGGGTGACGCCCGACCTTGAAAATCCATCCACGATCGAGTATTCATGGTTTAATAACATGGTTCGCCTGATCCGAGGCAGGCTGGGCAATTTCATGAGCGAACGAAAATTAACCGAATATCTTGCGAGTATCGGTATGCCGGAATATATAAAAGCGAAGCAGCAAGAGAAACAGATCGTCAAAGAACTTCAAAAACTGGCTCCGCCAACGACAGAGGATAAGCCCAAAGGAAAAGATATCAAACGGCCGCCCAAATTCACGCCGCGCTACGAGATCAAAAATCTTTTCTCGCAATTTGCCGAAGAATTCACCAGGAAAGCCCGCGACCAGGGCGTAGAACTCCATTGGATTGGCGTCGGCACCTGGAAAACGCCTGTTGATATCGTGCCCGAGAAACATCTCGAAGCATGGAAGATCAGCCGCGAAAACTTTGACAAGGGGAGCGATAAAGCCACAAAGAAACTCATCGAAGAGACAACCATCCAGGCAATGACAACCCTAATTCAGGATGTTCCGATTGGCGCTTACACCACTGCAACCAAGGAGTTTATAGATCATAACAAAGCCATGCGCTCCATACTCAAATCCTATCAACTGCAGTTGATCGAGACGAGGGATTTTATAGACGCCAAAGCAAAAGCCACCCAGGAAGAAAAAACGATTGCAGAAAGGATCCAACAGGCTATAAGCAAGATCATCAAAGCCTTTGGTCACGGTCCCTAAAAATATGAATACGTTCATTGAAGAAATAGTTTATTCTGTTGATTCAAAACGCGCAAGGAAAACCTTCCTCCCCATCGTCGCGCTCGAATCCACCGTCCTCACGCATGGACTTCCGCGCCCGCAGAATTTACAGTTGGCGCGGGATATGGAGCGCGCCGTGCGAGAGGAAGGCGCGACTCCCGCCACCATCGGCTTCCTGGACGGCTACCTGCACATCGGGCTGACCGACGCCGAACTCGAAAGGCTCGCCAGCGAAAAAGACCCGTACAAGGTCGGACCGCGCGATTTTGCAGCGGTCATTACCAACGAAGCCTGCGGCGGCACGACCGTCGCCGGGACGATGCTCGCCTGTAAATACGCCAACATCAGGGTCTTTGCCACAGGCGGGATCGGCGGCGTGCATCGCGAGTCGCACTTCGATATTTCGGCGGATTTGCAGGCATTGGCGACCATTCCCATGATCGTCGTCTGCGCGGGGGCAAAGGCAATATTGGATCTACCCGCCACGCTCGAATACCTCGAGACCATGAGCGTGCCGGTCATCGGTTACGACACGGACGATTTCCCCGCGTTCTACTCGCGTGAAAGCGGACTCGAAGTCACCGAAAAACTGGAGAACCCGCAGGACATCGTTGACTTCGCCAAAGCGCATTGGGACGCGGGATTGCAAAGCGCGGTCCTCGTGGCGAATCCGATTCCCAAAGCGGAGGCAATCCCAAAGTCCGAGATCGAACCGTTGATCGAACAGGCAAACAAGGAGTCCAGGGACAAGGGCAAACACGGCAAGGATGTCACTCCTTTTCTCCTCGACCGCCTCAACGAATTGACCAAAGGCAGGTCCATGCGCGCAAACCTGTCCCTGCTCCTGAACAACGCCCGACTCGCCGCGCAGATCGCACGCGCCCTGCGGCAAAGCGAGCGCAGAAAGGTCGCCTGATGCCCAACGGATTTACGCTGTCAGAGGTCTTCAACGCAAGACCGTCCGCCATTTACAAAGCCTGGCTGAGCGGCGAGGGACACTCCGCGATGACCGGCAGCGCGGCAACAGTGGACGGCAGGGTCGGCGGGAAATTCACGGCCTGGGACGGATACATCTCCGGCTCGACCCTCGAACTGACGCCGGATCGGCGCATCGTTCAAGCCTGGCGGACAACTGAATTCCCGGACGACGCGCCGGATTCCCGCCTCGAGATTTTGCTCGAGGAAGTCGAGGGCGGAACGAAGGTCACGCTCACCCATTCGGATATGCCGGAGGACCAGGTGGATTCGTATCGGCAGGGATGGGAGGATTTCTACTTCAAACCAATGAGGGAATACTTCGGGAAACGACCCCCAACCTTGACAATTTAGAACACTTGTTCTATACTCGACCTCAGTAGCCACCCATTCGACAAAAGGAGGTCGAGATGACTGTCTATCGCAAAAATTCAGGGGACGGTCTTGCCGCCCTGTTCCGCGACATCACGCGCGGGCGGCGTTTGAATCGCGGCGCCGCGTGGGGCATGATGATCATCGGCGCGCTGCTCGCGTTCGAAATCTCCAACTTCAACGCCACGCGCTTCGCCCTGACCGACATCATCGGCGAACTTTCCTTCGGCGGCGTGCGCTGGGCGACCATCCTTGCCATTGCCTTCTGCGGTATTGACTTTGCAGGCATCGCCCGCATCTTCACCCCCGAACAGGGAAGCGACGAACCGGTGGAGGTCTGGTATCTCTTCGGCGCGTGGCTGCTTGCCGCCGCCATGAACGCCGTGCTTACCTGGTGGGGCGTTTCGGTCGCCATCGTCAATCACGCCAGCGCAAGCGGCAATGCCGTGGTTAATGCGACCACCATGACCAAAGTCGTGCCGATCTTCGTCGCGGTGATGATCCTGCTCATCCGCATTTTGCTGATCGGCACGTTCTCCATCGCGGGAGACCGCCTGTTCACAACCGGCGACCGCCGGTCCTACAACAATGCGCCGCGACCCGCGCAACAGAACGCCTATCGCCCGGTCAGCCAGCCCTCCCTGCGACCCGCTTCAAGCATCAACCGCCCCGTCCAGGCGCAGACGAACGCGTATCGCCCGGCGCCCAAGCCCGCCCAGCAAACCTCTTTCACGCGCCCGGAACCCACCTACCATAACCTGTCCTTCAACGGAGGAACGGAGGGCGACCGCTCGTACGGCGCCTGATTTCCCGCCGCGTAACGCGTCACACAGACAAGACCATCGGTTTCGAACCGCGCTTCGTCTTCGCTTCGTTCCGCTCTGCGCGAACATAGTATTCCGAACTCTTTTCGAGCTCGGGTTTCCAAATCTGATTTGAGGACCCAACCCATGCCCCGCGCTCGCACTGCCAACCACGACCCCCGGCAGACAGCCGCGACCCAGGACGGAAGCGGCTGTTTGTCTCTTTATTCCCTGCCGTTGTTCGCCATACTGCTGATCGCCTGCCTGCTCACCGCGCTTGCGTTCAACATGCCCGTTCAGACCTCAGCCATGTCCGCCGCACCCATAAACAGCCCGGCAGCCTCGAACGGCATTTCCCCCATCTTCACGCGGGAAGTCCAACACTGGGCGGATGACATCGCGCGCTGGGCAAACGCCTCCTCCCTCGACCCGAACCTGGTCGCGGTCGTCATGCAGATCGAATCCTGCGGGGATCCGCGCGCCAGATCCAGCGCGGGCGCGATGGGATTGTTCCAGGTCATGCCGTTCCATTTTCAAAGCGGAGAGAACCCTTACGATCCCAACACGAACGCCTTGCGCGGGTTGAACTATCTCTCACGCTCATTGGAGACCTCGCGCGGCAGCGTCCGCCTGGCGCTGGCGGGATACAACGGAGGCATCGGCGTCATCGCGCGCGGCGAGTGGACGTGGTCCGCCCAAACGTTGAGATATGTCTATTACGGCGCGCCCATCTACGAGGACGCGCGAAGCGGGGTAACGTTCAGTCCCAAACTGGACGAATGGTATCGAAAATACGGGGCTGGTTTATGCAGGCAGGCAGGTCGAAGACTAGGGATCGAGTAGCGGCAACCAGATGGCGAAGGTCGTCCCCTGACCCTCCTTCGAGTCCACTTCGATGCGTCCGTTGTGACGTTCGACGATCCATTTCGTGATGGAAAGCCCAAGCCCGAATCCCGTGGACTTGCCGCGCGTGCGCGATTTTTCGGCGCGATAGAAACGGTCGAAGATGTGGAGCATATCCTCGGCGGGGATTCCAGGACCGGTGTCCCGGCAAATGATGCGAGCCTGACCGCCCACTTTCGCGAGGCTGAGAAATACGTCGCCGCCTTCCGGGGTGTATTGAATGGCATTGGCGATCAGGTTGATCAACACCTGCTTCAGACGGTCGCGGTCTCCGTTGACCTGCAACTGGTCAATATCGCTGAGGTGGACGCGCACCTTGCCGCCCGCAATAACGTGCATTTGCTGAAATACTTCAGTGACCAGGAGATCCAGTTCCACGCGTTGGAAATTCAACGGAAGGTTGCCGGATTCAGCCTGCGCCAGCATCAGCAACCCGCCGACCAGGCGGGTTAGCCGTCCCGCCTCCTGATCAATGCTGGTCAGCGACTCGGCGTCGAAGCGCTTCATGCGGCGCATGAGATCCACGTTTCCCTTGATGACCGTCAGGGGAGTGCGAAGTTCGTGGCTGACATCCGCAATGAATCGCTGCTGCGAAGTAAAAAGCGCCTCGAGTCTTTCGAGGGTGCGGTTGAAAGTCTGGATCAGGCTCCCGATCTCGTCCTCTTCATATCCCTGCAGCGGGATGCGCCGGGAAAGGTCGTCGGCGCGGTTGATCTGTTCGGCGGTTTCCACAATGACCTTGAGCGGCTCGAGCGCCCGTCCGAGCGTGAACCACAGGGCAAGCCCGACGACGATCACGCCATACACCCAGATCACAAACAATACGTACAACAGGTAACGGCGGGCGAAGACGATCGAATCCAGCGGCGTTGCAACCTGCATCACGGCGATTTGATTCCCGCCATATCCCAGCGGAACGCTCAGGACGCGGAACGATCGCGCGTCGTGTTCGACTTCACGGAAACGGGGGAGACTCACATGCGTGCCGGCCGGGTCGAACGCAACCGCAGACCTGCCCAACGGACCGAAGCCGTCCTGCAACTCGTTATTCAACCCCCATACCTGCGCCTGAACGTCGCTTTCCACATTGACGGGGGAGGCGCTGAACCTCACCTCCTTCAGGTCCGTCACGTTCGATATGGCGATGAATTCCTGCGCCGCGGCGGCAAGTTTATCGTCCACCTGGCTGAGCAGCACCGTATTCACGAGCGAAAAGACCGCCGCGCCAAAGATGAGCAGGATGCCACCCAGTAGCAATGAGTACAAAAGTGTCAGGCGCTGGGTGAGGGACATTACGATACTTCGACAGGCTCAGTGCAAGTTTACGATTTACGATTGACGATTTGCAATTTGCTATTTGGAATTTGCGATTTGCGATTTGCGATTTGCGATCGACGCGCTACGGATTTTCGCGTAACACATACCCCACGCCGCGCACCGTATGGATCAGGCGCGGCTCCCCGTCGCTCTCCAGTTTCTGGCGCAGGTACCGGATGTACACCTCGAGCACGTTGCTCTCGCCGCCAAAATCATATCCCCACACGCGGTCGAAGATCACCTCACGCGTCAACACCTGCTTCGGATGACGCAGGAACAACTCGAGCAGTTCATATTCCTTCGCGGTCAGCGAAATGGTGCGGTCGCCGCGCGAGGCTTGCCTCGAACCCGTATCCAACGATAGATCCGCGAACTTCAAAACCGGGATGCGTTCCGGTTGCGTTCGCCGCAGCAGCGCCCGCACGCGCGCCAACAACTCATCCAGGTTGAACGGCTTGATCATGTAATCGTCCGCGCCCGCGTCGAGTCCCTGGATGCGGTCCTGCACGGTGTCCTTTGCGGTCAACATCAAAATGGGGATCGAGCCGCCCGTTCGCAGGCGATGGCAGACTTCCAACCCGTCCATGCCGGGCAGCATCCAATCCAGGATCACAAGATCGGGCGTATGGTCGCGGGCAAGGATCAAACCCATGCGTCCGTCGGTGGCGGTGTCCACGGTATAGCCTTCGTAAGCCAGACCGCGTTGAAGCAGTTTCAGGATCTGCTGGTCGTCTTCGATGATCAGGATACGCTCGTTCATAATCATTGCTCCTGACCAAAATATACCACAACTTAATCTCCCATTAACCGGGACGGAGAATCCCGCTTCGGACCTAACCGACGCCTGATCCTGCCCCTTGGGGTTTTACCGCGCCGACGCCTCCTCCGCTCGAAACCCAAACTTGACACATCCCTCCGCGAGAGTATAATCACGCCCAACAAGACAGCGTGAAGACAAGTACCTGTTCAACCGTCCAGAAAGTTGCCGGCCGATGCGAGGCAACCGGGCAGACAGCGAAATCCCCTTCACCGAATCGCCCTCGCAGGGATGTAACGCAAAAATTATTTTGCGCCATATCGTAAGAGGGACGCGAGCGCCCGTTACAGCGCACTCCAAGACCGCCTCACCCCAGCCCTCTCCCGGAGGAAGAGGGGAAAAGCGGTAAAAGCAGGTGGCACCACGAGACGCCCCCTCGTCCTGCAAACGGACCGGGGGCGTATTTCATTCTCTATGGAATCGATCAACAACTGATCGCACGGAACAAAGTCCGTGATTCCAAAGTGCATCGGAGGCGCAACATGTTGGATCTAAATCTAATTCGCGAAAATCCCGACCTCATCCGCACGGCGCTCAGGCACCGCCAGATGGACGCGTCCCCTGTGGACGACATCCTCGGACTGGACGAAAGGCGCCGCGCCCTGCTCACCGAAGTGGAGAAGTTGAAGGCGGAGCGCAACGCGGTCTCGAAGGAGATCGGCAGGATGAAAGACGCGGCGGAACGCGAAAAGAAAATTTCCGCGATGCGCGAGGTCGGGGACAGGATCGCCGCGCTCGATAAGCAGGTGGCGGACGTCGAGGCGGAATTGACCGCATTGACCGCCTCCCTGCCCAACGTCCCGGATGAACGCACGCCGATAGGCGCATCCGAGGAGGAGAACGTCGTCATCAAAACGATCGGCAAACTCCCCGAGTTCGACTTCGAACCGAAGCCCCATTGGGACCTGGGTCCCGCGCTCGGCGTGATTGACTTCGAACGCGGCACAAAGATCACCGGCTCACGCTTCTACGTCCTGAGCGGACCCGGCGCGCGCCTGCAACGCGCCTTGATCGCCTTCATGCTCGACCTGCACACGAACGGCGGACAGGGCTACACGGAAAAATACCTGCCCTTCGTGGTGAAATATGATACGGTCTACGGCGCGGGTCAATTGCCGAAGTTTGCCGACAACCTGTACAAAGACCACGAAGAGGAATTGTATTTCGTGCCGACCGCCGAGGTGCCGCTGACGGGCTTGCACATGGACGAGATCCTCGACGAGGCGCAATTGCCCCTGCTTTACACGGGATACACTCCCTGCTTCCGCCGCGAAAAGATGAGCGCCGGGCGCGACGTGCGCGGCATCAAACGCGGGCATCAGTTCGACAAGGTCGAGATGTACATCTACGCCAAACCCGAAGGGTCGGACGCCCTGCTCGAAAAGATGCTGAAAGACGCCGAAGCGACCTGCGCCGCGCTGGGGCTTCCCTACCGCGTCAAACAACTCTGCACCGGCGACCTGGGCTTTGGTTCAGCCATCACCTACGACATCGAAGTCTGGGCGGCGGGATGCAACGAGTGGCTGGAGGTCTCATCGGTCTCGAACGTGCGCGACTTCCAGGCGCGGCGTGCGAATATAAAGTACCGTCCCGCCGATGGAGGCAAGGCGCGCTTCGTCCACACGTTGAACGGATCGGGCCTCGGACTCCCCCGCACGCTGATCGCCGTCATGGAGAACAACCAGCAGGCGGATGGCTCGATCCGCGTGCCCGAAGTTCTCCGTCCGTGGATGGGCGGTGTGGATGTGATCGAACCGTAATCATATACCGCGACATTCATGTCTCATTTTGCTTGGGGCGACATGAATGTCGCGGTACGAATGGAATCAACATGCCCGAATGGCTCCAACTTCTACCGCAATTTATATTTGAGACCATAATTCTCACCGTTCTCCTCTTTGGATTGGTGAGTTTGATTGTGCCAGTTTTTCCAGGGCTTACGATCATGTGGCTTCTTGGAATACTGCCTTATACAATTGTCCGAGCCATACAAGGAAACATGACCGGCTGGGACTGGTTCCTGTTCGCATTCATCACGCTCCTCATGCTCGGCGGCAACGTGCTGGATAACGTCATCATCGCGGCAAAGATGCGCGAACGCTACATTCCCTGGAGTTCGATCCTGCTGGCGTTCGCGGCGGGGATCGTCGTGAGCATTTTCTTCACCCCGCTGATCGGTCTCATCGCCGCGCCGCTGGGATTGTTCCTCGCGGAATTGGGAAGGTTGAAGGATCGCGACGAAGCCTTGCGATCCACGAAGGCGTACATGATCGGCTGGGGCTGGGCGTTCGGCGCGAGGTTTTTGATCGGTATCACGATGATCGGCTCGTGGATGCTGTGGGCGTGGCTATGAAAACGAGACGGTCGCCTGCGAGCGACCGTCTCGTTTATTTTGCGGATTCGATCACGCTTCGCGTCACGGCTTCGGGCTGTTCCCCATTATAGAGGCGGATCAACGCCTCCTGCAAAAGCGGTCCCACCGCAGACAACGACTCTTCGGAAGGGACGGGGTGGGCGGATCGCAAAGCCTCTCCAATCGAGTTCTTCAAGTCCTCATCGTCCCATCCCGCCAGAGCCTGCGGGCGTGTGGGCAAATATCCAGCCGCGCGCGTCCACTCGGACATGTAACTGCTTTCGACGAGATATGAAGCCAGTTCCACCGCCAATGGCTGGTTTTCCATGTCCGAGCCCGCCAATGCCCACACCCAGCCATAGCCGAGGGAATATGGGAGGTTGTTCAACCCCGGCAGCGGGGCGTATCGTCCGCCTGGGGTTGGAAGGTCGCTGGACGCCCATACGATCGCCAGGTCCGCGCCGCCCGCCCGATACAACTGGAGGGATTGTTCGTCCGTTTGATGGTCCACGATGGAGCGGGGAAACGTACCCGCCTCAATCGCCTGTTTCTGGAAGGAGAACAACCGGAGGAGGGATTCTTCGTCCAACGCGACCCCGCCCTGGTTGTTCAGGGTCTGCGCATCCTCCGAAAGATAGAGGGAGAGGGAGAAGAGCGCCTTCGGGTCGGCGGCGGGGAAGGCGACGGGAACGTTCGATTCGATGAGCGTCTCCCACACGGACGGAGGTTCTTCGAAAACGGCGGGGCGATATACGGCGAGCAGGAGGTCGCCCGCAAATGGAATGCCGTATTCGATGTCTTGCAGTTTTCCCAGGTCGCGGGCAAAGGCATACCAGTCGGGGTCCTGCGGAAGGGTTGTCAAGCCGTCGAAGGAGTGCAGTAAGCCCGTAGAGACCGCAGCGCGCATGTCGGCGTGGGATAGTGCGACCAGGTCCGGCATGGAGGCGGGCGCGGCGTTGTCCGTAATGGACAGCGCGTTCAGGATGTCCGCTTCCGATTTGATTCGGACTTCGATGCGGATGCCCGGATATTCGTCCTCGAATTCGAGCAGGCGGCGCTTGAACAGTTCGGCGGCGGGCGTCTCTGCATTGGGATCGAATCGTGGAGGAAGCCAGACGCGCAGAAGGCGCGGTTGATTCGCCGTCGTTGCGGTGGAGGTGGGAATCGTTTCAGGCGTGGATGTGGCTTGAGGGGCGGGAACAGGCGTCGGCGTGGCAAGAAGCGGGGCGAGGGACGAGCATCCAACGAGCAGGAGGGTCAGCGCGAGTTGCGCGATCCGCAAAGCGCGTTTCATCATCGCAACTCGATCGGCGCGCGCAGGAGGGCGGTCAGCAGTTTGACTGAATTCTGCACGTCGGAGTAATCCACCATTTCGGAGGGTGAGTGGACGTAACGGACGGGTATGGAGAGGCATCCCGCAGGGACGCCGGCGCGCGCGAGTTGGATGGCACGCGCGTCGGTGCTGCCCACGAGCAGGACTTCGCGCTGATAGGGGATCTTGTTTTTCTCCGCGATGCGGATCATCCATTGAACGACGCGCGGGTCGGCGATCATGCCCGGATCCTGGATCTTGATGCAGGGACCTTTGCCAAGCGCCATTTCCATTTTGAGGGCTTTCGGGGTATCGCCGGCCGGCGTCACGTCCAGCGCGATGCCAAGATCGGGATCAACCCCGTACGCGGAAGTCGCCGCGCCGCGCACGCCGACCTCCTCCTGCGTGGTGAAGACGAAGTACAGGTCGTGTGGAGTGGTCTTCAGGGCGCGCAGCGTTTCGATGGCGACCAGCGCTCCGACGCGGTCGTCCATGGATTTGGCGACGAGGCGGTTTCCCATTTCCGCGAACGGACGATCGAAGGCGGCAACGTCGCCGATCTTTACGGGGCAGTCTTTTTTGCCCGTCGCGCCAACGTCAATATAAACTTTATCGAGCGCGGGCAGTTCGTTGAGGTTATCGAGGCGGTCGTACCCGATCACGCCCTGCATCCCGTTCAAAAAGCGGACGCGTCCGCCGGGGACGTAGCGCCTGAACACGCCGCCGATGGGTGAGAAGCGGACGAAGCCGTTTTCGTCCACGTGGCTGACCATGAGTCCGATCTCGTCCATGTGCGCGGCGATCATGATCTTCTTCGCGTCCTTCGTTCCTTTGGCCGGTTTCTTGCGGACGATGAGGTTGCCGAGCGCGTCCTCTTTGATCTCGTCGGCGAAGGGTTCGACCTCCGCCCGCACAAGTTTGCGGACGTTCTCTTCGTAGCCGGAGGGACCGAAGGTTTCAGTGAGTTGCTTGAGGAGTTTTTTCATCAGTGTGGTTTCCTGGTTTCTTTTCTGTAACGCGACATTCATGTCGCTTTTTACCGCTGCGACATGAATGTCGCGTTACTCAAATCGGAGCGTTTGTCCGCTTTCGTAAACCTGTTCGCCTGCGCGGGTAAAAATATGCGCCCTGCTTTGTCCCATCACCGTCCATTCGCCGCCGAGCGTTCCGACGAGGGCGGTGTTTTCGTCCACGCCGATCATGCGCTCGTCGCCTTTGAGTTGCGATTTCAACGCAAGGATCAGCGGTTTGAAAACGGCGGGGAAGGCGTCGAAGTGAGGGATGATGAATTGCGCCGGGAAAATGCCAAAACCTTCGAGCGTACCAAACAAACGGAAACTGGGAACGCGCTTTGCAAGGATCATTGCCCCCGCGGAGCAACCGGCGTACACCGCGCCATTGTCCCATGCCCGTCGCATGGCAGACCACGCGCGTGAACCTTGCAGGGTTTGATACAGGTAATTGGGATCGCCGCCGGAGAAGTAGATCAGGTCCGCGTTCTCGAGGAGCGATTCCCAACGAGGGTCGTCGGCGGACGGGCGGTCAATGATGGGCAGCGCGTTCACGTCCGCGCCGAGTTTTTGAAAATGTTCGACGCCCATCTTCGACCAGCGGTTGACGCTCGCATCGCCCTCCTTCCCGGCGGCGGTGGGCAGGCAGGCGACGCGCGGTTTGCGTCCGTTCAGGTTCAGGCTGGCGAGCAGGCGACGGTCAACCGGCTCCATGATGGGGAGATATTCACCGGAGCCGAGGAGGGCGATGAGTCCTTTCATAAGGCACCTGTAAAGTGGAGAGTAGAAAGTGTGGAAAGTGGAAAGTGGATAGTAGAAAGTAGAAAGTGGACAAGTGGAAAGTGGACAAGGTTAACGGTTGGCGAGGAGTGCTGGTGTGATGCGCTTCAACGCGGCGTGGAGCAGGTTGATCGTGTTCTTCCAATCCTCCACGCGCGAGACGCTGAGCGGAGAATGAGTATAACGATGCGGGACGGAAACCGAAACGGTCGGGATGCCGCTCGACGCGCGCTGGATCGCGCCCGAATCCGTGCCGCCTCCGCCGGGCTGGCGGAATTGATGGGGAATTTTTTCAGCCTCGGCGACTTCGCTTAGAAAGCGGACAAGCCTCGGGTCGTGGAGAGTCGAACCGTCTGCAATGTAGATCGCGGGACCCGATCCGAGTTTCGTGTTGTACGTCGTATTTTCACTGCCGTCGTGAACGGGCAGGTCGTACGCGGGCGTCGAGTCAATGACGATCGCCATGTCGGGCTGGAAGTATTGCGCCGCCACCTTCGCGCCTCGCAGACCGATCTCCTCCTGCACGGCAAACGCCGCGCACAGGTCAATATTCGAGGGCGCGCGTTTGAGCAACTCGATCAACGTCGCGACGCCGATGCGGTTGTCAATGGACTTCGCCATGATCGAAGGGCCGGCGCGGCGGAACTTCGCGGCAAACCCGGCGCGGTCGCCCACCTTCACTTTCCCGCCGAGTCCCACGTCAATTCGCAGGGACTCCAGCGGCACCTTGCGCTTCATCTCGTCCTCGTCCATCAAATGGACGGGCTTGCCGCCGATCACTCCGGGGACGCGATCCTTCCCGACGAAAACCTGCCTGCCGACCAGATAACGAACGTCCACGCCGCCGACGGTTTCGAAGCGATAGATTCCCTCGCCGTCTTCGCCCACGATGAAGAAGCCGACTTCGTCTATATGCGCGTCCAGCAGGACGCGGACACGCTTCCTCCCTGACCCGCGCCTGGTCGCCAGCACGTTGCCCAGCGCGTCCACCCTGACCTCGTCCGCATAAGGCTCGATCTCCCCGAGGACGATCTTGCGCGCCTCGCCCTCGTCGCCGGAGACGGCAATGGCGTTGCAAAGTTTTTCGAGCAGTTTGATTTGTGCATTTCCAAATGGCGGCATAAGTTTTCTCTTTGCTCCCGATTCCACATCATTCCCAAACGATCGTTTTCACAAAATCCGCATCCAGCGAAACGATGAACTCGGCGAGCAAACGCCCGACGCGTTGAAGGTCCTTTACGGAAACCGACTCGACCGTCGTGTGCATGTAGCGAAGCGGGTACTCGACCAGCGCGGTGGGAATTCCTTCCATCGTCGTTTGCATCGGGTAGGCGTCCGTGCCGGAATGCCTGGGAGCGACATCCAAAAACCAGGGGATCTCGAGTCGATCCGCGAGTTCGGTAAGTTTCCTGTGCAAATACGGGTGCATGTTCGGTCCCATGCAAATACCCACGCCCTTCCCCAGCGGATGCGTCTGCCAGCCGTTCGCGCCGGGACCTTTGGCAAACGTGCCGTCCACAGCGATGGCGATATCGGGGCGCAACTGGAACGCGGACGTATACGCGCCGAGATAGCCCGTCTCTTCCTGGACCGTCCCGGCTGCCCACACATCCCAAACGTGATCCTTCCCCTGCAACTCCTCCAGGCAGACCGTCAACGCCGCGACCGAAGCGCGGTTATCCAGCGAATGACCGGAGATCACCTCCCCAGCCAGTTCCATCGGTTCGTTCGCAAACGAGACCAGGTCGCCCACGCGCACTTTCCTTTCAACTTCGCGCGGGGTCAAACCCGTATCCACGAGCAGATGCCTGATCGCCACGACGCCATCCCCCTCGGATTCGGGCAGGAATCTTGCGGGAGGCATCGCGATGACCGCAGGTAATTCCTCCCCACTGCTCGCATGGACAGTCACCTGCGCGCCGGGCAGCACGCGCACGTCCACGCCCCCGACGTTCGTGATGTGTAAGAAGCCGTCTTCGATGCTGGAGACCATCATGCCGATGGCGTCAATGTGCGCGGCGATCATCACGGAGGGACGAGGGAATTTGCCCGATCCCTTCTTGAGTCCATGCACGGAGCCGACGCGGCTGAGGCTCGTTTCATCGGTGAGCGCCCGCCACTTCTCCTCGATGAGTTTGGCGACGGGCGTTTCGTGACCCGATAAACCAGAAACCGAAATGATTGATTTCAGAAAGGGGAGGATGTCGGTCATGTTATTGGGTTGCCGTTGGAAAGGATGTAATGGACGGCGTGGGTGTAATGGAAGGCGTGACCGGGGTGACGCTCGGGGTCAGGGTGAAGGTTTCAGTTGGTGTAAATGTGAGCGATGGAGTGAACGTAGGCGTAAAGGTGAAGGTTCTCGTCGGCGTGAGGGAAGGAGTCCACGTTGAAGTAAGGGAGGGAGTCCACGTTGGGGTATGAGTCACGGTCGGCGAGGGGGTGACCGTCGGAGTGTCGGAGGGGGTGGCAGTGAACACCTCGGGGCTTGGGGTGGCGATCTGAAGCGTTTCCGTCGCTGTGGGAGAGGCGGTCGGGGTCGTCGTGGAGGCGCTGGGCGCGAGCATGATGGCGATCCCCCCGATGCAATAGCAGGGAATTGTTGCGAGGACGATGAAAAGCAGGATGAGGCGGCGGCGCGCGATCGGGTCCGAAGTTTCAAGCATGATGGTGGATTATAATCCATTGAACCATCAATCCATGATTCCCATCCATCTCCGCATTTCGGGCTTTCTATCCTATCGCGATCCCGTCGAACTCGATTTCAACACATTCGATCTCGCCTGCATCTCGGGTCATAACGGCGCGGGGAAATCGTCCCTGCTGGATGCGATCACCTGGAGTCTGTTCGGGGAGGCGCGCGGCAGGAGCAGCGAGGTCGTCAATCTGCATCAGGATGTCAAAGCCGCGGAGGTCGCGCTGACCTTTGAACATGAAGGAAACACCTATCGCGTGCAGCGGACGTTGCCGCGCAACAGGAGCGCAATTTTGGAATTTCAAATCCTGGATAACAGCCGCCCTCTCCCCGCTTCGACTGCGCCGCCGCTCCGCTCAGCGCGAGTGGGAGAGGGGACATGGAAGCCGCTTACAGAGAAAACAACCCGCGATACTCAGGCGCGCATCGAGCAAACATTGAGACTCGATTACGAAACCTTCGTCAACGCGTCGTTCTTTTTGCAGGGCAAGGCGGATCTATTCACACAACAGAACGCCAGCAAACGCAAGGACGTGTTGAGCAACATTCTCGGTCTCGAAGTCTGGGAGGATTACAAAAACCGCACAGCCGAAAAACGCAAAGTCATCGAGCGCGAGGTGGATGAAATTGATGGGCGCGTCGCCGAGATCGAGGCGGAACTCGCGGAGGAGGAGGCGAGAAAGGATCGGCTGGAGGAATTGCAAAGGTCGCTGGAGCAGTTGTCGGCGGCGCGTGAGGCGCAGGAATCCGTTTTGGCGAACATCCGCAGGAACGCGGCATTGCTGGACGAGCAGCGCAAATTGACGACCACGTTATCCAAATCGCTCGAGAACGCGCGCACGGCTCTCGCGTCGCTCGAGGCTCGACTCGCTTCCAAACGAGCCGACCGCGCCGCTTACGCCGATCTCGTGAACCGCGCAAAGGAGATCGAAGCCAGACATGAGGAGTGGCAAAACGTCCGCAGGGAGTTGGGGAATTGGGAGAAGACCGCCTCGCAGTTCCGCGAGCACGAAAAGGAACGCGCGCCGTTGCTCGAAAAGATCGCGGCGGAGAAGGCGCGGCTGGAGGAGGAGAGGCGGGCGTTGGAAGTCGAAGAAGGAGAATTGGAGAATCAGAGACTGGAGATTGGAGATTTGACGGTTGAAATCGAGAAGAAACGCGCGTTACTCGAAGAAGCCGAAATGAGAGTCAAAGAACGTGTTGAACTGGAAAACAAAAGAAATGAGGCGCGGGAACGACAAGCCGAATTGAAGGCGGAGAATGAAAGCCTCAAAGCCCAAATGGACGAGTTGAAGACGCGCATTGACAGGTTGAAATCTGCGGAAGGTTCGGAATGTCCGTTGTGCGGGCAGCCGTTGAGCGAGGAACATCGCAAGTCCACGCTCAGGCAATTGGAAACGGAAGGAAAACAGAAAGGCGACTTATACCGCGCCAACCAAAAAGAGGCGACCGAACTCGCAAAACAAATTTCGGAATACGAAACGCGCATTACGCAGTTTGGCGCCGCCGATAACGAACGCGTGAAGTATGCCGGCGAAGTTTCGGGACTCACCGAACGCATGGAGAAATTGCAGGCGGAGGCGCAGAAATGGGAAGCCTCCGGTAAAAAACGCCTGAAGCAAGTGGAGAAGACGCTGGCAAGCGGAAAATTTGCGGTGGAGGAAATAAAGCAACTCGCCAGACTGGACAAGGAACTCGCCAAACTCGGCTACGACGCATCCGCGCACGACGCAGCGCGCGCAAGGGAAAGCGAACTGCGAAGCGTGGAAGAGGAACATGCCAATCTGAAATCCGCAAAAGAAGTGATAAAGCAGATTGACGATGAAATCGCGAATTTGGAAGAAGAAAGACGAAAGAGGAAAAAGGAAGTCGAGGAACAGCAAAAGGAATACGATTCGGCGGCTTTAGCCTTGAATGAGGCAGAGGCAAATGCTCCCAACCTCGATGAAGCGGAACGCGAACTCTTCCGCCTGCGTGAGAGCGAGAACAAGGCGCGCGCGGAATTGGGCGGCGCGCAGCAGCGCGTGGATATTCTCAAAACCCAACGCGCCCGCAAAGCGGACTTCGGGAGGGAACGCGAAGAACTGCAAAAACAGATCGCCCGCCACAAAACGCTCGAACGCGCCTTCGGCAGAGACGGCGTCCCCGCGTTGTTGATCGAGCAGGCGCTTCCGCAGATCGAAACGAAGGCGAACGAAATTCTCGACAGGCTATCCGACGGGCAGATGTCCATTCGCTTCATCACGCAGACCGAATACAAGGACAAAAAGCGCGACGACCTCAAGGAAACGCTCGACATTCAGATCAGCGATTCGGCGGGTATCCGCAATTACGAAATGTATTCGGGCGGCGAGGCATTCCGCGTCAACTTTGCCATTCGCCTCGCGCTCTCGGAGATCCTTGCCCAGCGCAAAGGCGCGCGCCTGCAAACGCTCGTCATTGACGAGGGCTTCGGCTCGCAGGACACGCAGGGACGCCAGCGTCTCATCGAAGCCATCAACCTCGTGAAGGATGATTTTGCGAAGATCCTGGTCATCACGCATCTCGACGAACTCAAGGACGCCTTCCCGACGCGCATCGAAGTCGAAAAAGGGGAACGCGGCTCGACGGTGAAAATCGTCTAACGTCAAAAGTCAAACGCCGAAAGTCGAACATGCGACCTGGGACCTTTGACCTTCGACTTTCGACCTTCGACTCTCCCATGCCTTATCTCATCCTCTCCACCCTCCTGTTCATCGGCGGCATCATCATCATTTACTGGCTTCACAACCAGTATCACCTCGATATCGTCGTCGAGCCAACGCTTCCCCCATCACACGCGCCGCTCATATCGGTTTGCATCCCCGCCCGAAACGAAGAGCGCAACATCCGCACGTGTGTCGAGTCCATGCTCGCACAGGATTATCCGAATCTCGAAGTCATTGTGTTGGATGACCGCTCTGCTGATTCGACGCCTGAGATTCTGGTCTCGATACGCCGCTTCGCAGTTACCCGACCAGCCAATAACCTCAAAATCATCAGCGGCTCGGACCTACCCGAAGGCTGGGCGGGCAAACCCCATGCCTTGCACCAAGCCTCGGCTTTTGCGCGCGGCGAGTGGCTTTGCTTCGTGGACGCGGATACGATCCTCACGCCTGAATGTCTCTCCTCGTGTTATGCAAAAGCGATTGAAACCAACGCGGACATGTTCACCATCATGACCTTCCAGGTCACAGGCTCGTTCTGGGAACGGGTCGTCATGCCGCTGGTGATGACCGCCCTCTCGGTGGGATTTTCGCCGCGCAAAGTCAACGACCCGGACGCAAAGGACGCCATCGCCAACGGACAATTCATCCTCATCAGGCGTTCGGTCTACGACGCCATCGGCGGACATGCCGGCGTCAAAGACCGGATCGTGGAGGACAAAGCTCTTTCAGAACACGTCAAGTGGAACGGGTACAGGCTCATCGTCGCGGACGGGATGAAGGTTGCGCGGACGCGCATGTACACCTCCCTGCCCGAGATGTGGGAAGGCTGGACGAAGAACATCTATCTCGGTCTGCGCGACCAGCCCACACTGCTCTGGCTGGGCGCATTCGGCGCGTTCCTTGCCCTCGTCGCCGCGCTGTTCCTCCCGCTTTGGCCCCTGCTCGGAATCCTCTGGCGCCTCAACGGCGGAGGATGGATGGCATTGACCGTCGTGGCAAAGTCATTGCTGTTGTGGGCGTTCCTCCTTTACGTGCGCGCGAGGGTCGCGTCGAACATGGAAATCGCGCCCTGGTACGCGTTGACCACTCCGCTCGGCGCGGCGGTCTTCGCGGCGATGATGTTCGCCTCCGCGTGGAAGGTGATCTCGGGGAAGGGCGTTGCGTGGAAGGGGCGGGTGTATAAGCCGGGTTGAGGCGCGTCGCGCTTTCAGACGAGGAAAAAGCCCATTCAGTGGAAGCAGGTCCGGGGGAGTCCGATGCGGTCGAAGATCATAAGCCGGGTTGTGACATAAGTCACGAAATGTCGGATAATCTTTGATAAAATAAGAGCCGGATTAACTCTCGAAGGTGAGCGAATGTCAAAGTATCCACTCGTCATTGCCCTGGCCGCCGCCGCCGTTGCGCTGGGAACGTTCGTGTTCGTGACCGACGCGCCCGCCTACGCCGGCACCGCATCCGAGACCTGCGCGAACTGCCACGTGATGGATTCGATGTACGAGAATTACTATCACAGCGCGCACCAACCCTGGGCGGAATGTTCGGATTGCCATCTGCCGCACGATAACATCGTCAACTATTATTACGAGAAGACGCGCCAGGGCATGCACGACGTGTACGTCTTCAGCACGGGGAAGACTCCCGACGTGATCCGCGCCAACGAACATTCGAAGAGGATCGTGCAGAACAACTGCATCCATTGTCACGAGGACGCGGTCGAGTCCATCACGATGGGAGCGCAGCCCTTCGAACGGTATTGCTGGGATTGTCACCGCGACACCGCGCACGGCGCGCGGGGCATTTCGATCGTTCCCTATCAGGATTCGAATTTCTATCCCGTAAGATGAGACCTCAAAGGTTTCCTTAAGAACCCTTGGGGTCTTGATACAAAAGGAGAAGCGTCCATGAAAAAATATACCACCTGGATTTTGGTCGGCATCATCGTCCTGCTTTCCGCCGTGTTGACGGGCGTATTGATCTTCATGAGGAACCAGCCCGTGGAGGAACGCGCCTTTCAGCCCCTGGTCGAGATCGCGCCGATGGAACCCGATTCGTCCAAATGGGGAGTCAATTTCCCGAACCAATACACGACCCTCCTGAAGACCGAGACGAACAACATTGACACCACCTACGGCGGTTCGTCGCAATTCTCGTGGCTGGAGCGCGACCCGCGCCAGGTGATCCTGTTTGCGGGATATGGTTTCAGCAAGGAATACAACGATGACCGGGGCCACATGAATTCACTGGAGGACGTGCGCGCCATCAAGCGCGTGGACGAGACGACCCCCGGCACCTGCTATTCGTGCAAATCGAGCAGCAACCCCACTCTGTGGGCGGAGATGGGCATGGCGGAATTCGACAAGACCCCCTTTGCAGATCTTGGAAAGCGGATTGATCAGCCCATCGGATGCGCCAACTGCCACGA
Source organism: Chloroflexi bacterium CFX6 (assembly GCA_030263595.1). Taxonomy (GTDB): domain Bacteria; phylum Chloroflexota; class Anaerolineae; order Anaerolineales; family Villigracilaceae; genus Defluviilinea. Next base: position 75,918 of record SZPG01000022.1, read on the forward strand.
AGCCGGGACGATGCGTTTGATCGTCACCAACCCCGCGCTGGAGGAGGCGCTCGAAAAACAGGGCAAGGACTGGAGTACCTTCACGCGCCAGGAAATGCGGACGGTGGTCTGCGCCAACTGCCACGTGGAATATTATTTCGCGGGCGAGGGAAAATACCTCACTTTCCCCTGGGCGAACGGCACCGAGATCAGCCAGATCATCGAATATTACGAAGGATTGGGATTCAAGGATTGGAGTTATCCCGAGGCGGGAACCCCGATGCTCAAGGCGCAGCATCCTGAATACGAATTCTTCACGGCCGGCTCGACACACTACAACGCCGGCGTCGCCTGCGCGGACTGCCACATGCCGTACGTGCGCGAGGGCGCGGCGAAGTATTCCACGCACGACGTCCACAGTCCGCTGCTCGCCCCGCAGCAGGCTTGCGGACAGTGCCACACCGATACGGATTACGTCGTCCGCCGCGTGAACGCCATCCAGGATCAGGTTGCCAACACCAAGATCGCCACCGAAAACGCGATCATTGACGCCATCAATGCCATCAAACTGGCAGCGGCGAATCCGAACGCAGACCAGGCATTGCTCGATCAGGCGCGCAACCTGCATCGTCAGGCGCAGTTCATGTGGGATTTCGTCTCCGCCGAAAACAGCACGGGTTTTCACAACCCCGAATATGCGCTCAAGATTTTGGCCGATTCGACCAACCTCGCCAGGCAGGCGCAAATGCTGGCGGCGCAATCCGTGAACGACATGGCATTGCTGGAAACGGGCATCTACGACAAGATGGATCCCAAACCCACACCGGCCCCGTAGCAGACAGAGGATGATAAATCGAAAGGACACTGTTCACACGGGCAGTGTCCTTTTTCGAGACTGACCTCACCGAGGCTCGAATATGGTTCGACGACGATCCTCGAAACGTTGGGAGCGATGGTCGTAACGCGACTTTCACGTCGCAACCCAAAGGCGGCATGGCGAAGCATGTCGCGCCAGGAAACCTTCGCGATCGGGATGGTTTTCGCGGTGTAACGATAATTACCTGCCCGAGTCCATCGGGCGGACAAACCAAATTCAAATGCGAGGAGCGAGATGAAACAAACGGTTTTACTTCTGCTTTCGGCGATGCTTCTGCTGGGAGCGTGCGCCGCGAGGGAGGGGATCGAAGTCCGCGAGGCGTGGGCGCGTCCATCCACACAGGGGGCGAACAGCGCGGTCTATTTCGTGATCCAAAATCACAACGCGGAAAACGACGAATTGGTCGGGGCGGCTTCGGATGCGGCGGAGGCGGTCGAGATCCACGAGAGCAAAATGGAAGGGGACGTAATGACCATGCACCGCGTCGAATCGGTCGCGCTGGCGCCCTCCGAAAAGGTGGAGTTCGAGCCGGGCGGGCTTCACGTCATGCTCATCGGACTCGAACGGGACCTCAAGGCGGGCGACGAGATCGAAGTCACCCTGCAATTCAGGGACAGCCCGGACATCGCCGTCAAGGCAACGGTCAGGGACGCGGACGGGATGGAAACACAAAGCATGGAACACAGCCCGTAATCCCCAACATGCGCTCCCCGCCAAAACGGGGAGCGTGCGTTTTGAGGAACCTTTCGCGGCGTTTCGTCGTCAAGCGACCAAAGGAGACAGAATGAAAAAGATCGCTTTATTGTCGCTCATCGTGATATTGACCGCGTGCTCAGCGGGCGGGAACGAATTATCGCGCAACCGGTCCAAATGGCGAGACGCGAACGTCAGTCATTATCGCTTCGACCTGACCGTGGTGTGTTTCTGCCCGTTCGTGGAAAAGATGCCCCTGACCGTGGAAGTGCAAAATGGAGAGATCGTTTCGATGACGGATGCCGGGGGCGAAGCCGTTTCGACGGCAGACCCGATGGCTGAATTCGTCCTGAAGTATGCGACGATTGATCGCCTCTTTTCCGAACTCGACTCTGATTCCGTCCGAGAAGCCGACAAACTCACCGTGACCTACGACTCCACCTACGGCTTCCCTTCGCAGATTGACATTGACTTCATCGAACTCGCCATTGACGATGAGTTATCCATCTCGGTCTCGGCATTCGAACCGCTTCCCTGAGTAGAGTCAACCGCCTATCAAGAAAAAAGTTCCCAAGTGAAATACTTGCCTTTTGTACAAGAATTTCCCACCACCGAGACACAGAGACACGGAGTTTTCAAAGTCTTTTCTCCGTGTCTTCGTGGTTTTCAAGCCCTTTTTGATTTCGGCAGGCTCAACCCAGGAGTTTCGACAGGCTCAACCCAGGGGTTTCGACAGGCTCAACCCAGGAGTTTCGACAGGCTCAACCCAGGGGTTTCAGCTCGTCCGAGTTTGGGATACATCGTTATTAACTGATGATACACAGAAAAGATTATATTGGTCGTCGTAATGCGACATTCATGTCGCTCCTGCCCAGGAAACGCCTGAAACGCGAGACGCTACGCAGTCTCGCGTTACGGGTATCATTGCGTAACATCAGTGATTAATTGTACGGCTGTGTCCATTGGCGCAGCACGTCTCCATCCTTGATGTGGATGCGCCGGTCCTCGATGCGGATCGCCCCGCTCTTCTCCAACTCCTTGAGGGAACGCGAGACCACTTCGCGCACGGTGCCGAGGCGCGCCGCGAGTTGTTCCTGCGTCCAGTGCGGACGCGTTTCGTCCACCGGCAGTTCGGTGATCAGACGCGCCAGGCGATGCGTGACCTGGTAAAACGCCATCTCGCTGACCTTATGCACGAGGTTGCGAAGGTTCTGGCCGAACTTGCTGAGGATCTTCAACGCAAACTCCGGGTTGGACTTGACCAGTTCTCGCAGGGTGAGCGCGTCCACCACCCAGACGCGCGAAGTCTCCAGCGCCTCCACATTGACCGGGTTGATCCCGCCGTCGAAGGCCGGCACCTCGTTGCACGTCGCGCCGTCCGTCAGCACCGAGATGATGTACTGCCGTCCCTGCGGCGAGATGCGATACAGTTTCACGCTCCCGCTCTGGATGATGTGCAAGCCCGCGCAGGGGTCCCCCTCCCAAAACAGCATGTCGCCGCGTTCGTATTCGCGCAGCTGCGTCTGGGTCGCGATCGCTTTCAAAACGTCTTCGGGGAGATCGTCGAAATACGGGTTGACCCGCAGTGTCCCGAGCTTCTCATTACGCGATACCTCGACAAGTTTCATATCGGACTCTACACTTCGCCAAGCAGTACCTGGTCTGCGCCGCGATCGATCTCCCAGGGATAGACGATGAACGCATCCGTGACGGCGGCATAGTAATCCGGGCGGACGCTTCCAAACAGGCTGCGATAGGGGTTGAAATGCAACACGCACGTTTCGGGGAACCCGCCCGCCGCGGAGACGCGGTTCTTGACCGCCGTGATCGTGCGTCCCGACCCCCACACGTCGTCCACGATCAGGGCGGGCCTGCCGCGCAGTTTATCCTCCGCAGGGAACTGGATGAATTGGGGCCAGACCATCAGTTTCGACCTCTCGCTTTCGGACTGCGCCGGGAAATCCACTGCGGCGGTCAGAATGTGCGTGATGTTCATCGCTTCGGCGAGCAAGCCCCCGGGGACGATCCCGCCGCGCGTGATGATGACCATGGCGGTAAACTCCCGCCTGAACTGCGGGAGGAGGTGGTCAATGAGGCGGTTGATCTCGTCCCACGAGATCATTTCACGGCGGGGTTCTCTTTGAGGTTGCATTCTTTTGATACAGCCTGTCTTTCCTCTCGCATCTTTCGTCGCCAACAGGAGGGGACAAAAGAAGTAAGAATATGTTCCTAGGATAACACCGCCGCCAGGGGAGCCGGCGCGGCAACCGGGATCGCCCTGCCCGCCTCCTGCGACTTCTCCACATCGCGCGCCCAGATGTACAGGCACGTATGATACGCAATGGACGTATAGGAGGTGATGACGCTGGAAACGACGACAAAAGTAAAGAAGATCAATGCGCCAAAGACAATGCCCACAACCGATAGAAGATTGACTCCGCCGGCCGCATAGACCGCTCCGCCGCCGACCGCAAGCCCAAGCAAAAAGCCTCCGGCGCCCAACGCGAACCCGATCAAACCGGTCACCAGGCGGACGCCGACGGTGCTGACGCCGATCAACAACAGATTTTCCTTCGTGATCTTCAAGACCCGCATCATGCCTTCCTTGAGATTGAGATCGTCAATCACCATGGCGGGCAAAATGAGATACGACGCCTCTGTCCACAGAACCTGGAACAGGTTTGCCGCGCCGCGTATGAGTCCCGCAGCCAAACCGCCGCGCCGATTGCGGTTCGCCGCGTTCTTGAGCATGTTGACCACCGTCGAAGCCGCGGCAAGCGTGACGATATCGAAAAAGTCGCGGCGGACGACCGCCCAAGCCTTGTCCATGCGCCCGTCGCCCTCGGAGAGATAGCCGAAGATCAGGTAGGCGGTCATCCCGGAAAAAAGATACGTGACGATAAACTGCGCAAAGACCAGGATCGCGCCCATCACACCCAGGGCAATGTTCCCCGCCTGCGACCCGCCGAACAGGATCACCGTCACCGCGATCGGAATGATGCCGAGCGCCGAAACGATCATACCGGCGATCAACGCGTAGATGGAAGGTTTGAGCAGGTCCCTGTCCTTGAAAGCCATGCTCCAGGCTTGTTTCAGGAACGACCAGCCCCGCGAAAAACTCTGCATTCTGTTCTCCTCTGCAATGAAATCAAGCCGATTATAGCAAAGGATTGCCGGGAATCGGATTCCTCACAACAGGCTGATGGGATCCACCTCCACGCGCCAGCCGTCCAATCTTGCGTCGCGCAACAACTCCTGCGGATCTCTTCCGCGCAAAACGATCTGCCAGCGATAATACCCCCCGACCTTCGCAAAGAAACACGGGACGGGCCCGATCACCGATGACCGATCGCCGATCACTGACGACCGATCACTGATCACTGACAACTTCTCCGCGACCTTCCCCGCCTCCCTCTCCGCCGACGCCTGATCCGGGCTCCGATATTCGAGTCTCACCAGGCGCGTGAACGGCGGATACCCCAACCTGCGCCGCTGCTCCAACTCGTATTCGTAAAATCCGTTCACGTCGTGCTTCGCCGCAGAGCGGATGACCGGGTGATGCGGGTCGAACGTTTGCAGGACGACCTTGCCGCCGCGTTCGCTTCGTCCCGCGCGCCCGGCGACCTGCGTCAATACCTGGAAAACGCGTTCCCCCGCGAACGGATCGGGCAAATGCAATCCCACGTCCGCCAGCACGATGCCGACCAGCGTGACCATGGGCAGGTCGAGTCCCTTGGCGAGCATCTGCGTGCCGATCAACACGTCCGCCTTGTGGTTGACGAAGTGAGTCAGGATCATTTCGTGCGCGTCCTTTTGACGCGTGGTGTCCCAGTCCCAGCGCAGGGTGCGGGCTTTGGGAAACAACGCGTTGACCTCCGTCTCGACCCTTTCGCTCCCCAGCCCATATTCACGGATCTGCCTCCCGCCGCACTGCGGACAACTCTTCGGCTTGCCGCGCTCGTAGCCGCACGTGTGACAAAGCAAACGTTCCTTCTCTTCGACGTGAAAGGTCAATGGAGAATCGCAATTGGGGCATTTCAGCACGTATCCGCAATCCCGGCAGAAGACGTAGGTGGCTGTCCCGCGGCGGTTGAGGAAGAGGATCGCCTGCTCCCCCCGTTTCAGCGTGGACTCGAGTTCATCGAGCAGGAGTCGGCTGAAGGTCCCGCGATGACCCGCTTTCAGTTCCTCGCGCATGTCCACGATGTGGATCGGAGGGAGTCCCTTCTCCACGATCCGCTTTGGCAGATCCAGTTTTTGAATCTGATTCGTTTCCGCCCGATATCGCTGTATGACCGTCGGCGTGGCGGAGCCCAAAACGCAAACCGCCCCGCACAGGCGCGCATACATTTGCGCCGCAGTGACCGCGTGATAGAACGGCGGCTCGGACTGGTGATAGGACGCGTCGTGGCACTCGTCCGCAACGACGAGACCGATGTTCGGCAGCGGCGCGAACAACGCGGAGCGCGCGCCGATGATGACTTTGAGTTTGCCGGCGCGGGCGCGCCGCCAGGTATCGTATCGCTCGCCCTCCGAAAGTTTGGAATGAGCCAGCCCGACCTGCCCGGGAAAACGACTCAAAAAACGGCGGACGGTCTGCGGCGTGAGCGCGATCTCGGGAACGAGAACGATGGCTTGTTTCCCGCGTTTGATCGTCTCCTCGGCGGCGCGCAGATAGATTTCCGTTTTGCCCGAACCCGTCACGCCCTGCAGGAGGAACGGGCTGCGGGCATTCGGTGACGCGATGGATTTGATGATTTCATTCAGCGCGACATTCTGCTCGGGCGTGAGTTCGACTGTTTGTGTGCCTGTATACCCGTCTGCCTGTCCACTTGTCTTCTCCAACGGATCGCGGAAGATCTCGCTCTCGAACAGGCGGATCAACCCGCGCGCTTCGAGTTCCTGCAGGTCGTTGAGGTTGCATCCGCTTTCGGCGTAGACCCACGAGAGGTTGACCGCTTCGGGCTGGCGGATGAGAAAGCGCAACGCGGACTGCCTGCGCGCGAGCGTTTGTTTCATCCCCAAATTCGGCATCTCCCTTTCCGCTTCTTCCGGCGGGACTGCGAGTTGCGCGACGCGAATGTATTTCGATCTCACCCTGGGCGGGGGCAAAACGCTCTTCGCTGAAAGCGTCCCCTTCCGCACGAGGAAGTTGGCGGTCTTGCGCCAGTCCACTTTGGCGAAGTGTGTGTCAATCTGTCGTCCGCGCAGGGGACCGCGCAAACGCAACAGGCTCAACAGGCGATCTTCGACGGTTTGTCTTTGGGTTTTGGGGTTGATCGTCCCGCCGCCCATTCTTCCGCCCTCCACGCTGCGTTCCCTGATTTCGTAGATCGTATCCACCTGCTGGCTAAGCCCGACCGGCAGAAACAACCCGACGATGGACGCCAAAGGCTGGAGCGTGGAGTCCGCCATTTCTTTAGCCAGGGCAAGCTGGGGCGGGGTCAGAACCGGTTCTTCATCCACCGCTTCGAGAATCTCTTTTACATCCCGCACGGAGGGCGAATCCACGAACCGATACACGACGCCCTGCGCGATCTGTTTGCCGAACGGGACGATGACCAGATGCCCGACACCCACCCTCCCCGCGAGATGTTTGGGAACGGCGTAATCGAACACTCCCGAAACAGCCGGGATGTTGACGACAACTTGAACGAATGCGGTCATTGGGGGTGATTGTAACGTTAATTATGCAGCCGCGTAATGTCCCGACTCGATCAACAAAACCGGTTTTATTTCAGCGACAAATCGGCAATCTACCTCTTCAGCAAAATGACGGTCGCTCTAAGGGTTCGTAAAAAAATAAGCTCCCTCACCTTCCACGAAATGGATGTCATTGCGAGGGTGTTCGTCCCGAAGCAATCCCCACTTTGCAGGAAAATTCCTCGGATAACAACCTCTCTTTTGTCGGCGCATTCTCAGGGGGATTGAATACTTCTCCGTCATCTGAAAACGTATCTTCAACGAATTCGCTGACGACCCAGAACGACTCCAAAAGGAAGGGAAATTACTTCAACACCGCCGCCGCGCCGTATCCCACCACGGACGTATAATCCCCCGTCACGTCGCCCGAAGTGGCGTGACGCAGCACTCTCACCTTGTCCGCTCCCAGTTCGCGCGCCGCCCACAACACGGCGGTGAGCGCTCCCAGCCCGCAGGCAAAGCCTTTGCCGGCGCGTTCCAGGTCGAACGCGCCCTCCGGGTCGAAGGATTCGATCGCGCCCAGCATGGCGCGGTCGTATTTCAAGGCGGCGTTCTGGTTGTAGAAATGCGAGAGGTCGGTGCTGGCGACGAGGACAAAATTCTTATCGCGTAAAACCTGCGCCAGCGCCCTTCCCAATCCCCGCGAAACGGACGGCTCCTGCGCGCGTACCATGACGGGCAACAACTTCCACTCGCTTCGCTCGGACTTCAACGCGCGTTGCAGGAAGGGCAGTTCGATCTCGAGCGAATGTTCGGGGTCGCGCGCGATGGGCGACAGACCAAACCCAAGTTCCGACATCAAAACCGAGTCGAGTTCGTTCAAGGCATCCCTGTCCACCGGGACCTCGCCCAGCGGGGTCCAATACGCCTCGTGCGAAGTGGTGAGCAAAGGCTCGCGATAGGGATGGTGCATCGGCGCGATCACAGCCGCAAGATCGGGCGTCCGCTTCGCATGGCGCAGCGCCGCAAACGCATATCCCGCGACCGCGCCCGAATACACGTGCCCCGCGTGCGGCGCAATGACCGCCATCACCTCCCCGTCCAGTTCGGGAAGTTTCGCGCCCTCCAGATATTCATCCACGGAACGGGACAAGGCTTTCGCATTCCCCTCGTACCATTGACCGGCGATCGGCGAAGGACGAACGTCAACCATAAAAAGATTTTAGCACTTTTTGCGTGGCAAGAAAAGCAAGCGGAGGCAGGCGCGACCCATCGAACCACTCGACCGCGTCCGCGTCGTCGTCCGGTTTCAACTCGCCGCCCAGGATTTCGGCTCGATAGACGATGACAAAGTCCGCGCCGCGCGGGTGTTCCCGTCCCGGCACGATGTCGTATACCCGCGTCACGCGCACGCTCAAACCTGTCTCCTCCAAACATTCCCTTTCCGCCGCCTGAGCCGGGTCCTCGCCCCCGTTGATAAATCCGGCCGGCAGAGTCCACAAACCGCGGAAGGGTTCGTTGACGCGCCGCACGAGCAGGACGCGTCCACCCTGAGTCACCAATACGGCCGCGGCGACCTTCGGGTCCACGAAATGGATCCATCCGCAACCCGGGCAGACGGGGCGTATTTTTCCGAACCGCTCTTCGAGATTCAATTGTGCCGCGCAACGGGGACAATATTTGTATTCGGTGTTTGCCATCTGCAAAACAAATCGGACAGCCTGCTGTCCGATTCCAAAGTTTTATTTCCAGCGCCGGGCGGACGCCTGCCGCATCAGGTACAGCAACAGCGTGCCGGCTGCGGCGGCGATCAGCAACCCGATCTGCCACACGAAGGAGATCAACGGCATGGGAGCAGACGGCGCTTCGGGCGGGACCTGTAACTGCTCCGCCTCCCCGATGGAATTCTCCTCTCCCCCTTCCTTGACAGACGGAGTCTCCATGATGCGCGTCGCGTCCTCGGCTGGCGGGAGTTCGGTTCCCGGAGGCGCCAGAGCCACAGAGGGTTCCTCGGCGGCGGCTGTCGCCTGGGGCGCGGGAGCGGCTTGCGCGGCGGATTCTTCCGTCGTTGCTTCCGCAGCGAACATCTCGGTTTGCTCCACGCCGCCTCCCCCGCCCATGCCGAATTGATTCGTCGCATTGAATTGAGGCGCAAGAGCATTGGCGGCGAACGAGAAGAAGAACAGCAGGGTCGCCGCGGCGGTGGCAAAGCGGAACATGGGATAGGCGCGCGGCAACGGCGGGTTCTGTCCCACCATCTTGCGCGTGAGGGTAAAGTTACGCGGGGCTTTGCGCGCAGGCAGTTTGCGGAGCAGGGTCCGGGCGGCGCGCAGGTCGTTCAAAACAGAGGCAAGTTCCGGGTCGGATGTGAGGCGGGCTTCCAGTTTTGTCGAGTCTGATGGTTTGAGTTCCCCGTCCAGGTATGCAGAAAGAAGTTCGAGATCGCGTTTATTCATAATGCGTTCAGTCCTTCTTCCAGACGATAATTTGCGGGCAAAAGTTCCGCGAAGCCCTGCAGGCATTCGCGCAGGCGCAGGCGGGCGCGCGCCAGGCGGCTTTTGATGGTGCCGAGCGGCACGCGGATCGCGCCCGCGACCTCGGTGTAATCCATGCCCTGAATGTCCGCCATGACGACGACGGTTTTGAACTCGAGCGGTAGGTTGTCGAGGCAGTGCTGGATGGCGTGTTCGAGTTCGTTGGCTTCGGCTTCCTGGTCGGGCGTCATGCCCGGGTCGGCGAGCCAGCGCGGGGTGTCCATCTCTTCGCCGTCGTCGGTCTCGGGTTCGAGCGGCGTGGTGGGACGTCGCTTGCGGCGGCGCAGCTCGTCGTAACAGGCGTTGGTCACCGTGCGCATGAGCCAGGCTTTGAACGACCCGCCGCGGAACGATGCGATGCTCTTGAAAGCGGAGATGAAGGCGTCCTGAGTCACGTCTGCCGCGAGGTCTTCGTCGCCCAGGATGCGGAGCGCGGTGTTGAAGACGCCATCCTGGTAGTGCAGGACGAGCGCGTTGAAGGCGTCGAGGCTTCCCTGTTGCGCGTCGTGGATGAGGGCTTGTTCGTTCATTGCGGGTATTTTATCACTGTGTTGTGTTTCGTCGTGGAGGCGGGGGAGGGTGGAGGGTGGAGAGTGGAAAGTGGAAAGTAGAAAGTGGAAAGTGGAGAGTGGGAGGTGGGAGGTGGAGGGTGGGAGGTGGAGGGTGGAGAGTGGAGAGTGGAGGGTGAGAGGTGAGGAGTGGCGGTCAGTGGGGTTTGCGGATGAGGAGGCACAAACCGCGCCAGAGGAACATGCCGAGCGCCGAGGTCGCGCCGAGGACGACGACAAAGACGGGGATGATCGAGGCATCAAGGATGAGTCCGCGCAGGACGGCGGCGAACGGCGCGGCGAAGAGCATAGCGAACGCAGGACGCCAGAGTTCCCTGGGGTTGGATACGGTTTCCCGTTTGAATAACCCGAGCGGGGAGGCGAGAAGGAACCAGGCAATGGAAAGTGGAAAGTAAACCGCGGCGATACGCGGCAGGAAGGATAATTCCGCGGCGCCGTGCGTTGCGAAACCGATGAGCGTCACAACAGCCATGGCGAGCAGGTCCCCCAGGATCAACGTCCACATCGAGACGATCACGTTCTAGAACCCCGCCAGCAGGAGGTAAACAGCCAGCCCGCATATCGCGAGCGCGGCGACTACCAGGAGGAGGATCGAGCCGCGCGCGCCTGTTCCACTCCGTTCCGCAAATGGATCGCTGCCGATCGCCGACTCATACAGTGAGTTCATGGACGATCCGCTTATCCGCTTCATGGAGGCTTCGATCCTGTCCACCGCGTCCTTCGCCGCTTTCAAGCCGACGCGGTATTCCTCGCGGTAAACTTTGACGGCTTCGACTTTCCGCCCTTTGACAAGCAGGGATTTGATCCTGGCTTCGAGAATGGGATTATCGTAATCCCTCGTTCCATCCGGCGGTTTGACGGATTCGTTGCGCGCCATTTCCTCGATTGCCCGCTTCGCTTCCACAAGGCTGGCGCCGGTGGCTTCGCGATACAACTTGATGGCGTGGATCAATTGTTCCTGGTGAATGAACTCGTGGATCTGCTGGACCTGGTCGGGGCGCAGGCTGGGCATGGCGTCTCTCCTGAAAGTTATTCTTCCTTTCGCAAGGCGGGAAACAACAGCACGTCACGGATGGAATGTTTGTCGAGCAGCAACATCGCAAGACGATCCACGCCCATGCCGAATCCGCCGTTGGGAGGCATTCCGTAACGCATGGCGCGCAGGTAATCCTCGTCCAGCGGATGCTTCTCCGCGTCGTCGGCGGCGTAGTCGCGTCCCATTTCGATGAAGCGTTGTTCCTGGTCGAGCGGATCGTTCAATTCGGTGAAGGCGTTGCACAACTCGAAGCCCGCCGCGTACCCCTCGAAGCGTTCCACGGTCAGCGGGTCGCCGGGGATGGATTTTGCCAGCGGGGAAATGTCGCGCGGGTAGTCATACAGAAATGTCGGCTGGATCAGGGTCGGTTCCAGGAACTCGGAAAGCAGAAAGTCAATCAACTTGCCGCGCGTGGCTTTTGGATCGGGGGTCAGGTTGGGGTGTTTTTCCCGAATCGCCTTGAAAAGTTCCTCCGCCGTTTTATGCCCGGCAAAATCAACGCCCGAGGTTTCGAGAATGCCCTGCCGCATTTCGAGGCGTCTCCACGGAGGCGTCAGATCAATCTCGTGTTCCTTGAATCTGATCTTTTGCGTCCCCAATACCTCCTCCGCCACGTACGAGACCATCCGCTCGGTCAAATCCATGACCTGCAAATAGTCTGCGTACGCCCAATAGAATTCCAGTTGCGTGAATTCGGGGTTGTGTTTGAACGAGACGCCCTCGTTGCGGAAGTCGCGTCCGATCTCGTAGACCTTTTCCAGGTTGCCCACCAAAAGCCGCTTGAGATACAACTCGAACGAGATGCGCAGGTACATATCCTGTTCGAGTTCGTTGTGATGCGTCACGAACGGGCGCGCCGCCGCGCCGCCGTATAACGGCTGCAGGATGGGCGTTTCCACCTCGAGGAAACCGTGATCGTCCAGAAAATCGCGCAGGGCTTTGACGATGGCGGCGCGCTTGCGGAACGTCTCGCGCACGTCGGGGTTCACCGCCAGGTCGGCGTAGCGTTGCCGGGCGCGCAGTTCGGGATCTTCGAGCGCGGCGTGACGGACGACGGTTCCGTCCTCGAGCGTCTCGTCTTTGGCGGCGGGGAGAGGGCTGATGGATTTGGCGAGCAGTTTGAAGTCGCGGACGTGGAGCGTTACTTCCCCGCTCTTCGTGCGGAACATGACTCCCTCCGTCTGGATGAAGTCGCCGATGTCGAACATCCTATTGAAGAGAGCCAGGCGTTCCTTCCCGATCTCGTTCGCGCGGAAGAACAACTGCACCCTGCCCGCGCCGTCCTCGATGTGGGCGAACGACACCTTCCCCATCGAACGCATGGAACGAATCCGCCCCGCCAGCGTAACAGGGATTTCGACGCCCTCGCTCTCCTTCGCTTCGAATTCCGCGAGCGCCTCCGCGCTCGAGTGCGTGCGCTTCGCGCGCGTGGGATAGGCTTCCACGCCCTCTGCGCGGAGTTCCTCCAATTTTTGCAAACGGATCTTTTCAAGTGAAGTGTATTCAGCCATCAAATCCTCCCAGCCCCCGCCTCGACCCTCCCCGATCCCGCGAGACAGGGGAGGACGCGAAGGCGGGAAGGGAAAAAATAAAACCCCGCGTTCCGTTACAGGCACGCGGGGATGCAGGTTCGCGCCTGTGCTATTGTCAACCGATCTTTAGGATTTTAACACTATACGTTCCGCCCGGCGTTTCCACCTTCACCACCTCTCCGATCTTGTGCCCGAGGATGGCTTTGCCGATGGGCGATTCGTTGGAGATCCTGCCTTCGCGGGGATTCGCCTCCGCCGCGCCGACGATGGTGAAGGTCTCGGCTTCGAAGTTGCCCTCCTTGATGGTCACTTTCGAGCCAAGTTGAACGGCGTCGCTCTTTTTCCTGCCGTTTTCCTCGATGATCTTGGCGCTGGCAAGCAACACATCCAATTCCTGGATGCGCCCCTCCACGAAAGCCTGCTCGTTCTTGGCGGCTTCGTATTCGGCGTTTTCGATCAACTCCCCGCCCTCCATCGCTTCGTGCAGGCGATTGGCAACTTCCTGGCGCTTGACGGTGCGCAGGTATTCCAATTCCTCCTGCAATTTTTGAAAACCTTCCCTGGTCAAAAAGTTGTTCGGCATGTTTCTTTCCTGCTATGAAGAATTTTGTCCCGCATCGCGGGACAAAGAATTGGTCGAGACATTTCTCTCCAAAAGTGGCGATAATATATCACGGATTAGCGGTCAATTCAAGAGTTTCGTAACATCCTTACAAAGGTACAAACAGCCGAATCCCGCCGCTCTCCGCCCAATAGGAACGGATGGCTTCCCCGGCTTTTTCGGGGGTATCGAAGACGTCCCCCAGGACCGGCAACTGGGAGGCGTACGCCAAAGCCGCCTCCTGCCAGGACCTCAAGCCTGCCTCCGTGACCTCGTGAACCTTTTCCTTCATCCCAGCCGATTTCGAGGGGAGTTCCCCGGGTTTGTAGAAAATGTAGGGGACGTCAATATCGTAGAGGAGCGGGCGCCCCAACAGTTCCGCCGCTCGGCGGACGAGGACGTGATCCACGTGAGAACCAACCGAAAGTTGGCAGACCAGCACATCCTCCCGCGTGAGGCGGGGGGAGATCGCCTCCGCGATGCGGTTCGGCAGGTCCGCATCCGCTTCGTGAGGCGGAACGTAAATGTCGCCGTAGAGCCATTCTCCGTTTTCCGCGCGGCGGTAGATGCAATCCAAAAAATCGAAGTGTCGAACGTTCGCGCCGACGATCCGCGCGGCGCGGCGGTCCTCCTCGCGGCGGGAGCGCACCGTCTCCTCCGCGGAGGAAAACCCCCACTGATAATGGAGTAACTGCGCGAAGGGCGAGTACGCGGCGTCGGGCGGGAAGCCGCACATGAACGTCCAGATTTCGACCGGGATGCCCGATTGTGTCTGCTCGTAGATCAACCCGCCCGCAGAGAGGACGGCGTCGTCAAGGTGAGGGGAAAGAAAGATCCAGCGCATGGAACGATTTAACCACAGTCCGCCGGGATTGAGGAAGATTTTAAGAGATTCATGCAATTGATTTTGGAGCCTTCTTCATGTACACTTGGGCTGGAGGTAAGGTATGCAGGAACGACGCAAACAACCGCGCAAGGATTTGATGTCCTATTCCCAGGTCTTCGACGCGAACGGGGGATACCTGATCGGCTACCTGGGCGATCTCAACACGCTCGGCGCGATGGTCATCAGCGACTCGGAAATGAACGCGGGCGCCGAATTGACCATTCGCATCCAACTACCGGAACTGGACGGGTTTTCGGACAGCGCGATCACGGTCCCCGCCCGCGTGGCATGGTGCCAACCGGATATCAGCCCGGACTTCCATAACATCGGGCTGGAATTCAAGGCGCTCGCCGAAAGGCAGAAGAGGATCGTCGAAGCCATCATCGAGCGCTACGAGTTCCGCCGCCAAAGACCCGGCTACCCAACCCACCCGAACGAACTGAACATCGCGGAATGAGGACGCGACCTGGGAATGGACGACATGACGCCTCGTCATGTCGTTTTTTTGTTTACCTATTCCGGTTTTTATCCTATAATCGGTAAATGTCGAACGAATACAAGGAGAGGCGCGCATGGATTCATCCCCCACCCCTTATTTTTTCTTGAGTTACAGCCGCGAAGACACCGTAAAACAGAGGCGCATCCTCAGGGAACTGCGCGAACGCGGCGTCAACGTCTGGGTGGACATCGAAAACCTGACCCCCGGCACGCCGACCTGGGAACGCGAGGTCGAAAGGGCGATCCGCGAGTCAATGGGGATCATCGTCCTCCTGTCGCCGGAGGCGAACAACTCGGAATGGGTGCGGCGCGAGATCAGTTTCGGCGAACAGCATCGCAAGCGCATCTTCCCCGTGTTGATCGAAGGAGACGAACACACCTCCACCCCTCTCAGGCTTGCCAGCCACCAGCGCGTGGACCTGCGCACAAAGTTCGAGGCGGGTCTCGATGAACTTGCCGCCGCGCTCAAGGACTACGTAGGCGTCAAAAAGGAGATCGCCGCGCAGACCCCCTTTGTCGGCAGGGGGACCAAACCGGCAATGGATTTGAAGAAACTCGGCGTGCCTGCCCTGATCGCCGTCGCGGGGCTTGCCGTCCTCGGCGGGATCATTGCGGTGGTGAACGGTTCCGGAAACGGCACGGAAACTCCACCGCCCATCGTCGCCACCACGCCCTCCGATACCGATCTCCCGACCGTTGAAACCGCCACAGAACCTGCGGCCGCGACCCAGACCGAACCGACCGGCAAGATCATTTTTTCGTGCGAAATCCAGGGCACCGAGATCTGCATCATCAACGCGGACGGCACCGGCTGGAGAAGGCTGACAAACACGCCCTTTGCCAATTCCCACGCAACCCTCGCGCCGGATGGCCGAACGGCGGTCTTCGTCGTAAATTACGGAGACTATTCCGAGATCCACGAACTCGACACGCAGACCGGGGAAACAAGCCGATTGACCGATCTTGGAAAGTGGTCGAGCGCGCCGGAGATCGCGCCGGACAACAAAACCATCCTCTTCCAATACGCCGCCCCGGGCGAAACCCTGCGCTTGTGGCTGATGGACAGGGACGGGCGCAACCCGCGCGAATATTTCAGCGAACCGGGCAGGGACGCACACGACGGGAATTGGTCGCCGGACGGAACGCAGATCCTTTTCGCAATGGGCAAGGGCGAAAGCAACAAACTCTACATCATGGACTTCGACGAACGCGCGCCGCAGGTTGTCAACGATTCGATTGACACACGCGGGCGAAGCGATTGGTCCGCCAAAGACCTCATCGCCTTCGACCAGGGCGGTCCGTTCCAGCACGAGGTCTACACCATGAACCTGGACGGAAGCGGGCTGACCCAACTGACCAGCGGCATGAACGCGCAAGGCGTCAGTTTCTCGCCCGACGGGGAATGGATCGCCTTCACCGCCTACACCAACGTCGCGGGCAGGGACCAGAGCTCGTGCGAAATATACGTCATGCGCGCCGACGGAACGGACGTCCGCAGACTTACGAACAACAGTTACTGCGACTATCAACCCCGCTGGGGAAACTGAAAATCCTGCGGGGCGTCCACACGCTGGATACGAACAACGACGAGGATACGCGGCATACGCAACGGACATCCCGCGTCTTTCCCCGCCGGAGCCTGGCGCGGTCACGAAATACCTCAACGCCACGATAATGATGCCTCCCTGCCGGGAGGATTATAATGACCTCGAAATTTATTCGACGAAGGGCGGATCGAATCGAACCCGGGCAAACCGGCGGCTTCCGGCAGAAAGGGCAAAACATGGAAGACCTGACAGGCAAGCAGTTCGGTCATTATCAAATTGTCGCCCCGCTTGGCGAAGGGGGCATGGCGGCGGTCTACAAGGCGTACCAGCCCTCCATGGAGCGTTACGTCGCGATCAAAGTCCTGCCCCGCCACATGGCAACCTCCGAGGAATTTCTGAACCGCTTCAGGCGCGAGGCGAAACTGCTGGCGCAACTTCAACACCCGAACATTTTACCGGTGTTCGATTACGGCGAATCCGACGGATACCCCTATATCGTCATGCCGTTCGTTCCCAGCGGCACCCTGGCTGATCTTCTCAAAGGTCAACCCCTGCCCCTCAACCAGGTGCGCCGCGCCATGGCGCAGATCGGCGACGCGCTTGCCTACGCCCACGCGCGCGGCATGATCCATCGAGACATCAAACCCAGCAACGTATTGATGGACGAAAGCGGAAACTGCCTGTTGACCGATTTCGGGCTGGCGCGCATGGTCGAGTCATCCTCCAGGTTGACCTCTTCGGGAACCGTGTTGGGGACCCCCGCTTACATGTCGCCGGAACAGGGGGCAGGCTCCGAGATTGACCATCGCAGCGACGTATACTCCCTCGGCGTCATTCTATACGAAATGGTGACGGGACGCGTTCCCTATAACGCGGAGACGCCCATCGCCATCGTCTTCAAGCACATTCAAGACCCACTGCCCTCCGCGAGGAAACTCAATCCCGACCTGCCCGAATCCATCGAACTGATCCTGTTCAAGGCGCTCGCGAAAAGTCCCGAGGATCGTTACCAGACCGTGGAAGAATTCATCCGGGCAATCCAAGCCGCGATCCCCGATGTTCCAGCCGGGGAAACTGTAGCCGCGCAAAAAGCCGCGCACACCGCAAAGGTCGAAAAGACGAAGGTCGCGACCGCCATCCGCGCCTCGAATGCGCCGAAGGCGCGAACCGGCATCTTCAAGTACGCGCTTATTGGCATCCTATTGCTGGCGTTCCTGGCTGGCGGCGTATGGGGAATCCCGCGCCTGATGGGACGAACGGGCAGCAGAACACACCCTCCCGGAATCCTTGAACCCACGCCAGCGCCGCCCGCGACAAAAGCAGTGGCGCCAAACCCGACAAAACCCAACGCGGCGCCGATTGCCCCTTCCGACAAGGATTGTTTCAAAGAAGAGGTCTTTTGCGTCGGGCTCGTGACGGGCGCGGGCAGGATCAACGATGGATCGTTCAACCAGTCCGCGTGGGAGGGCGTTCAGCAGGCGGAAAAAGAATTGGGGGCGGTCGTTCGATTTGTCGAATCCGCCGACTTGAGAGACGCCGCAAGGAATATCGCGACCTTCGCCGACGCCGGTTATGACGTGATCGTTACCGTTGGTTTCAATATGAACGAAGCGACGGTTATAGCCGCGGAACGTTACCCGAAGGTCAAGTTCATTGGGGTGGATCAGTTTTACGAGGCGGAAAGACCCGGCCTCGTCGGCTTGAATTTTCCCGAAGACCAGGCTGGTTTTCTGGTCGGCGCGCTCGCCGCGATGATGAGCGAGTCGCACCGCATCGGCGCGGTTTGTGGAACGGATATGGTCCCTGCGGTGTGGCGCTTTGGCGAGGGATACAGACACGGGGCGGCGTATGCGGATCGCATTCGAGGCACGGCGACGGATGTCCTAATCGTCTATCACAACGACGTCGAATTCGACCGTACTTTCACAGACCCTGAATGGGGCGCGATGACCGCGAAATCCCTGATCGAACAGGGCGTGGACGTGGTCTTTGGATGCGGCGGGACGACCGGCAACGGCGCGGTCGCCGCCGCCGCCCGATCCGGCAAATATGTCATCGGCGTGGATACCGACCAGTATTTCACCCTGCCCGAAGCCGCGCCGCGCATGCTTTCCAGCGCGGTGAAACTGATCGCTCCGGGCGTGTTCGACCTGATTCGGCTGGCGAAAGAGAACAGATTCCCTTCCGGGAATTTTTATGGAGCCGCCGGGTACGCCCCCTATCACGAACTCGAAGGCGTCGTGCCGAACGAAGTGAAACTGGAAATGGAAAGGATCTATGCGAGTTTGCACAACGGTTCGATCAACGCGGACGTTCCCCCGATGAAACCGTAAGAAGGGATGCTTTTCCTGGTTTTATCGAGACCCCCCGATTGAAAAATGAAACTGCGTCCTCTTTCGGGAGTATAATGAAAATGTAGGTTGTCCATCAGCCACCGAACTAATGCAAGGAGGGCGCCATGGAAGATACCGATAAGGTGGAATTTGATCTCCAGGTTAGTATAGCCGACGGTACGGACGAAGAACTCGACCTATTGACGCGCCAATTGCTCTCCGAATTAAGGGAGTTGGACGTCGAATCGGCGCAACTCGCAATAGGCGCGCCCGCCCCGGAGGGTTCAAAAGGCGACCCGATAACCATTGGCGCCATCGCGCTCGAAGCCCTACCCGTGGCCATTCCGGGCGTCATTGCGCTCGTCCAGGGATGGGTTATGCGCGGGCAGGGACGCACAGTGAAATTCAAGGGCAGGGGGATCGAGTTCGAAGGGTCACCGGAGGAATTGCAGAAACTTCTTACCGCGCTCGAAAAAGGGAAGAAAAAGAAATGAGCGGGAAGTACGCTTTGATCGTCGGCAACACGGAATACATCGATCCCGGCCTGGCGCAACTCACCGCGCCCGGCAGGGATGCGGAGGATTTTGCGCGCGTGCTTGGAGATCGGAATATTTGCGGGTTCAACCATGTCAATGTTCTATTGAATCAGCCGGAGTTCGTCGTTCGCGAAGCGATTGACGAATTCTTCGACCAAAAGAAGCCGGATGATTTGCTCGTCCTGTATTTCTCGGGACATGGCGTGCGCGACGAACTGGGCGCTTTGTATCTGGCTGTGAAAAACACGAACCGCGCGCGCTTGCGCTCCACCGCGATCAAGTCGGACTTCGTACATGAAGCAATGGATCACAGCCGCTCCAAGCGCCAGGTATTGATCCTCGATTGTTGCAACAGTGGAGCGTTCGCGCAAGGGACAAAGGCTGAGGTCGGCGGCGCGATGGGGTTGACGCGGGCATTTCAAGGTTATGGACGTTTCGTGCTGACCGCAAGCGATTCGACTCAATTTGCCTGGGAAGGCGACCAGGTGATCGGCAAAACCGACAACTCCCTATTCACCCATTATCTGGTGGAGGGGCTGGAGGGCGAAGCGGATCTGGACGGCGACGGGCAAATTACGGTGGATGAGTTATACGATTACGCCTATGAAAAAGTAAAACTCGCCACGCCGAAGCAGACCCCGTCGAAGTTTTCGAGCAAACAGCAGGGTGAAATTGTTTTGCGTGAAAACATCCGTATCGAA
Source organism: Chloroflexi bacterium CFX6 (assembly GCA_030263595.1). Lineage (GTDB taxonomy): Bacteria > Chloroflexota > Anaerolineae > Anaerolineales > Villigracilaceae > Defluviilinea. Next base: position 95,883 of record SZPG01000022.1, read on the forward strand.
GATACGAGACCGATTCCGTTACCGGAAGATCTTATAGAAGCGATCCGCAGTTCCCTGCCTTTCATCCGGGAGGGGGCTGTACGCCAGTTGGAGGATCTGCTGAAAGGCAAAAATCTCGGGCTGGCTCGTTCCGCCCGGCTTGCGCTCGAAAAAATGGCTGAAGAGGACGACAGCCGCAGAGTATCGAACGCGGCAATACAGGCGCTGGCATCCGTTCGCCCGGAGGAGGTTGCGAAACAACAGGAAGACGAAAAACGCAAAAGGCGCGAAGATGAAGAAGCCGAATATATTGCCGTGAAAAAGGCGGAGGCGCAAAGATTGGTGAATGAGAGAGCCGCAGAAGCTGAACGCCGTGAGAAGGAGAAAGCCGAAAGATATGCCGCCCAAAAGGCGGAAGAGGAACGCCTGACGCGCGAGAAACACGTAAGACCCGGTATCTTTCCCGAAGATATAAGATCATCGAAGCCATCGTCGCTTCCAGAAGAAATCAAGTTGCGCGGCAAACCCGGGGACTTGCCAAAATAATCCACTGAGGAGAGACAACAAGATGGATTTCAAGCAGGCAGAAAAAAGATTCAAAAAACTCAAGAACCAGTTTGAAGCGGGGAAATTGACCGGGACCGAGTTCAAGACATTACTCGAAAAACTCATGGTCCAGGACGAAAACAAAAATTGGTGGATGATCGGCTACGAAACGGAACTATGGTATCGCCACGACGGAAAAAACTGGGTACAAACGAATCCGCCGGTGAAAGTCTCGATGAAATCAACCGCCGCCCCGGGATGGATCGCCCTGGTTTGGTTGGCGCTGGGCGGGGCAGTTGGGGGAGCGATAGGCGGCACGATCGCATGGACGGTTAGTGGAGCGATCGGCGGGCTCGCCATCGCAGCCGCTTTTCGTGTCGAACGCGTTCTTATTCGTTGGATAAGCATGATCTGGCTGCTGCTTGCCTGGACAGTCGGCGGGGTGGTCGGTTGGCTCCTATACCGGGCAATCATTGATGACGGTGGGGAACTTATCGCTCTGGCAGTTGGCGGGGCAACCGGTTGGGCAATTGGCGGTTTTTTCACGGCAGTCGCCTTGCGCGGTGAAAATGTAATTTCCAGGTGGAATAACGTACTCTGGATTACCCTGGCTTGGACGATTGGGGGAATGGTTGGCTGGATCATCAGCGGAGCGATCAGCAGCGAATTCGATCGTTGGATCGGTTGGGCAATTGGTTGGGCGCTCAGTTGGGTCATCGGCGGGTTTGTCACAATCTGGCAGATCAGGGAGGGTAAATAGATCTGATCTCTGTTACTATCTGGGGAAAAGTAAGCTATATCAACTTCCAGTCGATATAGATTATCAGCTTATCCATTTAGCCCACTCCTCAGAACGCGTCAATGCAAACAAAAACGAATAGGGTGATAGAATTCAGCCTGAATTTCATGGCGGCTTCCACCAAACAGGGCTCCGGCGTTAGTGCTTTGATTTTATCCGTATAGGAAAATGGAGTGACCATGCCCGTTTTGCCTGCCAACCCCATCTTCATAAGTTACAGCCGTAGGGACGATGAGACCATGCGAAAGATCGCATTCTTTTTGCGCGATCAGGGGTTCAAAGTATGGGTGGACAATGAAAAGCTCATCCCCGGGACCACCGCGTGGGAGGAGGGCATCGAGAGTGCGATCAAAAACGCCCTCGCCGTGATCGTGATCCTGTCCCCCGATTCGAAAAGTTCCGAGTGGGTGCGGCGCGAAATCACCTATGCCGATCAATTTCAAAAGCGCGTTTTTCCCGTGCTGGCAAAAGGCAGCGAAGAATTGTCGCTCCCGATCAGGCTGGTCACCCGTCAATACGTGGATCTTCGCACGGACGAAGCGGCGGGCTTGGACGCGTTATGCGCCGCAATCAGATTTTACGTCGAAGAAAAACAGACCCTGGAAATGCGCAGGCCCCGGGCGGACCAAAAGCCGCGACAGGTGGATAGCAGTCGCTTCATACCGGACAAGCCGAAACCAGTCATAAGCTGGCTCCTGCTTGCGGGCATTTTCCTTGCAGTTTGTGTTCTGAGTATTGGCGCGATGTGGGCAGGCGTTCGTATTCTCTCATCCCCGCCGCCCGCCTCCCCAACGGCACTGATCTCTTCGACACCGAGCGCGCCCACGTCCACAGCTGCCGCCAGCCCAACCGCCGGGAATACCCCCATTCCGCCCGAACCCGTGATTGACCCGGCAACAGTCCAACCCGATAAACTTTCAGAATATCTGGAAGGTGTACAGGTGCAGGATGACGACACCTTCGACGATCCATCCGGGCGCGGTTGGGTGATCCAGGCAGCGATCATACGCGATGGCTTTATGAGAATTGACGGGAATGCAAATTGGGACGGCGCCTTCCACTCTCAAGGTGTAACCGAAAATGAAGGCGTTGTCATGGATTTCAGTTATGCAAGCGGCTCCCTTTTTGAGGTCTTCATTGACCAGGGGGCGTATGATTCCGATTCTTACAAACGCTTTGGAGTCTATGTGGGCGGGAACACAGTCGAGACAAATATTTGGGAGGGCAGGAGGAACACTGGAGGGACGATACTCCCCGGCGACCTTACGCTCGAACCCGAAACAACATACTCGATTCTGATTGCGATTTTGCCAGATGGCGAATTTATGCTGGTCTTATGGAATCCGCAGGAGCCTTCGAAGACCCTGAACCATCGTGCGGCTTTCGACCCGACGTGGTCAAATCTGACCTGGACCTTTTATCTTCAAGCCAACCGGGGTCCCATCTTTTTTGATAACTTCCGAAAAATCGCGTTCGACAGTGCAAAATAGATGGCGTCCTTCGCCGTTCCGCGTAACTCTCTTTATTTTCTAGCAACCCGACAGTTTTAAGAAAGCGACAAAAATCGGCAGAGGAAATCTGTTACAGTTGTTTTGCTGAAAACACTTTGACAGGAGATCCTCATGCCGATAAGCAAATTGTACCGTACCTGGAAAGAGCAAGTTCGAGCCATCCATTCCAAGCGGGGAATTACGCAAATGCAAAACTTTGCCTGGATGATGGTAGGTATTTTTCAGAGTCGCAGCGCGCAAATGAAATCATCTTCCGCTTTTTGCACCCACTCAACTCACACACAAAAATTATAGCATGGTCATTTTTGCTTTTTCACTTTGGTGTTCGTCTTTGTCCTGGATTTAGTTGCAGGTTTCTTCCGCGATGACTTCACCTTTGAATCGTCTTTCTTCACTTGTGCAGACTTTCCACTTTCCACTTTCTTCCTGGCCGCAGCCTTCCTCCTCGGTTTCTTCACCTCCACCTCTTCCACAACCTCCTCTTTCACACCAAACAACTCCTCCCATTTCGCGGACATGGACTCGACGCCCGCGCCGTTCAGGGCGACATAAATGTCGCGCCACTTTTCATCGTCCACGAACCGCCAATCCATAAATACGTGATGCTGGTAGGCGTGTAATTCAACGTAGAGTCCCTTCTGCCAAAGTTCCTCGCACGAGCGGATGTATTCGAGACGCGTGACGTAATCCTTGAAGATGACGTAGCCTTCGAACGGCAATCCCAATGCTTCGGCGAGGGATTTCTGGCGCAGGTCGCCGGTGGCTTTGTCGAGATACGCGGCGGAGGTCTTGATCCAGCCTTTGGTCTCGGCGAAGCGGTTGTGATGAAGGACAAGCCCGCGTTCGTCTTGATGGACGTTTGAATAGGCGAAGACGTTTTCATCTACAGAGCCATCGGAGCGATAAAGGTCGTAGAGGAAGAAATTCTCCACGTCCGCGAACAGGTATCGGTGGTGAAGGAGCGGGAAGATCTTCCAGTCATGCCCGGCGATGAGTCCCTCGTTCGGAGTCTCATCCCATTTCGGTTTGCGGAACTCCATCCCGTATTTTTCGCGGAAACCCTCGACCTGTCCGTGACCGAACATCGGCAAGCCGGGCAGCGTTGCCAAAACCGTACACACGCCGAAATACTTGTCGCCGTCGCCGAACTGTTCGATGGCGGTCTTTTCATCGGGGTTGTTCATGAAGTTGACGTAACGCTTGAGGATTTGCGGATCGAACTCCAGCGTGTTCTTGATCGCCATGCGATACTTGGCGTTATCCTCGTCGCGCAGCATGTGCATGAACGCGGAGTTATACACGCGATGCATGCCAAGCGTGCGGACGAAATAGCCCTCGAGCAGCCAGAACGCTTCGGCGAGGAGCAACGTATCGGGGACCTCCGCCGCAACGCGGTCCACGACTTCGCGCCAAAACTCCTGCGGAATCGCCGCGTCGAACTCGGACCTGGTCATGCCGTGCTCGGACCGGGACGGGATCGCGCCGCCCGCGCCGGGTTCGGGGAACCACAGACGCTGGATGTGTTTCTTGGCAAGGGTCATCGCCGCGTCGAAGCGGATGACCGGGAAGTTACGCGCCACGTGCAGAATGGTTTGAATGACCGCCTCGCGAACTTCCGCTTTCAGGTAATCGAGTTGGGCGGTGTCATTCCATGGGAAGGAGGTGCCGTCGTTGCCGTGGTAAATGTAGAGAGTCTGATAGTCGCCGGTCTGATAGTCCACCCGCTTGAAGACGACGGCGGCATCGGAATGGTTGTAGTAATGGTCTTCAAGATAAATGCCCACGCGCGGATCGTCCGAGAGGTTTTCGGAGTTGAACGAGTAGGACGGATATGGGGAATACGGCAGGGACAAAAACCAATCGGGATGTTCGATGACCCATTTCGAGTCAATGCCCATGTGATTGGGAACCATGTCCGCGGAAAGTCGAATCCCGCGCTGCCAGGCGCGGCTTCTCAAATTCTCCAACGCCCCCCAGCCTCCCAGATCTTCCGCGATGTCATACGAATAGAGCGAATACGCAGAAGCGACCGCCTCCGCGTCGCCCATGCGTTGTTTGATCTTTTGTGAAGCGCGCGAACGTTCCCACAGACCGATCAGCCACAAGCCTGTGAAGCCGCGATCCCGCAGAATATCCAATTCCTCGTCGGGGATCTGATCGAGCGTCTTGATCCATCTCCCATATTTACGCGAGAGTTGTTCGAGCCACACGTAGGAATTCTTCGCGATGAGGACGAGACGCGGCATCCATTCGCGGTCGGGGCTGTAACGTTCGTACTCGTCCGCCGAATAGGTTGGGACGTGAACCTCGGCTTTGAAGTCGCCGTGCGCCAAATGCCGGCGCACGACCTCCTCGCGCAGGAAGTCAATGCCGCGAACGATGCGCGCCGCGAACCCCTCGCCGAGCAGGTCGCCCCATCTGGCAAGGATGTATTGCAATTGTCCCTCGAGGGAGTCCGGGGATACCTTGGCGGGCGCGCGCAAGATCTCGAACAGGGATTCTCCCCCGCCCTGCGGCGCGTCCTTTGCGGCTTGCGCGAAGAACGCGTCCAACGCGGCGATCAGTTTTTTGTAGGCGGTCGGTTCCAGCGGTTCGTCGTCCACGAGTTCGAGCAGGGGATGGATGGCGGGATTGGCGTTGTGCGTGAAGACGTAGATCAATTCTTCGACCGTTTTCACGCGTCCGTTCGTCAGTTTTGCGAGATACTCCTCGACCTTCTCCTCGCCGCGATAGACGGGTTCGGGCGGATACTCGGCGACGAATTTTCTTTCCGTGGTTTCGAGTCCCTCCGAACCGACGCCCTCGTTGACTGCCGTCGCCGCATCGCGCAATATTGCGGACGGGGCAAAACGCTTCACGAGCAAACGCAGAGCCTCGTCAATCAAAGACAAGGCATATAGGTCGGAGGCAGGCACAGGCTGCGCGCGACGCGCCGTCATTTGGGCGGCAAAATTCCGGGCGTCGGCAAAACCGTCGAAGGAAACGCGTCCATCGGAATGAAAGAATTCCGAATCGAATTGATAGGTATCGCGGGAGGTCTTTGTGATGCGCATGTCCCAATGATAATCCAATATTCATCGAAGTGGGTTATACTTCGCGCCGATGTCCCAGCAGACGCTCATCTTGATACTGCTCTGCGTGGCGGCGGCGTTGTACCTGCCTGTGCTGATTTCGGCGCTGAAAAGGCACGAAGGTCAGGAAACCGCCGCCGCTTTGTTGGGCGCGTATGCGGTGATCGCAATGCTCCTGGGAATTGGCGACGCTCTGGCGCGCAGCGGACTATGGAGGGTGGACCCGTTATTCGCGCACGACGTTCAACTCTACGGGACGTTGCTGCTCGCGATGATCATGCTGTTCGTCGCGCTCGAATTCACCCGCCGCGAAATATGGACGTGGCTGGCGGTCGGGGCGCTTTGGGGATTGGGCATCGCGGCGATCCTTTCGAACGTCTTCGGCCTCGGCGAGGTGATCTGGACGAACGGAACCGTGACGCTCACGCGTGACCGCCTTGCGCCGGCGCTTTCGGCGCTGGGCTGGTTCGTGTTCACGGTCGGCGCGCTGGTCACGGTGCGTTCCTCGTATGCGCGTTCGCGCCAGCCGCTCTTTCGCAACCGCCTGAATTACTGGACGCCCGTATTCCTGTTCATTCTCGTCAACGACGTTTTGTTGATCGTCGGCAGGCAGGTTCCCGGCAACCTCCTGCGGCTGTTCGCCGCGTTCCTGGCGGCTTACATCATCGCCACGCACAACCCGAATGACCTGCGCGTGATCGCGCGCCACGCGTTGACCTACGTCATCACCACCGTCATCATCGTCGCGTTCTACGTCACCGGCTTCTCCGCCTCGCAAACCGTGTTCGAGGCGCTGCCCAATTTCAACCCGCTTCTCGTCGGCGCGGGCATCGCGCTTCTGCTATCATTCATCTTCACGCCGCTGCTCGCTCTCATCCGCAGGATGGTGGACAAATGGCACAACCTGGGTCAGATAGAAGCCACGAAGACGCTGCACGCCTACAGCCAGGAGATCATTAGGATCCTCGACATGCAGAAACTCGCCAACGTGGCGGTCGGTCTCATCATTGATGCGATGGAGATCACGCGCGGTTTCCTCTTCCTCGTGGACATGGAACACGGCGGGGATGGAACCAAAACCTACAACATCCGCGCGGTGAGGAATCCGGGCGAAAGACAGATCAAGATCCTGCCGCTCACGGACGACAGTCCCATCGTCAAACACTTCCTGCAAAACCAAAGCCCGCTTCTTCAATATGACCTGGACCTGCTCCCAGCCTATCGGTCTGTCTCTGCCCTCGAGCGGGAGTGGTTCACGCGGCTCGAAGTCGAAGTGTACATGCCCATCTTCTCCAAACGCGAATGGATCGGCTTGCTTGCCGTCGGCGCGAAGATCAGCGGCAACCGCTACACCGACGAGGACTTCGTCACCCTCGCCACCCTCGCCAACCAGACTGCCGTCGCGCTCGAGAACGCGCGCCTCGTCGAAAACCTCATCCAACTCAACACCGAACTGCGCCAGGCATACCGCGACCTCGACAAAGCCAAGAGCGACCTCGAACGCCTCGACCAGACCAAATCCGACTTCATCAGCATCGCCTCGCACGAACTCCGCACGCCGCTCACGACCATGATCGGCTACACCGAAATGCTGATCGAAGACCGGTCCCTGCCCGAGGCGGCGCACGAGATGTTGAAGGGTATCTCGAAGGGAACGAAACGCCTGCACGAGATCGTCGAATCCATGTTCGACCTCGCGCAGATAGACACCCGCACCATGCACCTCCACCTGACGCCGGTGGACACGGGCATCGTCATCAAGGAAGTGGCTCACAAACTCGAAAAGACCATCCGCGAACGCCGGCAATCGTTGAGCGTCGAAATCCCTCCCCTGCCCATGCTCAAGGCGGACCCAAACCTGCTGGAAAAACTATTCCAGCACTTGTTGAACAACGCCGTCAAATTCACGCCCGACAACGGAAAGATCCGCGTCGCCGCCAGGGCGATCCACGCACAGGATGGGGAGTTGCCCAACGGCGGCGTCGAAATCGTCGTCAGCGATACCGGCGTGGGCGTGGATCCCGATGCGCGCGACATCATCTTCAGCAAGTTCTACCAGCCGGGCGAACTCTCGAAACATTCCACCAGCAAGACGCGCTTCAAGGGGAGCGGCACAGGTCTTGGGCTGGCGCTCTCGAAGGGCATTGTCGAAGCCCACGGCGGGCGCATCTGGGTGGAGAGCGAAGGTTACGACGAAATCAATTTCCCCGGCAGTCACTTTCACGTCACCCTGCCCATGAGCAGGGAGGAAACCATGGCTGGCGCGGAAGTTAGAATGACGATCCCGTAGAGGTACAGTTAGGCAGGCGTGCCTGTCCGCCCGCCTACCCCTTCCCGATCCACTTTCTATACACCCGATGATTCTTATACTCCACCCCGTTCAGGTTTTTTAGGTCCGCGCGCATCTGCTCGGTGGTTTCCGCGACCTGGCTCATTTCCACGTGTTTGAACTGCTTGAAATCCAGAAGCGTATGTCCCATCTCCGCGTAAAGGATGGCGTTCCCGCCCAGTCCCTGGAATTCGGGCAGGATGCCCATGCCGTTGACCGCGACCTTGTCGGTGCGTTTGAGTTCGAGGAGGAGATCAATGAGTCCGAACGGGAACAGCCGTCCCTTCGAGCGTTGAAGCGCAGCCGAGACGTCGTGAAAGGCAAAGAGAAAACCCACCACCGCCTCCCCATGCACGATGATCTTGATGAGGCGATGGTCGGCGATGGTCATGATGTTGTCCACGACGAAATCAATTTCGCGCTGCGAGAGCGGGTAATATTCCCAATTTTGGACGAAGGCTTCGTTGTACGCCTTGCCGATGCGCGGCGCCCAGGCGATGAGTTCTCTTTTGTTTTTGAAGCGCTTCACCTGCAGCCCGCCGCGCTGCATGACGCGCTGCGTGATGCGCTCCACGCGTTCGGGGACCTGGAACTTGTCGGCGGGCAGAAAACACGAAACGAAATCTACCTCCTTTTCGAAACCCAGCGCCTCGACAAGTTTTCGATAGTATGAATGGTTGTAATTCAGCATGGTCATGGTGTTGCGATGTTCGTGACCGAAGATCAGGATGCCGTACCCATCGAGCGGACCCATGCCTTTCGGACCGACGACCTCGTCCAACCCGCGCGCCTTTGCCCAATCGAAGACCGTTTCGAACAACGCGGCGGCGACTTGCGGGTCGTCCTCGCAATCGAAGAAGTAGAAGTTCGCCTTCCTCGTTCTGTGATATTCATTGTAGGGCTTGTTCTCGATCGCGGCGATACGCCCCACGTCCCGCCCATCGCGCGCCGCCAGGAAGAAATCAACGTCCGAATGTTCGTGGAAGGGATGTTTCCTGCGGTTGAGGTAGGTGTAGGCGTCAATGTTGAGCAATGGCACCCATTGCGGACAACCCCTGTACAATCGGTGGGGCAGTTCCACAAACCGCTTCACCTGGCTTTTGTTCTCGGTGTCAATTTTCTCGATGGTGAGCATCTTCGACTCCTGCGGGGGGATGGGAATTTCCTCATAGCATAACACCTAACATTACATTTCGACACAGGAATTTTATTGCCTCCGGGTGAAGGAAGCGGAACATGTTCCCGTTTTCCATCTCGCGATGAAGTACAATAAGGGAAAATCACGTCGAGGGTATCCCATGTCTTCATCCACATCGCGCCAGGAACTTCTCAAAAAGTACGCGGAAGCCATCGTAAGAGTCGGGCTGAACCTGCGGAAGGGGCAGCGTCTTATCATCCACAACGCCACCGCGCGCGGCGTCCCGTTCGCGGCGCGCCCTCTCGTCCACGAAGTGACCAAAGCCGCTTATGCGGCAGGCGCAAAATACGTGGAGGTGATCTGGGGCGACGAGGAGACGCATCGCATCCGCCTGAAAAACGCGCCCGCTGATTCATTCGACGAATACCCCAAATTCTACGTCAATGCCGTATTGGACATGATCAGGAACGGCGACGCGATCTTGTCCATCTACGCCAACGATCCCGACGCCTACCTCGGGCTGGATGCGGAGCGCATTGCCGCCATGCAAAAAGCCCATCTGCAAAACTACGTTTCGATCAGCACGGAGGTCAGCCGCAACGCCGTCAATTGGTGCGTCGTGGCGTCCGCCGCCCCAGCCTGGGCGGCGAAGGTATTCCCCGGTCTGTCGCCCGAGGAAGCCGAAGCAAAACTCTGGGAAGCCATCTTCGAGACGACCCGCATCAACCAGCCCGATCCCATTGCCGCGTGGCAGGAACACATTCAGACCCTGAACAGACGCTCCGCCTACCTGCAGGCGAAAAAATACACAGGACTGCACTACAAGGGACCCGGCACGGACTTCACCCTCGGCCTGCCCCAGGGACACAAATGGATCAGCGCCCAGTCCCTCGCCGAGAACGGCGTGGTCTTCACCGCCAACATGCCCACCGAGGAGGCGTTCACCCTGCCCGACCGCCATCGCGCGGAAGGCACGGTCGCCGCGACCTTTCCGCTCAGTTACGGCGGCGCGCTGATCGAAGATTTCAGCGTGACCTTCAAGGATGGCCAGATCGTAAAGGTGAACGCAAAAAAGAACGAGACCATCCTGCAAAAACTCGTGGACACCGACGAAGGTTCGAGGCGACTCGGCGAGGTCGCGCTCGTCCCTGCCAGTTCGCCCATCGCCAAACGCGGACACCTCTTCTACAACACGCTTTTCGACGAGAACGCCTCCTGCCACATCGCCATCGGACGCGCCTACCGCTTCACCCTCACCGGTGGAGAGGAACTGACCGACGAGGAATTTATCTCCGCCGGGGGCAACGTCAGCCTCAGCCACGTGGATTTCATGATCGGCTCCCCGCAGATGGGCATTGACGGCATCACGGAGGATGGCGCGCGCGAACCGGTCATGCGGCAGGGCGAATGGGCGTTCGACGTATAACTGCATGGAAGGTCGAAACATGAAGGAAGAGCATTCCCCTCCCGTCGAACTGGACGAACTGCTTGCCGCGGAATTCAATTACATCGCGCAGACCGCCGCGCAGGCAAATGAAGACCGCGCCCGGGTCTCGTCCTTCTACCTGATCGCCGTCGGGTCGTTGATCGCCGCACTGTTCAGCACCCAGCTTTTCGACCCTGAAAAATTCACGGAGACCGTCAACTTCATGTTCAGCGGGATCTTCGTCCTGCTTACGATCCTCGGCGCGTCCACCGTCATGCAACTGGCGCAGTTGCGTTCCGCATGGTACGAATCCATGCTGGCGATGAACCAGATCAAGGACTTCGCCGTGACCCAGAGTCCCGAACTTGCCAGCGCGTTCCGCTGGACGACCCAAACGCTTCCGCGCAAATACAAACGGGGGAGCGTCTCCTTTTACCAGGCATTGGAAGTGGCGATCATCGGCGGGCTGATGTTCGGGGCGGCGGCGTATTTCCTCCAACGGGCATTCGCTCCCGCGAACCCGGCGACGTGGATCCTCTGCGCGCTGATGGCCGGACTGGCGGCGTGGGTCCAAATGAAAATCTACAAAAAGTTATTGACGTGACATGCCGCGCGAATACACCAGCCAACCCCCCACCGCCTTTCAACGCCGCCCGCATCTCGCGCGGGACGACGACTGGATCCGGGCATTCTTGAAACTTGCCCAAATCGGACACATCGCCACCTCCGCGGACGGACAGCCGTTCGTCACCCCGACCACGTTCTGGTACGACGAGGAGAATCATCAGATCGCCTTTCACTCCAATATCGCAGGGAGGATCAGGTCGAATATCGAGAGCAACCCAAAGGTAAGCCTCGAGGCGAGCGAGTTGGGAAGGTTCCTGCCGTCGAACGTCGCGCTCGAGTTTTCGCTTCAGTATCGCAGTGTGATGGTCTTCGGCGCGGCGCGGGTCGTCACCGACCCGGAGGAGGCGCGGCGACTGCTGTACGGGCTCATTGGAAAGTATTTCCCCAACATGACCGCCGGGAAGGAATATCGCGGGATCACAGACAGGGAATTGCGCGCCACGTCCGTCTATGCGATCCAGATCGAAGCGTGGAGCGGAAAGGAAAACTGGGCGGAGCGCGCCGACCAGAGCGACGAATGGACGCCGCTCGACGAAAAGTGGTTTGGAACGTAAAGGCAACCTCCGCCGTCGAATAACGTAAGGATACATGAAAACGCTTTCGTTTTGGAGGATGAAATGTCCGAGGAAAAATTCCGCACCGAGGAGTTCCGCGTGGACGGCGAGGAGCTGCTCGCCAAAATCAAGAACCTGATCAAAGAGGGAAACATCCGCAGGGTGATCATCAAGGACAAGGACGGGAAGATCGTCTTCGAGATCCCGTTGACCTTTGGCGTGGTCGGCGCGTTGATCGCGCCGCAACTCGCCGCCATCGGAGCCATCGCCGCGTTATTGACCGAGGCGACCGTGGTGGTGGAGAAGAACGAATAGCGCAAAGGCACGATTGCGTTTTGGGGGCGAAAGTGCTATAAATAATTCAGGGGCAGCGCCCTGTACGTTAACAATCAACTTTCAGATAAGGAGACCCTATGGATCGTCACATCGGATTGTGGATTGACCATAAACAGGCGTACGTCATCTGGTACAAGGAAGGCAGGGTGGACGTGATTCCCTCCAATCTCGCGCCGCCCGCCCATTTTTCGGGCGGCACACAACTTGGGGGCAAGCAAAACCAAAAAGGAGACACGGAACTCCGCCACAACGACCGCTACAAGACGCAACTGAACAAGTTCTACCGGCAGGTCATCGCCGCCCTCAAGGATGTCGACTCGATCTTTATCATGGGACCCGGCGAGGCAAAGGTCGAGTTCGAGAAGGCGCTCGGGAAATACAAAGCCATGCAAAAGCGGCTCGTCAAGGTGGAAGCCGCCGACAAGATGACGAAGAAGCAAATGATCGCGCGCGTAAGGAAATTTTACAGGAGCCAGCCAAACGCATAACCGCATGCAATCGAATACAGGGAGCCGAAGGCGAGAGACCTTCGGCTCTTTTTATTTCCAATCTCTCGAACGTGAACCACCAAGTGGGTTTTTAGGGCGGCGAATTTCCAGGCGGAAAACGCGAGAAGAACCTTTACCGAATCTTCACGATCGCTTTACCCCCGCTTCAACCCGCAAATGTACATTCTGGCATGGAACGACGCGTCGACGCGCGGCGTGGACGGTATTACAATGCAAAAACGGAAACCGCCTTTACAGTAAAATCGAAACATGGCAAAAATACTGGTCATTGACGACGAACCCTCCATCACCAAACTGATCGGCGCGTATCTCAAGCCCGAGGGCTACGAGGTTTACACCGCCGCCGACGGCCACGCGGGGCTCAAAGCCGCGCGCGCCTTCAACCCCGATCTCATCATCCTGGATGTCATGCTCCCCGGCATGGACGGCATCGAACTGCTTTCGCGTTTGCGCCGCGAATCGGACGTGTACGTCATCATGCTCACGGCAAAGACCGAAGAGACCGACAAGGTCGTGGGGCTTTCCGTGGGCGCGGACGATTACGTGACCAAGCCCTTCAGTCCGCGCGAGTTGGTGGCGAGGGTCAAGGCGGCGTTGAGGCGCATCGAAGCGGGAGCAGCCTCGGGCGTGGAAAGAAGCGTGCTGTCCTTCAAACACGTCCACATTGATGCGGGCGCGCGCAAGGTCAGCGTGGACGATAATCCGGTCGAGTTGACCGCCATCGAGTTCGATCTGCTCAAGGCGCTGGCTGAAAATCGCGGGCGCGTGCTGTCGCGCGAGCAGTTGCTCGAAAAAGTGTGGGGCGGCGAATACTTTGGCGAAATCCGCGTGGTGGACGTGCATCTCGGGCACATCCGCCAGAAACTCGGGCGCGAGGCTCTGATCGCCACGGTGCGCGGCGTGGGCTATCGCTTCGAGGACGAGCCTTTGTAAGCGAGGAATTATGGTTGATTATTTCCGCAGGCATTTGGGCGCAAAGATCTTTTTCTCCTATCTGGTCGTCATCGTATTGGGCGTAACGGTGTTGATCCTTGCCAGTCAGTTCATCTTGCCGTCTGCATTCAATCGGCACATGGGTATGATGGACGGCGGAATGATGAACAACGGAATGATGGGCGGATCGGATTCGATGTCGCAGTTGTACGTTGACTTTCGCGCCAGTTTCAATGAAGCGTTGCTATATGCCGCGCTGACGGCGACGATCGCCGCCCTTGCGCTCAGTTTTCTTTTCAGTCAAAGCGTCGTCGCGCCCGTGCTGGCAATGTCACATGCCGCGCAGCGCATTGCCAGCGGACGTTACGATGAACGCGTGCAGGTCAATGGCGAAGATGAACTTGCTCGACTTGCGATGCGTTTCAATGATATGGCTGAAAAACTCGATCAAGTCGAATCCATGCGGCGGCGCCTCATCGGCGACGTCAGCCACGAACTCCGCACGCCGCTCACTGCCATCAAGGGTTCGATGGAGGGCTTGATGGACGGCGTGCTGCCCGCGAACAACGAAACCTATCAACAGATCCATCTCGAAGCGGATCGCTTGAACCGTCTCGTGGATGATTTGCAGGAACTCAGCCGCGTCGAAGACCGCGCCTATCAACTGGATCTTCGCCCATTGGATGTCGCCTCCCTCGCGCGGACGGTGACCAAACGACTCGCGCCTCGAGCCGAATCCAAACGCATCATTCTGGACCTCGAACTGACTCCCAACCTTCCGCCTCTCCTCGCCGACGAAGACCGCGCCATTCAAATTCTGACCAACCTCACGGGCAACGCGCTGCAATACACGCCCGAAGGCGGACGCGTCACGATCTCCGCAAAACGTGTGAACGATGAAATTCAAATCTCCGTTCGCGACACAGGCATCGGGATTCCCATCGAACATCTCCCTCACATTTTCGACCGCTTCTACCGGGTGGACAAATCGCGTTCGCGACGCGCAGGCGGGGGGAGCGGCATCGGCTTGACGATCGCGCGCGCGCTCGTCGAGGCGCAGGGCGGACGAATTTGGGCCGAGTCGGAGGGCGAAGGGAAGGGAAGCAGGTTCGCGTTCACCATGCCGATCGCGAAAAGTTAATGTGCGCGTGAGACGGGTCTTATAATGTTATCCTTTTCAACAACTGCGCGTTGATCGCCACCACGATGGTGCTGAGGGACATGAACAACGCGCCGATTGCAGGCGAGAGCAGGATGCCCCAATTGACCAGCACGCCCGCCGCCAGCGGAATGGCGACGATGTTGTAGCCCGCCGCCCACCACAGGTTCTGGATCATCTTGTTGTAACTGGCGCGGCTGAGTTTGAAGATCTTGACCACGTCCAACGGGTTGCTGTGGACGAGGACGATGCCAGCGGATTCGATGGCAACATCCGTGCCGCCGCCGATGGCGATGCCCACGTCCGCGCGGGTGAGGGCGGGCGCGTCGTTCACGCCGTCGCCGACCATTGCCACGCGTTTCCCGAGCCTTTGCAACTCTGAGACCTTTTGGTCTTTGTGTTCGGGCAGGACTTCGGCAAAGACGCGTTCGATTCCCAATTGGTTCGCGACCGCCTTCGCAACGGCTTGACTGTCGCCTGTGAGCATGGCGACTTCGATTCCCATTTTGTGCAACTCGTCTATCGCGCGTTTGCTTTCGGGGCGGATGACATCTGCAATGGAGATCGCGGCGATGATTTTGTGTTGATTCGAATGGGGCGCTAGAGAGCGCCTACTACGCGCGGGGGAATCACTACGCGCGGGGGAATCGCTACGCGCGGATGAATCATCGCTCGCGTAGGAGACGTTCTCCAACGTCGAGCCGCTCACCAAATACACAACGGTCTGTGAATTGTTATTGGCTGACTCCGTAAACGACTTGATGTTTCCTTCGGGAGCGAGAGAAAGCATTTCCAACAAACGCGGTCCGCCGACGTAGTAGGTTTCGTTGTTGAAGTCAGCCTGGACGCCGCGTCCTTTCAAGGCGGAGAAATTGCCGATCGCAGGCAGAGTCAACTTCCGGTCACGCGCGAAGCGGCGGATGGCAGTGGCGATGAGATGCTCGGAATCCGATTCCAGCGCGGCGGCGAGACTCAGCGCGCGGTCGGAGTCCCAGCCATCCGCTGTCGCAACATCCACGACGCCGAATTGACCTTGAGTCAGTGTTCCCGTTTTGTCGAAGATCACCACGTCAATTTCACGTGCGGCTTCGAGGGCGAGACGATCCCGGACGAGGATGCCGTTGCGCGCGCCCAACGCGGTGGTGATGGCAACGACGAGCGGAATCGCCAGACCGAGCGCGTGCGGACAGGCGATGACGAGAACCGTAACAACGCGCGTGAGGACTTCGAGATTGAAGGCGTCGGCAATCGTCCATGCAATGCCGGTGAGGAACGCGGCGGCGAGGGCGATGTAGAACAGCCAGCCCGCGGCTTTGTCGGCGAGAACCTGCGTTTTGGATTTGGACTGCTGCGCCTGCTCGACGAGACGCATGATGCCTGCGAGAGCGGTCTCATTGCCCGTGGCGGTGACTTTTACACGCAGGCTTCCATCCCCGTTGATCGTGCCAGCGATGACCTTCGCGCCCTGCATCTTATGAACAGGTTTCGATTCCCCGGTAATCATCGCTTCGTTGACGTCGGAATGTCCGTCAACGACTTCGCCATCCGCCGGGACGCTCGCGCCGGGTCGGACGAGGACGAGGTCGCCGTTCTTGAGCGCGGAGACGGGAACGGTCTCGGTCATGTCGCCGTGATGGATGCGCTCCGCCGTGTCGGGCATGAGTTTGGCGAGTTCGTTGAGCGCGCCCGAAGCCTGCCGCACCGAGCGCATCTCCAGCCAATGACCGAGCAGCATGATGTCAATCAGCGTGACGAGTTCCCAGAAAAAGCCTTCGCCCAGGGCGATGAACTGCGCCGCGACGCTGTAGATGAACGCGACCGAGATCGCCAGCGAGATGAGCGTCATCATGCCGGGTTTGCGGTCTTTCAGAACGGCAATCCGCCGTAGATGAAGATCACGACCGAAAAGACGAAGGGAATCCACTCACTAAATGGAATCGCGGGCGGCGTGAAGCCGAGCCACATCTGGATCATTTCGCTATAGACCAGCACGGGAATGCTCAGCAACAGGCTCCACCAGAAGCGCACGCGGAACATCCCCTCGTGCCCGGTGTGGTCTGTGCCGTGACCGGCGTGGGCGGAATGGTCTTCCTTTGTCGTTGCAGTTCCCGCAGGCATGGCGTGACCTGCGTGTTGCGCGCCAGCGTGCGTGCGAGGAATGGTCGTGCGAGTGGTGTTGGTCATGGTTTTGCATGGCTGCCTCTCTCTCTAAAATGGAACGGTTCGGAGATCAAAAGGAAGGACGGAGAAGAAGGAATCCCCTGCCGCGCCTTCATCTTGAATGACAGGATTTTATACCGCATTTCTTACGCCGCGCAATATAGGCAAAATGGCGTATTCCTCACCGCGCAGTTCTGCCTGCGGCTTCGACGACGCGCGGGTCAGGCGACCTGGGCGGTTCACGCGTGAGCGAAAGGGGCGGCATCGTTTCACATAAACGGGGGACTTTGCCCGATCAAATCAAGCGGCTACAATGAAGCGGAGGAGAAGAAATGAAAAAGATCATCCTGTTTATTCCGTTCGCAATCGTTCTGGCGTCCTGCAACGGCTGGGGGGTGCAACCGTTACCCTACACCCCTCCCACACCGTTCGTCCTGCCGTCGCGCACGCCGTCCATTTACAGCCCCACGCCGGTCGTCATCGGAGCGACGACAACCCCCGCCATCGCAACGGCGACCCTCTCCCCCACCTTCCTCCCCACCAGCACGAATATGCCCTCCCCCACGCCAAGCGAGACCCCGGTCAACACGTTCACGCCGACTCCCGTTGCGAACGAGCCGGCGCTTCGCATCGTCATTCTGGGCTGTAACACCAGCATTGACATTACGCACGGCATGGGCGAAGTGACGAATGCCTACGTCACCTTGAAGAATGCCGGCAACGTGGAGTTGACCAATTTGATCGCAACACTCTACGCGCTCGACGAAGGCAGGGAACATCCCGATAAAATCCAGGAAGTCCCCTCCATCCCGGTTGGTTACGAAGTCACCCTCAAAATGACAGTGGACAGCACCTACAAAGCTGAGTCTCCCATTCAGGTGGAGGTATCCAGCGACCAGGGATTGTTCCCGCGCGAAGGCGTCGGTTCCTGCCGGGACTTGGGAATTTTCGTCCCTTCACCGGACAGATTGAAGACGCCCGTGCCTCTCAAACCATAATCAGTAGATCACGAAAACTCTACGTAGATTGCGCTCTCTAGCGCAAATCAGGCGTTAGAGAACGCCAATTACGCGCTTTCGTGAAGTACTGATAATATATGGTGTCTGTGAGAGTATAATCGCCCCATGGCTAACGAAAACCTACCCACCCTTCGAAACAAGATCGCCATCCTGATTGACGGCGATAACGCGCAATCCTCCCTGCTCCCCGAAATGCTGGTGGAGGCAGGCAAGCACGGACAAGTCACCGTCCGCCGCATCTACGGCGACTGGACGACCAACAGCATGAATTCATGGAAGGACGTATTGAATTACCATGCCTTCCAACCGATCCAGCAATTCCGTTACACGGTTGGCAAGAACGCCACCGACAGCGCCATGATCATTGATGCGATGGACATCCTGCACTCGCGCGTGGTCGAAGGTTTCTGTCTCGTCTCCTCCGATAGCGATTACACCAGATTGGCTACCCGCATCCGCGAGACGGGTATCTTTGTAATGGGCATAGGCGAGAAGAAGACCCCGAAGGCATTCGTCAACGCCTGCGACGTGTTCGTCTTCACCGAAAACCTTGCCGCCGAAAAGAAAGCCGCGCGGCAGAAGCAAGCGCAGACCAAAAAAACGGGAAAGAAACAGCAGGAAAAGGAGGAACTTGACCCGATGCCCGTCCTCAGCCAGGCATTCGAAATGTCTGTGGGACAGGACGGCTGGGCGCCGCTCGCTTCCATGGGACAGGCGATCTACCAGGTGGACCCGAGCTTCGATCCGCGCACCTACGGTCACAAACAACTCTCGCGCATGATCGCCAAACTCAAGGACCGCTTCGAGATCCGCACGCAGGAATTGGGCGGGACGAGTGTGATGTATGTGAGGATGAGGGAGTAGGCTATCTCGATCATCGAGGGTATACGGGAGATTGTCGTACCACCATCCAAACGGCATCCCGCGCATTCAGTTCATCTTCGAGGTCGCCGAAGACGGCGGATTAATCGTCACGGCGGAGAATTTGGGGACAGGCAAAAAGATCGCCTTCCCGCGCATGCAACTTGATATCCTCAAGCAGTGATGGAGCAACTTCCACATCGAGACGACCGCCATGGGCGATCAAAAAGTTGTCATCCCGCTAAAACGATTCCTGCTCATTGACCAATGCCCGGCGGATTGGAAGAGCCTGGACCTGTACCTGTTTCGGGACGAAGAAGTAACTTTCTATGTCGGGCAATCGCAGCTTGCCTTCTCGCGCGTCCGGGAACATTTACTGAGCGGCTTCAAGGGACATTCCCTTGTGGGGAGATTTATTTGGGTGAACTGGCCCAAGTCCATGAATTTCACTATCGAGTTGATGAGTTCTCAGTCAGAGCGATTCAGCGATGTTGGGAACGACCTGAACGCCGCTGAGCGGCAATTGATCCGGCAGCGGTCGCCTTGTTTCAATGCGTCACAGAACAGCCAGCCGACGCCGATACCACATTCCTACCTGCCGCCGAATTCCAAATTCAGGCGCAGACAAAGCCTCAACAAACTCATCCATGAAGCGGAACGGGCAGTGAAGGCGGAGGATACGGAACTGTGGATGAAAGAGATGGAGGAGGCGGCATAACGGAGTTCGAAGAATCTGCCATCCCAAAACCTCAACAGGATGATGTCGCCGGAGGCATTATTCGCTGAAAAGAAGACCTTCCGGCCGGCGCCGGGGAAATCCACTCACAGCGGGAAAAATAGTGACTTTCGTCACTTGTTTTTTGATGACTGTAGTCTCAATAATAAATTGTGCGGGCTTTGCGCATGTTTTTGCATGTTGCCGCAAAAGTCTTTACCGGGGAGAAGGTAAGGCATTGCCAACCTCATGCGAATCCAAGGCAAAGAATCCGAAGGACACCGGTTTGGCAACGCTAACATTCTCTGCACCAACGACACATCGGGGATTTTGTCGCGTCGAACAATCACAAAAAAGAGTAAAAAGAGAGGAGTTCTAAAAAATGGAAGCAAAAGGCAACGCGCAACTTGCGTCCGCGTCACAGCGTTCATTCAGCACCTGGGTCGAACGCTGGGCAATTGACATTCAATCCGCGCAAAAGCAGGTGAACAACAAGTCCTTACCCGCCTGGATAAGCATCATCCTGGGAACCGTTTTCCTGTGCGCCGGCATCGGGATCTTCACCGATTACGCCTGGGCGGGAATGGCGATCTTCGCCGTGGGCGTTGCAGCGGGCATCCTGTTATTCAACCAGGCGACCCGATTCCGAAAAGGCGAAGTCCAGAGAATTGCGGGGGAGATCCAGCAGACCTGCCAAAACGAGGGAATGGCAAAAGAGGAGGTCGTTGAGTCGTTATACGGAAAGACCAAAGGCAAGGTTAGCCAGGAAGCGCTTCAAGCCGTTGACCCGGATACCGCCGCGCTGCTCAAACTCCGTGAACGCGGACAGGAGTTCTTCAAAAACGCGTCCTCCCGGAAGATCCAGCCGATGCAGATCAGCGTAAACGCCGCCTCGGGCAGTGTGACCAGCGTCACGGTCCAGGGAGAGCAGGACGTTGACCGCTTCAGCGGCATGGCGGTCGAATACCTGACGCACAAGGGTTACGTGGAAGGGATCGCCGCGCTGGCGATGGTTCAAATGCTGTATACGGAGATCGCTCCGCCGGCCGGCGAGTTATTCATCTCCACCAGCCAGTTCAATCCCGCGCTCAGAGAGGTGTCCATCAATGCCCACAAGATCATGAGCAGTTTCGATTTCAAGCCGGAGATGAAAACCGTCAAGGAAACGGTCACCAAGCGCCGCACCCAGTCCTTCCTGGAATTGCTCCTTTCGGCTCAGGAACAGCAAACGGGACTGGACAATGCGACCCTGGCAGCCGCCCTCGAAAAAGCCAGCCTGAGGGTTCGGGATGAAGCCTTTGTGGGCGACTGCATTGATTACATCAGCAGGCAGACCTCTGATCTGTTCAAACGGAACAAGGCTTACGAATTGCTCGCCCTTATACCGGACATCCGCACACTGCCCTACCTGCTGGACGCTTTCAAACAACTTCTGTTCTTCCCGCAGGGCGTCGAGGCGTTGGCATTTCTGGGCGAGGAGACGCACGCAAAACTCATTGACGCCATGCGGACGGGCAGCGGATTCCTGCGATTCAACGCCGCCCTGACGCTCGGGTTCATGAACGTCGAAGCCGCCAAACCCGAATTGGAAAAAACGCTCCCGGGCATCACCGACCCAACGGAAAAAGCGGGGGTTTGCTATGCGCTGGTGCGCCTGGGCGAGCCGAAACACCTGAAGACCATCGTGGAGATCCTCGACAACCCGAACGAAGACGTCCGTCACGTTGCGGCGATCGCTTTGGAGCATCTTACGGAACCGCTGGAGGACGAGGTGTACCTGAAGCACCTGAACGACGCAAACATGCTGGTCCGCCTGCGCCTCACCCGCAAGTTGGGAGCGCAAAAGACCGAAAGCCCCAAAGTGATCAATGCCCTGATCGAGCGTTTCGACGACACCAACGAAGACGTGCGCTCCGCCGCCGTCGCGTCCATGGGAGGCTTGAATCCCGAATTGGTCTACAGCCGCATGGTCGAATTGACCGAGAAGGGGACGACCAACGCCCGGCTGTGCGCCTACGAGGTGTTGGGAAAAATTTCGCAGGCAGAAGCCGTTCCGCTGCTGACCGACGCGCTGTCGAAGAAGCGCGACAACGATTCCCGCAGAACCGTTCTATCCGCCCTGGGGGAACTCGGCGCAGTGGAAGCGACGGACCAGATCGCGCGCTACCTTGATAATGACGACCTCTCGAACGCGGCGTTCTGGGCTTTGTTGCGCATCAGTTTGAAGGACAAGGAGACCGGCACGAAGCCCCTTTCCAAACAAGGCAAACACCGGATCAAGCGGCTCTTCCTGCTGGCGCTGCACGGCGAACAGCAAGCCAAAACCGAACTGAGAGGCATGCTCGGCACGGCGACGGACTTTATGACGTTGATCCAGGCGCTGGAATACGTCCAAATTCTGAGGTCGCCGGAATTCGAAGCGTCCCTCCGCCAGT
The DNA here is from genome assembly GCA_030263595.1 of Chloroflexi bacterium CFX6. Classification (GTDB taxonomy): domain Bacteria; phylum Chloroflexota; class Anaerolineae; order Anaerolineales; family Villigracilaceae; genus Defluviilinea. The sequence goes on from SZPG01000022.1 coordinate 117,990, forward strand.
TGTTGACCTACCGGCAACCCAATCGTTTCCCCGGCGACCGGTATGTATCCTACATGGCGCTCAAGGCATTGGTGCATATCGTCCTGGCAAAGGCGTAGCCGCCGGTTTCCATCCCGAGGCGTGAGAAGAGGAGACGTCAAATGAAATTTCCAGGCGGTTTGTTCGGCGGAAAGCAATCGGCTTCCCCGAACGATAAGCCATCCATCCTGCGCCTGGCTGACCCGGCTCACCCCGCTCACGAGCAACTGGAGCAGGCAGCCGCGGTCGTTGACCGCTGTGTGCAGATCGAACTCCTGGGAGACAGAACCGCAATGCGCGTCTCTGCCTCCGCCGGAGACATGGAAAGAGTCATCTCCATTCTGGACGATGCCGTCGCGATATGCCCGGAGGATATGGACCTGCTGGTGGCTAAAGCCTGCGTTCTGTACGCGTTCGGGCAATTCCAATCGGCTGAAGAAACCCTGGATCGGGTCTTGGACAAATCCTCCGGTCATTTCGAAGCAAAAACGTGGAAGAACCATTGGGAGACGTGGATCAATGCCCTCAGGTATCCAAAATGGAACGAGGGAGAGTCCCGCATCCATCCGGCGATGGCGGCGCATCTCAGCCACAACCAGCGCGTCCAGATCGTCCGCGACGGTTTGCAAAAGGCGCTCGCCATCGTTACCGGCGTCCAGGGACCGCCTTTCGACAGCCGCACACAGATCAAAGTGGAGTGGGTCCTCTCGAAGACTCCGTACGGTCCGTTGGCGGCTTATTACGTCAAACTCATCGAACCGGTCGGGGAGCCAAGCGTCATGGAGGCGTTTTTGCCGATCTTTCGACCCACCCTGTTTTCGCCCATGGAAGGGTATTTCCTCGTCCAGCAGCTCGCGTTTACCCCGTATTATTACGTCGTCCTTGCCAGCGATGGAATCGCGAGCCTTAATCGCAAGATCATCCCTGGGGAAAAGGGCGTACAAAACATCCGCGACATCGCATCGCAATTAGCCTCGACCGACTCCTACCTCCCCCAACAACAATTTCAAAGCGCGATGCAGTGGCACATGAACAACTTCGACATGGATCGCCTGGTCTATGAATGAAAAAGGAGGATCGAACCATGAAATACATGCAAGTCTCCGGGAATACCCGTAATCCCGGTCTCTGTTCCGACGACGCCTGCCCATGCGGTTATCCGGGAGCGACGATCCCTCGCGGGCAGGGATATATCTTCATCTCCGACGAGGTGGTTGATTTCCGTAAGGACTGCCTGACCGAAGCCGAGGCGCAACTGAAGATCCAACGCCTGTCGAGGAACATGGGCGCGACGATCTTCGCCGGTTCCGGCGTATTCGCGCCGATCCTGGTGTGCGAACAGGGCGCTCGAAAGAGAGGTCTCGACCTTCAGGTGGCGGCGGCTGACGCCAGATACTGGTGGGAAACGGGTTTGGTCCCGTTGCGCCCCACTCCCCTCGCCGGCGCTGCGCGCGCCAGCGCGCCCGCCCGGCAAAGCGCGGTCGAAGATAAGAAATGGTGGCAGTTCTGGAAGTAAGAATCCCGCCGGCTTGAAGGCAAACGACGTCAGTTCCCGATGAGTCCCTGATACGTCTCCACGATCTGTTTCACGATCTTCTCCCAGGCGTAATCCTGCGCGTATTCCACCGCGCGCCGGCTCATGGATTCGTGAAGTTCCGGGTCGTTCAACAGCCAGGAGATCTTTTCGCACAACTTCTCCGGCTCCTGGTCGGGGATCGTGAAGCCCGTCTCGCCGTCGCGCACCAGATACGCAAGCCCGCCCACCTCCGAGGCGATGACCGGCGTGCCGCACGCCATCGCCTCGAGCGCCACCATGCCGAACGACTCGTAATGCGAAGGCATCACCAGCACCTCCGCCGCCGAGTAGTAATACGGCAGTTTATCCTGGTCGCGCATCCCCAAAAACACGACCGTCTGCCCCATCGCAAGTTCGTCGCATAATTTTTGCAGGCGCGCCATCTCGGCGGTCATCTGCTCGCGGCTGGCGCTCGGGTCTCCGCCGATGATCGCCAGATGCACCGGGCGCCTCTTGTCCTTCAGTTGCAGGCAGCACATCGCCTGGATGAGCGTATCCACGCCCTTGAGCGGTTCGATGCGTCCCACGAACAACACCATGCGATCTTCGGGTTTCAGCCCGACGTACATCTTCGCCTCGTCGGACGGGATCGGATAGAAGTGACTCACGTCCACGCCCGGCGGGATGACGACCAGTTTCGACGCGTCGGCTTTATAGAGGAATCGGAGTTGGGTCAATTCCGCCAGCGTTGCGACGACGATTCGGTTCGCGCGACGGAGGACCTGCCTCTCCCCATTGATCCGATACTCGCCCTCGCGTTCCGCCTCCGTCCGCGCGACGCGGTTCTTCATCTCGCCCAAAGTGTGGAACATGTGAAGGATCGGCGCGCCAGCCCAAAGGTCCGAAAGAGAGGCGGCGGCGAGACCCGACATCCAGTAATGGCTGTGGATGAGGTCATACTTGATTCCCTTTTCGCAGGCAAACGCTTTGACGCCCTCCACAAATTCAGGAATGTGATTCGCCAGTTCCTGTTTGGGGAGCGGCGTTTCGGGTCCCGCCGGCACGTGGACGACGCGGTTGCCGTAACCCAGATCGTGCAGCACGTGGGGCACGTGTTCGTCCTGCGAGCGCGTGAACACGTCCACGTGAACGCCCAGCCTGCCGAGTTGACGCGTGAGTTCACGGACGTAGACGTTCATCCCGCCCGTATCCTTGCCGCCCAGCGTCGCCAGCGGACAGGTGTGATAAGAGAGCATTGCGATTCGCATCATGTTGAAATCCGCTTCATAGACGGGGCGTAAGGATGAAAACTTGCGGGATTAAGTGGTTTCCTTTATAATCCCCGCCGCTGTAACGCAAAATGGCAACTTGCGCAACGCCACCATAGCTCAGCTGGTAGAGCAGACGATTCGTAATCGTCAGGTCGTGGGTTCGAATCCCACTGGTGGCTCAGGCGATTAGAACTCCGGGATTTTGAAAATCCCGGAGTTCTTTGTTCTTTGATTCACTCGATCCCATCGAAGATATGATCAATCACGTCCTCGCCCACGTCGAACACCGCGCCGGTTTCGGGAAGCGGTTCCTCCATCATCCATTTGGGCAGGCGATCATCATCTTTTGTGAATCCCGCGCGGCGATTGAACTCGCGTTCCATCTTGATCGTCTCTTTACCTAATGCCTGTAAAACGTTATCGGGCAGGTCGTCCCAGCCGTAGCGCGCCTGCAACAACCTTTTGATCACAAAATCGGGCGTGGCGGCATAACCAAAACCGGCAAAGGAACATGCGCCCAACGTGTCGTAACCGGCGTTGTTCAACTGGGCATTCAGGGAAACATCCTTCTGCACATTCGGGTCGAGATGATTAACCTGCGCGCGGATCGTCAAACCCGCCGTGTGGTCCGCGCCTTGCGGCGAGGAGGCGTACGTCAAACCCGTGCCTTTGATCGAGCGCGGCTCATACGCGGACATGGCTTGTCCCTTTACGACCGGCACGCGCTCAACTCCATATTTTTTACCCACCGCCGCCGCGCCGTCGCCGAGCGCGCGACCAAGTTCAGTACCCTTGCGAATTTCTCCGATCAACTTCAACGCATCCTCTTCGCTCCCCCACTTCATCAAACCCGCCTCCGCCGCGACGCCCAGCGCCGCGCCAACTTCAATGGAGTCGAGTCCAAGATCGTTGACCTGCCAGTTCAGCCGTCCAATCGAATCGAGCGAGTCAATATCAAGGTTCGAGCCCATCAAACCGATGGTTTCATATTCCAAAGGCGAGACGATCACCTTGCCATCCTCCCCACCGAAGATGTTCGAGCATTTGATCGTGCATCCCGCCATGCACGCGTGAGATGGGTCCGACGGCTTGCCGCGTGTCAACGTGAACTCGCGCAGCGCCTCGCCGCCGATCTTTTCCACCTCGTCGAACGTGCCGCGCGAAAAATTCCGCACGGGGATGGCGGCGAAGCGCTGGGTCAACTGCGTCATCGCGGCGGTGCCGTAATCGCGATAGGTGTGCGTTTGCGGATGATCCATCAACGCCTTGTTGTAATCCTTCTGCGCGATCTTGAACGCTTCGGGACTCACGATGGGCGGCTTCTGACCCCCGGCATTGTCGAACACGATGGCTTTGAGTCCCTTCGATCCCATGACCGCGCCGAGTCCACCGCGCGCGTTGATGCGCGAGGGGACGCGGTCCTTGTCGAGATTCTGGATCCCCGCGGCTTTCATCCTCATCTCACCGCCGGGACCGATCAACGCGATGGCGACCTTGTCTCCATATTTTTCAAGCAGTTTCGAGGCTGTTTCATAAACACCGAGTCCGGCAAGTCCATCCGCCTTTTCCCATTTTGCGCCGCCAAGCGAAAGATGCAAAACCCAGAAACCACCGTCCTTCGGCTGGTCTTCGATGATGAGCGCATGGATGCCGAGGTGCGTCATGTGCAGACCTGTCCGCCCGCCGGCGTTGGATTCCTTGATGCCCCCTGTAAGCGGGGATTTTCCGCCAACGGAAATCCGATCCGTTGACGAGAGCATGTGTCCCACCAATAAACCCGGCGCAAAGATCAGTTTGTTGCCGGGTCCAAGCGGGTCGCATTTCGCATCCACTTCGTCCACCATGATGCGCGCGATCAGTCCGCGCCCGCCGAGGCGCTTCCAGGAATCTGGAACATCTTCAAATTTTAGAGTCTGCTCGCGCACATTTACGCGCCAGATCTGCGGTTTATATTCGGTCATATTTTATCGAAGTGAAAGTTCTGCTCGTTTTCCAGTAGCTTCATTAATAACAACCAATTCGCCGGTGTCCTCACGCTGCACCTGCTCATTGGCATTCAACAATTCAATGCCGTAAATTGTTCCGTCAGGCGCGATATCAACAACCAGTTCATCGCTGACGCGAATCGCCTCGACCTCCGGTCCCTTTTCCTGAAAGCGGATATAGGCGATATTGTAACGAGGGTCATAAGTGAATTTCATATTTTTTCTCCTGGAAATAACGGCGATGACAGTAATCACCAGCCATTCTTCCGGTTTTCTTCAACCGCATAAGCCTCAACCCATCATTGATCTGCCCAGCACCATACTCAACCCCGGGATGTTGCGCGGGGCTTCACTTGATTAGCTGATCGTACTCATCGTGATCGCCAATCCAAAACCACGAGACCGTATCCCCTTTGAGCAAGCCAAGCGCCCTGTATCCCAACCCGATTCGAACGGAATGGAGCGGTTGATCATCCTTGACGCGCTTGAAAAACAAACTTGGATGTGAGGGATTGTTCCGCCAAAGCGCGTAAGCCTGCAGCGCCCAATAACGTTTCCAAAAGGATCTGGTCGTTTGCGCCTTCATTTACGTTCGATGAATCGCCCTTCCTCATCGAACATCGGCTGCGTCCCGCCCTCGCGAATTTCGGTTTCGACCGAAGCAATCAGTCTGGCAAGTTTGTCGTCATCCGTCGCGGAAAATTGTTCATTCCACCGTTCTTCATCTTCTGCGACGGCTTCGAGCGTCTCCTCGGCGGGCAGGGGATGCGACTCAAGAAAGAGCGCGAATTCATAGAGTTGTTTCCTCCGCGCCAGGGGAATTGACGCGGCGATCTCGGCAATCGCCTTCACTAAATTCGTTTGCGCTTCTGTCTTCATATCATTTACTCCGAGCGATCATCCTGTAAACCCAGGTGCGCGTTTATTATACTCCGTTCAAAACTCGAGGGTTGCTATTTTACCGTCTCCTTCAATGCCTCTCCGAAAATCTTCAACCCGTCATTGATCTGCCCGCTCGTCACGTTCAGCGGCGGGATCCAGCGGACGGTATTGTCGTACGTTCCGCACGAGAGCAGGAGCAAGCCTTTCTCCTCCGCTGAATGGATCACGTCCTTCACCAGTTGCTTGGCTTTGTCGGCGCGTCCGTTCAGGACGAACTCCGTGCCGATCATCAAACCCATCCCGCGCACGTCGCCGATCTGCGGATATTCCTCCTGCAGCTTGCGAAGCCCGGTCATCAACTGGACCCCGCGCTCGGCCGCGTTTTCGAGCATCTTCTCCTCACGCATGGCGCGGACGGTCGCCACAGCCGCCGCGCACGCGACCGCGTTCCCGCCATACGTCCCGCCGATGGAGCCGACGTCCAGTTTCAGCATGATGTCCGTGCGGGTGAACACGCCCGAAAGCGGCATGCCCGAAGCCAGTCCCTTTGCGGCAGTGATGATGTCCGGCACGACGTCGAAATGCTCGAACGCGAACCATTTGCCCGTGCGGCCGAATCCTGATTGGACTTCATCGAAGATGAGCAGGATGTTGTGCCGGTCGCATATCTCTCGCAGACCCTTCAAAAATGACTTCGGAGGCGCGACGTATCCTCCCTCGCCCAAAACTGTCTCCACCAAAATTGCCGCGGTGTCCTTCGGGGCTGTCTGCGAGGCGAACAGATGCTCCAGCTGTTCGAGCGCATACGCGGAGGCTTCCTCTTCGCTCATCTTCAAACGGAAGGCGTACGGGAACGGCGCGACGAACACGCCCGAAGGCAGCGGACCGAATCCCGTCCGATACACGGTCTTGGAGGTGGTCAACGCCATCGTGCCAACGGTTCGACCGTGGAACGATCCACTGAATACAATTACGTTCTGCCTGCCCGTCGCCACGCGCGCGATCTTGACCGCGTTCTCCAACGCCTCCGCGCCCGAGTTGGCGAAGAAGAAAGAATCAATTGTGGGCGGAACGATCTTTCGCAGTTCCTCGATCAGTCCCAGCATCGGCTTGTGGATGACGAGATTGGCTTGCGCGTGGATGAATTTCCCCGCCTGTTCACGGATCGCCTCGACGACCTTCGGGTGGCAGTGACCGGTGTTCGTCACGCCGATGCCGCAGGTGAAATCGAGCAGTCTGCGCCCGTCGTCCGTGTAGATGTAGGAGCCTTCGGCGCGGTCAGCGACAAAGTTGAAGATGCGACTCCACGCGGGAGTCATGTGAGGGAAGTTTTGTTCGTAGAGGGTGTTGGTTGTCATAATAATCTTTCTCGAGGAAAAGCGATTGGAAAATGGTTCTGGAGATCGAGGATTGGAGGATTAAGAGAATTGGGAATGAGACTCATCATCCCATCCCCAATTACGGTTGTTCGATCTCCAATTCTCCATCCCTCAAATTCTCTCTATGCAGGCAGGTATTCCGCCGCCCACTCGATGTCGTGCTTCTCCAAAGTCTCACGGGTCGGCACGCCGTCGGAGGTCCAGCCTGCAAATTTGTAGTAGTTGTCCAAAGCGGATTCAATCTCCTCGTGAGTCAGAGCGACGCCCGCCGTTGGACCAGATCCCTTCAGGGCTTTGAAGAATTTCTTTGGCAGTTTGTCGGCGTTGCGGTTGAGTCCCTCGCGGGCATTGAAGGTCCTGAAGAGGTTCAGACGCCGTTCACCAACCGCCATCAATTCATCCACCGTCACATCCCAGCCCGTGACCGCGCGGATCATCTCCACGGTTTCAGCGGGACCATATAGCGTCCACGCGGGACCGAAGACGAACTGGCAGAGTTCGACCGAATCCAACATCGAGTAGAAGACTTCGGTGCGATAGGCAAAGCGGACCTTCTCCTCCGTGAGGCTGTAGGCGGCTTGCGGTTCGCCAAGCCCGAGCAGTTTGAGACGGTCGAGATTGAGGTCGGCAACGCCCTCCTCGTAATAGGGATCGTGTTCGGAGGATTGATGATCCGCGCCAAACGGATTGACCGCGTAGATCAATCCGAGCGAGCGCTTTGCCTGCGGCATGTGCGCCGGAGCCTCCGCGCCCTTGACCGTGATGAGATATTCATCCGCGCCATTGCCCCAGATCTTGGCGGCGCGCTCAGAGCCTTGTGAAAGCGTCTTTCCAAAATCGCCTTCGACGTTGAGCATCATCTCGAGCGCTTTCAACATTGCACCGGCATCGCCGAATTTGAGTTCCAGCCCGCCGGTCTGTTCCCTGGTGATGACGCCATTCTCGAAACATTCCATCGCAAAGGCGATCGTCGCGCCCGCGGCGATCGTATCCACGCCGTATTCGTTGCACAGTTGATTCGCCTTTGCAATTGCCGCCAGGTTATTGATGCCGCAGTACGAGCCGAAGGTGCCAAGCGTTTCATATTCGGGTCCGCCGTAGCGCGGCTCTGAAAGGTAGGCTCCTTCCTTGATCTCGACCACGCGCTTGCAGCGGACGACGCACGCGTAACAGGTATCGCGTTCCTTCAGGATCGTGGCAGACATCTTCTCGCCGCTGATATCCTCGCAGGATTCGAACTGACCTTCGGAATAGTTGCGGGTCGGCAGGGAACCGATCGTGTTCTGGAACATGACCACGGTGGCTGTGCCGTCGTTCGCCAGACCGGGCATATCCGGGTTATCGGGCAAAATCTTCGGACCCGTCTTGTTCAACGCCACCAGCGCTTTTGAATCAGCCAGCGCAGGCTTCTTCGTGCCGCGCACCGCCACCGCCTTGAGATTCTTGGAAGCCATCACGCTTCCCATGCCTGTGCGACCGTTATGCCGGTTGGACATCGAAACCAGGGACGAGAACAACACACCGTTCTCCGCGCCGGGTCCGTGCTGCAAGATTTCGGCTTTCGGGTCAACTTCCTTATGGAGGATGTCGTCCACTTCCCCGGTCTTTTTACCCATCAGATGCGCGGCATCGCGCAATTCATATTTGCCGTCGAGGATCGCCAGATACACCGGCTTGGGCGATTTACCTTTGATCACGATCCCATCGAAACCGGCAAACTTCAATTCCGCCGGGAAGAACCCCCCGCTTTGCGAATCGCCAATCCCGCCGCTGATCGGCGATTTGGCGTTCGCATTGATCCGGCTCTGCCCGGAGATCGCCGCGCCCGTCGTCACACCCGTAAACAGCGTCAGCACATTTTCCGGTCCAAGCGGGTCGGCGCCTTTGGGTACATCTCGCAGGATGTAATACATGCCCATCGCGCTCCCGCCCATGTATTTTCGATAGAACGCCTCTTCCGGTTCTTCAACATCAATCGTCCCCTTCGTCAAATCAACGTGCAGGATCTTGCCGTTATATCCGTTTGGCATGGCGACCTCCTTGAGTTTTTCCGATTATACAATTCGATTGGACGAAATTCAACGACATGCTTCCGATTTGGACGCGGGCACGCGTCTTTCTTAGCCGGAGGCTGATTCTGTTTCGAGGGAGTTAATCCCACCTCAGCCTCGGTCTCAGGTTGACACGTATACACGTACACACGTGTTTCCCTGTGTACCTGTCTTACCTATGTACTCGTTTACCGTATTCCATACGGAAACCCATACTCCGGCATTCTTTCCATGAATGGCTCCGGCTCGAACGCCTCCGGTCCCAGCACGCCCGCGCCTTTCCAAATTCCATGCTCCAGCAATTCCATGGCGATGACGGCGCTGAACGCCGTCTGCGCGACGACCGCCTGGCAGCCCCACCTCGTCATGCACTCCTGATTGTCAGCCACTTGATACAAGTACGCCTCTTTCTTCTTTCCATCTTTCGTTCCCCGCACCCACAGACCGGCGCAGGTCTTCCCTTTCATTTTATCGCCCAGGTGGGCAGGGTCGGGCAGGCAGGCGGCAACCACATCACGCGGCGCAACCATTACGCCTTTGACGTTGATCTTCTCTTTGTTATCGAGCCCCAGCATCTTCAAAATCTTCAACACGCCGATGAACTGGTCGCCAAGACCGTATTTGAAGGTGACGCGTTTCGTCTCGATCCAGCGCGGCATGAGCAGCACTTCTTCATGCTCCACGTTGACCACTTCGATCTTCCCGATCCCATCGGGGAATTCGAACGTTTCCGGCTCGGAGAACGGCTCGGTGGTAAACCAGCCTTTGTCCTTCTCCCAGATCACAGGCGGATTCAGGCACTCCTCGATGGTCGTCCAGATCGAGAAATTGGGAGCAAATTCATATCCCTCGATCTCGAGGTTGGCGCCGTCGCGCACGCCCAATTCCTCGATCTCATCGAAGAGGTGGTCCTGCGCGTATCTCGCGAACACGTCCACCATGCCCGGCTCCACGCCGATGCCGACCAGCGCGAGCAACCCTTTCTTTTTCCAATCCGCGGATCTCTCGAACTGGTAATCGCCGAGTTTGGTCCCGGTCTTGTTGTACGGGTCGCTGGGATGCGGCTCGGACAGGGTCATTGCCATGTCCATGTAATTGACGCCGACGTTGTACGCCGCGTCGAAGATCTGCTTGTTGAAGATCGGGTCCACCGCGTTCATAATGAGGTCAACACTGTGTTTCTTCACAAGCCCCTCGATCATGTCCTGATCGCCCGCATCAATGAACTCGACGGAAAATCGGCGCTCGTCCCCTAATTTTTTCTGCACTTCCCTGGCGCGTTCGACGTTGTAATCCGCCAATACCATCAACTCCATCCACGCGTGTGGTTTTGCAATTGCGGCAATGGCTTCCCCTACTCCCCCCGTCCCCACCAATAGGACTCGCATAAACTCCTTTCGAATGGCTCCGCCTTCCGTCTGCTGCGGGGGCGGACAAGATCTGTAGAAACAGGATCAGGTTCATCCTGAGCGTGAGCCGAAGGACGGTCAAGGATGAAGCGGGACAATGTGAGAATTGGAGGATTGGAGAATTCCCCAATCCTCCAATTCTCTTTTGGTTAACTTCCAACAGCGGCTTTGAATTCGGTCCAGATACGATCGTAGAGTTCGAGGGCGTCGCCCACGTCTTCGATCCATTGCAGGCGGGCTTCCACTTCGGGCGGCGGATAGATGCCTTCATCCGCGAGGATGTCGGGGTCCATGAACTCTTTTGCGGCGGCGTTCGGCGTCCCATACCCGACGAACTCGGCGTTCTGCGCGGCGATCTCGGGGATTTGGGCGTAGTTCATGAAGACCATGGCGGTGTAAGGATTCGGCGCGCCGACGGGGATCGCCATGTTATCCTGCCAGATGGTGCAGCCTTCCTGCGGGATGACGTAGACGATGCCTTCGCGCCCGCCGTAATCGGGCAAGCCCGCGAGGATGGCGTCGCCGGTCCAGATGTGAGCCAGGACGGTTTCGCCGGAGATGATCAGGTCGTCGTTGGTCTGGCTGTCGTACGCCTTGACGCACTTGGATTGTTCGATGAGCAGGTTCTTGGCTTCCTCGAGGTGGGCGGGATCGGTGTCGTTGATGGAGTAGCCCAGGTACATGAGCGCCGCGCCGAGGGTCTCGCGCTGATCGTCCAACATGCTGATCTTGCCGCAGTAGGGCGAGTTCGGGTCGAACATCATGCTCCAGGAATCGGTGTACTCGGTGACGACATTGGTATCCACGGCGAACCCGGACGTTCCCCAGAACCACGGTACGGTGTATTTCTGTTCGGGGTCGAAGTATTGGTTGACGTTCAGGTCGTCCATGTTCTTGATGTTGGCGATGATGTTGAAGTCGAGTTCCATTAACATCCCTTCGTCAATCAGGATCTGCACCATGTAATCCGAGGGGACGATGATGTCGTAGTCCGCGCCGCCAGCCTGGAGCGTGGCGAGAAGCGTCTCGTTCGAGTCGAAGTTAGTTTCGACGACTTCCACGCCGCACTCCTCCTTGAACTGATCCTTGATGGCGGGGTCAATGTATTCGACCCAGGTGTAGAGGTAGATCCGTTCGGCGAGTTGGGATTTGTCGCCGCAGCGTTCGGATACCTCTCCGCCCGAGGGAGCCGCGGTCGGTTCTTCGCCGCCCGAGGGGGCTGCCGTCGGTTCCTCGCCCCCTGACGGGGGCGCGGCAGGCTCGGTCGTTGCGGGCGCGCAGGCTGCAAGCAGGAGCGCGGCGAGCAGCGCTATGTAGAACAGGTTTTTCTTCATTATCTCTCTCCTTGTTTTATTCTCTTTGGGATTTGCGTTCCATGAGGGGAGTTTTTCATGGAGCGTCACAGCAAATGTATATCCGAAGGCATCACCTCCTTTGCGCCAATTACGATAATAACAACCAGGCGGACAGATACGCCGCAAAACCAGCGATGAAAGCCGTGATCCATGCCAGCATCCTGCCGGAGCGATTGGTTTCCGCGAGTTCTTCGCGGAAGTTCCCGTAGGCGCCCCAGGCAAAATAGAACGCGGACAGGAGGATCAGCCGCAGGATCGCGCCGCCGACCGTGAACGCGCCGGGCGCGAACAAGGCGGGCAGGTGGAGCAAACCGTAGACGCCCAATCCCACGCTCGCGCCAAAGGTCATGCCCCGCGTGTACACCGGTCCGCCGCTTTGCGCGGTGAGCGACAAGCCGACCAATCCTATCGAACCCGCCAGCAAAACCGACGAGAGGGCGTTGATCTCCGGCGTGACGCCGCGCCGCACGAGCGAGTAGATGTAGAGCGGCATGGTCTGTTCCTGCACGCCCTTGGTGAAGACCGTGATGAGGTAATCGTCGAGCGAGAGGGTGAACGCCATCAACGCGCCGCCGATGATGCCGGGCATGAGCAGGGGCAGGGTGACGCGCTTGAAGGTCTGCCATTCGTCCGCGCCGAGGTCGGCGGCGGCTTCCTCGAGCGTGCGGTCGAAGTCCGCCAGGCGGGCGCGCACGATGACGTACACGAACGGGATGTCGAAGGCAATGTGCGAGATGGTGATGGTATGCAGCCCGGTCGAGGCTTGGATGCCGAACGCGTTCTGCAAAAACGGGAACAACGCCTGGTTGAAGAACAACAACAGCGAGATGCCCATGACGATCTCAGGGATGACGATGGGCAGGTAAAGGTTGGCGTCGAATGCCGTGCGGAGTTTGAAGCGGTAACGATCCATCGCCAGGGCGGTCAACGTGCCGATGACGGTCGCCACGATGGTAGTGATGAAACCGACCAGCAGGCTGTTCTTCGCCGCTTCGAGCAGTTCGGTGTTGTGCGATAGTATCACGTACCATTCGGTCGAAAAACCCGAAAACACGGCGACGGAGCGCGTCTCGTTGAACGAAAAGACGACGAGGATCAACACCGGCAGGTAGAGGAAACCGAAGACCAGCGCGGCGTTCGCGCCCAAGAGCCAGTTGCCGAGGCGCGTCGCCAGGCGAACCTGCTGGCGCGGGTAGGCGGGAAACTTTGCGGTCATAATCCCCTCCGCGTCTCTTCGGTGCTGGAGCGGAAGTAAATGATGACGCCGATCAACACCAGCAGCATCAGGATGAGCGACATCGCCGAGCCGAAGGGCCAGTTGCGCGCCACGCCGAACTGACGGTTGATCAGCGTGCCGATCATCTCCACTTTCCCGCCGCCCATGATGTCGGGCGTGATGAATGCGCCCACGACCGGGACGAACACCAGCACGAGCGCGGCGACCACGCCGGGCAACGTCATCGGGAGCATCACGCGCAGGAACGAACGCCAGGGCGGCGCGCCCAAATCCGCCGCGGCTTCCATCAGCGTGGCATCGAATTTTTCGATGGAGGTGTACATCGGCAGCACCGCGAACGGCAGGTAGCCGTAGATCAACCCCACGACGACGGCGAACTCATTGAACAATAGATCGAGCGGCTGGGCGATCAGGTTCAAGTTCATCAGGAACGTATTGAGCAGCCCCTCGGTCGCGAGGACCGATTTCAAGGCGTACGTGCGGACGAGGAAGTTCGTCCAGAACGGGAGCATGACCAGCACCATCAACGCATCGCGCCAGACCTGTCTCTGCTTCGCCATGAAATACGCCAACGGGTAACCCAGGATGAGACACCAGAAGGTGACGATCAAACCGATGCGCACCGAGTGACCGAAAATTCCCAAATAGAGGAACGGATTGCACGTCGGTCCCGAGAACTGGGATGCGCAGGCGTCGAAGAACAGCCGGTAATTGTCGAGGGTGTACACAGGCGGGAGCTTGATGCCGCCCGCGCGCCCGCGCTCCACGAAACTGATGAAGAGCATGATCAGCAAGGGCAGGTTGAAGAAGAACAGGATCCACAACGCGCCGGGGCTGATCAACCCGAACAGTTGCAATCCTTTGCTTCGCCGGAAGAATTTCAACATGGGACGCCTCTATTCGGTCAGGATGCGGGGCGAGGTGCGGGTGAACGAGACCGTCACCTCCTCGCCGGGTTTTGCGATCGCTTTGTGCGCCTGCGTGGCGTTCTGTTCGCGCACGCGCGCCTTCTGCCCGCCCGCAAAACGGATGCCATAGTGCGTGTCGGTGCCGATGTAGATAACGTCCTCCACGCGCCCTCTGAGATTATTCCCCTCTTTGAGTTCGGAATTCAAGCGGAGTTTTTCGGGTCGCACCGCGACCGAAACCTGCTGCCCGCTCGTGAACCTGCGACTCGATTCCACGCGTACCGTTCCCACCCCCGTCAATTCGATCTCGACCAGCGAACCGTCCTGCCCCCGGACGACGCCGTCGAGGAAGTTCGTCTCGCCGATGAAGTCTGCGACGAATTTATCCGCGGGACGTTCGTAGATCTCCTCGGGCTTTCCGATCTGGAGCGCCACGCCCTTGTTCATCACCGCGATGCGGTCGGACATGGTGAGCGCCTCCTCCTGGTCGTGCGTGACGTAAATGAAGGTGATGCCCACTTCGCGCTGGAGGGTCTTCAACTCCAATTGCATTTCCTTGCGCAGTTTCAGATCCAACGCGCCGAGCGGCTCATCGAGCAGGAGAACTTCGGGTTTGTTGACCAGCGCCCGGGCAAGGGCGATGCGCTGTTGTTGTCCGCCGGAGAGTTGTTTTGTGCGGCGCATCTCCATGCCGGGCAGGCGCACCATTTCGAGCGCCTGCGATACGCGTTTCGAGCGTTCGGCGCGCGGCACGCCCTTCATCTCCAGCCCAAAACCGATGTTCTGCTCCACGGTCATGTGCGGGAAGAGGGCGTACTGCTGGAAAACCGTGTTCACGGGACGCAAATGAGCCGGCACCTGACTCATTTCCCTGCCGTGAATGAGTATGCTTCCAGAGGTCGGCAGTTCGAACCCGGCGATCATGCGCAGGGAGGTGGTCTTGCCGCATCCCGAGGGACCCAGCAGGGAGAAGAATTCCCCGTCCTTGATCTGCATGGTGACGTGGTTCACAGCCGCAAGTATGCCTCCTTCCGGCGTGACGAATTGTTTCAAGACATCCTGCATTTCAATAGCAAAGCCGTTTGCCATTGTTCTTCTCCTCGAAACGGAATAGGGAGTATTTTACTGGTATTTTTTGTCATTGCGAGCGCAAGTTGCGAAGCAATCCTCGATCCATGAGGAGGTTGCTCTACGCCGTTGGGTCTCGGTACGCGCTTCGCGCTACTCGACCAACGCGTCTCGGTACGCGCTTCGCACTACTCGACCAACGCGTCTCGCAATGACATCATAAAGTCTTCGCCACAACGCCAACCGCGTCTCTTAGACGATTCAAGCCTTCGTCAATCTCTTCCTGCGCGATGATGAGCGGCGGTTCGATGCGGATGGTCTGCGCGCTGGTCAACGTTCCCGAAACAAGCACGCCGCGCTTGAACAATTCCGCGGCAACCTTGTAGCCCAGTTCGGAGGTGCGGAAATGCTGACCGATCAGCAGACCTTTGCCGGTCACTTTTTCGTACAACTGCGGGAACTCTTCGGCAAGTTCGGTCACTTTTTCGATGAGGTAACCACCCTTCGCCGCCGCGCCCTCCCAAAGTCGGTCGCGAAGCGTGACGTTGATCGCGGCAATCGCCGCGGCGCAGGCTAACGCGCCTCCGCCGGTCGTCGTCGTGTGCATGAACGGATTCGGGTACATCATCGGCTTGAAGATTTCCTCGGTCGTCGTCACCGCGCTGACGGGCATCACGCCGCCGCCGAGGGATTTGGCGGTCGCGAGAATGTCGGGTTCGACGTTCCAATGATCCACGCCCCACAATTTCCCCGTCCGCCCCATGCCTGTTTGCACTTCATCCGCAATGAGAAGAACGCCATACTTCTTCGTCGCGGCGCGGACGCGGGACCAGAAGTCATCCGGCGGGACGATCGCGCCTGCCTCGCCCTGGATCGGCTCGAATAAAACGCCCGCGACCCCGATGCCGACCCTATCGCAAATTTCGAGTTGCTTTTCGAGCGCGTCCGCATCTCCGAACGGGACGTGATAAACCTGCCCGCCGTAGAGCATCCCCAGCGGCTGGCGATAATCGGCTTTGCCCATCATCGAAAGCGAGCCCATTGTCTTGCCGTGGAACCCTTTGAGCGCGACGATGAACGCGGATTTGCCCGTGTACAGTTTGGCGATCTTGATCGAGGCTTCGATCGCTTCGGTGCCGCTCGCCGCGAACCACGAGTATTTCAAATCGCCGGGCGTGATCTCCGCCATGAGTTTCGCCAGCGCGCCGCGCAATGGGTCAATCAACTCCTGCGAGGGCATGGGGCTGCGCCTGACCTGCGCGATGACCGCTTCGACCACTTCGGGATGACACCAGCCCAAATCCATCATGCCGAAGCCGCCGAGCCAGTCAATGTATTTGCGCCCCATCACGTCGGTGAACGCCGAGCCTTTGCCCGACCATTCGACCGACGCCCAATCGCCCGCCTCCGTCACGGACTTGCGATATTCCAGCCAGCCGCGATTGAAATGCTCGGCGAAGTTGCGCGTCGATTCTTCGATGATCCATTTTGCCTGAGATTCTTCTGGAAAATTTTCCTGACGGATGACCTCAAGCCAGGCGTTCGAGTAAGTTAATGCAGATTCGTAATTCATATAACCTCAAAAAAGAGACTGGGTACAAGAGGATTAGGGGATTGGAGAATTAGTCTTCAGCCTTTCGACAAGCTCAGGACAAGTCTCCAATCTTTTCCATCAATTCTCTACTCCTCCAATTCTCAGAATTTTCGCGACCATTCCTTCGGCCACCTCTCCACCACCACCTTTTTCTGCGTGAAAAATTCAACAGCGTCCATGCCCTGCCCGTGCATATCGCCGAAGAAACTTTCCTTCCATCCGCTGAATGGGAAGAACGCCATCGGCGCGGGCTGCATCACTTGTCAATCATCAAGCGTTTAAACATGGAAACAGTAAGGATGGTCGTGGTGATTATCTTGTGAGCCTCTTCAAAATCCTTATCCCCTGTTATAAAAAAATCGGCTTCATTCGAAATGGCGCAAGCCAGAAACAGGGCGTCTTTTCTATCGCGTGGAAATTCCACATTTGCAACGACTGACAACAAACGAGTGTCTCTGTCCAATATCGTTTCCCACTTCCGTAACGTCTCCGGAGGAAATGAAAACTTCTCACGGCGCAATACTTCCTTGTATTCCTTCATGATTTCCGAAGACACGATCCACTGCCAATCGGGTTGGGCAATCACCCACAAGATGACAGTCTCTGGATTCCTGTCGCGCCAGACCGCGGAAATCAGTACGTTCGTGTCAATTAACACCTTCATTTATTTTTCTCAGCGCGATAGGCGGCAATCTCGGCGGCGATTTCTTCCTCGGTAATGGTTTGCGCCAGAGGCAGCGACTGAGTCTCTTTGAACAACGCTTCCCATTCGCGCACGCGCGCCAGGCGTATTTCTTCGCTTTCGGGTTGGCTTTCCACCAGCACGATGACTTCCGCCTCTGTGCCAGGTTTCAGAGTCGGGTCTGTAATTTCAATTCGCCCATCGGGACGAACAGTTACTTTTTTACGATATGCCGTTATCATTTTTGCTCCTTACCAAACATCAAATGAGCCGAATACATTTTGATGATTATACATCAGGCTCCAACCTCAATTCTCTACACCTCCAATCCTTAGAATTTTCGCGACCACTCCTTAGGCCACCTCTCCACCACCACCTTCTTCTGCGTGAAGAACTCGACCGCGTCCATGCCCTGCCCGTGCATGTCGCCGAAGAACGAATCCTTCCATCCGCTGAATGGGAAGAACGCCATCGGCGCGGCGACCCCGATGTTGATTCCGATGTTGCCCGCTTCGGCTTCGTATCTGAATTTTCTTGCCGCAGAACCCGATGATGTGAACAGGCTCGCCTGATTGCCATACTGTCCGCTATTCACCAACTCGATGGCTTCGTCCACAGTTTCGACGTGCATGAGACTCAAGACAGGTCCGAAGATTTCGGTCTTTGCGATTTCACTCCCGCGCGGGACGTCCGCCAAGATCGTGGGACGCACAAACGAGCCGCCTTCATAGCCTTTGATGGAAATCCCGCGTCCATCCACGGGGATGCCTGCCCCTTCCTGGACGCCGAGTCCAATCAATGACTCGATCCTGCTCTTCGACGCGGCGTTGATGACGGGTCCCATCTGGACGCCCGCATCGAGTCCATAGCCGACGACGCGCGTCGAAGCCGCGTCGCAGATCGCTTCGGTAAAGGTGTTTCGCGCCTCAGCAACCGTCACGGCGAAAGAGACGGCGAGACAGCGTTGACCCGCGCACCCGAAGGCGGAGTCCGCGATGATCCTGGTCGCCATGTCCATATCCGCATCGGGCAGCACAATTGCCGTGCAAAGCCGCGGTGGCATAAATATATTTGGCAGTGTTGGTTGAGCCGACGAACGTGATCGCGCGAATCGCAGGATGTTCCAGAATTCCGTCCACTGCCTCCTTCGCGCCGTTGACGAGATTGACCACGCCCTTCGGGAAGCCAACCTGCTCGATGAGTTTGAAGATGAACTGCATCGTCATCGGCACCTTCTCCGAAGGCTTGACGATGTACGTGTCCCCCGCTGCCAGCGCGTACGGGAGAAACCAAAACGGAATCATGCCGGGGAAATTGAACGGCGCGATCGTGGCGCACACGCCGAGGGGCTGGCGGATCATCGTCTCATCAATGCCCGGCGCGATATCCTCGACGAATTCACCCTTGCCCAAATGAGGCATCCCGCAGGCGACCTCCACGTTTTCGATGGCGCGCACCATCTCGGCTCTCACCGTGATTCGCCTTGAGCAGGTCGCGCAACTTGAAAAGATACTGCACGCGGTCCTGCACAGGGACTCGCCGCCACGCAGGGAACGCTTCGCTCGCCGCCTTCGCCGCTGCGTCCACATCTGCCTTACCGCAAAGAGGAGTTTTGGCAATCACCTCTCCCGTTGCGGGGTTGATGACGCTCGCATATTCTTGTACGTTCGGTTTGATCCATTCGTTGTTGATGTAGTTGAGGATTTCCATGGTTTCTCCAGCATTGTCAAAGGTCTAACGTCGAAGGTCGGATGGTTCATTGACTCTTATTATCTTCACGCAAAGTGTCCCAAATTACAGTCAAGACCGAATCAATGTTGTTCATCACGTCATTGTTCCAGAACCGCAATACTTTGTAGCCCTTGGATTTCAAGAATTCGGTTCTTTCTTCATCATACTCTTCCTGTTCAAGGTGCTGACTTCCATCCAACTCAATAATCAGCCTCCTGCGAGGGGCGCAAAAGTCCACGACGTAATTGCCGATGGCGTGTTGGTTCCGAAAATGGACATCGCCCATGCGGTGCGCCCGCAGATGTTTCCAGAGTTTCGCCTCTGCCTCGGTCATGTTGCGATGAAGTTGTTTGGCATGACCAAAGACTTTGGGAGTGGTGCGTTTATGCATGACCCCCTCCCGGACTCCCCCATTTGAAAACCACAAATGGGGGAGGGGTAATTCTTCGTTGGAAGGTTGTAAATATATTCATAAATAATTTCTGTTCCCCTTCCCCCAAATCTGAATTTTGATTTGGGGGAAGGACGGGAAGGGGGTCAGGAGCGCTTCATCCATTCGTTGTTGATGTAATTCAAGATTTCCATGGTTTCTCCAGCATTGTCAAAGGTCCAACGTGGTGCGTTTATGCATGACCCCCTCCCGGCCTTCCCCATTTGAAAACCACAAATGGGGGAGGGGTAATTCTTCGTTGGGAGGTTGTAAATATATTCATAAATAATTTCTGCTCCCCTTCCCCCAAATCTGAA
>SZPG01000118.1 GCA_030263595.1 Chloroflexi bacterium CFX6
TGTCATTGCGAGGAGGAGCGGAGCGACGACGAAGCAATCTCCTGCTGGCAGGAAAGCCACTATAAAACAGGGGATTGCTTCGTCGCCTCGGTCTCGATACGGTTGAGACACTTGCCCAGCGTGCAAGTGCTGGGAGAACACTCAACCTACTCGACCAGCGGCTCCTCGCAATGACATCAATAAGCATTCCTTCAATCTGACAATCCCCTCCTCGATTTCATTTTCATCGTGAAAGACGAAGCACAGGCGCATGTAATTTCTCAGTCCGTTCTGGCTGGAGAACAGCGCGCCCGGGCGGATGTCCGCTTTGAAGGCTTGGGCTTTTTTGCGCAATTCTGTTGCGTCAATACCTTCCGGCAAGCGGACCCAGAAGAAGTATCCGCCATGAGGAACGGAGTACGTCACGGCTGGCAGGTGTTCGCGCAGCAATGAATCCATAAGTGCGAGACGCGGGCGATAGATTCCGATCAATCTGACCACATTCCTTTCCAGATCGCCTGATTCGATGACCTCTCGAATGATGGCAGAGGTAAACGGATTCAACCCGCCGCCGCTGTCGAGCAGTCCGCTTGCGACGAGGCGGTTGATGATGTTCGCGTGCGCTTGAATCCAGCCGAGGCGGAGTCCGGGCGCGAGGATCTTCGAGAACGATCCAAGCGAAATGACGTTTTCAATATGCGCGTACGAGCCGAACGACTTGGGCGGTTCCCCGCTGTAGTTGAGGAGGTGGTACACCTCGTCAGCGAGGATGAGGAAATCGTATTGCCGGGACAGTTCGATCAGTCGCGCCCGACGCGTTTCCGTCAGTGTGCGTCCGCTGGGGTTTTGATGTGTGGGAATCGTGTAGAGGAATTTCGGTTTGTATCGCGTCAGTTTTTCCTCGAGGGATTCGAGGATGAGTCCGTCCTCGTCCGTTTCGATGGGGACGACCCGCAGGCGATGATCCGCAAAGATCTTGAGCACCAGAAAATAGGACGGCTCCTCGACGAAGATCGTATCACCCGCTTCGGTGAAGAGTGTGCATAACAAATCCAATGCGTTGGAAATGCCCGTTGTGATGAACAACGTCTCGGGCGCGACCTCGAAACCATAATCTTGGCTCAGAAATTCCGAGAGCGCGAGGCGGAAATATCCATCGCCCTGTTCCGCGCCGTATTGCAGGAACGAATTGTCGCTTTGCGATAAAACCTTTTGCGCGGCGGAGCGAATGATGTCAAGAGGCAACAACGAAAGCGGAGGATTGCCCAAGCCGAGGTCAATCACGCCGGGCGGGAGTTGGGTTTGGAGGATGGGGAGGGGATTGGACATGCGGGGAAGTATAGCCGGACGCACACTATATTGTGCGCGCAGCAGGCGTTGCGGGCTGATACCGAATATGGTACTATCGGTCGGTAATGAGCAAAAAAGACAAAGCGCTTGCAAGGATCAGACAAAACCCAAAGCACGTTCGTTTTGAAGAACTGGAAGCGATCCTTCTTCGAATTGGGTTCAAGAAGAGACACGACGGGACAAGCCACGCGATATTCACGTTTGGGAAACACATTCTCACCGTTCCCAAACGCAAGCCATTTGTCAAACGTGTGTACGTGGAATTGTTTTTGCAAGCGCTGGACGAGATCAAGGAATTGGACGAGCCTGAAAAGAAAAGCAAATAATCATGAGAACCCTAGACGAATATCTCAAACTTCCCTACCATATCGAGATCATCCGCGACGAAGATGAGGAAAATCCCGGCTGGGTGGCGCGCGTGATCGAGTTGCCCGGATGCATCACACAGGGCGACACATTCGAAGAACTCGGCGAAATGATAGAAGACGCAATGCGCGGCTGGATCGGCGTCGCGCTGGAAGACGGTATCCCGATCCCCGAACCCGCGCCGGACGAGGCCTACAGCGGAAAGTTCGTTGTGCGCCTGCCGCGCTCCCTACACCGCCAACTCGCAGAGACCGCCGAACGCGAAGGCGTGAGCCTCAACCAGTTCGTCAACGTTGCCCTCGCCCGCGCCATCGAACGGTCGAGTCCCTCCGTTGTTTATCCCGTTGCTGAAAAGGATTCGCAGTTCGCGGTGAAGGAAGGGAAGGCAAAATATCGAGCGGGTGGGAGGAAGAAAAAGTGATATTTCGTTGTGATGGCACGCGGCAAGGCAAATGATGCTATGTTTCATCCATGAACGACAAACTTCAAATTAAAACCTGTCCAACCTGCAGCAGTGACAAGATCAAGCGCGTGACCCGCGACCTAACCCGCGTCTACAAGGGTAGCGAGAAGGTTTTCGACCATGAAGCCATGCTGAAAATCGAATCCCACTCGCCCGCCTATCGAAAAGCCGAATCAGTGACACCTGCCCTTCGACGACGTTACAAAGCCAGTAAGGGCGCGCCTCAGCCGCCTGCATGAATCAAAAACGCGACCCATCCAAGAGAGGTCGCGTTTTTTCTTTCCTCCTTCATCCTTTGTTATAATCCCCCTCAACCTCACCTCAGGAGAGAGTCTGATGCCCAAAAAGAAGGGTACTGTTTCGCTTCCCCTCGAAAAAGAAGAGATCATCAAGGATTACCGCCTCGCGTATCAGAGCCGGCAGGCTTCGCTCATCGGTCGCCGCGAGGTGTTAAGCGGCAAGGCGAAGTTCGGCATTTTCGGCGACGGCAAGGAACTTGCCAACATCGCCATTGCGCGCGCCTCTCACAAGGGTGATTGGCGCTCAGGATATTACCGTGACCAGACCTGGATGTTCATGTTGGGGGTGATGAGCATCCAGGAATTTTTTGCGCAGCTCTACGCCCATGCCGACCTGAAGCACGAGTCCAACACCGGCGGGCGTTCGATGAACGCGCATTTCGCATCGCGTTACATCAACCCCGACGGTTCGTGGAAGAACCAGACCGAGATGTATAACACCTCCGCCGACGTCTCACCGACAGGCACGCAGATGCCGCGCACGGTCGGGTTGGCATACGCATCCGTCGTGTATCGCGAACTCGAAGAACTCAAGCAGTTCGCCCAATTCTCGAAGAACGGGAACGAGGTCGCGTTTGCGAGCATCGGCAACGCCTCCACGGCGGAGGGCATGTTCTGGGAGTCGGTCAATGCCATTGGCGTTTTGCAGGCGCCCGCGGTCATCACCGTTTACGACGATGGCTACGGCATCTCCGTCCCCAACCAGTTCCAGATGGTCAAGGAAAACATCCACGATATCCTCACTGGTTTTCAGCGCGAGCCATGCCCCGAACCCGAGTGCCAGCGCGGCTACGATCTCTATCAGGTGCGCGGCTGGGATTATCCCGCGCTCATCGAAACCTATCAAACTGCGGCGGAGATCGCGCGCTCGTATCACATCCCGCAGTTGGTGCATGTGCATGAGGTCACGCAGCCGCAGGGACACAGCACAAGCGGATCGCATGAACGATACAAGACTCCCGAGCGACTCAAGTTCGAGGATGAATTCGACTGCATCCGCAAGATGCGCGAGTGGATGATCGAGAACCGCGTCATTTCCGGACCCGAACTTGATGCCCTCGAAAAAGAGGACTACAACGCTGTAGAGGGGATCCGCAAACAGGCATGGGAGGCGTACCTCGCTCCGATTCTCGAAGAACGGGATCAGGTCATGGACATGCTCGACGAGATCGCGGGCAGTTCGAGTCACGCGTCAGAGTTGGAAAAGGTCAGGGAACGGCTGGCAAACCTCCCGTCGGTGACGAGGCGTGATATCCACAGCGCGGCGCATGAAGCGTTGCGAGTCCTGCGCGACGAGGAGAATCCATCCAGGCAGGTTTTGATCCAGTGGAAGAACGAACAGGATGCGATCAACCTTGAACGCTACAGCTCGCATCTGTATTCGGGGAGCGCATTGAAGGTCGAGGAGGTCAAGCCCGCGTATTCGGAATCGTCGCCAACGGTGTTCGGATTCGAGGTGGTGAACGCGGCGTTCGATTCGATTTTGGGACGCGACCCGCGCGTGATCGCGTTCGGCGAGGACGTCGGTTTGCTCGGCGACGTGAACCAGGGCTTCAAGGGGATGCAGGAGAAGTATGGCGCGCTGCGTGTGACCGATACGGGCATCCGTGAGGCGACCATTTTGGGGCAGGCGATCGGCATGGCGATGCGCGGACTGCGACCGATCTGTGAAATTCAATATCTCGATTACATTTTGTACGCGCTGCAAATTATGAGCGATGATCTGGCGACGTTGCACTGGCGCACGGCGGGCGGACAGGCGTCACCTGTAATCATAAGAACGCGCGGTCATCGGCTGGAGGGCATCTGGCATTCGGGTTCGTTGATGTCCGGCATTATGAACCTGGCGCGCGGGGTTAATATCCTGGTGCCGCGTGACATGACGCGCGCGGCAGGTTTCTATAATACGTTGTTGAAATGTGATGAACCTGCGGTGGTCGTGGAAGTGTTGAACGGTTATCGCGTCAAAGAGAAATTACCCGATAACATCGGTGAGATGACCGTGCCGCTCGGCGTGCCTGAGGTGATCCGTGAGGGAAGCGATGTCACGATCGTCACGTATGGCGCGTGCTGCCGTGTCGCGATGGACGCGGCGAATAAACTGTCGAAGGTTGGCATCGAGGCGGAGATCGTGGACGTGCAGTCGCTGCTGCCGTTCGATATTCACGGACAAATTG
>SZPG01000119.1 GCA_030263595.1 Chloroflexi bacterium CFX6
GTGTGGGAATCGAAGACCGATTGGGAAATCTTCAAAGCCTTCGCGAAGAAAGTCAGTGAACTCTCGGCGGGCGTCTTCCCCGAACCCGTCAAAGATTTGGTGATGGGACCGCTCATGCACGACACGCCCGACGAACTTTCGCAGAGCGACGTGAAAGATTGGCGCGCGGGCGAATGCGAACCCATCCCTGGGGTGACCATGCCGCACTTCAAGGTGGTCGAGCGCGATTACGCCAACCTGTACAACAAGTTCATCTCGCTGGGACCCAACCTCCGCGCGGACGGCATCAGCGGCAACGGTGTGCAAATTCCGATAGCGGAGTTCTACGACGACCTGCTGAAGAATCCCGTCGGCGGCTCACCCGACCCGCGTCACATGCGCTGTGTGGAATGGGGCGGGAACAAGTATCCGTCGTTGGAAGATGCGCTCGACGCGGCGAACGTACTTTTGTATCTCGCGCCCGAAACGAACGGAGAGGTCTCGTACGCGGCGTTCAAGCATGAGGAGGAACGAGTCGGAATGCCGCTCGCTGACCTTGCCGAAGGCGTGCGCGATGTCCGTATGACGTTCTTCGATTTGACGCGTCAGGTGAGGCGCACGCTCATCAGCCCGTGCTGGTCGGGCATGGTCAACGACGGGCGCGCGTACTCCGCGTGGTGTCTGAGCGTGGAACGCCGCGTCCCCTGGCGCACGTTGACAGGACGCCAGCACTTCTACATTGACCATCCGTATTACATGGACTTCGGCGAGAACCTGCCGACGTTCAAGCCGAAACTGGTAGCCAAGCCTGGCGACTGGAAAAAGATCGGCGACATCGTGAACAGTCCGCTGGACGATAAGAGCCTGATCCTGAACTACATCACGCCGCACGGCAAGTGGAACATCCACTCGACCTACAAGGACAACCATCGCATGTTGACGCTCTCGCGCGGCATGGATCCCGTCTGGCTGAACGACAAGGAAGCCGAAAGCGTCGGCATTGTGGACAACGACTGGGTCGAAATCCACAACGACAACGGCGTGGTCGTGACCCGCGCGGCGGTCAGCGCCCGCGTCCAGCCTGGGACGTGTTTGTACTATCACGCGGTCGAGCGCACGGTCTTCATCCCCAAGTCGCAGATCAGAAAGGGCAAGCGCGCGGGCGGTCACAACAGCCTGACGCGCACGCGTATCAATCCCGTCGAACTCGCGGGCGGTTATGCCCAGTTCACCTACGGCTTCAACTATTGGGGACCCATCGGCGTCTTCACGCGCGATACGTACTGCGTCGTGCGGAAGATGGAAAAATTGGAGTGGTAAACGTTCGGCGTAATTGGCGTTCTCTAACGCCAACAGGCGCGTAAGAGAACGCGCCTTACGCTAACAAAAGGAGATAAACATGGATATTCGCGCACACGTTTCAATGGTCTTCCATCTCGATAAGTGCATTGGCTGTCACACGTGCAGTATCGCCTGCAAGAACATCTGGACCGATCGCAAAGGCACCGAGTACATGTGGTGGAACAACGTCGAGACCAAGCCTGGCACGGGCTACCCGACGTTATGGGAGGACCAGGAAAAATACAAAGGCGGCTGGGAAAAGAAGAACGGCAAACTCAACCTCAAGTTGCACACCAAACTCGGGGCGTTGGGCAACATCTTCTACAACCCCTACCTGCCCACCATTGACGATTACTACGAGCCGTGGACGTACGACTACGAGAATCTCTTCAATGCGCCCGAAGGCGATGACCAGCCCACCGCCCGCGCCGTCTCGATGATCACGGGCAAGCCGATGGACTCCATCGAAGCGGGACCCAACTGGGACGACGACCTGGGCGGCTCGCCCGTCTACGCCCGCAACGACCCCAACCTCGACGGTCTCACCGACGACGAGCGCGAGCAACTCAACGAACTCGAACGCGTCGTCTTCTTCTACCTGCCGCGCATTTGCAACCACTGTCTCAACCCTGGCTGTGTCGCGGCGTGTCCTGCGGGTGCGATCTACAAACGCGGCGAAGATGGCATCGTATTGATCTCGCAGGAAAAATGCCGCGCCTGGCGCATGTGTATTTCGGGCTGCCCATATAAGAAAACGTATTACAACTGGGCATCGGGCAAATCCGAAAAATGTATCCTGTGCTACCCGCGCCTCGAATCGGGACAACCCCCCGCCTGCTTCCATTCATGCGTTGGACGCATTCGCTATCTGGGAGTCCTGCTCTATGACGCGGACCAGATCGAGAAATGCGCTTCCGTCCCTGACGATGAACTGGTCGCGGCGCAACGAGCCATGATCCAGGACCCGTTCGACCCTGCCATCATCAAAGCCGCCAAAGCGAACGGAATCTCGGACGCGATGATCGCCTCCGCGCAGAATTCGCCCGTGTATAAATTCGTCAAGTTGTGGGGACTCGCCTTGCCGCTTCACCCCGACTTCCGCACCCTGCCCATGCTTTACTACGTCCCGCCAATGCTGCCCGTCCTTGCCAAGACCAAAGACGGCAACTATGACGTGGACGGCGCGGACGGGAATCACCTGCCCGCTATGCTCAGTTCGCTCGACAAGGCGCGCATGCCCATCAAGTATATGGCGAGCATGTTCTCGGCGGGCAACGTCAAAGTTGTGGAAGAGGTCTATCGCAAATTGATTGCAGTCAGAATCTTCAAACGCGCGCAAAAGGTCAGCGACTTCACGAAGGAAGAAGTGGACGCCGCGCTCGCGCAGGGCAACACGAACGCCGAGGAAGTTGAAGCCATCTTCCGCCTCACCTCGCTCCCAACCTACGAAGAACGCTTCGTCGTCCCGCCGCTTGGGCGTGAAGTCGCCGTCGAAGCCTGGGAGAAGCCGCTCGACCGCAAAACCGACGCGGGCTTCGGCGTCCGCAACAAGATTGCGAAGCGGAAGTTCTAAATCTGGAAACGGACTCGAAAGTCTCCAGACTTTCGAGCCAACGTCAGGAGACGTTGGACTCCGTTCCACAATCGGAGACTCATTCATGTATACCGAAACCGAAATGCGAAGCCTCTACCAATGCTTTGCGCGCATGTTGGAATACCCCGCGGGCGGCACGCTCCAAGCCGCCATCAAAGCGCAGGGACTCTTGATTGACGAAGACCCCGCCTCCGCCGCGCAGTTGAAGGAATTTCACGACTACGCCGCGTCGCTCCCGCCTGGACGACTCGAAGAAGTGTACACAGGCACCTTCGATCTCGACGCGGCTTGTCATCCCTACGTCGGCTATCACTTGTTTGGCGAAACGTACAAGCGCAGCGTCTTCCTTGTCGAGTTGAAACAGCGCTATACCGCCGAAGGCTTCGTCTTCCCCGACAGCGAACTGCCCGACCACCTCGCCGTCATCCTGCGCTTCCTCTCCGTCACCCACGACCCCACCCTCGCTGACGAGATCGCCCGCGACGCGCTGCTTCCCGTGTTGGATCGTATGACAGGGCGCGCCAAATCCGAGGGCTTCGATGAAGACAACAACGCGCCCAAAGCGGATACATCCGAGAAGCGCACCCGGTTCCACGGCATATTGGAGGCGCTGCGCTCCGTCCTGCAAATGCAGTTTCAAGCCCTGACCGTGTTGGAATCTGCATAACACAGGCACGACGCTAGAGAGCGTCGTCTACGCATTGCGCGCGTAGCGAACGTTCTCTAACGTCCGCCTCTTCCTGTCATTGCGAGCGGAGCGAAGCAATCCCCTCCACGTCGCGGAGATTGCTTCGCTCGCCTGGTCTCGACGGAACGTCTCGACCAGCGCTCGCTCGCAATGACGGAACACGAAACACGCACCACGAGAAAAGGAGCAATCCATGTTCGATAACGCCCTATTCATCGGCTTTCCGTACGCGGCAGTCACCATCTCGATTGCCGTCACCATCTACCGTTTCTTCTTCGACCCGTATTCGGTCTCCAGCCAGTCGTCGCAGTTTCTCGAAAACCGCAAACTGTTCTTCGGCTCGGTTCCCTGGCATTACGGACTGATCACCATCCTGCTCGGACACCTCACCGCGTTACTCTTTCCTCGCGTGTGGGGATTGTTCACTGCGAATCAAATCCGCCTTTACGTGCTGGAGATCACGGGACTTGCGCTCGCGCTGATGGCGACGGTCGGACTCGTCCTGCTGTTCTACCGCCGCATGTCCAACGCCCGCGCCATGTCGGTCACCTCCGAACTCGATTGGATTCTGCTCGTCTTCCTCTTCCTGCAAGTCGGTCTCGGCTTCTGGGTCGCCTACTACTACCGCTGGGGTTCGGACTGGTATCTCCACACCGCCGTGCCGTGGCTGGTCTCGCTCCTCAAATTCCAACCCGACATCACCTTCGTCACCGCGCTGCCGTTCTGGGTCAAGTTCCACTTCCTCAA
>SZPG01000120.1 GCA_030263595.1 Chloroflexi bacterium CFX6
GTTTCACCTCCATCCCGATCCAATCCAGCGACGGCGCGTCGGGGTCAACGCCCATCAGGCGCGTGAGCAACAGCGTGTTCACGCCCTCGAACTCGATCAACGCCAGCACGAACGGACATTCAGGCAAAAACTCCTCCGAGCCGAAATAACAAACGGTGAACGCATGCACCTTCGCAGGGACGTTCGTGATGTCAATCCATTTCGTCTCCGCGCCCGAATACATGTCGTGGCCGCGCGGGTTGGCGGTGGTGTATCCGCTGGCAGGGTCGCGTGAAGCGAGCAGGCGTTTATTCGTCAACGCCGCGAACCACGGGCTGTCCTGTCCGTACGAATGCAGGTACGTGATCCTGTATTCCTGCTCGATCTGGATCGGCGCCATCTTCTTCAAAAATTCCAGCGCCTCTTCACCCGCACCGATCGGGAATGGGACGCCATGCACGACGAACCCGCCCAAAGTCTCTTCTCGTTGTGATGGTAACTTAGCCATGACTTAACCCTCTCTTTCCAAAACGGAAACCGTGACATACGTCCCCGTCCCCGCGTGACTATGGATCGCGCCCCGCTTCGCATCCTTGACTTGAAGTTGGTCGTCGCGAAAATGCTTTTGAATCGTCCCTTGCAGTTGCCAGATCGCGAAAACGCCTTGCATGAGTCCCGTCGCGCCGACGGGATGTCCGCAAGCGATCAGTCCGCCCGAGGGATTCACCGCGCAAATGGGCTTGTCTTTCAACTTCAAGCCATAATCAATGTTCGGCAGGAACGCCTTGCCCGATTCCGCAAACGGACCTCCCTCCCCGTAGCGACATAATCCCAGATCTTCATACGTCTGGATTTCAGACGACGTCCGGGATAACGTGTGCCGTGATCCCAAAGTTTTTTGTAATACGCCTTCGTCTCATTCGACGACTTCTCCTGCTCGGTGGCGTAGTTTTCCATGAAGTAGTCGTAATCCACGTGCGGACGATCCGCCATGCGCATCGCATCCGTGCCGCGCCCGATGCCTGTCACTCTCACAAGCGGACGCGCCACCTTCGCCCCCGCGGCTTCGAGTTTCTTCAAGCCTTCTTCCGAGCAGAGAATGGTCGCCGCCGCGCCATCGGACATCACGCAGATGTCAAGCCGCGTCAGGGGCCACGCCACCATCGGAGCGTTCCGCACGTCCTGAATCGTGATGCGTTGACTCTTTTGCGCGTATGGGTTGTGGAACGCGTTGATGTAGTTCTTCACGCTCACGTGCGCCATCTGCTCGACCGTCG
Organism: Chloroflexi bacterium CFX6; assembly: GCA_030263595.1. Taxonomy (GTDB): domain Bacteria; phylum Chloroflexota; class Anaerolineae; order Anaerolineales; family Villigracilaceae; genus Defluviilinea. The sequence goes on from SZPG01000120.1 coordinate 1,257, forward strand.
TGCCGAACTCGCGCATGTGCCGCGTCACCATCATGGCGTAGTAGCCCGAATAAAAGCCCCCGACGGGATAATCGAACGACACGTCGGAGGCGAGAGCGATGAACTCGTTGCCCTTCCATGTTTCGACATGGCTCATCGTCTCGAAGCCGTAGGCTACGCACACATCCATGTGACCCGAAGCGACCGACTTCCACGCCTCCTGAAAGCACAGTCCGCCTGTCGCGCCGCCGCCCTCCACGCGGTGACCGGGTTTGGGACACAGCCCGAGGTAGTCCTGAGCCATGATGCCAGCCATCAGTTGTCGGGTGAAATGATCCGAGAAGTACGAGGCGACGGATCCGTCCACGATGTTGATGATCGCCTGGAACGTTTTATCGGGTCGTGCTTTAGCGAATTTCGATACCCCGCCTGAGATTGCGTAAACCGGTCTCATCAGCAAACCTCCTTGAATGAAGATACCCTATCTTCGCAGAAATCGAAACAAAATACAACTGACATTCATCCGTAATTTATATCCTCCTCCTTCGACGAATTGTGTTTCTGTAAATTTGCAGTACAATTGCAAATATGCAGAAAGAAATTTATTTCCCAAGGAGTATCGAACCTCATGTCAAAAAGGCGGCGCGCGAATTTCCAGCCGTCGCGCTTGTGGGACCGCGCCAATCGGGAAAGACCACGCTCCTCCAAAATTTGTTTGGGGAAAGTCATTCCATTATCTCGCTGGAGCCGCCCGATGTGCGCGCGAGCGCGTTGACCGATCCACGCGGATTTCTCGCCTTGTACACTCCGCCTGTCGTCTTCGATGAAATCCAATATACTCCGGGTCTTCTGCCTTACATCAAGGAAGAAATAGATAAGCAAAGAAACAAGGCGGGACAGTTCATCATCACAGGTTCGCAAAACCTGCTCCTCATGCAACAAGTGACCGAAAGTCTCGCGGGGCGCGCTGCCGTATTGAAGTTGCTGCCTCTTTCACGCTGGGAATTTTTCGAGACACCCACGCGTACCTTACCGTGGGAAAAGACTTCATCCACCGCTCTGCCAACGCAGACCCCCATAGAACTGTGGGAGCAAATCCTGCGCGGCTTTTACCCTGAACTGGCGCGTGACCCCGAGCGCGACGCGCGTCTGTGGCAGGCAAGCTACGTTCAGACATATCTCGAGCGTGACGTTCGCAACCTGCGCAACATTGGCGACCTGACCCTGTTCCAGGCTTTCCTGCGCGCGCTGGCGGCTCGGGGCGCGCAGATCCTGAACCTGAGTCAACTGGCGCGGGACGTGGGCGTTTCGGTCAACACCGCCAAGGATTGGATATCCATTCTTGAGGCGAGTTTCCAAATTTTCATCCTTCGCCCTTATTACGCAAACATCGGCAAACGGCTGATCAAATCGCCCAAAGTCTACTTCACAGATACGGGTTTGCTGTGCTATCTGGTTGGCTTGCGCGATATTGAACACGCCATCGCCGGACCGATGAGCGGCGCGATCTTCGAGAATTTCGTCATCGCGGAATTGTTCAAGATATTCCTCCATCGGGGCGAAGAACCGAACCTGTACTACTGGCGCACCTCCGATGGCTCAGAGGTGGATTTGATCGTTGACGCGCAGGGGGAATTGATCCCCATCGAGATCAAGCAGACCAAAACGTCGAATCCCGAAATGGCGAAAGAGATTTTATCCTTCCAAAAGATCTTCAAAAACAAGGCGGGCAAGGGATATGTGATTTACACCGGCAATATGGTTCTTCCATTGGAAAAAGATGTGATCGCTTTCCCGTTGAACAACTTGTAAAACTTCTTCTCCATCCTGTCTTTCACTTCGACTCCGCTCAGTGCAGGCTTCGCGACCTTCGCGCCTGCGCGGTTAAAAATCCCGGCATCCCGTGTCTCTGTGGCAAACAAATTTATGCTAGACTCTGCCCATGGAAACCCTCTCCACCTCCATCTCCCCCTCCGATCCGCAATTCCTCGAAAACAAAAAGCACAACCTCGGACTCGCCCACACCCTGCGCGAACGCCTCGCTGAAGTGCGCAAGGGCGGCGGCGAAAAATACCGCAAACGCCACGAGTCACAGGGCAAGCTCTTCGTCCGCGACCGCATCGAACGCCTGCTCGACACTGGCTCCCCCTTCCTCGAACTTTCCCCGCTCGCGGCGGTCGGCATGTACGACCTCGAAGCCCCAGGCGCGGGCATCGTCACCGGTATCGGACGCGTCAGCAACCGCGAAGTGACGATCGTCGCCAATGATGCCACGGTCAAAGGCGGATCGTATTTCCCGATGACGGTCAAAAAGCATCTGCGCGCCCAGCAGATCGCCGAGGAGAATCACCTGCCCTGCCTGTACCTCGTCGATTCGGGCGGAGCATTTTTGCCGTTGCAAGATGAGGTGTTCCCCGATGTCAATCACTTCGGTCGCATTTTCTACAACCAGGCGCGCATGTCCGCCAAGAAGATTCCGCAGATCGCGGCGGTGATGGGCAGTTGCACGGCGGGCGGCGCCTACGTCCCTGCCATGAGCGACGAAGCCATCATCGTCAAAGGCACTGGCACGATCTTTCTCGGCGGACCTCCGCTCGTGAAAGCCGCGACGGGCGAGGATGTCAGCGCGGAGGATCTGGGCGGAGCAGATGTCCACACGCGCTTGAGCGGAGTTGCAGATCACCTCGCTGAAGATGACGATCACGCGATTGAACTATTGCGTTCCATTGTCGAAACGCTTCCGAGGAATGTAGAAAGTGGAAAGTCGTCTTTCTACTTTCCACTTTCTGCTCCTGAAGAGCCGCTCCATCCTGCCGAGGAAATCTATGGTATTTTGCCCAGCACCTTCAGGGAAAGTTACGACGTGAGAGAAATTATTGCTCGTATCGTGGACGGCAGCAAATTCCGCGAGTTCAAAGCGCGCTACGGCACGACTCTCGTCTGCGGGTTCGCACATATTCACGGATACCCGGTCGGCATCATCGCCAACAACGGAGTCCTGTTCAGCGAGTCCGCGCTCAAAGCGACACACTTCATCGAACTCTGCGACCAGCGCGGGATTCCGCTTGTGTTCCTGCAAAACATCACCGGCTTCATGGTGGGACGTGAAGCGGAAGTCGGCGGTATCGCCAAGGACGGCGCGAAGATGGTCCATGCAGTTGCAACGACCCGCGTCCCAAAACTGACCGTCGTCATCGGCGGTTCGTTCGGCGCGGGCAACTACGCCATGAGTGGACGCGCCTACGGCTCCCGCTTCCTGTGGATGTGGCCCAATGCCCGCATCTCCGTCATGGGCGGGGAACAAGCTGCCAACGTCCTGCTCACCATCAAACAGGACCAACTCGCCCGCGAAGGCAAACCTCCCATGACAAAAGAGGAAGCCGACGAGTTCAAACGTCCCATTTTGGAGAAATACGAAAACGAAGGCAATCCGTATCATTCGACAGCAAGATTGTGGGATGATGGGGTAATTGATCCGGTGGATACGCGTCAAGTTTTGGGGTTGGCGTTGTCGGTCGTGTTGAATTCGCCGGTGGAGGAGCAGGGGTTTGGGGTTTTCCGAATGTAGAAAGTGGAAAGTAGAAAGTAGAAAGTGGAAAGTAGAAAGTGGAAAGTGAGGCTCGCGTGAATTATCAGGAATGGATGGACACCGTGATGGACGAGATAAGGCACGACCCGCTCTGGAATCTTGAGGTCTATCGTCTCGGCTTGTTTATTGGCGATATTACCTGGGATGATACTGAACAACTGGACAAAAGCTCACATACACGCGGCGCCGCCGATCAAATCCGCCGTTCGTTGGATTCGATCAGCGCCAATATTGCCGAGGGATATTCACGCTCCACTGGTAAAGACCGCGCACGCTATTTTGAATATTCCCTGGGCGAAGCGCGTGAGGCACGGGATAGATACTACAAAGTCCGGCGGGCGATGAAACAGGAGGTCGTTTTACATCGCATCAAGGTATTGACACATATTGTAAAAATCCTGAACACCTTTGTCCCGTCACAACGCAAGCGCGGCATTCGAGAAGAGAAAGGCATCTACATCGCCCTCTCCGATTTCGAAACCGAGATCCTCCACGCACCAATACCAACCTCTTAACCCACTTTCCACTTTCCACTTTACCACCTTCCACCTTCCACTTTCCACCTTCCACCCTCCACTTTCCACTTTCTACCTTCCACTTTCCACCTTCCACCTTCCACTTTCCACTTTCTACTTTCCACTCTCCAAAGGAAACCACCCATGACCTTCCCCCAATCTTCTGGCTCCCCCCACCATTTCCTCGCCCAACTCGCCGGCGGCTGGACAGGCTCTTCCAAGTTATGGCTTGAGCCCGGCAAATTGGCTGGCGAGTCGCCCCTTGTCGGCAACATCCAACTCCTCCTCGATGGACGCTTTGCATTATTCTTATATCAATCCTCCGTCGAAGGCGAAGCGCAGCATGGCATGTTCACCTTTGGCTACAACACCCTGCTCGACCGCTACGAAGCCTCGTGGATTGATTCCTTCCACAACAACACCGAGACCATCTCACCATCACCGCCTACAACATCCATCCCGAACTCGGCGAAGCCAAAGCCACCGAAGCAAGATTGACGCGAACCAAATGACCTTCAATAAAATTCTCATTGCCAATCGCGGCGAGATCGCCCTCCGCATCATGCGCGCCTGCCGTGAGCTCGGCATCGAGACCGTTGCCGTCTATTCCGATGCAGATAAAAATTCCGCGCACGCACAGTTTGCTGATGAAGCGATTCACATCGGCGCGGCGCCGCCAAAAGAATCCTATTTGAATGCGGATGTCTTGATCCGCGCCGCGCTCGACTCCCAGGCAGACGCCATTCATCCGGGCTATGGATTCCTCTCGGAAAACGCCTCATTCGCCGCCGCAGTTGACTCCGCGGACCTGACCTTCATCGGTCCCTCAGCCGACTCCATCCGCGCCATGGGCGACAAGGCGGAGTCAAAGATTCGGATGAAAAAAGCGGGCGTCCCGACGGTTCCCGGAGCCGAGGGGTTGGAGTCCTTCGCAGATTTTGAAAAAGCCGCCAAAGAGATCGGGTATCCCATTTTGGTGAAAGCCTCCGCGGGAGGAGGCGGCAAAGGGATGCGCGTCGTCTGGGACGCGGACGACCTGCCCGAAGAACTCGATGCCGCGCGCCGCGAAGCCTTGAACGCCTTTGGAGACGATCGTTTGCTCATCGAAAAATATATCGCAGACGCGCATCACATCGAGTTCCAGGTCTTCGGCGACAAACATGGACATCTCGTCCATCTCTTCGAGCGCGAATGCTCCGTACAGCGCCGACACCAAAAAATTATCGAAGAAACTCCCTCGCCGTTGCTCACGCCAGAGTTACGAAAGCAAATGGGCGAAGCCGCAGTAAAAGCGGCGAAAGCCGTGAACTACTACAACGCCGGCACAATAGAATTTATCTTCGACCCTCTACTTTCCACGCCTGCCCTGAGCGGAGACGAAGGGTTCTACTTTCTAGAAATGAACACCCGCCTGCAAGTCGAACATCCCATCACGGAATTAACCACCGGTCTTGACCTCGTCCACTGGCAGATTCGCGTCGCGGCGGGAGAACGCTT
>SZPG01000023.1 GCA_030263595.1 Chloroflexi bacterium CFX6
AGCCGAGTTCGGCGAGAGGCAGAGGCGCAGGAGAAGCATCCAGTTTGGCGCGCAGGTCATGAGGAGTCAGGAGGCGATCTTTGGATGAACGGATAAAGGCTAAGGCGAGGGAATCCAATAGATCAGGCAGCTGCTGACGTTTGACCCAATCCATCTTGGACTGATCCATGGCAGGGTCGAGATATTCATCCAATGAATGATTCGCCAGCCACGCATTGACCGCCTCGCGGCGGATGAAACCCGCCTCACGCTCGTCAATGATGCTGAAACGCTCCTCGAGACCGACACGCGCAGGCTTCTCGCGGACGATGTCGTGCGCCAGCCCGTGCAGCGTGCGAACGCGATATTTATAGAGGGCGTGTAGAGGGTTATCGAAGAAGCGTTTGATGCGCGCTTCGAAATTATCCACCGCCGAGTTGACGAGGGTGACAATGAGCACTTCCTGATCGTCGCCGAGCAAGCCTTCGTGGATGATCTTCGCCGCCAGCGCGGAGAGGATGTGCGTCTTGCCCGCGCCAGGGACGGCGGCAATGCCGAGGCGCCCGCCTGTGTAGCGGAGGATTTGTTGTTGGGAGGGACGAGGGGTGAAGGTGTTCATTTAAGCAGTAAATCTTTTTGCCTGGGTTTACTTATAGCCGATGTCACATATCCAACCAGGGCAAAACCATATAATGCAAATGGCATTTGCCAAACAATGAAATCCAAACGAGTATGCAGAGCTGCATGATCTCTAAATACGATCAACCAGGACAAAGGCGCCAGGAATGAAAACCAGGTAGCGACAATCAGCGCAACACCAGTTCGATAGCTATCAATTCTCCTTAAATAGCGATGTCCGACAAAAAAGATAGCTGTAACAGAAAGGAACAGAATTATCAAGAACAGATATTTGCCATCAATCAGGTCCTTTGGCAAAATTGAATTTGCCGACAAATGCCGCGATAGCGAAAAAGCATAACCATTTAAGTATTCGCGCACAACTACCAACGTTTTCCCCACTGCGCCTACAGCATCATTCGAAGAATCGCCCAAAAGCTCTTCGTAACCATAGGTTCTTTTCCTAAAAGAAAAAACAATATATTCCATTGTCTCTTTATAATTCCCAACTACAGATTCAACTTGAACGACAAGTATTATCAATCCAGAGATAACTGAACCCGCCAAACCAACCCCTATTCCCATCATTCGAGTTATAAACAACTTCCATTTCCACTTATTCAAAACAGCATAATAAACAAAAGGCACCGTGATCATCAACAAGCCAGCCGTGACAAATTCAAACCCACTAAACAGGATTTTCAGTAGTGAAAGGAGGAAAACGATGAAAGCAAAGCGAATCGTCCAGCGCTCATCATAAATCCCTTCATCTCTTTGCAACAATATGGATATAACTGCAACAGGAAGATAAAACGACCACATTGACCAAAAGAGATTCCCCCCCAACAAGGTCAGCCATTGGGAGAGCAATATGAATATTACTACACAAATGGAGGCAAACCAGCCAATTTCCAAAACAATCCACCAGCAAAAAATCGCTAAAACAACAGACAAGAGCATCGCAACAGAAAAGCGAAATATGGACAAGTTTCTTGCAGGAGCGAAATCAGTACCCGCATCGAATAAACCATATAAAAAACCTTGAAATCCCGGATGAGATTTGTAAGTCCAATATTCTGAAAACCCTTCTCCGCTATTGTATTTTTCGTACTGGTTTTTAATTACGCTGCTTGCAATATACGAATCGCCCACATCGCCAATACCTAGAAGCCCGCCGTCCGAAAATACTCCATTCTGCCGGGATCTTACCAATCTTCCGAATATATATATTTCAGAAACATCCCGCCGATACTGAAGTTCAGACATATCCGCAACCCGCCATTGATTTTCATAAAACCCAAGTGCGAATAATAAGACCGTGGTCATGAAATAGAAAGCCCTTAATGCCGACTTTCCAACAGACGAACACAGAGGTCGAAAAGGCATGTTGTTGCGTCAAGAAGCCTTTTGGCAGCCAGACCCGGTCACCCGGCTTCTGGGCAAAACTGCCCAGTGCGCGCCAGGCATCGGCTTTGCCAAGGCGGAGAGAATGTGCGTCTTGTCCGCCTGTGTAGCGGAGGATTTGTTGTTGGGAGGGTCGAGGGGTGAAGTTAACTGACATTGAAGCAATTATATCTGTAACACCGTTTGAATTTAAGCTTCGCCGATAAAGCGAAATAGACGGAAAATTCCCTTGCGGTTTTCTTAAACAGGCTTATAATGGATAAAAAAGGGCGGAATTATCGTTTTCGCGCACAAGTGCATGCATGAAGGATCCGCCACAGGCGGAAGGAGTCGCCAACAATCAAATATGCACATTCCCCTCATTATTTTGCGTGAGTGACGAATTACAGCCTATTAAGAAGAGTAACCAATGTGGAAAAGAGTTCCTTGTGTCACAACAGAGGCAAAGGACAAGAATCTGACCCTATAACATTCGTTTCTAGAGTGAAAATTTGGGGCAGTTCTAATCAGTTTCAAAGTTAATGCGATTTGGTAAATCGCCCTACATATATCAGGAGCTGTAACCATGACCTTTAGATTTACTAACAACGCAAATACTCCCATAAATATTGCCGTAACAAATGGTCGCGTTATTTATTTCCACAAAAACCAGTTGGCTCCTGGGCAATCATGGTCCTGCCAGCCAAAAAAGGTCTGGTACGATATTGACGTTTTCTGGAGCACTGGTTCCAACGACATTGACCCTGCCAAACAAAACGCTACACAAATAACCAATCTTGCTTTGGTTGGAGCGGGTGCAGTTGTAGCAGTGGCTGCAATAGGTGTTACCGCTGGCGCTGCTGCTCCTGTGATTATCACGGGTGCAGGTCTTGCAGCGGCAGGCGGTACTATTGCTTTGACAGCTGTATCAGCGGCGCTGAACCGTGCCCAAGTTGAAGCGCTGTATGGCGGTGACAACTACACGATTGGAGTGACTGGCGGGGTTAAGCAACTTTCCACAGGTAGAAATGTGTACACTTTATTGCCTGCGACAATCAATTGGACCAACACAACAAAACGCTTAAGCGGAATGACGGTGGTAAGCGAAAAGCTTGGCTCAGCAAGCTGGATCACGGCAGGAGCAATGACCGTTATGAACGGATCCGTATATGCTCTTTCCAGAGGTGATTTGGTACAAGTTAACATAACAAATGGGAGTAAAGGAAAAGTTCGTAGATTTGAATCCGCAGGCGCGATGACGGCGCTACGAAATCAGCTCTATGCTTTCCGAAATGGTGCGTTATGGCGCATAGAAATCGGAAAAAGTCCGGTGAATATAGGTAGTGGATGGGTCACACCTGGAGCGATGACCGCTATGGGTAGCTTTCTATACGCGTTCCAAGGTGGAAAGCTATGGAAAGTTGATTCCAATGGTAAATCTACCAACCTGGGTGGTGGCTGGACGGGAACATTGCATATGACCGCATTAGGGAACTATCTCTATGTCGTACAGAATGATGTTCTGTGGCGGGTTGATCAAAACGGTAGATTCCTCCATTTGGGAGAAAGGTGGGCGGGTACAGGAGGAATGGCAGCATTAGGCGATAGTCTCTATATAACACAAGGGGGCAACCTGTGGAAAGTGAAAGTTGTTGTTTCTAATCCTGGTCCAATCCGATTGAATCCCAGGCAGAAGTGATGGCAACAATATTCGTCCAGACAACAACCCGGTGTGGAGATCAAATTAAGGACTGTCGCATACTCGACAAGCACAGGATCCGCTCAGACCTTAAAAGCGTTTAGCCTTTAGGGTCTCTTTCCGATGGAGTATTACATGTATTCGCCTGTTCAAAATCTCAATATCGATCTGCCCGAACTACCGCATCAATTATTTGTGGAGTGCCAGGTGATGGCGCAAAATGCGGACGATGGATGCGTGCCAAATGCTCACACGGTCTCCAAAAAGCGGGTTAGTTGTTCAAGTTCGTGGCGAATTGCGCGCCACTCGAAACGGGAATATTCTTGCTGAGGGCTTCAAGTTTTTCGATATTTCCGTATTGCTCGGTCAATTTTCCCATGCGCTGACGCAGTTCAATGATGCGGTCAGTTGTTGCTTGCGTAATTCCACGCTGAACGATCTCATCCTCGTTGAGCGCCATGATCTTCTGAAGGTCAGCCAGTAAATTTTGGGTGCGGGAGGTAAGTACCATATTATCTCCTTCTGTGCTTTATTTTAACACGTTGCACTGACTTCTGAACCACCCTCCACGGTGCTTCGTACCTTTTCATGGCAGAATGGCGCACGACCTCACCCCTGCCCCTCTCCTAAAAGGAGAGGGGAATGCGCCGTGATGAAAAAACGGGCGAGGGATGCTCCTTCGCCCGACGCTACTTGATCTCTTCCAGCAACTTCCCCAAATCTCCATAATCATACGGCGGGCGTTTGCGGACGGCGAGAACATCTATGATTTTCTCGGATTCGGAAACCGATAAACAATACGCCAGCGGTCCATGCGAATGCGGCGGATTGTTTGGTCGGGTTCAATTTGATCAGCAACTTCGGAAGGATCAAGGGACTTGCTATTGGAAGGCGCATCACTCTTTTCCAATTCAGAGATGGCACGTTTGACCCTTTGCCTGATGTTCCCAGGCAAGTCTTTGATTTCCTCCAGCGCGCCGGGTGTGACGTAAACAGTGAAGCGGGTCACTTGATATCCTTCACCACATCATTCCATTTCAGCCAGCCTGCCTTCTTGCGGCTCCCACCCGCGGCTTTCAAATCGGCGAATGCCTTGCGGACAATTTCCAAATCTTCCAGAGTTTCCAGCCATTCGATCAACGCTTCCCATTCGTCCGCGCTGAGAACAGCATAACGCTTTCCTTTGGATTTTATAAATTGAACGGATTGTAGGGCTTGCATGGCGCTCATAAGATTTGCTCCTTATTCCTGCTTATTTTAATACGTCGCACTACTCCCATGGATTGACAATCTCCACGCCCGCGCCTTCAAAATCATCCACGTTGCGGGTGACGAGGGTGAATTGATGCGCCAACACTGTTGCGGCGATAAGCGAGTCAATGGCGGGAATGGTTTTTCCCTTTAATTCAAATTCAGCGGTCAATTTCCCCCATTCGATCAGAACGTCGGCATCGAGTGAAACCAACCTGCCATCGAAGCGGATGAGCAGATCTTCCTTGAGCCAGGCTTGCAATTCCGTTTTTCGTTTGGATTTGGGGAGTCTCTCGATACCTTTGGTGATCTCCCCAATGGTGATGACGCTCAGGTAGACATCGTCAGCATCAAGTGAATCAACAAATTCAACGACCTTCGGATTCGGCTCCTTCGCGACCAGTTCCGATAAGACACAGGTATCGAGCAGGAAATTCATAACTCGATTCCCTTGCGCGGCAGGGATTTGTCGCGCTTCAGGTCAACGCCTGCCAATGGTGAAGCGCGGAAAAATTCCGAGAGGCTGCCCTGCGATTTTCGCAATTTCTCGTATTCGACATACGAAATGACCACGACGGTCTTTTCGCCGTGCTTGGTGATCAACTGAGGTCCATGCTTGAGAGCGCGGGAAATCACCTCGCTCAGTTTGTTCTTCGCATCCTGGATTTGCCAGACTGTCATACGGTCTCCTTTCTGGCTAGTCTGGCTAGATTTTACCGCCTCATACAAGATAAGTCAACCATTCCGCCGAATCCCCGTCCATACCGTTTCGCACCCTTTCAGGGCATCATACTGCAAAATGCCCTTTGGCAGACGCTAAGGGTCAGTAAATTATTAACTTCCCTCATGTCGTTGCGAGTCTTCGAGAAGCAATCTTCTGTTGCCATAGATTTTCCTGCAAAGTGGGGATTGCTTCGGGACGAACACCCTCGCAATGAAATCCATTTCGTGGAAGGTGAGAGATCTTATTTTTTTACGAATCCTAATAGCAATACACTGAATAATATTCTATCAGCATGTTGTTGGTCGTATCCGCCTCACGGATGGGGTTCTCTCCTGAATTGGCTTTTACTTCAATGCCCAATTCCTTATTCCCTTTCAGGTCAATCACCACCGTCAATTTAATGTCCTGACCGGGATCGAGATTCGAGATCGTCATGTTGGAACCGCCAACCAAGCCATCAAACTGCGTCGCCCATGTGTCAAGTTCATAACGGCGTTGACCCAGGATCAAGTACACATCAACATCGAAGGGACCAAAATAACGAGTTGACGCGCGACCAATGTTCCGAACAAAAATGTAGAATTCCAAAATTGTGCCGTTACGATCCGGTACGCAAATCGGATCGCTCATACCGGTCACGATCAAATCGGGCAATTGCAAGAGTTGGCTGGTGGAGACGATGGTGGGCAGGACGAACGGCGTTCGCGTGGGAAGAGGTGTGTTCGTCGGCGCGACCGTTTCAGTCGGTGTCCGACCCGGCGTATAGGTGGCGAGGGGAATGACCTCCGGCTGATAGCCGCCCGAGGGTCTCGAGGTCGGCTGGGTCGCCATCGGCATCGGGGTCGCGTTCGGCGCCGATTCAAACGCAAAAGCGAGGACCGCCGCAAGGATCCCGATCACGCCGACAATGATGGCGGTCAATGAAAAGAAACGGTTCGCTCTTGAATTGTCTGTCATGTTGTCCCGGAAGAGCGGATTCCTTTACGCTCTCAACGACGAACCTTTCTTCGCCGCCGCGTCAGGGCGATGAGTCCCAAAACTACCCCTGCAACCACAACGACAGCAATGATTTGATTCCTCGAAGTTTCAAGCCACGTCGGCTCGGCATCGAGGGTCAGGAACGCGGCGCGATCAATGATATTCCCTTCCGCGGTCTGCGCCAGCACATTGACCTCGATCCCATAAATCCCGGACATGCGCGGCGTGACCATAACCTGTGACTGATTGCCATTCACCGTCATCGCCAGCGTTTCCGCCGAACCATCCGGCGCGCGGACGATCGCTTCGGCGTTCGTCAGGGGAATCGGCGCGCCATCTGCGGTGAGCGAACCCGTGATCGTCACCGCCTGGTTCACCCGCGCGACGGTCGGGTCTTGAGTCGCTTGCAGCAGCGCGCCGCCGTCGAACTGCGCGGCAATCGCAAAGTCCGCGCCCGAGGCGGGAGTGGCGTCCGTCGTCTCGAGCGTGATGATCCATCGTCCCGGCTTCGGCTGACGGAATCCATAACCGAGATAGATCATCGTCGAAGGGTCTTCGATGCGGATCACGCCGTTCGCAAGCGGGTCGAGTTGGATCTGGTTTCCGCTCGCGCCGGTCACGATAGTGTCCAGCGAACGCGTGGTATCAAACAAGGCAAAGTTCGCCACCGTGACATTCGGGTCAATGTTGATGACCACGTCCTGGGTTTCGCCTATGTTCAAGTGACCTGTGTACACGCGCGAAAACTGCTGTGAAGCGGGCGCGTTCGAACCGGGAGGCGGGTCTGGGACAACTTCGAATCCACCGGGCGGAGTCTTCAAATGCCGCGTGACAAATCCATCGAAGACCTCGCGCGAAGTATTCAACTCGATATGTAATAATGGAATCTCCTCCACCGGCATCGGGATGGCTTTGACGCTGTCAACCGTAACGACCACATCAGAAGGGACGGGCGTGCAGGGCGAAGCCACGGCATCCAGCAGTTTCGTCCCTGCCAGCGCGTAAAACGGCACTCCCTGCCGCTTCACGATCTGTTGATTGAAAACGTTCACCATGTAGCCCGGCTGGATCTCCAGCGTGGCAGGCAGCATCATCCCCAGCGAGGCGGGCAAGATCGAACATGCCGAGCCAGCCATCGGTGTGCCCAAAATGATCAACTGCGCGACGTTATCCTCCGTCATCACGCGGTCGAGGTAATAACGCGAGATCATGCCGCCCATGCTGTGCACCAGCAGGTCCACTTTTTCGGCGCCGGTCGCCTTTTGTACATTCCCGATATATTCGCCCAGGATGACGGCATTCTGCGCGATCGAATTCGTCCGCTTGAACGGGGCGCTCAAACTTCCCGTATCCATTGCGCCGGACACCTGCCCGTCCCCCACCGCGAATCCCTGCAAGCCGAGTTCCGCCAGATAACCGTTCGGACCAAGATAATTCGTCCACGCGGTGTGATCGGAATTGAATCCGTGCACCATCACCACCGGGTGCGGGATGACGTTCACGGTCAGACTCCCCGGAACCTGGATCCCGTTCACCGACGCGTGGATCGTCCGCTGAGGCTGCGCGTTCCCGTCCGGGTCCCAGCGCCAGCCCAGGGCGTGGAAGGGAGGCGTGTCACAAGAGTCCGATCCCGTTTGGATGACGCATTCCGCCAACGGTTCGTCCACATTCGGCGTCGTGAACGCGATCCGTGTTTGCGCGCTGACGTCTGCATCCAACCGAATCCGCAGGCGGACCTGATTCCCATCCACAATGGATGTGACGATCTTGCCGCTGCGATCCAACAATGAAATTTGCGGCGCGTCAGATTGACCGAAAGCGGGTTGTGTGTGCAATGACAAAACAACGAACAACAGAAAGACAGATAACAGCCTCTTCATCCCGTCTCCAATCATCTCCAGGATCCCGCTTATTTTAGCACGCTGCAATGGCTTTCGAATCATTCCCCATCTCGAACCCATTTCTTTCGTTTTCCCATTCGACGCCTTGCGTGGAACGAGCCGGAACAGGCCCGACGACGACCTCGCAACAAAAAACAGCCGCGAAAGTTCCGCGGCTGTCTGTTTGCGATTCGTCAAGTTAATGACCGCTGCCCTCGGTGACGGTTCCCTCGAAGATTTCAGGGTTGTCCGCGCCCTCGACCAGCAGGTAGCCAGCCAGACCGCGCTCCAGGCGCGAGAGGGCGTGGTCAACCAGAATGTAGCGACCCGGCACTTCGAGTTTGAACTCGACCATCGTCGCGCCTCCGGGCGGAACCAACGTGGTCTGAACGTCGGTCAGCGGATCGGACGTAAGGGAAGCCTGATCGTACACCCGGTCGAAGATCTCGCCGATGACGTGGAAGGACGAGGTGAAGTTGGGTCCGCCGACGCCGAAGAAGATGCGCACGGTCTCGCCCACGTTGGCGCGGAGCGCATGTTCCTCGCTGGTGAGCGCCATCGCCGCCCCGTTGAAGACGAAGTATTCGGGGTTTTCGTCCAGCAGTTTGTCAACGTCGTCGGTCAAATTGCCGCTGGTCCCGAAGGGCTGGGCGGTATAGAGTTCGCCCTGCATCACGTAGAACTCGCGATCAACGGGCGGCAAGCCGCCTTCGGGTTCGACGAGGATCAGACCGTACATGCCGTTGGCGATGTGATGCGCGACCATCGGAGTGGCGCAGTGATAGACGTACAAACCGGGATTGATCGCCTTGAAGGTGAACATGGTCTCGCCGCCGGGCATGGTCTGTGTGGCGACTGCGCCTCCACCGGGACCCGTCACTGCGTGGAAGTCAACCGAGTGCGCCATCGTACTATCGGGCAGGTTCTTCAGGTGCACTTCCACCGTGTCGCCCACGCGCACGCGCAGGAACGGGCCGGGAACCGTGCCGTTGAAGGTCCAATACTTGAAGGTCGTGCCGTCCGCAAGTTTACCGGGCAGTTCCACTGTCTCCAGTTCGACGACCAGTTTTTCAGGACCGCGATTCCCAACGGGAGGCGGAACGTCGCTCGGATCGCGGACGATGTCCACTGCGTTCGGATCAACGGGGCCGGCGTTGACCGCGGCAACCTGGGGAATCGAGGAACTCGTGTACTGATTCGCGTCCGATGCCTGCGCGGTGGAAACGCCGGAACCAACGATGAATTTCCCGAACATGCCCGCCTGGCGGTGACCGGGTATGGCGCAGTAATATTCGAACGTGCCTTCCCGTCCGGCGACAAATTCAACGGTGACGCCATCCTGTCCCATGACATCCGCCGATTTGACGTTGAACTCATCGAGATAGAAGTTGTGCATCGCGCCCTCGCCGCTGGTGAGGTGAACTTTGACGGTATCGCCCACGCCAGCTTTCAGGTCGGGATTCACCTGACCGTCAATGTCGCCGCCCTTGCCGACGAATACCATTTTGCCGTCCACGATGTTGCTCTCGAGCGAATACTCCACAACCGTTCCCGTCGCGGCGTTGGAAACGGTGGTCGTTTGATCCTTTTCCGGTCGCGCAGAGCCGACTGTCAAAACGCCCGTCATTCCAAGATTCCTGTACTGCGAGTCGTAATACTCCAGCGCGGAATCCCTGTCAGGGACAGTGAAAGTGACCGAAGCGGTCTCGCCCTGTTTGCTGATCTTGTCCGAGCGGACGTTCAGATCCGGGAAGATGATGTCGTGAGTTCCCCATCCGCTGTTGACCAGCACGACCGTGATGCGCTCGCCCGGCTCGGCGAACAATTGCGGGTTGACCGCGCCGTTGATGTCTCCGTTCACGCCGACGAAGACGAACTGCCCGTCACGCATGTCCGTGGTCAACACGTACTCGGCGTTGACAGGCACATCCGCGGATGGCGAACAGGCTGCCAGGACGACCAGGATCAATAAAGCAGCCGAAAGTGTTTTGAAGATTTTCATAAATGTACTCCTTATTGTGAAAATTATAACAAAAAAGGTCTCTGCCGCCCCATCCGGGTTCGGGCCGGGCGGTGCGGTAAAATATCCCCACTTCACCAAAGGAGAGAGAGAATGGGACTGCCGGTTTCTTCGGAAAAGCGCGTATACGACAACATTCTGGGCGCGATGGGGAATACGCCGCTCGTGCGGCTGAACCGCATCGGGCGCGACCTGCCCTGTCCGCTTTATGCAAAATTGGAATTGATGAACCCGGGCGGCTCGGTCAAAGACCGGGTGGGGGCGTTCATCATCGAACAGGCTGAAAAACGCGGCGAACTCAAACCCGGCGGGACCATCGTCGAAGCGACCAGCGGGAACACGGGAGTCGGTCTCGCCATTGCCGCGGCGTTGAAGGGTTACAAGACCATCTTCGTCATGCCCGACAAGATGAGCAATGAAAAGATCTTATTGCTGCGCGCGTATGGAGCGAAGGTGGTCATCACGCCGACGGCGGTCGAACCCGAAGACCCGCGTTCCTATTACGAGGTGGCGAAACGCTTTGCGCGCGAAACCCCAAACGCGATCCTGGCGAATCAGTATCACAACCCCGACAATCCGCTCACGCATGAGTTGAGCACGGGGCCCGAGTTGTGGGAGCAGACCGAAGGACGCGTGACCGACGTCATCATCGGCATGGGAACCGGCGGGACGATCTCCGGCATCGGGCGGTATCTCAAATCCAAAAATCCGGACATCAAGATCGTGGGCGTGGATATCGAGGGTTCGATCCTGACCGAGATCTGGCAGAACAAGGGAAAGATTCCCGAAGGCGCGTATCCGAAAACGTACAAGGTCGAGGGCATCGGGGAGGATTTTCTCCCCTCCGCCACCGACCTTTCGGTTGTGGATTGGATCGAGCGCGCGGGCGACAGGGAATCGTTCTTGTGGGCGCGTCAACTCGTGCGGCAGGAGGGTATCTTCGCGGGCGGTTCGTCCGGTTCCGCGATCGCGGGCGCGCTCAAGTATTGCCGCAAACTGACCCCGGACCGCCTGGCTGTGGTCATCCTTCCCGATTCGGGGTCGCGTTATCTCTCCAAGTTCTACGACGACAAGTGGATGCGCGAGTTCGGTTTCCTTTCGATGGAGTTCGGCGAAACAGCCCTCGGCGACCTGTTGATCGCCAAGCCCGATAAGACCTTGTATACGGCGGCGCTCGGCGATTCGATCCGCAAGGTCGTTGCCGTGATGCACGAATACGGCATTTCGCAAATGCCCGTCGTCGGCGCGGATGGAACGCTCGTCGGCTTGATCGAAGAAGTGGATCTGCTCAATCACATGCTCGACAAACACGAACATACGCAGGAAGAACCCATTGATCCGCTCGTGCAAAACGCCAGCGCGGTCTTCCCGCCGGAGACCCCGCTGGAGGAAGCGATGCTCTCCTTGAAATCCGGCCTGGCGCTGATCGTCGTGGAAAACAGCCGCCCGATCGGCATCCTGACGAAGATTGACGTGCTGGATTACGTGGCGGGGAAGATATAATACCCGCTTCATTTCTTGACCGATAATTGATTCTGTTTTGATATGCCTTTTCTCCCCGAATCAAAACAGGACACGCCAATAACGTGTCCTGTTTCGATTTTTGTATCGCGACATTTATGTCGCAATTATTGTAGCAGAGCGACATGAATGTCGCGTTACTTATCCTCCGCGATGCTCTTGCCGCTATGCTTCAAAGCGGAATGAGCCGCGGCAAGGCGCGCGATCGGCACGCGGAACGGCGAGCAGGAAACGTAGTTATTACCAATGATGTGACACAATTCGATCGAGTCGGGGTCGCCGCCGTGTTCGCCGCAGATGCCCACTTCGAGATCGAGGCGCGTCTTGCGTCCCTCGGAGATCGCCCATTCCATCAATTTGCCCACGCCATCGCGGTCGAGCGTCTGGAAGGGATTCTTTTCGAGGATACCCTGTTCCTGATACGTGATGAGGAAGTTGCGTTCGGCGTCGTCGCGCGAGTAGCCGTAGGTCATTTGAGTCAGGTCGTTGGTGCCGAAGGAGAAGAACTCGGCGAGTCTGGCGATCTCGCCCGCCGTCACAGCCGCGCGCGGGATTTCGATCATCGTGCCGAATTTGTAATCGAACCTGACGTTCTTTTCCTGCATCACCGCCGCCGCGATGCGTTCGAGCCTCGGCTGGATCCATTCCAGTTCCTTGACCGTGCCGGTCAGCGGGATCATCACCTCGGGCTTGACCACAATGCCGCGCAGCGCGCAATCCGCCGCGGCTTCGAAGATGGCGCGCACCTGCATCTCCACGATCTCGGGCATGTAAATGCTCAATCGGACGCCGCGCAAGCCCATCATCGGGTTCGATTCGTGCAGTCCGCGAACGGCGACAAGCAACGCCTCCTTTTCCTCCAATCCCTCGGTCTCGCCCTTGACGCGCATCGTGACGACTTCCTCGAGGAGTTTTTCCTCCTCGGGCATGAACTCGTGCAGGGGCGGGTCAATCAGGCGGATGATGACCGGGTAGCCGTCCATCGCCTCGAAGAGACCGTCGAAATCCTTGCGCTGGTAGGGAAGCAATTCGTTCAACGCGTCGGTGCGCCCGTCGCTGGTGTCCGAGAGGATCATGCGTTGGACGATGGGTAAACGTTCGGGTTCGAAGAACATGTGCTCGGTGCGGCAAAGACCGATGCCCACCGCGCCGTAGGAACGGGCGCGGCGCGCGTCCTTCGGGTAATCCGCATTTGCCCACACCTGCAGACCGCGCGTGGGCCATCCTTTCGGCGCCTTGCGGATGTCCTTGCGGGCGCAGATCTCATCCGCCCATTTCAGCAGGGTGAGCAGTTCGGTTTGTTCCTCGAGCGATGGCGAGATCGTGGGGATCTTGCCGACGTAAACCCTGCCTGTCGTGCCGTCCACCGAAATCCACTCGCCCTCGCGGACGATTTTCCCCCCGACGGACATCATGCGTTTTTCTAGATCAATCCTGATCGCCGACGCGCCGACCACGCAGGGAATACCGAACTGACGGGCGACGACCGCCGCGTGGGAGGTCGCGCCGCCTTCGCTGGTCAACACACCCTGTGAAGCGATCATCCCATGCACATCATCCGGCTTGGTGAACGGACGCACCATGATGACGTTCTGTTTTTCCTCCTTCGCCATCTTCTCCGCCGTGTCCGCGTCGAAGTAGATCTGCCCCACCGCCGCGCCCGGAGAGGCGTTGACGCCTTTGGCGAAGAAGGTTCCATTGTTCTCCGCGTTCTTGATCGCCGCGTCGTCGAATTGAGGATGCAGGAGCGAGTCTACGTTTTCGGGGGTGACGCGCAGGACCGCCTCCTCCTTCGTGATGAGTTTTTCCTTCGCCATATCCACTGCGACCTTCACTGCGGCTTTGGCGGTGCGCTTTCCGCTGCGGGTCTGAAGCATCCACAGTTTGCCGCGCTCGATGGTGAACTCGACATCCTGCATATCCTTGTAATGCTTCTCCAGTTTTTTGGTGATGTCCATGAACTGCTTGTAGGCTCTGGGCATCTGGTCATTCAGGTGTTCGATCGGGTCCGCGTTACGGATGCCCGCCACCACGTCCTCGCCCTGCGCGTTGAGCAGGTATTCGCCCAGCATTTTCTGTTCGCCGGTGGACGGGTCGCGCGTGAACGCCACGCCCGTGCCGGAGTCGGTCCCCATGTTGCCGAAGACCATCGTCACGATGTTGACCGCCGTCCCCAGGTCGTCGGAGATGCCGGTCGCCTTGCGGTAATCCACGGCGCGCTTTCCATTCCACGATTCAAAAACGGCTTTGGTGGCGAGTTCGAGTTGTTTGTAAACGTCCTGCGGGAATTCAAACCCGACGTGACCCTCGAAGACCTTCTTGAAGGTATTGGTCAGTTCCATCCAATCGTCCGCGGTCATGTCGGTATCCACCTTGTAACCGCGTTTCTCCTTGTATTCCGCCATGGGATGTTCGAACACCTCGTCGTCCAGGTTGAAGACGGTCGTGCCGAACATTTCGATCAGGCGGCGATACAGGTCCCACACGAAGCGTGGGTTGTTCGTCAATTTGATCATCCCCTCCACGACCTCGTCGTTCAAGCCGATGTTCAGGATGGTGTTCATCATGCCGGGCATGGAGAACTTCGCTCCTGAACGGCAGGACACCAACAGCGGGTTGTTCGGATCGCCGAACGATTTCCCGGTCGCTTTTTCGGTGCGCTTCATCGCCGCGAGAACTTGATCCCACATTCCGGCGGGAAACTTGCCGCTCTTGCGGAATTCGTTACAGGCTTCGGTCGTGACCGTGAAGCCGGGCGGCACAGGCACGCCGGCGCGCGTCATATCCGCAAGCCCCGAGCCCTTGCCGCCGAGCAGGGAGCGGACGCCTTCCCACGAACCGGCGTATCTTTCCGCGGCTTTCACCTCATCGAAGAGATAAACCCATTTCTTCGCCGCGCTCTTTTTCGAAACGGTTTTTTGTCCGACTGTTTTCCTTGCGATTTTTCCAGGTAAGGATTTTTTAGCCATGGTGTTCCTCCATAAAGGAATAAGAATTTCGATATTTTGTGTGAAGTTTACCACAAAGGCATTCGAACAAATGTGATGTTTTTGCCATTCATTTGTCAGGGTTTCTCTTCCGAATTATGCGTATGATTTTGTAAACACCTTGCAAAGTACAATTCACATGATTTCGAGGATAATTGGCTGGTGTACAGGAAACGAATATGCCAACAAAAATCATTGTAATTGACGACGACACCGCAGTCACAGACCTCCTCTCCGTCCTTCTGGAATCGCACGGCTTCGATGTCCACGTAACGAACAGCAGCACGGCAGGGATGAACATGATCCGGCAGGACGAATACGATCTCGTGATCCTGGATTTGATGATGCCCGACATGGACGGCTGGGAGATCTGCAAAGAGGTGCGTTCCTTCAGCCAGGTGCCAATCATCGTCCTTTCGGCGTTGAACGATCCATCCATGGTGGCGAGCGTTCTCGATGCAGGCGCGGACGATTACTTGACCAAACCCACTCCGAGCCGCATCCTGGTCGCGCACATCAACCGCCTGACCCGCCGCAACGGGACCTCCCCCGAATCCGATGCGAACAATCCCCTGACCAAGCCCGTCAACCCGTTGCCCGCGACCTAGACGCCCCCGCTTCGAACCGACCTCGAGCCTGATCCTGCGAAAGAAGCCGTCCCGTCCTCCAAAGCGACGGGACGTTTTTTTCATCCGAGCATGGACAACGCCCCGGCGGTTTCCCGCGACGCTTCCATCATGGGAAGATGACCGACTCCCTTCAACTCCAGAAAATGCGCGTGAGGAACCGCATCCCTGACTTCTCGCGCGCGCTCAAGGGGAATCAAAGCGTCCGCGTCTCCATGAACGACGACAACCGGATAATTCATCGAAGCCAGAAGGGAGGTGGAGTCGTATCTTTCCGCCATGGCTTTCAACGCCCCGATGTACGCCGCGGGCTGTTGACCTTCCATGTTCTTCCGGGCAAATTCCTGCAAGCGCGGATCAGTCGTGAACTTGGTCGTCATAGCATCCACAACACCGCCGATCCCTTTTTCCGCCACCTCCGCCGCGGATTTATACCTGCCCTCCTTGCGGTCCGGTGGGTCTGCCAGCGCCTGCGACGAAACAAGCCCGAGTCCGTTCACGCGGTCAGGATAAAGCCGCGCAAACGCCAACGCCACGTAGCCGCCCATCGAATGACCGGCAATCGCCGCCTTCTGAATCCCAAGACGGTCGAGCAAGCCCGCAATGTCCGAAGCGAAATCGTCCATGGCGTAAGGCGCATCCACCGTCGTGGAGTCTCCAAACCCGCGTAGATCGGGCAGGATCAAATCGAATTTGTCTTCGAGCATGGGCGTCACGTCGTCCCAAATGTGATGGTCGAGCGGATACCCGTGCAACAACACGAGCGGAGTCCCCTTGCCGCGGCGGGCGTAAGCGAGTTCGATACCGTTAATGCTGATCTTATCCATTGGTTTCTCCTTTCATTTCCAGTTGACTGCCACTTTTAGTTTGCTTCCCAGTTTCGAATAATAATTCACGAAACCGTTGTCACGACCGAATTCGTAGACGCGGCGCGTGATGTCCACGTCCGCTTTGCAATATTCGGCGACCTTGTCCAACTCCCCGTTTCGGAACCATGCCACAGACTGGAGTCCGTCTGCCGTTTTGGACGCGCCAAGCGTCGCTTTGGCAACCGAATCGAGGCTCAGGCGGAAGTTCAACGCGCGGTAAATGTCCTGCAACATATCGGTCGAACGGAAGGCGCGGAAGTTCTCCGCCGGGGCATAGGGCTTCAACACCTGGTAATCGAAATTGAGGATGTTGAACCCGATCACGCGGTCCGCCGATTCCAACTCGGCGATCAGGTTCCGCGCGTCCTTCTCCCAATACACCGCAAAATCGTTGCGCGCGGTTGACCAGGTCACGCCGCAGGCGAGCAGGAGTTTGGAAGGGTCGCGCCCGCCGACCTCCTCGAACAATTTCTGGCTTTCAAGATCGAAGTAAACGATGTTCATTTCGGTTTACCATCAACGACTGACGATCTACGATTTTATCATTTGCCTGTTCGCCCGTTTTCGTCCAACCAATCACGGGAGAATTGCATCGCTTCTTCACGCGTGGAGATCTTTCCCGTCGCCTGACCTTCTCGAATCGCCTCCAGCAATTGCCCAATGATGGGACCAGCCTCAAGGTCGAGCTCCTTTATTAATTCGTTTCCATCCAGCAAGCGCGGAGGGGCGACGGTCTCGTGGGGTCTCTCCCAGTAATTTTCGAGCAGGAGGCGCGCAACGTCGAGCGCGGCAATCCACGTTTCCTGCGAGAGCATGGATCCGCGCATCCCGCGTTGATCCGCCAAGCCCAGCAGAATGACGTCAATGCCCGCTTCGCCCGCCTCGCGAAAGAAGCGGTAGATCGCCCGGCGCGAAGGTTCCTGCCTGTCGTTTTCGAGGCGGCCGGCGAAGAACATGAACCGCATGTGATGCCTGACGATCTTCTGGATGCGTTCGATCTCGTCGTTGCTCAAGTTGAACTCCCGCGCGCGATACGACGCGATCTCCGCGCCTTTGACCTCGTGATCGAAGAATCGGATCCGCCCCGCCTCATCCACGGACCTTGTGCCTGGTTTCCCGGCATCGTGATACAACGCGGCGAAAAACAACGCCGCGCGCGCGGAACGGTCCGCGTTCAGCGATTTCGCAAAGTGATCGGCGATTTGCTGGCGGAACCGGCCGATGCGGAGGGTGAGCAAACCCGTGAACAGGTCGCTGGTCTCTTCGGCGGAGTAGCCAATGCGCAGCGCGGCGAGGATGGAATCCAGATAACCCAGGACGCCGAGCGTGTGTTCCCAAACATCGTAAATGTGCGGTTCGGATTGGGTCACTCCCTTCAGGGCGGGAAGTTCGGGAAGCAGGTACGGAAAAACGCCGAGCAGTTCCAGCGCGCGCACGGCGGCATCCGGTCTGGTTCCCTCCAGGATCTTGAACAACTCGTCCCGTTTGCGTTCGGGAGAGACGTTCGGCAGGAGGCTGGCGGCTTCTTTCATCGCCTTGCGGGTTTCGAGTTCGATCTTGAAATCGAATTCCGCCGCCTGGCGTATGGCGCGGAGAATACGCACGGGGTCGTCGGAAATGGAAGACGGCGAACAGGCGCGGATCAGTTTTGCGCGCAGGTCCGACGCGCCGTTCAAAGGGTCGAAGATCGTGTCTGTGCGGAGATCGAGGGCAATGGCGTTGATCGTGAAGTCGCGGTTGCGGAGATCTTCACCCAGGTCCTGTCCGCGATAAGTGGCAAAATCGAGGAATGTGCGGACGCCATCCGCTTCGGTGAGGATGACGCGTCCGGTGTCGCGTTCATCGTCCAGGATCATGAAGTCAGCGTGGAGGGCGTTGGCGACGCGTCGGGCGGTGGAAATGCCTTTGGAGGGCAGGGCAAAATCAAAGTCCCGCGAGAGGCGGTCGAGCAGCATATCCCGCACTGCGCCGCCGACCAGGTGGATTTCCTGACCCGGCAGGGCGTCACGGACTTTGTCCAGCAGAGGGGAATAATGAAGAAAAGGAATGGGCATGTAGAGGATTTCCGGTTTTTCCTTGTGCCGGCTTTTTTGCGCGGCGCGCAGAGCCTGTTCGGGGGTTCCTCCCTGCGCGACGACTCGACCGCGTATGCGTGCGACCCATCTTCCGGCGTATGCGGAGAGTGTATCGGAATCGTCGGGCATATAAATCAGCAGGAGGGCGGTTTGTACTTTTCCAGGTCCACCACGCCGACAAAGGGCAGGTTGCGATAATACTCGTCGAGATCGAGACCATACCCAAAGACGAATTTGTTCGGGATGCTGAAACCGCGATAATGGATCGGGACGTTCGCTTCGCGGCGTTCGGCTTTGTCGAGCAGGGCGCAGACCTTCAGGCTTTTGGGCTGGCGAACCTGCAATAGTTCAAGCACCGATGCGATGGTGTTGCCGCTGTCCACGATGTCTTCGACGAGGAGAACGTCCTTGCCGCGGATGTCGGTTTGCAGATCGAGCGTGACGCGCACGGAGCCGCTCGATTCGCGCCTGCCGACTCCGTAGGAGGAGACCGCCATGAAGTCCATCGTGTGCGGGGAGGTGATGTGCCGGCTGAGGTCAACGAGGAACGGCACGCCGCCGCGCAGGACGCAGATGAGCAGAAGGTTGCCGTCGGTGTAATCGGCGCTGATCTGCGCAGCCAGTTCCCTGATGCGGGCTTGAAGCGTCTTTTCGTCAATCAGGATTTCGGCGAGGATGTCGTGATAGTCTTGCATGTGTTTTGTCCGATAGTCTTATAGTCTTATAGTCTTATAGTCTTATAGTCTTATAGTTTCATAGTCTGGTAGTCTGGTAGTCTTAATCTTATAGTTTGGTAGTCTGACGGGCTGGGAATCAGGAATGATACATTGACCATCAGACCATTAAACCATCAAACTATTAGACTATCAGACTATTAGACTATTAGACTACAAGACTACTTTGGCACTTCGTGATGTTCGCGGCATCGCGCTTCGTACATTTCGGAGGCGCCCACGATCACCACAGGGT
This sequence comes from Chloroflexi bacterium CFX6, assembly GCA_030263595.1. Taxonomy (GTDB): domain Bacteria; phylum Chloroflexota; class Anaerolineae; order Anaerolineales; family Villigracilaceae; genus Defluviilinea. The sequence continues at coordinate 19,580 of SZPG01000023.1, forward strand.
CGTCGTAACGCGCGGGACTCCCGTTGACCAATCGCTGCGTGCGCGAGGCTTCGTTTCCGCAAACCATACAGATGGCATGGAGTTTGTCCACTCGCTCAGCCATGGACATGAGCGTGGGCATCGGTCCGAAGGGTTCGCCGCGAAAATCCATATCCAGCCCCGCGACGATGACGCGGATGCCCCTCCCAGCCAGTTCCTGCGCGACCTGCACGACCTGCGGATCGAAGAACTGCGCCTCGTCAATGCCGACGACGGTCGTATCGTCGTCGAGATTCACGTGAATGTGCGCGGCTTTTTCAACAGGGAGCGCGTCGAAATTGGAGCCGGTATGGGAGGTGACCTTTTCTACCGCGTAGCGCACGTCAATGGCGGGCTTGAAAACCTGCACCTTTTGTTTCGCGATGGTCGCCCGCACCAGGCGGCGGATCAACTCGTCCGTCTTTCCGCTGAACATCGAACCGCAAACGACCTCTATGGAACCGTGTGTATGTTTCATAAAAAATTCTTTTGATACTCGCGCCGAGGATTTTAACGAATACAGGCAGACGTTTTCACATCTGCCTGCAAGTTTACCTGAGAATAACCAATCCGCAAGTCTTCGATTTTCTACGCTGCGGCTTCGGGAATTTCGTAACCGAGCGAGCGAAGTTTCTTCTTCGCGGCGGTCAGGGAAGCCTGACCAAAACCGGGGATGGCAAGAACCGCCTCGTTGCCGCCGCCGAGTTTCTCGAGGAATTGCCCCACGTTCTCGATGCCGGCGTTCTTGAGCGCGTCCGTGGCGCGGGTGGGAAGACCAAGTTCGGCGATCGAGCGTTCGGGGGAACCCTTCAGTTCCTCTTTGACCTTTTGCTGTTCCACGTACGCCTGGCGGACGGACAGTTTCTTGTAGAAACGATCCACCTGACCTTCGGTATCGAGAATGCGCTGCGCCTCGCCGGTGAAGAACGGATGGCAGTTCGAGCAAAGGTCCAAACGGATTTCCTTCCTGGTCGAACCGGTCTTCCACGTTCTGCCGCAGGAGGAACAGACCACCGTCGCGTCGGTGTAATAAGTGGGATGGATGTCCTTCTTCATCGGGTCATCCTTCCGCCTGGGAGACGATGTTGACGCGCTTCTGCCCGCGAACGATATCGAACATCACAACGCCGTCGGAGGTGGCGAACAGCGTATCGTCCTTGCCAGCCTTCACGTTCAAACCCGGCTTGATCTTCGTGCCGCGCTGGCGCACGAGGATGTTGCCGGAAAGCACGAACTCACCGGCATAACGCTTCACGCCCAAACGCTGGGCGTTGGAATCTCGCCCGTTGCGGCTCGAGCCGCCGCCTTTTTTATGTGCCATGACTACCTCTCTTACTTCTTATCGGTTTTCTTCGCGGAAGACCTGGATGCCGTCGGCTTCTTCGCCGGAGACTGCTTTGCGGACGGTTTTCCCTTCGAAGAGGGCGCCGCTTCTTTCTTAGACCTGGGCTCGCCTCGACCCTGCTCAGCGCGAGGTTCCTTCTCCTCAGCCTCGACCGCCGCCTCGATTTCAACCGGCTGCTCTTCGACGGCAGGTTCTTCGACCTTCCGCACTTCACCGGGCTTGCCGATGAAATCCACCATCAAACGCGTATACTGCTGACGATGCCCGCTCTTGACGCGGATGCGCTTCTTCGGGCGGTATCGAAAGGAAACAAGTTTGGGACCTTTGACGTGCTCCAAAGCCGTAACCCTGACTTCGATGCCGTCCACTGTGGGCGTCCCAACCATGACCTCGTCGCCGTCCGCCATGAGCAGGACGCGTTCGAGGTTGAACTGTTTTCCCGTTTCCACGGGCAGGCGGTCCACTTCGATGGCTCGCCCTTCGACGGCGCGATATTGCTTGCCGCCGCTTTCCACGATTGCAAATCTCATTTTTCATCTCCAGTCATTCACTTCGCCATTGCGCCTGCGGAGTTCGAGCGCTCATCGCCTGCGAACGGGGAAGCTGGGGTTTCGATGTCTCTCGACAAACAACTACCCCAGAATCGACCGCTGGGGCAGAAGCGGACGGTATTATACATGCGGGATGTGGATGTGTCAACAGAAATGACGAAAATTCGATTTCATCGCCCGATCATGCCAGCGATCTGCCGGTCAACTTTCCCCATGGGAAAATCACCCAAATCCCCCGGCAGAACCCATTTTAGATTTTCGTTTTCGGGAATTGACAACGGAACGCAGCGAAACACATACACCGTGACTTTGAAATGGGTATACGCGTGACGGACGACGCCCAACGCTTCCCTCCTTCGGACCCTGAGGCTGTATCCTGATCTCAAAGCCTTTACCAACCCCCCGGCCGGGTCGCCTTCAACGCGCCCGTTCGGGAATTCCCACATCCCCCCAAGTAGTCCCTTCGATGGGCGTTGCGCCAATAATACTTTTCCCTCGCCGACGATCACCCCCGCCGCGTGAATGTAATGCGGCGTCGCCTTTTTGGGCGCCTTCACCGGGCGTAATTCCTGCGTCCCATTTGACCGCGCCCTGCACATCTCCCGCAACGGGCAAATCGGACAACGCGGACTCCTTGGCGCGCATATCGTCGCGCCCAATTCCATGAGCGCCTGATTGAAATCGCCCGCTTTTCCTGGAGGCAGGTTTTCCCTTGCGACGCCCCACAGAAGTTTTTCGCCTTTCGGCGAATTGACCGCCTCAGTCACGTCGAACAGACGCGCATAGACGCGTTTGACGTTGCCATCCAGGACCGGTTCATCCATGCCAAAGGCGATGGATGAGATCGCGCCGGCGGTATATCGTCCAATACCGGGAAGTTTTCGAAGCGTCTCCACGTCATGCGGAATTTTTCCTTCATGGCTGCCAGCCACGATCCTTGCGGCTCGACGCAGGTTGCGGGCGCGGCTGTAATAACCGAGTCCCTCCCATGCGTTGAGGACCTCCCGTTCGGAGGCGTTTGCCAGGGCGGCGACGGTCGGGAATAAATGCATCCAATTTTCGAAGTAGGGAATCACGGTCTCCACGCGCGTCTGCTGGAGCATGATCTCGGAGACCCAAACCGAATAGGCATCCGGGCGGTCGCGCCAGGGCAGGATCCGCTTATTTTCGTGGTACCAGTCCAAAAGTCTGTTTTGAAGCGTATCGAGGAGTCGGCTTTGAAACGTACGGGAAGGATGGGTGTCAGACATCAATCAGAACAAGAATAACGAAACGAGGGGCTGAGATAATAGAAATCCAATGCGGGAAAGGCGATCAATCCGGCTTCGACATAAGTATCGCGGCGGCATCCCATGACGATCACGTCTGCCGCATGAGGGACGGGTCCCGGAACTTTATCCACGGGAAAAACGACAGCGGTTGATGTTTGGTTTAGAACGTAAAAGCCCATGCGCGCATAGTCGCGAATTGCATAGGCCGGGGAAGGATTTGTGGAGGAGAGTCCCATTTCGCGAGGGAAGAAACGCGGATAAAGCAGCCGCCCGGTTTGGATAAAGGACCCCGGCTGCGAAAGAAACGACCGAAGTTCCTCAGGAGGCGGAATATTCTGGACGGCCGAGAGCATGGTCAACAAAACGTCCGGGGATTGATCGGGATAACGCGGAGAGGCAATTCCCTTCAGCGCCCAGGGCAGCGCGCCGATAAAAACGAAGACCGACGCCATCACTGCGAAATTTTTTAAGTGTGGACGCGTCTGCGCGGGCTGCGGTTCTTTCGCATCCGACGGAGGAGAGACAACCCCGAATAAAGCGGCAACCTGATGCAACAACTCGGCAAATCCCACGCCAAAATAGAAATACACGCTCCAGTCGGAGGGGAAATCGTAGCGCCAGCTGGAAAACCGACTCATCGCAGTGGCAAGCGCATAGCCCAGGCTGAAAGCGAGAGGCAACAACCCGCGCCAGCGCCAGCGTCTCCATGCCGCGCCAAGCCCGAGGGAAACGACGGCAAGATATAGAACGAACAACGCCGCGTTGTACCAGGCGGCGTGACCATCCCAGCGCATCCAATATAGATTGATCGGTTCGAACAACCCGTTGAAGGGTTCGATCATGGGGAGCGCCAACAAGCTGTTCACCAGTATGGCGAAAAAATGATTTGCAATAAACCCAAAAACGTGACCCGGGTCCTTGATCATAAATTGCAATAAAATGTAACCCATCCCCCTGTCCTCGGCAATGTAATTCGAAACATCCAGGTTTCCAAAAGCCGCGTATTGGTGGATGAATAAATTTACCTGAAAAGCGGCATCGAACGCGAATCTGCCGGTCTGCAAGTAATTATGGATCAGCCACGGAGCAACCGTCACGGCAATGCCAGCGCCAAACAGTATGGATTGCAAATAAAACGCCTTGTTCCTCCAGCCCAATTCAAACCATGCGATCAACAGAATAAATGGCAATATCACCATGGACTGGGTGCGAAGGAGAAGGAGCATTCCCAAGGACCCTCCGGCAACGAAGGCGTCGAATGGTTTCCTGCTCCCCAGCCAGCGGAAGACAAACAGGCACGCCAGCAATAAAAACAGAAGGGTGGGCAGATCCACCAGGATCATTTTGGTATTGGTCACGCGCGTCGCGGAGGAAACGAGCAAACCCGTCAACTCGCGAAAGATAAAAAACAGCGCAACGACGACGCCAGCCGCGCGGCTGTGCAGTTTCCTTCCCAGAAAATACAAAACGACAGGGAGGAAGGCAAGCGCGAGCGTCTGCGCGTTCAGAATGCGCGGGTAATTCTCGCCAAAAACAAGGTGAAGGATCGCCAGGAAAGCAATGTAGAGGGGGCGGGTCGGTATCTCTCCGCGATAGGGATGGCCGATCAATAAACTTTGCGCCATCTGGTCGTAATAACTCGAATCGGAATAGGGATAAGGCTGATAATCCGGCGCGGAGATCCGCATATAGAAACTATTTTTTAGAACATCAACCGGAACGCTCAACCAGATCAGCGCCGCCGCGAAATAGATCGAAACAGGCAGCATCACGTCCAGCGTGGAGGACCGCAGATAAAACGACAGGCAAAAAACACCTGCGCCAAGGATTAATGCCGCGACGAATTGCCAACCCAGAATCGGCGCTCCAGGCTCCCCCCAATACGCCGGGTCGGGGGTCAAGCCCAAACGGGTGGAAGCGATAAGCGCAAACAACCCAAGCAAAACCGTCAGGGCGACCGCCGTTGAAACGTACACGGGTTTATATCCGGTCAACGCCGATGGATAAATCCCCTTGTATAAATAGAGGAGAAACACGGACAGTTGGAGAGCTAGCAGGAGAAGATACCAAAGCAACGGGCTCAAGCGTTCGTAGAACGGCAAAAGCGTCCCAGGATCGAGGTATCTCAATAAGAACAGGGTCAAGCCAAGGAACAGGGAAAGAACCGCCGTCCCCCAAACATACGCGGGACGCGCAAATTTATCCAATAGCCTCGAATGTCGAAATCCGAGATAAGCCCACATCCCGCAAAGAAAAAGCAGGAAGCCTGCCAATGCAATCCGCGCGGGAGAGATGGGGGTGCCTTCGGAGGGAATGGATAAAAGCCAGGCAAGCGCAATCGCCCCTTCGAGCGCAAAGATAAAAAACAACCAGGAATACGATCTTTGTTCCTTCATTAAAAAGATCGGATCGCTTCGCCATCCCTAGAATTGAAATCCGCCGCGCGCAGGGACAACCTTGTAGGAAAAGTTTTTCACGTAATTGAAGAGGCGCGCCTGCAATAAACCCCAATCGTCCGATTTGAGGATATTGTGAGCCTGTTCCGCATCGGCGGCAAGCAAACCCACTTGTATCTGGGGATACGAACCGTAGAGCGTCGCCCAGGCTTCGGCGGGTTGTAATCCCAGCCGCTGAACGCCCGGGATGAACTCACCAATGACAAATTCGAAATATTCCTGGTCGCGTTCCGCGTCGATATCCCAGGTCATCAAAACTTTTACAGGCATTTTCAACCCTTTTGGTAATCCAGCACGACGACGCGCGTTTCATCGGGAAGACCGCTGCGCGTCACTTTGAGGGACGGCTGCGCCTCAGGTTTGGAGACGCCCATCTCTTTGATGAACTTGCTGAGCGAGTCGAGCGGCACCTTCACCGCGGGCGTGGCGTAGTGCATGGGGATGACGAGATTCGGCTCGATCAAACTGATGACTTCCGCGGCTTTCGCGGCGTTCAATCCGCCTCCCCCGCCGACCGGCACGAGAGCCACGTTGATCGTGCCAAGCGATTCGATTTCGGATTGGGTCGGGACCTGTTTGAGGTCGCCGAGATGGGCAACCGTGATGCCGTCGTAATCGAACACGTAAACGGTGTTGCGGGAGGCGTATTCCCGGCCTTTCTTTTTTCCGTTCGTCCCGCCGCCGTCCGTGGTTACGCCCGTGATAAATACGCCGCCGATCTCGAATTCGCCCGCGCCGTTGATAATGTGCGACGCGCCCTTGACCGCCTCCGCATTATTGTGACCGGGCGCGTCGTGACTGACCGTCACAATATCCGCCTTGAGTTTGAGCGGGTCATAACCGATGGATTTGTTGTCGAATGGATCCGTCGCCACCGTCGCGTAATTGCGCTCGGTGAGACGAAAACAGGAATGTCCGTACCAGGTGATTTCCATGAAAAGCAGCCTCCGGGTGGTTATTATACACGGAACGGGGATTCGGGAAATTCGGCAAATTAAGGTTTTGGAGTCAGGGTTTTTACTCTCGAAATTCGCCCGACTGAACAGTCCTATGGCACAATTGAACCGGAGCGGGTACACTTTGGACATGATCGCCAAAACCAAACAGATTCCCAAGCCTGGCGCAAATCGGTTTCGACAGCAACTCGAAGATCACTGCGCCGCAAGTCCATCATAAAAGAGACTCCCCCATGAACTCCTACCGCAAAGAACTCTGTTTCAACTTCCCTTCACGAAGGGGATTCGTCAACATCACGCGTGACGTTGAAGCCGCCCTGCGCGAAAGCGGGATAAAAGAAGGGCTCGTTCTTGTGAACGCCATGCACATCAGCGCCTCGGTCTTCATCAACGACGACGAGTCGGGACTGCATCGCGATTACGAGAATTGGCTGGAGAAACTCGCGCCGCACGAGCCGGTCAACCAATACCGCCACAACGATACCGGCGAAGATAACGCGGACGCTCATCTCAAACGCCAGGTCATGGGACGCGAAGTGGTCGTTGCCGTGACGGACGGTCAACTGGACTTCGGTCCATGGGAGCAGATCTTCTACGGCGAGTTCGACGGTCGCAGAAGGAAACGCGTATTGATTAAGATCATCGGTGAATGAAAGGAGGCAGGATGAAACTCGATGGAAAGACGATCGCCACGCTGGTCGCCGAGGGCGTTGAGGATCTCGAATATTACGTCCCCACGATGCGATTGCAGGAGGAGGGCGCGCGAGTTCTCACCGCCGGGCTGGATCTGAAACCCGTGCGCGGCAAAAACGGACTGATCATCGCGCCGGACGCGACCATCGAATCGCTCGAAGCCGACGACCTGTTCGCGCTCATCCTGCCCGGCGGCTGGGCGCCGGACAAACTGCGCAGGTACGACGCGGTGAAAAACCTCGTCCGCGAAATGGACAAGGCGGGCAAGGTCGTCGGCGCCATCTGTCACGGCGGTTCGATCGCCATTTCGGCCGGCATCATCCAAAAGGGACAGCGCGCCACCGGATCCACCGGCATCAAGGACGACCTGGTCAACGCGGGAGCGGTCTGGGTGGATGAAGCGGCTTTTCGTGAACGGAACCAGGTTTGGGGGCGGGTCGTAGCGGACATTCCATCCTTTTGCCGGGAACTGGTTCGGGCGTTGACCGCGTGACGACGGAGAAAAAATGTCAGAGACAAAGGCAAAAGGCGAAATGCACGGATGTATCGTGTGCGGAAAACTGTATCAACTGCTGGTCGTTTACGACGCGGACAGGAAGTATATCGGAAGCAAAGTGATGAGCGCGGGCGGAAAGGAAGTGAAGGAGGCGGACCGTCCGCTGGTGGCGTGTGAAAGGCACACGGACGAGGAAATAGAAAGGGCGGTCGAAAGAGTGTACGGCGGGCAATGGGACGACGAAAACGATTGAACAAAAAGGACAGGCTGACGCCTGTCCTTTTTGGGCGCTAATGAATGCAGGTTACGGACAATCGAACGTGTACCTGACCTGCGACTCGATCTTTTCCGAACGATCCACCACGTTGCCGGATCTCGCCAGACCGATGAACTGGAAATCCAGCCAGGAGCCGTCTATCCGCAGGTTCGGGTGAACGTCCTCGCCGGAAAAGACGATGGAGAAATTCCCATTGCCGTTGTCAGCCATCTTGCCGAAAGCCTTCCATTCGCTGGGATACAAACGCTTGAGGTCCACCACCCGGTAATAAAGCAAAACGTCGCGAATATCGCTGTTGGGCGTGGTGACGTTGAAGGTGAGTTCGCGCGGAGAGCAACGCAGGGTCAGGTTTGCGCTGGATACGGTCATGTTCGTAAACACACCCCTGCCCAGGGCGCTGTCAAATGTGACGGACGCATTGGTCGCCGGTTGCTCCGGCGCAGCCTGGTTTACAGGCGCCGACGTCGGCTGCTCGACGACCACCGTTACCACCACCGGCGCGGCGGTGGGCGGCGCTTCAGTGGGAGGAGGCGGCTCGGTGGGCGCTTGCGTGGGCTCCACGACAACGGTATGAACGACGACCACAGGCGTGGCGGTCGGTTCGGGCGGAGCGGCGACAGGCTGTTCGGTTGGAATTGGACTACTGCACGCGGCTAATGTTACCGCAAGCAAAAGAATGACAAGTTTCTTCATCTCAACTACTCCTTTTTGGGTTTATGAAATTCTATTGCCCCGCTTATGATTTATCCAGATGAGGACGCTTTACAAGTCTGAAAAGCGGACAAATATCCTATCGTTGGATTCTCCGGTTCATCCGCATTTCGACTGCCGACGAAGGACAATCCTATTCCGATAAACCTTGTTATAATTTCCGACATGCTTACCCCCGAACAGATCGAAAAGGAACTCGACCGCATCCTCTTAAAGGTGCAAAAGCCCGGTCGCTACGTGGGCGGCGAACTCAACAGCGTTCAAAAGGATTGGGATTCCGTTCGGACGCGGGTCGCGCTCGTCTTCCCCGATATTTACGACATCGGCGTATCGAACGTCGGGTTGAAGATTCTGTACGACCAGGTCAACCAGCGGGAGGACGCGCTTGCCGAACGCGCCTACGCGCCGTGGCTGGATATGGAAGCGTTGATGCGCGAACGCGGGATTCCGCTCTACACGCTCGAATCGAAACGACCCTTAGCCTGCTTCGACCTCGTCGGCTTTACCCTCCCCTACGAGACGCTCTACACCAATGCCCTCAACGTCCTCGACCTTGCCGGTATCCCCGTCCGTTCGGCGGAACGCGGCGAGACCCACCCGATCATCATCGCGGGTGGACATTCGACAATGAACCCCGAACCCATGCACGCCTTCATGGACGCCTTCGTGATCGGCGAGGGGGAGGAAGTGATACACGACATCATTGAGGTGGTGAAAAAGTGGAAAGCTTGCACTGAGCAAAGTCGAAGTGTGGAAAGTGACTTTCCACTTTCCACTTTCCACCGTGAGGACGCGCTGCGCGAACTGGCAGAGATCCCCGGGGTCTACGTCCCCCGCTTCTACGAAACCCGCTACCTCGACGATGGCACGGTCTCGCGCATCGAACCCATCATTCCTGACGTTCCGAGAGTCATCACCAAGCGCATCGTCGCCAAACTGCCTCCCCCGCCCACGAAGTTCATCGTGCCGAACGTGGACATCGTTCACAACCGCGTCTCGGTGGAGATCATGCGCGGATGCACGCGCGGGTGTAGATTCTGTCACGCAGGGATGATCACGCGTCCCGTCCGCGAACGAAGCGTGGACGAAATCCTGGAGGCGGCGGAAGAAGCGATCAGGAACACCGGCTTCGAGGAATTGGCGCTCTTATCGTTGTCGTCCTCCGATTACACAAACGTTCTCGAACTGGTTACGAAGGTCGGGGAAAAATTCGGCGGCACGCATCTGAAAGTGTCGTTACCCTCGCTGAGGATCGAATCCGTTTCGATTGACCTGATGGAAAGACTCAAGGACAAACGCTCGGGCGGATTCACGCTCGCGCCCGAAGCCGCCACCGAACGCATGAGGCGCATCATCAACAAGTTCATCCCCGACGAGGACATCCTCAACACGACGCGCGAGATCTATCGCCGCGGCTGGACGACGATCAAGTTGTATTTCATGATCGGGCATCCGAGCGAAACGCTGGAGGACGTGCAGGCAATTGCCGACTTGTGCAAGCGCGTCATCGCCGAGGGACGCAAGGTGATCGGCTGGAAAGCCAAACTCAACGCGGGCGTCAGCACGTTCGTACCGAAATCGCAGACGCCGTTCCAGTGGGTCTCGTGCGACACGCCGGAGCAAATCAAAGCCAAGCAGGCGTTATTGCGCCGCGAACTGGGACGCGACAAGAACATCAAACTCAGCCTCACGAAAGCGGAGGATTCGTTTCTCGAGGCGTGGCTTTCGCGCGGCGACCGGCGCATGGCGGAAGTGATCCTTTCCGCGTGGAGGAACGGTTCGAAGTTCGACGCCTGGGGCGAAGGACAGCGATACGACGCGTGGATGGCGGCGTTCGAGGAACACGGACTCGACCCCATCTTTTACACGCACCGCCAGCGCCGCACGGACGAGGTCTTCCCGTGGGAACACATCACCGCCGCAGTGCGGAAGAATTTCCTCTTCCAGGATTTCAGGCAGTCGCTCGAAGGACAGATCCGTGTGGATTGCCGCCTGAACTGCTTTGCCTGCGGCATCCTGCCCACGTTTGCCAGCCTGCGCCGCGAAAACCCCGGCGAGGTATGGAAGTGCCCGGACGTAAAATCACCTGCGCGGGCAACGATCAATGAGACGGTGAACAACAGTCAATTGTCAGTGGTTGGGGATTTGCGATAGATCGTCCAGCCAGCGTAGATAGAGTTCCGACGCGCCCATGCGCCTGAGGATCTTCCCGATCGTTACCAGGCGCGTCCGAATGCACACCGCATCATATTCGTTGTTCTGACGAATTTGACGATGATTTACGTGACAGCCGCCCGCGCAGTGATAACGACAAAGGCACGTCTCGCATAATATCGGGGGATGCCGCGCAATATCGCGAATGGATTCCAGCTTTTCCAGATCGAGCAAAAATTCCCGCGAGGTTGGGTTGACCCTTCCAAACTTCAGGTCCAGACCCGCCCGCATCCATTCGGTCTCCATCAAGTAACAGGCGTTGATCTCCCCGGATGGGGATACGAGGATGGCGTCCCTGCCCACCGGGCAGAAACCGGCTTGCAGCGAATCGATATCCGCGCCGGACGAGACGGCGGCGATGCCATGATCGAGCAGGATGTCCTCCGCGAGGAAAAACTGCCTGGCAAATTCCACCGGGGCCGGCGGGAACAGGTTGTTCGCCGCGGAAAGCGGGGATTCGGTCAACGGCTCGAAACACACGCTGCCGGGTACGTACACTTCCGCCAGTTCCCGCGCCAGGTCCGGCAATCGCGCTGCAGATTCGCGCGTTACGCACACGCGGATGACCAGGTCGGTCTTGCCTTCGGAAAGAATTTTTGCGGTGCGATTTACGAGCGCATAACTGCCATGCCCGTTCAAAAGCGGACGATGCAAATCCTGGAACGCGGCGCCGTCGAAGGAAAGGACGACGGCGTCGAAGTTGTCTGCCACCCACATTGCCCGCTTCCCGCTCATCAAGCCGTTGGTCGTCACATTGAACGCGACCGAAACCCCCTCTTTCGTCGCTCTATGCCGCGCGTACGCGACCAGCGATTCGATAATGGTGTTTTGAAAGAACGGTTCCCCGCCAAAGAACTGGATTTCCCCTTCGGCGATTCCGTTTTTAGCGAGGAGGCGCAAATACGCGTCAACGCCCGCCCGCGCGGTCTCCAAATCCATGACTGCGCGCCTCTGCGCGGAAGGAACGAAGTCGCAGTAGCGGCAATTCATGTCGCAATCCCGCGTGGTGATAATGCCCAGGAAAAGCGGCGATGCGATCCTTCCCTGCGGGATTGCGGGAGGGCGCATCGGTTCCGCCAGCCGCCGCGCCATCTCGACGATCGCGGGGTCAACGTCGTCAACCTCCCCGCGGTATGCGCGCCGAAGTTGGGTCAATTGCCCTCCGTTCAGGATCGCCGAAAGTCCATGGAGGGGCGCATAGATCAAATGGCGATCCGCCACTGGCGTAACGAAGTAGGTCGAATAAACGGGTCGAATCATTGGCGCGCCTCTATTGGATCGTCGTCGGATCAACCCGCTCCGCCCGGAAGAAACCCAATCCCTTTGCCAGCAGGCTGGGATGCCACGTCCCGCACACGTTCACGACCTCGCCGGGGGCTGGGGTCGCAGACAGGGGCAGGATCAACCACCCCGATTGCCCGGTCCGCAAATCCACGAAGGCCGACAAGCGCGATCGGGGCGGGATTTGCGACAGATCAGCCAGCAAGTCCGCGCGATGAAAACTCCCAATCCTTTGCAGAAAATCCGAATAGCGCAAGAAGGGCGATCCCGCGGCGACGGTTTGATCGTCGCCGACGATCACGATATACCCTCCGCGATTGATCCTCGTTATAACCGGAACCTGATCGGGGTCGCAGCGTGAAGCGGAATAGCCCTGTCTCTGGGTGAACGCGGAGAAAAGAGGGAGGCTTGCAAGCACGAGCGATAACAATCCATACGCCAAAAGAGCGCGTAGATTGCGGGACGCAGGCGGTATATCCCCGGCATGAACTTCCGATGAGAGCGAGGATAGACCCAGCGAAGGCAGGCACAACAGAAAGGGTATGGATACCGCATGGATACGCATCATCCCGGCGTCGCGCGCGGGGAAGAAGGATAGTCCCAGGAGAGTCGCGACCCCGCTCCAAAACAACAAGGAATGTATCGAATGGGAACTCCTCCGCCAAAGAGACCACATCCCCCGGATCGCCAGGGAATACATCAGCAGGCGCGTCAAGACGTACGCCCATTTCAAGGACTCCGCTTCCGGCGATCCTCGCGAGGCGGTTTCCCCTCCCGACAAAAAACCGAACAACGAAGCCGGCCCCGTCGTGAAATACCCCAGATAGGAACCGATCCAGCCGCGCAGCCCGGACATTGGATCGGCTTGGACGGCGCGGGAGACTTCGCGAAGCGCGATCCATTCCGCCTGCGGGGAGGGCAGGGTCAGGGCGTCTGGGTGATCGGTTGCGAATTGCTCCCAACCGCGATTGCCGGTAACGACACCATACAGACTGTAGGCGTAATTCGAAAAAGCGAGGCTCCCCTTTTCCGCCAGTATGAAATTGCCCAGGAAGGTCAATACGAAACCCAGCGAGACAGCCGCCAGTCCCAGGCACAGGCTTGCAATTCGTTTTCGCGGGAAAACAGGAACGTTTCTTGTGATCCAGATCAGGGCAAAGATCAGGATGAGAAAAGCGCCCGGACGGGCGGCAACGCCCAAACCGAGGAACAGCAACCCGGAGAGTCCATCCGCGGCGTTTTTTTCGGCCGCCGCGCGGAGCAGAAAGCTCAGCGAAAGGCAACCCAACGCAAGACCGAGTTGTTCGCCGTTCGGCAAGCCGATAAAACGACGGTAAAAAAGCAACAGCCCGGCGACCAACAACGCCGCAGCGGCCGGACCCGCCAGGCGCGCAACGGAATTTCCCAGCGTTGCGATACAAAGAGAAACGACGACCGCGAGGATAATGAGCGCCAATTGAAGGTTGCCGTCCATCAACCGGAGCAAAATTCCCAACAACAGGGTCGGCAATGGATGGCGTGCGCTGAAAATGGAAACGGGAAAACCTTCGAGCAGGCGCAGGGCGTCGGCATGATATTGCGACGCGTCGCTGAAATACAAATAACCGCCCAGGACCTGCAATTCATTGGCGGCATTCGCCCACAGACCGGACAGACTCAACGCGCAAAAAAGCAAAACCAGTATGCCAGCCATCCATGTCCGGCCGGAACGATAGGCAAGATATAACAACAATCCCAGCGCAAACAACCAAAAGCCAAATCCATAACGCGTCGAGGTTCCAATCCAACCGGGAATCGGCAGGAAGACGATCGCCGCGAACAACGCGAACGCCGCAAGGATGCCGCCCAGTGCGGGAAGATAAGACTTCCCTGCTGACGTGACGCGGGTTTCTCGTATCGCAACATTCATGTTGCCTCGCAAGAGCGTGCCGCCTTGAAATCCATCAACGCTGCGCAGGATGGCTTTACCGTTTGCACGATGTTTCAATCCTGGGCGACGAACGTCCCGGCAATCGGGCTGGGGACGCGGGCAAGTTCACCGCCCAATTCGATCAAACGACGGGAGAAGATGCGTTTGAGCATCTGGCAAAGTACATCCGATGAGCGTTCGTCCTTCAACAAACAGGCATTGGGACAGTTATACGCGCAGTGATACCCAAGAAAGCACGCCTCGCACTCCCTCGGACGGGAAAAAGCCGCGCGCAGAGCATTCACGCGCTCATCGTCCAGGCGGAGGTCTCCGTTGAAGAGACCGATTGCCGTGCCGCGTTCGCAAGTTCCCGCCGCGGAGACATCCTTGAAACAGGCGGACGCGACGCCTTCGGGAACCAATTGCAGCACCTGGCGGAAGACGTTGCAATAAGGACCGTGTATTTCCGACGGACGCGCGCCGGAGACCTGCCAGACCGCCCCGTATCGCTGCGCTTCTGCGCGCGCCTCGAAAAAGGATTCGATCAAACCATCCAGATTTTCGTTCCGTATCAACATGGACGAATCCGCGCGCCCGCCGAGATACACCGGCTCGACGCCGACGACGCGCGGAAAAACGTTCTCGCAAAGGTATCGGCAGATCTCCGCCTGGCGGAGCGCGTTGGCGCCGGTCAAAGTTACGCGCACGTGAAGCGGAACGCCGTTCTCGCGCAGAATACGCGCCGTCCGAAGGATGATGGAAGTCGCGTCCCCGCCCGAACCCCGAAACGGACGCTGAACGGATTGGAGATCGGGGGGGCCGTCCATGGAAATGCCCGCAAGATCAACCGAACGAGCCAGCCAATGGGCGCGTTCTTCGGTCATCACGCCGTTGGTGGCGATGTAACGAAACAGGGGGATACCATACGCGTCCGCCGCCTTGCGCAGTTCCGGCTGGAGCGCTTCGATCAATCGCCAGGAGAGGACCGGCTCCCCTCCACCATGGAAGACCACCGTCAGCGGCAAATTCTTCTCCGCGCAATTCTTCGCCGCCAGGTTGACGCCCGCGCGAACGGCATCCATGGACAGTTCGGAAAAGTCCATCCGGTCGGGCAGATCTGAAAAGCAATATTGGCAGGCTAACTGACAGCGCCGGTTCAAATACAAATGCAGGCTTTGGGGCTGGTAGGGACGCTCGAGGAGATCGTTCCATTCCCGTTTTGCGCGCGACGAAAAGGCGAGCAGGGTATCCACTTCGGGTACGTTGGGCTCGGCATGGGAGTCAACAATACGTTCTTCGACCAGCGGGACAAGGTCCGGGGCGGCGCGCAGGAGATAGCCCGGGGCGTAGTACAAGTTGAAATCGTCGCCTCGCAGGCGAAAGAGAGGTCCCGAAGCGCATGGCAGGGGGAAGAAGTCCACCGCGTCACCCGAGGAGAGGATTATTGGCCGGCAGACATACGCCGGCGCGCACGAGCGTCAGGAACATCCCGCGCGTCAAGGCAAAGGCGCGTTCGAACGGCAAACCCATCTCCGCCGCGACCGCCTGGGCGATCTCCTTCAGGTTGTTCTGTCCGTTCACTTGATTGAAACAAAACGTGGTCAGGCGATCCATCCTGAACAAAAAGTTCGCCGACGACCAATGTGCCAATCTTCCCCAAACTTCCCCGCCGCGTATTTCGATCTCGCATCCGGGCAGGAGGCGCGGAATGAAATCCATCAGCCGGTTGTCTTCCATGATCCCGAGGGTGGGAATTTTGACGGCGTTGGCGCCTTCCGCTCGACCCGCGCGTAATTTGAGTTCGGCGGCAATAGTCGTGAAGAAACTTCTGCGGCTCATTCCGGCGAAAAGTTCGCGCCGCGGGAAGGTCTCCAACGGATGGATCGGGAACTCCTTATCCATATTTTTCGTCCATGCGCGCCGCCCCCTGCCAGACGCCGCCCTGCCGTTCGATAAGCCCGAGGATCATGTGCAGGGAAATCTCCCGGTTGAGGTCGCAGCGCCGGGTCTTGGCAAGATGCGCCTGCTCCCCGATCCCAAAGGCGCGGGTGAAGCAATCCCCGGCGCAATTCCATCGGCAAAAACAGGACCGGCACGACTCCAAACGCTGAGCCAACAGGTCGTGCAGGCGTTTGCGTTTGACCGGGTCAATCTCGACCTTTCCATCCTGAATGCAGCCAAATGTGGCGATGCCCGCCAGTGGATGGCGATCGCTGGCGATCTCATAGCAGGCGACGATCTCGTCGTCGGGATTGACGACCAGGGCATGATAGGGAGCCGAACAGAAAGCGCGGGTCACAACGTTTGGGCGCGCCCCGGAGTAATAAAGACTCGCCTGACGATCCAACGCAAGGTTGTAAGCGTCAATGAACGCCTCGACGAAGGATCGCTCCTCGTCCCGCCCCGGCTGGCGATGCTCGCCGCGCTGGTCGTTGAATGCGGGTTCGACCTGCATGGTCCGACATGCCGTGTTCTCCAGGATGAAGCGAACGTCGTCCGCCAATTTCTCCCAGGGCGCGCAGGCTGTCATGCGAATGCCGTACGCGATCTTCCGTTCATCGAGTGTGCGCAAATTACGCATCACAACGGGCGAGGACGGATTGCCGTTCGCCATCGGACGCTGGCGATCCTGCGTGAAGGACGAACCGTCCATCGAAACGCTGATGACGTCCATGTGTTCCGCCAGCCATCCGCATTGCGACTCGGACCAGACCGCATTGCTCGTGACGCTGATCTTCGAAGGCAGGGGTTTGCCGCGCGCGTATTCCGTCAATTCCTTCAGCGTCTTCCATTCGATGGTGGGTTCGCCGCCCCCGTGGAAATCCACCTGAAAGCGCGGCTGGTTCATCCGTTCCGCCTGCCCGCAAACGTAATCAATCGCCGTTTTACCGGTCGAGACTTTCAATTGTCTTGGAGCAAACTCCCCGGCCGCGGCATAACAATACACACAACGCAATTGGCATCGGTTGGTCAGCAGGAGCACCGCAGTGGATGGAGGCGGATTTTCCAGCGGGACATCCGGATCCGGTTCCAGGAATCCGACCCGCGAGAGGAACGCAACGCTTCCATCCCGACCTTGAGCCTGCGCGGCAAACCGGGCGGGATCCCGGCCGACGCGCCGCGCCAGTTCCACCATGGCTGCATTTCCCACAAACCCCAGCCGAACGAGAGGACGATAGATCAGGAAGGCGTCGTCCTCCTGTCCTTCCAGGTTCAATGGGATGATCTCCAATTCCATGCGGTTGTCAGTTCGGATACCAGTAGGTCACCAGGTCGCAGGTGCAGATGGTGCCGGGGCTGTAACTGTCGCAACTGCACGGCGCGACGTAACCGACGCAACTGCAAAGCGAGACGCAATTGCACGTGCAAACGGCTCCCGCAGGGATCTGCGCGCCGCAAGGCAGGGTGAACGTGTATGTGTTGCCGTAAAGATCGGTGTATTTGTAGGTGATGCCTTGATCGCCGGAGGGTTTCTTGTTCGGCAGGGGCGTGGGCGTCGGCGGCGCCTGCACCACCGGAACGTCGTCCAGCGAACCCGTCAGGAGTTCCAACAGATCCGCCCGAATCCAGCCCACCACGTCCTCCCCTTTTTTCGCGATGGGGGCATCCTTCAAGGATGGCAGGTCTGCGAGTTTCACCTTGACCTGAAACCAGCTCGCATCCGCCAGTTTCCCGACGATCGTAACGACGACATTGATCGCCAGCGCGCCGATCATCATCGTCTCGGTGCTTGGACCCAGCCGCAGGCGCGCTCCCTGAGTGCGGATGGAGGCGGTCACCGGCACCTTTGTGGGAGTCGGCGTCTTGCTGGGCGTGCGCGTGGAGGTGGGCGTGCGGGTGGGAGTGCGCGTCGGCGCGGGCGTTTCTGTTTCCGTGGGCGTGGGAGGCTTGGCAAAGGGACCTCCATCCGACGATTGCCCAACGCACCCCGAAAGCGAAGCCGCCGCAATGGAGCCGGTGACTTTCAGGAAGGTTCTTCGCGAAACTCGAAAACTCCTTCCGTTCCTTTTCAGGTCGAAGACCTCAGGCGATTGGCTGGTTTCCTTGTCCTTCTCGATGCTCATGGGATATTCTCCTTCTCTGATTTGGGGTTTACAAATTCAGGAACGCCGCCGCTTCCGCGGCGCTCAACGTGTGAGTTACCGGCGTAGCGCGCAACCGCCTCAATGCCACAGCCAGGCATCCGCCCGAACATCCGCCCACTGCCCTCACTTCACACGAACTGCACTCTGGATATACTCCCGCCACCCGCAGGATTGATAACGTCGAATCGAATTCACTTTGCAACCCCTCCAGGCTGCGATCCAGACCCTGCGGTATCCGCAATCGTTCCGCCAGCGCAAAGCACGGGAACGCGGCAGCCTGCGGGGTGATATCCCAGACGGGGCTGCAATGCCATGCGACCGACGCGCCGCTTTCCCGCAACGTCTCGATTTCGTCGTTCGTAAACATGCAACGGACGAAGCCGCAATCGAATTCCACGCGAATCCCGCGCCTGCCCGCCTCCGAAGCCAGCGCGAGAACGCGTTGCGCGACCCGGCGGTAGTGTTTCGGGCGTATGAATTTGTTGCCGCCGCCCGAAGGCTGCGCCATGGCAATTCGCAGGCAGCGCTGGCAGCCCGTTTGATCGATCAGATCGAGCAGTCGCGCCAGGTCGGGGTGATCCATGCGGGAGATCGTGTATCCCGGGCAGGCGCGCTGTCCAAGTTTGGCAAGCGCAAATTCCTGTCGGCGCCGCGCTGCGGGCGAAGCATCCCCCGATGCCAGGTTGACAAGCGCCGTACACTCGGCTGGCGGGATTTTCATCAACGCGAGCATGGCGGGCTTGGGGATCAACCCGTTTGTAAAAACCAGTATCTTCTTGCCGCGCGATCGCGCGTATTCCAGAAACCCGGAAAATTCAGGGTGAAGGGTTGGCTCGCCGCCCAACAACCGGGCTTGATCCAACCCAGCCCGGTCGAGGAGATCAATGTACGCCTGGAATACGCCGAAGGAAGCGTTCGAACAGGCGGTCGGCGTTTCCGATATCACGTCAACGGCAAAACAGAAATCGCATTTTATGTTGCAGCGACTTGTCAACATCAGGTTCGGCATGGATCAGCGCGTCTCCATCCAAATCCCCTCTTGAACCAGGTATCGAAAAAAACGGAATAGCGCTTGCTTTGCCGCGTCCTCCCCCTGGTCTGTCATCAAAGCGAGGCGTTTTACCATCAGGTCGAGCGGATGTCCAAGCGCGAGCCAGTCCCAGAGGTCCGCATCCAACCCAGCCACCAGCCAGTATTTCCGGCGACGGGCGTCGAAAATAAAAATGCCCGCGCGATCGCGCAACCAGGCAATATCTTCATGGCTGGAAAATCTTATCGGGGCGACCGAGTCTCCCTCCCCGTGTGGATGTATGACCGGAGGCGACGTCATGGCTTCCTTGCAGGACGCAATGCCCTACATATTCCATTCCCATCATAATCAAACGGGCTGCCGCGACAAGTGCCATATGTCACTTTAAGACATAAACCGCGCAGCAACGGCGCTTGGGGAGAGGGAACAATTCAAGAATTGCACGACGTATCAAACGGGCCGCATCCAATTGGCGAGATCACCTTCTCAGCGGGCTATACGACCCTGGCATGTAAATCTCCTTATCTACCTGACATCTTCAAACCTGACGCCTCGCCCTTCCCGCAGGTTCTGGCGCGCGCGCTCGATCCGCGCCAGAAAACGAGGGTCGTGCTCAAGCCGATACTCGAACCAATCGTCTTCGGACGCGAATCCGACCAGCACACCGGCAGGTTTGCCATGCCGTGTAATAACAATCGCCTCCTTCTCTGCCAGGTGAAGGTATTTGGACAATTCGTCCTTGATCTCATTCAACGCTACTGTCTTCATCAGGCGCTCCTAACTCGTCGAGCCATTGATCGGCATCATCCTTGTGGACAATCGCCAGGATTTCAACAGCCTCTTCGGTGACATCGTAGAATATTCGCACATCTTCGACCCGCAAGCGATACTGCGGCTGACGCATCCCTCTGAGACGTTTGATTCGGCTCCTGGACGTTTTCGTCGGTTCGCGCCGCAAGTGATCTTCTATCGCATCCCGAACAACAGAACGGAGATTGGCTTTCAATCTATGCAGGTCTTCAATGGCTTCGGGCGCAAAGATGATCTCGTATTTCATTCTGGCTACATTATAGCCATATTTTTCGAGCGCGTCAAACGTCGCCCTCCTGCAATATCGCACCGTCAGAGATGCAAACGGGGCTGTGCTTTCCGAACAGCAATACGGCTACGACGGCAACTTGCCAGGCGCGGGTTCGCCCACGACGAACAAACCCGACCTGAGCCGCGCCGTGAACGGCTCGCAAACGATTGACACAAAATACGTGTACGACGATTATGGAAACGTGATCGAAACGCGCCAGTATGAAGAGTATGGCTCGATTAATAATCTACCGGGCGGGGGGTATCGTTCCTCCTTTGTGGATTATGACGCGCTGGAAACCTACCCTATCTGGACGCAAAACCCGCTGGGACACGAGACCGAGACGAACTACAATTTTGGCAAGGGCGTGCCGATCTCCGTTACCGACCCGAACGGCAACACGACCGCAACAACGTATGACGGCTTGGGACGCGTGACGACGATCAAATATCCCGGTTATGCCCAGGCGAACGTCAAATACACCTATCCCACGCCTCCCGTGAGCGCGCCGTTCGCGATCAAGATGGAGATGTGGGATGAAACCATCAACGATTATCGCATTGCGTGGCAGATTATGGACGGCCTGGGGCGGGTGGTACAGACCCAGGGTCCGTATGAGACGAGCGGCGTTTGGGTTCTGACCGATACGATGTGGGATGCTGTGGGTCTCCCCAGGCACAGGAGCCTGCCGCGCACATGGAACGGGACGGGCGGGACCTACAACGCGCCTGTTTGGGGCGCTATTCCGTCTTCCATCACCGATTACGATGCGCTTCGCAGACCAACCCGCGTCACATATCCGGACGGCGCCCAGGAGAATTTCGTCTACTCGGGCCTGCGCACCACAAGTATTGACCGCAACGGTCACAAAAAGACGCAGGAGAACGATGCCTTCGGACGATTGATCAAGGTGGAGGAGTATACAGGGGACAGCGCCGGCACATACGTACTGTACGCCACGACGACATATCAATACGACGAACGCGACCTGCTCAGGACCGTTACCGACGCGGCGGGCAACCAGACCTTCATCATTTACGACGGCTTCGGGCGGAAGATCGAGATGAACGATCCGGACATGGGAAACTGGCGTTACCGCTACGATCCATTCGGCAACCTCATTGTGCAAATTGACGCCAAGCGGCAGGCGGTCAACCTGTATTACGACGACCTCAACCGCCTCATCGGCAAGATCTACGCGCCGGGACCGGTGAACCCGGATACCTACCCACCTCCCGACGACCCGGGCTATAACGGATACGCCATCAAATATTATTACGACCAGGGAACGAACGGACTGGGACGCCGCACCGGGATGGAGGATGCCAGCGGCACGACGACATGGAATTACAACGCGCTCGGTCAACCGATATACGAGACGCGCAATATCGAAGGCGCAAATTACACAACCAGCGGCGCCTTCGACGCCTTCGGCAGACCGCTCACCCAAACCCTGCCCAGCGGTGAATTGCTCAATTACTCCTATAACGCCATGGGCGCGCTCTCCGGTTTGAGCGGGATAAATTCTTACGTGTCCCAAATCCATTACAACGCCGCCGGGCAGGCGACCGACCAATTGCTCGGCAACGGCTTGCGCCAACAATCCTGTTACGAAGCGAACACATTACGCCTGTCTAATCTGCGGGTATACCCGGGAACCTTGCAATCCTGCATCAATACGACTCCCTCCAACACGCGGCTGAACCTTTCGTATTCCTACCAGCCGAACGGGAACATCAGCCAGGTCGGGGACGCCACACAGGGCGAAACACTCGTTTACACTTACGACGAACTCGACCGCCTGACGGGCGGAGGCGGGTCGGATAATCGCAGTTACACCTACTCGCCCATCGGCAATATCACCAGCCAGGGCGATGCCCCCCCGAACCCGGGCGTATCCGTCGAAGGACTGGCCGCCTGGTGGAGCCTGGACGAGACCGGCGGGACGCGCTACGACAGCGATTCAACCAATCACCTGACCGACATCAACACGGTTGGAAGTTTCACCGGCGTGCAGGGCAATGCCGCCGACTTCGAAAAAGACAACCTCGAATATTTGAATCTCCCCTCTTCCACACAACTGGAAATGGCTGCCAGCGACATCTACATCGGCGCGTGGGTCAAAGTCGAGGATACGATCGTCGCAAATCCGAACGTTGTTTCCAAACTGGGGACAAATAACAAGGAGTTCAATATCCGCCTTCAGCCTTCCGGGGTCGTGGAATTCGTCGTCTACGATGCGACGGGGACTGCATCCACCTTCGCCACTTCCACGACCACCCTCCCGTATGGGCAATGGGCGTACGTGGAAGGCTGGACGGATAAAGCCAACCGGACGGTCTACGTGAACGTCAACAACGGCGCTCCCGGCAGCGCAACGTGGGCGAGCAATGAAAACCGGGACGGCGCGGGAAACTCGGCTTTCATGGTGGGGGCGCGCGATTGGAATGGGAGCATCGGCAATTACTGGGACGGTGGGATTGACGAGGTGATCTATTTCAAGCGCCTGCTTTCTCCCGCCGAGCGCGCCTGGCTCTACAACAGCGGACAGGGACGCGCTTACAACGAACTCACCCCGCCGCCAGGCACGAACGAACTCGTCTCATGGTGGAGCCTGAACGAAACGAGCAGCGCACGCAGCGACGGTCACGGTACGAATCACCTTGCCGATAACAACACGGTAACCTCCACCAGCGGCAAACAGGGGAACGCCGCCGATCTTGCCTCGGCGAATGCGGAATATCTCAGCGCGCCGGAGAACGCGGGTCTCTCTGCGGGGGATGTAAACTTCACGGTCTGCGGCTGGTATTATCTCAAGGACAAGAACGACAACTATCGCCTGTTCGCGCAATGGGATGCGACCACGAATAACAGGTCGTATCAGGTCATTTACAGCACCGTTTGGGACAACTTCGTATTGCAGGTTTCCCCGGACGGCACGAATAACAGCCTGCCCGCAGTGGTTTGGGGAGGCGGCAATCCGAGCGTCAATCAATGGTATTACGTGTGCGCGTGGCACGATGCGGCGGCGAACAAGATCAGGATTCAGGTGGATAACGGCGTTGTTTCTTCCCTGGACTACTCCAGCGGCATATACGACAGCGCCGCGGATATAACCATCGGGGTGGGATTCATGGTTTCATCCACTGTGTATTCCAACATGCGCGCGGACGAGGTCGTCTTCTACAAACGAATTCTGAGCGCCAACGAGCGCGCCTGGCTCTACAACAGCGGACAGGGACGTTCCTACGCGGACCTCAGCCTGCCTCTGCCTCCCTCCAACCCGACCCTCTACCACTACGACGACCCCGCCCACGTCCACGCGGTGACTTCGGTCAGTGATCAGTCGTCAGTGAGCAGTTATCAGTACGATCCCAACGGCAATATGACTTGCCGCGTGGAGGATGGCGTCACGTACAAACAGGACTATAATTTCGAGAACCTGCTTTCCGCAGTGCATAAGATGAATGGAACCTGCGCGGGCGGGACCATCCTGGAAACCACGCAATTCGTGTACGACGGCGACGGTAATCTCGTGAAAAAGATCAACCCTGATTTGAGCAGAACCCTCTACATCGGCGGAGTCTACGAAATAGATAAATCCCCCGGCGGGACGGTCACGAGAACAGTGACCTACTATCC
>SZPG01000024.1 GCA_030263595.1 Chloroflexi bacterium CFX6
ATGAATTGAGGTTTGGGTCCGAAGTTGAGCAATAGTCCGACCTCATAAGGTGTGGCGCGCAGATAGTTTAGAAGTTGCGCTTCGTGTTCTGCCAGGAGGCGGGAGACTGCTTTGATCTCGACAATCACTACATCTTCCACCAGAAGATCGGCGAAGTATTCGCCAACGACCTGCTCTTGAAAATACACCGCGATCTTAACCTGCTGTTGCACCTTCAAGCCCATTGCGGTCAACGCGATAACCAGCGCATTTTCATACACCTTTTCGAGAAACCCATAACCCAGTTGCGGATACACTACTTTATAGAACGCGTGCAAAATTTTGTCGGTGATATCGCTGTGCTTGAGTTTAGTTGGTTCGTCAATCATGTTTCAAACCTCCGCGTTCATCCGCGCTCGTCCGCGTCCGATTATTCTTTGCCAGGTTCCATTATAAAATGAACCAACCGATATTCCTTCGTGACAGCATCCAATTGCTCGTCGTTCAACTTCCTCTGATCCACCCCGAACAACGGACCGGCAAACCCCGATCCGATGATGACCTGTCTCATCAGGAATACGCGACGCGGCGAATCAGTGACATCCTCCGCGCGTGCCTTACGTTTTCCCTCGGGAAGCCGTAACACAACCTGCGGATTCGCCATGATGTTCTTGTACCAATCCGAGACCGAGCCAAAACCCGCCGTGCAATAGACCTCGCCGTCAACGAGTGCATAGTTGACCGGCGTGAGGTACTTCTTTCCGCTTTTGCGCCCGCGATGCTCGATGACCATGATCCGCCCGCTCACCGATGGCATGATATTCATCGTCCGCCCCAAGCCGATTCGCAGCATGAACACCATGAAAGGGTTCATCGCATGGAACACCCTGCGCAGGGTGTTCAACTGCTTCGGAGTAAATTTTGAAACGTCCATGTTCCCTCCCGACCCCCACCCTGCCTCCCCCAAATCCGACGAACTCCAGCCGGATTTGGGGGAGGTGTCCCGTTTTGCGGGACGGAGGGGGGTCAAAACTCCCATTTCCTCAACACATCCAAAGCCCTGTAACTCGTCAAATCCAATTGCAGCGGCGTGATGGACACATAGCCGTCCTCCAGCGCGCCGAAATCCGTGCCATCTTCGAATACGCCGGTGGGCGCCTCGCCGCCGATCCAGAAATACGGCTTCCCGCGCGGATCAATACGCGCGTCCAGCGCGTCGCGATACACGCGCAATCCCTGGCGCGTGACCATGTAGCCTGCCAGCTCCGTCTCTCTCCGATATGGGACGTTGACGTTCAGAACCACATCCTTGGGCAGGCTTTTCTCGATGACCTTCTCCGACACGCGGCGGGCGACGATGGCGGCGGTGGAATAATCCAGGGGACCCTTGTGTCCCTCGGGCGAATTCAACGAGACCGCGATGCCTTTCACGCCCGCGATGACCGCCTCCATCGCCGCGGTGACGGTACCCGAGTAGGTGATGTCATGTCCGATGTTGGCATACGGGTTGATGCCCGAAACCACCAGGTCAATATCCTCCTCGATGAATCCGAGCAGCGGGATGGCAACGCAATCGGAGGGCGCGCCGTCCGAAGCGAAGGCAGGCGTCCCGTCCGCGAGAGCCGTTTCGATCACGCGCAGCGGGCGCTCCATCGTCTTCACGTGCCCCGAAGCCGACCAGTTCTTGTCCGGCGCGAAGACCGTCACTTTGCCGAGTTTGCGCATTTCCTGCGCGAGGGCGAGCAGTCCCGGCGCATGTACGCCGTCGTCGTTGGTTACGAGTATGTGCATGGTCCTCCAATTTACGATTGACGATTTGCGATTGACGATTTACGATTACCGGCGATTATAACTCTCTCGTTGGGATAATTCACACATGCCGCCGAAACGCCCGCTCCCTGCCATCCACTTTCTGCTTTCTTTCCTCCTTCTTTCCTCTTGCGTCCCCAACCTTCCCTCCACACCCAAACCGTCCTCCCAACCGACCTTCTTCCTCTACCGTTTCGAGGTTCCCGCCTTCGTCGGTTTTTCCGGAGACTTTCAAGTCACAAGGGAAATTCCATTTTCCTATCCGGTAAATTGCGGACTGTACGATACGTTCCCCGCGCCGACGGGATCGCTCCTGGCGATCGAGTTGAGTTGTCCCAACGGGCAGTCGGTTCTTTTCCTGGACACTTCGACTGCGCTCAGTGCAGGCTCCCAAACTGCCGCGATCACCCTGCCTTTTCCCTCCACTGACAGCCATTTCCTCGCCTGGCAAAGCGACGGTCTCGCCGCATACCTCAAAGTGGACTCGCTGACGAATCCGCGCATTGTCCGCGTCTTCGTCAGCGGCCCGCAGGACGCGCTTGCGATCAGCGAATTCACGTATGACCTCGCCGCCAAACCCGCCTCGCGCGACTTCACCTTCACATTCTCACGCGGGCTCGGCTACGGTAGTGAACTCTGGCTCGCGCAGCACGACCCACGCAACACGCAACAATTGTTATACGCCGATCCAAACAACTACATTTCCTTCGCTCGTTTTTCTCCCGATGGCGGGCGGATCGCCTTCATCAAAATCCCCGATGCACAGACTCCCTTCACGGTGGGGGAGTTGTGGGTAATGAACCTGGACGACTCGAAGGCGCGCAAACTCGCCGACGCGGATGCCGGTCATGGCTACGCGGCGAACTGGTCGCCGGATGGGACGCGGATCGCGTTCGTCGTCCGTGAGAATCCCGACGACGAAAATGCGGATCAATCGAGCGAGGCGTTGCTCAGCAATATTTATATAATCGAAGTGGATGGCGGAAGGTTAACTCAAATCACTCGCTTCGAGAATGGGCGCGTCGAGACTCCGCACTGGTCGCCGGGCGGGAACACTCTGGCGTTCAACGCGGTCGTAGATGGTAGAATGACCGTGTTCCTCGCGGACCTGGAATCGGGCGAGATCGAGCCTCTCGTGGCTGAATCAGCCTGCTGTCCCGCGTGGATGCGTGCTTTGGAATCAGGGAGCTTGCTCCCGTAGTTTCGGCGGTAAGCCGCCCGAGTCCAAATCATGGAAAGCGAGCCCGGATGTTTCGGCGAATCCTCATCCTCCCGATCGCAGCATTGATCCTTTCGTCGTGCGGCGGCGCGGCTCCCACCATCACCGAAGAGCCTGTCGTGATCGAGTCGCCCACGCAGTCTTTTCTCGCGGAAAACACGCCGACCCTCGAACCCGCGCAGACCTTCACGCCCGAACCCACCTCCACGCCGACCGTCGTCCCAACCGAAACCCCATTGCCTCCCCTCAAACTGCCGACCGAGATTCCCAACGCGCCTGCGCTGCTCCCCTGGGACGGCACGCCGACCTACCTCGGCGATTCGCAGCCCGGCTTTGCTTTTCGCGTGATGTACGACCCCGACGTTTGGGCGTTGACCGAGGATCAGTTCGGCTATCCCGCGCTCGGTCATCGCGGGATTCCCTATTGCGTGATCTCGGTCACAGCGGGGCGCGGGCTGCCCGCGAACGTTTCGGTGGAGCAGGATATTTTGTATGCGGACAAACTGACGTTTTATGTGGGAACCGCGTTCGAAAATGGAGTCAGAAAATTCGTGACCTACACCGGCGGCGACGGGACGATCGTCACCGCGTTCGAGGTCTCGTTTCAGGAACAGGCGGATGAATGTCTCGCGGACGCGACGACGGTCGTCACCACGCTGCGGTCTGTTCCCGTTTCCCAAGCCACACCCCAGCCCTAACCGCGTCATTGGATGGCTGGTGGTCGAGTGGGGCGAGTGATCTTCTCGCCCGTATCGAGACCAAGCCCGAAGCCGCCTCATCCAAGTGAGGATAAAATTCAATCGTGACCCGCCCTCTCGAACACGCCCTCACACTCCTCCTGTTCAGCGTCGTCTTGCTGGGCGTGCGCGGCGCGTCGGCTGAAAGATCGGACGCGCCCGAGGCGCAAACGGTCGCGCCGTTTTTATATCCTCCGTATCCCGGTTCGGCTTCGCAGGAATCCATCTTCGATCATTCGTCTCCCAACTACACCTACGACAACAGTGTCATGGCATTCACGGGCGACGTGGCGAATAAAAATTGTCCCGTCCCTGCGCCGCCCGGCACGCCCCCGCCACAAAGCGGAATCTGCAACGCCGGGAGCGGCGGCTACTGGTCCTACGGACTCGGCGACTGGTTGTATTACGACGGTCACGACGGCGTGGATTACGGCATCTCGTATCGTCCCATTTACGCCGCTGCGGACGCGAACCAGGTCGTGTACGCGGGCTGGTGGGACCCGCAAAATCACAAGATCAACCTCGGCATCTACGTCCGCCTGCGCCACTCGAACGGATACAACACCTATTACGGTCACATGAGTTCCGTCGCGGTGCAGGCTTGCTCCACGCCGGGCTGTACGTTCCTCCCGCATGGCGAAACGCTTGGCATCAGCGGCACGACCGGCAACTCCTCGGGACCTCACCTGCATTTCCTCGTGCGCGACCCGTCCGGCAGGTCGGTGGACCCGTATGGCTGGAAGGGAAGCGGATCGAGTCCCTGGGCGCCTCAGCAAAAGGAATCGTTGTGGGTCGCCTATCCGTCGCTCGTGTATTACCGCTCGCAGGTGTATCCCTCGGGCCAACCGCTCGATTATCCGCCCCGTCCTTCCGGCGGCATCATCGTGGACGACGGCTCGCTGGAGTTCGATGAAAACCCCTCCGGCTGTTGGGCGCAGACCAACACCGGCAGCGCCACGAACGGACGCATGAGTCACGTCAAGCCGCGCAACACCTCAGCCACGTGTTCGGGTCAATGGGCGTTCCCGCAGGGTTCACGAGCGGGTATCTACTCGGTCTACGTCCGCATCCCCGCCATCAAAGCCACGAGCCAGGGAGCGGTTTACACCATTCGTCACGCGGACAGAAGCGACCAGGTCGTCGTCAACCAGGCTGTCTTCCCGAATCCGTACTACGTCAGCGATGGATGGGTTTATGTCGGCAGGTACAACTTCACAGGCGCGGGAGGCGAATACGTCGAACTTTCGAATCGCACACAGGATGAATCCACAGGCATCGCGGATTTGGACCTCGGCGCGGACGCGGTCCGATTCGTCTTTCAAGGGGACCCAACCCCGACTCCCTCCGGACCTGTAACTGTCACGCCTTCGACGACTCCCACCCTCACCCCGACCGCTTCGCGGACTCCAACGCCGACCATCACGCCGACGCCGACGATCACGCGCACCCCCACGAGAACCCCAACCCCGACCGTCACGCGAACGCCCACAAACACCGGAACCCCGACCCGCACGCCCACCGGCACGCGCACGCCCTCCGCCACACCGACCGTCACCTCCACGCACACGCGCCGACCGACCCCGACGCCGCTGTATCGTCTCATTGACGTGTACTTTGCCAGCCGCCCGGCTTACGAAACAAACACCTTGCCCATCGAACGCGCCGGGGTCCGCTGGGCGCGCACGAACGCGCTGCTCCGGACCGCGCTCGATGAATATTTCAAAGGTCCCGGCGCGACCGAACGCTATTCCTACGGCTGGATCGCGGTCAATAACGGATTCACCGGTTACAGCAAATTGGAAGTGACGGGTGGCGTCGCGCACGTTTACCTTATAGGCGTGTGCGCGCCCGATGGGAAAGACTTCAACATCGCCGACCTGCTGCGCTTGAATCTCAAACAGTTCCCCGAAGTGCAGTTCGTCAAGATCTACGATGCGAATGGGCAGACTCAAAACCCGAACGGGCAAAGCGACTCGGAACCGCTCTGTCTGTCCAAAGTCTATACTCCGCCGCCAACGTTCACGCCGACCCCCACCCGGACGCTTCGACCCACCGCCACGCCCCGCTATCGGCTCATCAGCGTTTATTTTGCGAGCCGCATTCGCTATGAAGCGGACGCGCCTCCCATCGAGCGCGCGGGCGTTCGCTGGTCGCGCTCGGACGCGGTCTATGAAACTGCATTGAATGAATTCTTCAAAGGTCCCGGCTCGACCGAACGCTATTCCTACGGCTGGATCGGCGTCTATAACGGGTTCACCGGTTACAGCAGGCTGGAAGTGAGCAACAATGTCGCGCTCGTTTATCTCACGGGTGTATGTGTATCGGAAGGGAAAGATTTCAACATCGCCGACCTCATCAACTTGAACCTCGAACAATTCCCCGAGATCCAGTCTGTGAAGATCTACGACGCGAACGGGCAGACCCAAAACCCAACTGGAGCGGGCGACTCCGAGCCGTTATGTCTGTCCGAAGTCTTCACGCCTCCGCCAACGGCAACCGTCACGCCAACCTCGACCCGCACTCCCACGCGGATACCGATCCCCACGAACACGCGTCCGCCCACCTCCACGCCTCAATGGAGGTTGGTCAACGTGTATTTTGTGGGCAGGTATGCGTATGAAAATAACATCCCGCCGTTCGAACGCGCCGGAGTCCGTTGGGCGCGCACGAACAACCTAATCGGCACAGCGCTGGATGAATACTTCAAGGGTCCCGGCGCGCAAGAGCGGAACTCCTACGGCTGGATCGCGCTCTACAACGGCTTCACCGGTTACAGTCGCTTCGAATTGACGAACGGCGTTGCGCACGTTTATCTCACGGGAACCTGCGACCGCGCCGGCGCAACCTACACCATCGCAGACCTGTTGATGCTCAACCTCAAACAATTCCCCGAAGTGCAATTCGTGAAGATCTATGACGAGAATGGGACGACGCAGAATCCAAGCGGATCGAGCGATTCGATTCCCGCGTGTTTGCAGCCATAATAGAGTAGGACGAGATTAATCTCGTCCTACCAATCTCTCATCCCACCGCCGCCTCCACCGATTGGATCGGCGGCAGGAAATCCGCCAGCAGTTCCCAACTCTCTCCCGAATCGCGCGTGTAGAACAACTGACCCGTGTTCGTGCCGAAGTAAATGCCCGCATTCTCGAACGAATCCGTGCCCATTGCCTCGCGTAAAACATTCACGTGCGAGCGTTCGGGCAAACCGTTCGTGAGTCTTTGCCACATGTCGCCCGCGTCGCGGCTGCGCCAGACCGCCAGGCGTCCGTCCACGCTTATATGATACTCCTGGCTTTCTTCGAGGACAACGTAGATCGTGCGCGGGTCTGTGGGATGGACCGCGATGGGAAAACCGAATCGCGTGGGCAGTTTCCCCTCGCCGAGGTCAATCCAATCCTCGCCCGCGTTGTCGCTTCGATACACACCGCAGTGATTCTGTTGATAGATCACATTCGGCGTGGAGGGATGCATCGCCATCTTATGCACGCACTGACCAAACTCCGGGAACTTGTTCGGCATGAAATCCGCAAGTACGTTTTTATTGTGAGGCGCCCAGGTTTTTCCGCCGTCGTCGGTGCGATAACAACCCGCCGCCGAGACCGCGATGTACATGCGGTTCAGGTTGGTTGGATCCAAAAGGATCGTGTGCAGGCACAAGCCTCCCGCGCCGGGATTCCATTCTCCGCGTTGGGGATGGTCGTACAAAGCCTCGTTCAACTCCCACGTCTCGCCGCGGTCTTTGGAGACGAACAACGAAGCAGGCTGCGCACCGGCATATAACACATTCGGCTCATCCACCCGGCCGGGCTTGATGTTCCAGACCTTGTGCATTTTTTCCGGCTTGTCCTTGATATCCTCGCCTCCCTCGGAGCGGAACGCCTCCTCCACCGTGCTGGCGGGTCTGCCCGATCTAGATGGACGCGAAAGCATCGGCGAGACCTTCGCCTGCGTCCACGTCTTTCCGAAGTCGTCTGAATGGTGGGTGGTCGGACCGTAGACGAAGTGACTCGTCGCCGCGTGCAGGCGGTTGTCGCGCGGGTCCAACTGCATGTGCATCACGTTCCAGCCTTTAAACAGAATGTCGCTCGCCTGCCACTTCTTGCGCTTCTCATCGCTCTCGAAGATAAAACCGCCCTTGCTCGTTCCAACGAAGACCATCACCTTTTTGCTCATCACAGGCTCCTTTCGTTAAACCGAATAAATGTTCTAAAATTATATCATAGTTTCGAACGCCTCGTTTGACCCAAAGGGCTATTGCGAATCGCAGTCCTCGTGATTAAGATGAGACCAAGGAGGACAAATGAAAAGCCGACTTTGGATTTTGGTTCTTGCCTCGATCCTGACATCCTGCAACCTGACCGCGCTGGAGCCGACCGCCACGCCTCATTCCACGCCGATGCCTGCTTCGCCCACAACAGCCTTTTCCACGCCGACGCTCATCCCCATCGAAACCCTCCTCGCCATTGACACGCCTACGCGCGCGCCCACGCCCACCTCCAGCCTGATCCTCGTGGCGCCCAGGGACCAGCCGGTCAACTGCCGCTTCGGACCGGAGATCTCCTACGCCATCGTCGGCGCGTTGATCGCAGGCAGGCAGGCGGAGGTGATCGGAAAGAACGCGGACGAAACGTGGTGGTACGTGAAGAACCCCAGCGACCCGTCCTCCAATTGCTGGCTTTCGGCTGAGTTCGTCGTCGTGACGGGGAGCGCCGAGTCGCTTCCGGTGGTGGGTCCGCCCGAAATCGGCGTGACCAACATCCGGGTCCAGGTTGACCCGGTGGCGATGAATGTGGGGTGCAATGCCTTCCCGCAGACGTTTACCGTGATCGGGCAGATCACAGCCAACGGGCCGACCATCGTCACGTGGCGGTGGGAGGCGAGCAATGGGTACGTCTCCCCGGAGGAAGCGCTGTTGTTCGAATTGGCGGGCGACAAAGAGGTGCGCGGAGTCGTGAGCGTTTCGGGCGCGAACGATTACTGGGTGAACCTGCACGTTCTGATCCCCAACGACCGAAGCGGCGGCGCGAACTTCAAAGCCACCTGCACCCCATGACGTTCGAGGGGAGGAAACCTCCGCTTTGCGCCTCTAACAACATTGTAACTTTGAAGACCGACGACCTGCTTTATAATGCCGCCTGCATGAGGTGAAATGGCAGGTCAGTGGTTCGCACGATTGTTTTCCCCTCCCACAACAACCAACGAAGAGGACGCCCGCACGGGGTTGATCCTTCACGCGGCGACCTACTGGGGTATTCCCGTTCTGTTGACCTTCATCGGCATACGAACCGCCAGCGGCGAAAGCCTCGTGAGCAATACCCACGTCTACATGGGGTTTATGATCCTGGCGTTCATTTTCAGCAGACTGACGCTTCAACGGGGATATTTCCGCCCGACCGCGCGCGTGTTGATCTTTATTGCATGGGCAGGTCTGACCTACCTCGCTTGGACCTCGCACGAGTCGTGGGAAAGCCAGGTCATTGGATACCTGACCATCACGCTGGCTTCCGGTCTTTTGCTTGGGACGGCGGAGGCATTTTTCTATCTGCTCGCCAGCATCCTTGCCGTTTGGGGGATCAGTTATTTCGAAGCCGCCAATTTCAACGAGCTCGAAGGCGGCAGGGACCCCTACGCCTCCGCCCTCAATCTGACGCTCGATTTCTCCCTGGCGTGGCTGGTCCTTTTTTTCGTCATCAAGATCCTTCGGAGATCGCTGTCCGCAGGCGACGCGGAGATCCGCAAGCGCGCGCAAACGGAAGCCCTCCTCCAGCAGCAGGCGGGTTATTTGAACGCGCTCCACGAGACCACGCTGGGGATCATCAACCGCCTCGAACTCCGCCCCCTGCTCGAATCCATCCTGACGCGGGCGTGCGAACTGGTGGATACCCAACATGCCCTGATCGAACTCGTCGTGCCGGACGGTTCCGCCCTGCGATTGGAACTTGGGCTGGGCATCCCCGCTCCCTACGAGGGACACCTCACTTACAAGGACGAGGGCGTCACAGGGCGCGTGTGGGCGACGGGGGAAACGCAATTCGTAAGCGATTATTCCCGCTGGGAACGCCGCGACCCGAAGATTCCCAGCCAGATTCGCGTCGTCATCGGTCTTCCGCTCAGATACGGGGAGGAGGTCATCGGCGTTCTGGCTTTGTTGTGCGAGAAGAACGGAAGGCGGTTCGATTCCGAACAGGTTTCATTGCTCGAACGGTTCGCCTCCCTCGTTTCGCTGGCGATCCAGAACGCGCGTTTGTACGAGGAGGCGCGGAGGGAATTGACGGAAAGACGGCAGGCGCAAAACGCGTTGCGCGAGAACGAGGAAAAATTCAGGAAGATCTTTCACTCCAGCCCGATCGCCATTTGCATCACAACCCTCGAGGAGGGCCGCCTTCTTGAAGCCAACTACGCCTATTGGGACCTGTTGGAACTGGAGCCGGAAACGACGCTGGGCAGGACGACCGTCGAATTGGGATTGTGGAGCGATCTCGAAGAAAGAGCCGCGTTCGTCGAAAAACTGAAGCGCAAGGGGACGCTTTACAACTCTGATGATTCTTTCAGGTCGAAAAACGGGGGATGGAAACACATGATCAGTTTTTATGAACTCATCCACATCGGGGAGGAGGAACACGTCCTCTCGATGTTCTACGACACGACCGCCCAAAAACAGACGATGGACGCGCTGAAGGAGAGCGAATCTCGCAACCGCATCCTGCTCGAAGCGGTCCCGGACATGATCCTCGAACTTACGCCGGACGGGCTGGTCAAGGACATGATTCCTCCAAAGGGCTTGGAAGACTCCATGCCAGCCAGCCAGTTCATTGACAAACAGATTCATGAAGTGCTTTCCGAAACCGCCGCCTCGCAGACCCTTTTCGCAATCGAACGTTCGCTCGCCACCGGGCACATGAACGTGTTCGAGTTCGAGCAGAGGATGGGAAACGATTACCGCGCCATGGAAGCCCGCGTGATCCCGAACTCAGCCCATACGGCGCTGATGATCGTGCGGGATATTTCGCAGCGCAAATGGGTGGAGATGGAACGCGAGAAATTCATCAACGAATTGGAGGAGAAGAACAAGGAATCCGAGACCCTGCGCGAAAGCCTGGCAAGCATCGTCGGCACATTCGAATTTTCCGAGATCATCCAGCGCATCCTCGACCAGATCCAACTCGTGGTTCCCTACGACAGCGCCTCCATCTGGAGTGTGGAGGGCAACGCGCAAAAATTCATAAGCGGGCGCAACCTGCCGGAAGAGTTCGATACTTCGAACCCGGAATTTGCGACCGACGAAACCAATTCCGCCCTGCCGATCCTCAAGGGGGAGGTCCCCTTCATATTGAACGGCAACGTGCAGGCTGAACTGCCCGATTTCCAAATGCCGCCGCACACCTACATCAATTCCTGGCTGGCGGTGCCGCTGAAATTGAAAGGCAATGTCATCGGGTTGATCGCGCTGGACGGCCGGCGGAAGAACCAGTTCAATGAACATCACGCCGAACTGGCTGTGATCTACGCCAACCAGGTCGCCATCGCGCTCGAAAACGCCCGCCTCTATTCGGACCTTCAATCTGATCTTGCCATCCGGCAGAATCTCATCTCCGAACTGGAATCCAAGAACGCCGAACTCGAACGCTTCGCCTATACGGTCTCCCACGACCTGAAATCGCCCCTCTTCACCATCCGCGGTTTCCTCGGCTACCTCGAGCAGGACGCGTCGAGCGGCAACCTCGAACGCATGAAATCGGACATACAACGCATCGTTGACGCCACCGACACGATGCAGCGCCTTTTGAGCGAACTGCTCGAACTCTCGCGCGTCGGGCGTACCGCCAACGAATCGGAATACATCCCGTTCGAGGAATTGACGCGCGAGGCGGTGGCGCTCGTGCAGGGACGCATCATGGAACGCGGCATCGCCGTTCACATGGACGCCGGCATGCCGACCGTTTACGGCGACAGACCCCGCCTGATCGAGGTGATCCAAAACCTGGTGGATAACGCCGCCAAGTTCATGGGCGATCAACCCGACCCGCGCATCGAGATCGGATGGAACGGCGAGGAGGACGGCAAGCCGCTCTTCCACGTGCGCGATAACGGGATCGGCATTCCACCGGAACATCACGAACGCATCTTCGGCTTGTTCAACAAACTGGATGCGAAGGGTGACGGCACAGGGATCGGCCTGGCTCTCGTGAAGAGGATAGTCGAGGTTCACGGAGGCAGGATCCGGGTCGAGAGCGAGGCGGGAAAAGGATCCACTTTCCTCTTCACGCTTCCGACCGGTCCCAAAGGCGTTTGATCGAACTCCCGTCGTCCCGACGCGCTTTCGGGGGCAAGCCCGATTCCGTATATAATAGCCCCATTCCATTCGAGGAGAAATTTCCGTGAAAAGAGCGGTCAGCATAAGCATTGGTTCGTCCAGGCGCAACAAGTCGGTGGAGGTGGAACTGCTGGGCGAAAAGGTCAGCATCGAACGAATTGGCACAGACGGCGACATGGAAGCCGCCGCGCAGAAATACAATGAACTCGACGGAAAGGTGGACGCTTTCGGGGTCGGCGGCGCGGACCTGGGCGCGCTGGTGGACGGCAAGTTCTATCCGTTCCATTCCGTCCAGCCGATGGTGCGTTTTGTGAAGAAGACCCCCTTTGTGGATGGCGGCGGGTTGAAGAACACACTGGAGAACAAAGCCCCGGCCTTTCTGGATGAAAAGATCGGCGATTACATCGAACGGCGCGGACGAAAGGTTTTCGTCACCTTGGGCGTGGATCGTTGGGGGCTCTCCAAATCGTTCGTCGAAGCGGGATATGAAGTTGTGTTCGGAGACCTGATGTTCGCGTTGGGCATCCCCATTGCGATCAGGAGTCTGAAGGGTTTGCGCGCGCTGGCGAAACTGATGATCCCCATCGTCACGCGCTTCCCCTTCGAGTGGCTCTACCCAACCGGCGAAAAACAGGATCAGCGCGTTCCAAAGTACGAGAAATATTATCACTGGGCAACCGTGATCGCCGGGGACTGTCATTACGTCAAACGTCACATGCCCGACGACTTGCAGGGGAAAGTGATCGTCACCAACACCACCACAACCGAAGACGTGGAACTTTTCAGAAGGTGCGGCGTGAAGTACCTCGTCACCACCACGCCGGTATTGGAGGGACGCTCCTTCGGCACGAACATGATGGAAGCCGCGTTGGTGGCTGTCTCCGGCAAGGGACGCCCGCTCACGTGGGATGAATACAGCGAACTGCTCGATAAACTCGGTTTCGAGCCGCAATTGCAGGAATTGAACTAATCAGGAATATGCAGGTGTATGGGTATGCTGGCATACAGATATACGTACACAGGTTGACAGGTAAACAGGTACACAGGTAAACAGGTCAATAGATATACAGGTATATAAGTAAACAACTTATGTGCGTGCGTACTTGCGTACTTGTGTACGTGTGTACTTATGTACGTGTCTGCTTGTATACTTCGAACAAGGAGAATCTATGGATGCAATCGTACTCGCAGGCGGAATCCCACAACCCGACGACCCGCTCTATACTTACTCGAACGGGGACGCAAAAGCGCTGATTGATGTCGCTGGGAAGCCCATGATCCAATGGGTGCTGGACGCGTTGGGCGACTCGAAACAGGTGAGAAACGTGATCGTCATCGGGCTTTCGCCCAAAAGCGGAGTTACCTGCAAAAAGCCCGTGCATTTCCTTTCCAACCAGGGACGCATGCTCGCCAACGTCGTCGCGGGCGTGAACAAGGCATTGGAGTTGGACAGGAAGACCCAGTATGTTCTGGTCGTTTCCTCCGACATCCCCGCCCTCAAGCCGGAGATGGTGGACTGGCTCGTGGATGTCTGCATGGAAACAAAGGACGACCTGTACTACGGCATCTGTCCACGCGAAGTGATGGAAACGCGCTTCCCCGATTCCCGACGCACCTACACCAAACTCAAGGACATCGAACTGTGCGGCGCGGACATCAACATCACCCACGTCCGTATGGCGACCGAACACCTGGATTTGTGGGAGGCGCTGATCGGCACGCGCAAGAGTCCGCTCAGGCAGGCGGGCATCATCGGGCTGGGAACGTTGTTCCAGGTGGTCACGCGCAGCATTGCCATGCAGGATCTGGTCGAAAAGGTCAGCAAACGCATCGGCATCCAGGGGCGGGTCATCGTCTGGGAACATGCCGAACCCTGCATGGACGTGGACAAACCTCATCAGCTCGAACTCCTGCGCGCCGACCTTGAAAAGCAGCGACGCAAATCGGCGGCGAAAGCCGGTTCGAGAAAAAAGGTCGCCGCAAGGAAAGCCGACTCGAAAAAGGCGAAGACCTCCAAAACGAGGACCGCAGGAACCAAAGCCGCAACGAAAGCGAAGCCGAAAGGGAAATGAGCCTGCGTTCCTCCATCCTTGAACTGGATGCGCGTCTTTCCAGGCGGATGCGCGTGGCGGAAAAACCGGGCGCATTGCGCGCCTTTGCGGTCTTCTTCGCGCATTCGGGCGATTCGTGGTTTTGGGCGATCGCGTTGATCGCGTTATGGGCGGGCGGCGATTCCAGTTGGAAGAAATGGGCGGTCGCGCAGTTCGTCGGCATCGGCTTGCTGGCGGCTTTGGTAATGGGGATCAAATTCCTCGTGCGGAGGAGGCGTCCGCAGGGCGAGTGGGGGAGCATCTATCGCAACACCGATCCACATTCGTTTCCCTCCGGTCACGCGGCGCGGGCGTTTCTCATTGCAGTCGTTGCAACAGGATTGGGACCAGGCGGCGCGGCGATCGTCTTGTGGATCTGGGCGCCGCTGGTCGCCGTTGCGCGCGTGGCGATGGGCGTGCATTACGTTTCGGATATCGTCGCGGGCGCGTTGCTCGGCATTGCGTTCGCATTGATCGGTTTGCAGGTGTATGAACCGGTTTTGACGTGGGCATCGGGGATCATTCACATCCCGCTATGGTAAACAAAACGCGCCACACTCGACACGCAACACGCAATCGTTTTACGCCGCCCTTCTCACTGTATTCAAATGCTCCTCGATGTGCGCCAGATCGCGTTCGATCCAGGTCTGCACGGTGAAGCCGCCTCCGTACGTTACGTGACGCCCTTCGCGCGACCATGCCTCCACCGGTAACTCCCTCAACATCCCAACCAGCGTTTCCACATTCGAGACGAAGCCGTCCAGAAGTTCGCGCAGCGGTTCATTTGCGTCGTAATGTTCCGCCATGTAGGCGTCGCCGTCGAAGTTTTGAAATTCCGGGTCCTCCTCCTCCACCGTCCTGCGCGCCCGCAAGCCGTACACCAGATCATGCACGTCGCGCGTGTGCGCGGCGATCTGATGGACGTTCCAGCCCTCGTCCAGCGGCGCCGATGGATCTTTTACGGCAAGGCACGCCTCGCGAAACTCCCTTGCCGAGGAGAGCAGCCTTTCGGTCAAATTTGCGCGATACTCCGTCAACTCCTTCATCCTTCCTCCAATAACGCAAGAACTTCCTCGACGGCATCCTTCCCCGTCCGCGCCGCGTGGATGCGGATTCCATGCGGATTCAACTCGCGCGCCGCGTGACGGGTGAACGCCTCCAATCCATACATGCTTGCGACGAAAGCCGTTTCATCCCCGCCCGATTCCTGATTCAGCGTAATGAGGTTCACGATCACCCCCGAGCCTTGACTCCGCATCACGCGCCCGACGGACTGGGTCATCAGGAACGCGCCGGTCAGGTTCACGTCGAGCGTGCGATGCCAATCCCACTCGTCCATCTCCAGCAGGGGGACGCGCGGCTGGACGGAGGCGTGGTTGACCAGGATGTCAATCCCGCCGAACTCGTCCTCCACCTGCTTGATCAAATTCTGCGCGCCGACCTTCTTGGCGACATCTTCGATGAACGCCCTGGCGCGTCCGCCCCGTTTGTTGATCTCCTCCACAACCGCCTCGACGTTGACCGGCGAAATATCGTTCGCCGCGAGGATCGCGCCGCGTTCCGCCAATGCCAGGGCGAGCGCGCGTCCGCTTCCCCTGCCTGCGCCGGTGATCAATACGACCTTCCCGCCAATCTCTTTCATTTCTCGCCTTCCTTATCGCTCGATCCGCACAATGGTATCTGGTCGCGGTTCTCACGCGCGTTCAAAGGTAATCCCAGATAGGGCGAGGGGTCAAGGGTGTTTTCGATCTCCAGTTCGTTCTTGAACTGTCCGTTCCCGTCGTCCTCGACGATGGAAAAGTGCAAATGCACGCCGACCGGGTTGTTTGGGTCGCCGGAGTAATCTCCCTGATAGCCGAGAAGGGTTCCCGCTTCGACGTATCTTTCGGATGTGCCTGCCGGGAATTCTTCGGAGATGAACGAATTGCCGAACTGGTCTGCCATGTGGGTGTAGTAGAGCCAGATCTGTTCGCCGGGTCGAAGCGGGTCGCTGGGCACGCGCACGATGACGGAGGATCTCCAATCGGGCAGGCGGGTGAGGTAGCCGGGATACGCGGCAATGACGCGGGTGATTCCCACGTCCGTCCCGGCGAAGATATCAATGCCCTGGTGCGCGTGACCGGGGCGGAACGAATCGTCCCATAGAAAACCGGCAAAGCCGTCGGTGGGGAAGATAAAGGGCGCGGATCCGCATTGGGAACCGGCGATCAGTTTCCAGTCCGGGTGAGAGGCGGGGTTGTTTATCCACGCGCGGAACAAAACGAGGCGCGCCGCGTTGGGACGGTACATGTACACCGCCGTCCCGACCGCCGCGAGTAATGCAACGATCAGGATGGAAAGTATAAGAGGTCGTTTTGGCATAAGGGCAGATTATACCGTTGTAACCTTTTCTCATTTTATTTTCCGAAGCGTTCTTGCCTTTTTTTGCAGGCGTACTATAATTAAAAATGTCGAAAGGGCAAACCCGTCGTAAGGCGGGGACGCAAAGTCATGGGTCCCGCCAGGGGCGGGATCGCCAGACCGCCGAATTTATTTTTCGGTGGTTTTATTTATAAAGGAGGTGCATAAAAACAGAATACTATACTCCACACATATTGCATCCACGTAACGCACATCATACTATAAGAGGAGAAATAGTTCATGAAAGCAAAGTGGTTCAGTGTGTTGTCGGTCGTGATCATTCTCGTTCTCGCGATCGTGCCTGTTGTAGGGGCGTCGGATGGCGTAACCAAGGTGGAACCACTCGTCCCGGTTCCATCTGCTGAAACAGGCGAAATGGTGGACGAAACCCCGCACACGTGGTTCGTCGAGTTCGCCAGCAAACCTCTTGCGGATGGCGGCACGGTGACCCAGACCAATGCCGACAAAAGTAAATTCAGCGCAGCGGCCGCGGCAAGCGGGATCGAATATACCGAGCGGTTCGCATTCAACAATTTGTGGAACGGCGTTTCCATCAACGTCAACCCCGCAGATGTCAACAAATTGAAGACTCTCCCAGGCGTGGTGGCTGTCTATCCTGTGGTGAAGATCTCCATCCCTGAAACGACCACCAGCCCCAGCCCCGAACTATTCACCGCCATTCAGATGACCGGTGCCGACATCGCCCAGAACGAATTGGGTTACACCGGCGCAGGCGTTCGAG
Source organism: Chloroflexi bacterium CFX6 (assembly GCA_030263595.1). Taxonomy (GTDB): domain Bacteria; phylum Chloroflexota; class Anaerolineae; order Anaerolineales; family Villigracilaceae; genus Defluviilinea. The sequence continues at coordinate 17,294 of SZPG01000024.1, forward strand.
TGGCTGTCATGGATACCGGCGTTGACTACGACCATCCTGACCTGGGTGGTTGTTTTGGTCCCGGGTGCCGCGTGGCATTCGGTTACGACCTGGTTGGGGATGATTACAATGCGGATGACACGTCTCCTTCCTACAACCCCATTCCATCCCCCGATCCCCTTCCCGATGACTGCAACGGTCACGGCACGCACGTGGCTGGCATTGTCGGCGCGAATGGGCAGGTGGTTGGCGTGGCTCCCGGCGTCACCTTCGGCGCATATCGCGTCTTCGGTTGCTCAGGCTCCACCGAATCCGACATTATGATCGCCGCCATGGAAATGGCGCTCAAGGACAAGATGCAGGTGCTCAATATGAGCATCGGTTCCGCCTTCACCTGGCCCCAGTACCCAACCGCTGTTGCGGCTGACCGTCTCGTCAAGAAGGGCATGGTGGTTGTAGCCTCGATCGGCAACAGCGGCGCCAATGGTCTGTATTCGGCTGGCGCGCCGGGCTTGGGCAAGGACGTGATCGGCGTGGCTTCGTTCGACAATACCCACAATACAGCGCCGGTCTTTGAAGTCAACGGCAGGGACATTGGTTATTTCCCGATGTCCTTCTCGGGCCCTGTGCCGACCTCCGGCACGGAAGAGATCGTCTTCGTTGGGCAGGCATGCAATGTTGACCTCCCGCTTCTGGCAGATCCGACTGGCAAGGTTGCCCTGGCGGTTCGCGGCGCATGTTCCTTCAATGAAAAAGCCACCAACGCGATCAACGCCGGCGCCACCGCGGTGGTCATTCACAACAATGCGCCCGGCAACTTCAGCGGCACGCTGGGTTCGCAGATTGGCGATGGAAGCATACCCGTGGTGAGCATATCGCAGGAGGATGGAATGTTCATCCGGGGGCAAGCCGCCCCGGTTATGATGACCTGGACCGACAGGCTCGGCTCCTTCCTCAGCCCGAACGGAGGCTTGATCTCTTCGTTCAGTTCCTACGGTTTGGCTCCCGACCTGAGCCTGAAACCTGACATCGGCGCGCCCGGTGGGAACATCTACTCCACTTATCCGCTGGAAGAGGGCGGCTACGCCACGCTCGGCGGCACATCCATGTCGTCCCCGCACGTTGCCGGCGCGGTGGCTCTGCTTCTTGAAGCCAAGCCGAAGACAAAGGCAAGGGATGTGCGCGCTATCCTCCAGAACAGCGCCGACCCGAAGCCGTGGTGGGGGAATCCAGCCCTGGGCTTCCTCGATAACGTCCACCGTCAGGGCGCGGGCATGCTGGATGTTGACGACGCCATCAAAGCGACCACGGTCATCACTCCGGGAAAGATCGCAACCGGGGAGTATTGGGAGGTCATGGATCCGTACGTCGCGGTGCTTGACATCAAGAACAACAGCAAAAAACCCGTAACCTACGACATCACCTATGTCAATGCCCTGTCAACAGGCGACGTGATCACACCGACTTTCTGGCTGTCGGATGCCTACGTGGAATTCAGCGAAACGACCATCACGGTGCCGCAGTACAACAAATACACCATCGAGGCGTACATTCACGCCGCGACGGGGCCCGTCAACGGGATCTACGGCGGATATATTGTCTTCACGCCTCGCGACGGCGGGCAGGTCTACCGCGTGCCGTACGCCGGCTTCGTGGGCGATTACCAGGGCATCCAGGCTTTGACGCCGACGCCCAACGGATTCCCGTGGTTGGCGATCAGTCAGGGAGGCTTGTTCTACGGTCCCGTAACCGGCCCGGCTGACTGGGTGTATAGCATGGTTGGCGAGGATATTCCCTACATCCTGGCTCACTTCGATCATCAGGTCGAACTGGTGCATATCCACATCTTCAAAGCCGACGGCACGCCAGTTCACCCGAAGCATAATTTTGCCTATGCCGAGAAATACTTCCCGCGCAACTCCACCACCACAAGTTTCTTCGCCTTCCCATGGGACGGCACCCGCCGCAGTGAGAATGGCAAGATTGTGAAGGAATTGCCGGATGGGCAGTACTATCTGGAATTGGAGGTTCTCAAGGCTGGCGGCGACCCGGGCAACCCCGATCACTGGGAAACCTGGAATTCGCCCATCATTGAGATTGATCGCCCATAACCACCCATCCCGCTCTTTCATGACAACCGGCTGGCAGGATCTCTCCTGCCAGCCTTTTTTCTACACCCTAACCCGGACAAACCGAAACCCCTGGGTCGAGCCTGCCGAAACCCCTGGGTTGAGCCTGTCGAAACCCCTGGGTCGAGCCTGTCGAGACCAAAAAGGGTCTGAACCACTGGGACACGGAGCCACCGAGACGCTGAGAATTAAAAAACTCCGTGACTCAGTGTCTCAGCGGTTGGAGAAAATTCTTGCACAACACCTGCCCTGGCGAGCGGCGCCGGGGAAAACAAGAATTTCATTGATAAGGTACTTTTATCGAGCGGATGTACGGCGGCAAATTTTTCGATGGAACATTTTATCGGTCCGGGAGGGAGTCCAGTGGGAGGGGGAAAGGATATTCGCAATAGATCACCAATCCCCTTTTGTCCGTATGGTATTCGAACGTTGTATCCCGGTTTTGCAGGCGGATCAGGTAGCCGGGGGTGAGCGCCTGTGTATAGAACGAACCGGGGTTTGGGCATCCGAGGCTGGAATCGGGCCAGGTCACTTCGGTCGCTTCCTTGAAGTGGATTTGATCCTCTGATACGGATAATCGTTTTGCCAGATCTTGAACGGCTGTTTCGATCAGTTTTTGGAGTTCCGGGTCGGAGGGCTTGGGCATGGCGTCTCCCTGGGTGGGTGAATCAGGCGTAGGCGTGGAAAGAGGCGGGACTTCGACCGGCTGGGTGGCGTTGGGGGATGTGTTTTCGGATGGGACGGCCGGCTCGTTCATGGAGGGCGGGGATTGCGGTTCCCCCGGCGCCTGGCTCCCGCCCTGACTGCAGCCCGCCAAAGCCATCGCCAAAAGTACGATCAACGAAATCCATCGGGTTTTCATACGATCTCCTTTACGCGTCGGACATTTCTTTCAGGACGGCGGGCGCGCACTAAAGGTTCCCCAATTCTCGAAGAAATCCCTCTTTTTGGAGTTGCCCACATTGGCGAATATTACATGGGTATTGAAATGTCGGACGGGATGATTATAATGATTATGTCGAAAAGGCAAACCCGCCGCAAGACGGGGGCGCAAAGTCATGGATCCCGCTCCTGGCGGGACCGCCAGACCGCCGAAAGATACCTCCGGCGGTTGTTTTTTTCAAGGAGGTGAATCGAAAAAAAAGACAAAACTTGTTGCCATGTCGTATCCAACCTGATGTAGTTCTAGCCATGAGAGGAGAGATGGTTATGAAAACAAAATGGTTTAGCATATTTTTGGTGATCGCGATCATGGCGATTGCCATTGTGCCAAGCGCAGGCGCCGCGCCGCCTCAACAGATCGAGATTCCGGTGAAGCCCAAGCCCAACGTGATGCACTGGCGTTCGGGCATCGTGGAGGAGCCGTTGTTCTTCACTCCCCAGGGTGATTTCCGCCCAGCCGCCAGCCAGTCGCCGGGACACAACATCCTGGTCAACCAGGATTTCAACTTCCGCGCGCAAAATGAGACTTCCATCGCGGTGAATCCCAACAATCCACAACACCTCGTTGCCGGTTACAACGATTACCGCGCTGGTTGGCCCATCGGCGGAGGCTTCTCCACGTCGTTCGACGGCGGTAAGACGTGGCACGACGGTTTGATCACCTTCCCTGCCCTGGTCACTGTGGAAGGCATCGTCGAGCCTCCGGTCGGCACGGGCGATCCAGCGGTCGCATTTGCCAACGATGGCGCTGTCTACCAGACCTCGATCGGTTTCAGCGCGACCTGGTGCGAGAACGGCGTCTTCGCCTATCGTTCGGATGATGGAGGCTTGAGTTGGTTCCGCCCGGTCGTTGCCACCGGTCGCGGGACTGTGGATTACTGGCCCTATGCGACCGACTGCTCCGTTTTCCTGGATAAGGAGTTTATGACCGTGGACACGAGCGGAGGACCGCACGACGGCCGCATCTACGTTACTTACACACGCTTCCTCTTCGAAGGCGGGGCTGCGTACTACGAATCCCCCATCTACCTTGCCTACTCTGACGATAAAGCCGAGAGTTGGATGGTGGTCGGCGAGATCAACGGCGCATCAGCCGACCTGTGTGAATACCAGGAGGACGTCACAGGCGGAGCGGGAGCCGGCGCCACAGGACCGGATGCCACCTCCTACGATTGCGACGAGAACCAGTTCTCCTACCCGGTGGTCGGTTCGGATGGGACATTGTACGTCCATTTCTTCAACGAGCAGAACGAAAGCGAATGGACGGGCGGCGGTTTTGACGGTTCCGGCGCGTTCGAGTTCGACAACCAGATCCTGGTGGTCCAGGTTGACCCGGATACCTTTGCCGTGACAGGACCCTATCAGGTCAGCATGGTGACGGACGGGTTGACCAACTATCCGTTCTCGCCTTTCAACGGCCGTCAGACCGTTTGCAACGGCGGCTGGCGGTTGAATGCGGCCGGGACGATTAGCGTCGGTCCCAGCGACGAACTGTACGTTGTGTGGGCGGACAATCGCAACGGCGATGAATTTGCCTATCCCACCTTCGTCAGCGCGTCAGACGGTTCCTGCCCCGGACCCGAACAGACCAGCACCGACGTGTTCATCAGCAAGTCCACCGACGGTGGAATGACCTGGTCAGCCCCCATGAGGATCTCAAAGGATCCCGCGAATTTCGACAACTGGTTCCCGTGGGTGGCGGTCGGCGACAATGGCTGGGTGTGGGTGGTTTACTATGACCGCCGTATCAGCGGCAATAACAACCTGACCGATGCCTGGGTGGCTCTTTCCAGGAACGGCGGGCAGACGTGGAAGGAGTACCGCGTTTCGGAAAAGTCGTCGAACTTCTTCAACGGCTTCTTCGGAACCCCGTCCTTCATCGGCGACTACAACGGCATTGCGGCGGCGGGGAACAAGGCTTATCCCTTCTGGACCGATTCCCGCATGGACGGCGATACCGACGTGTTCATTGATGTCCTCCAGCCGGGAGGAAAATAATCCCGGGTCGGAGTCTGTTCAATTCACTGGAGGCGCTCGACCAGAGCGCCTCCAATTTTTTCGGGCGCGATGCGGTGTAACCTTTTGATGCGTCCGAATTCTTGATTTTTTTTATTTTTTGTACTATATAACCATCATCGAAAAGGCAAACCCGTCGCGAGGCGGGGACGCAAAGTCATGGATCCCGCCGCTGACGGGACCGCCAGACCGCCGAAGTTTATGTTCGGCGTTTTTCGTTAATGACCGAAAGGAGGTTCCCCGCATAAATTTTCCAGAATATTCCGGTTATGCACGCATCTCAAAAAAACTCAAAGGAGAGAATAAAATGCGTAACAAATATTTCTTCGTTCTTCTTTCGGTGATCGCGATTCTCGCGGTCGCGGTTTTCCCGGTCGGCGCTATCACCGACGGCGAACCGGATGGCGACGGTCATCCTTTTGTAGGGTTGATGGTCGCGCAGCTTGCAGATGGCACCCCGTTGTGGCGTTGTAGCGGTACCCTGCTTTCACCCACTCTCTTCCTGACAGCGGGACATTGTACCGAAGCGCCGGCCGCGCATGTGGAGATTTGGTTCGACGCCGACGTGGAATCTGGCATTCCTGCAAATGGATATCCATTCACGGGCGAAGTCGGCGGTACGCCTTATACCCACCCGGATTACAACCCCAATGCCTTCTTCGTCCGCGATGTGGGCCTAGTCGTGCTTGATGAACCTTATTACAGCCCCAATGGCGAATACGGCGAACTTCCGTCGCTCAACCAGCTGGACGCGCTGAAGACCAAACGCGGTTTGCAGAACGTGACGTTCACCGCGGTCGGCTATGGGTTGCAGATGAGCTTCCCGGATGCCGCCTCGTGGAAGGAAAATAACGTTCGGGTTCGCATGGTGGCGCATCCCAAACTGAATCAGATCAACGTTCCCGGCTTCACCGGCGATTTTTCGATGCTCTTGTCGAACAACGCCCACACCGGCGGCACCTGCTTCGGTGATTCGGGCGGTCCCAACTTCCTCGGCGACAGCAACGTGGTCGCAGGCGTGACCTCCTTCGGCATCAACGGCAACTGCGCCGGCACCGGCGGCGTCTTCCGCATGGATCGTTCCTGGTCGCTCGACTGGGTAGGCACGTTCCTCCCGTAAGACCAATAACAGGTGTTGACGTAATCAAGGACCGGGTCCCCCCTCTGGGGACCCGGTCTTTCATGCGGGGATCTTCTTATACGTTTTCTACACGGCATTATCTCCCTTCTTACACTTCCAAAATAAACTGGTCGCAATTCAAAAACCGCTCAAGGAGATAAACCATGACCTTCTATTTGCAATCCTTCCCTTACCGCCGCATCCAGCAGAGACCCCATCGCCGCGTCGACCACCGTTGGAATGGCGACGACCAGCAGGTGCTCGGTGTGAATATTCGCGAGGAGGACGAAGCCTTCATCCTTTCCGCGCTCGCGCCGGGTCTCACTGCCGAGGACCTGAACATTCAAGTATTGGACGACGTCGTCCGCATCGAGGGCGAATACCGGCAGGACGAGAACCAGTACCTCATGCGCGAACTGCCCTACGGCTCGTTCACGCGGACCTTGCGCCTGCCCGCCCCCATTGACGCGAACCGCGTCGAAGCGAAGATCGCGGACGGCATTCTGACGCTGACCCTGCCCAAGGCGGAATCCGCCCGACCGAAGAGGATCAAGATCAATTCCAGGTAGGAAGCGTGTTTATGGGATCAGCCACATCACTGGCAAAACAGGAGCCATCTCCTTGATTCCAAATTTCCAGACCGCGCATCGGCGCGGTCTTTTGTTTAAAAACGCGCCCGATCAACGTGTATAATTCGCTCATTCCCAACTTTGGAGTTTGACAGTGCGTTTCAAATGGATCATCTTTTTGCTCGCGGCTGGCATTTTATTGGGCGCGTGTGGAACGGGCAGCCCCGACTCCACCGTCACCCCCGCTCCCATCCCGACCGATACGTCCACGCCTCCCCCGGCTTTCACTCCCACTGCGGCGTCCCCCCTTGCCATCCTGGTCCTGCCCGCCGACCTGGATGCGGAAACATCGAACCTTTACCAGAAGACGGTTTACGACCTGGCGCAGGCTTCCGGTTTGCGTTTTCAGGTGCGTAATCATCTGACGCCCGCCGACCTCGAACCGGGTTTGAAGATCGTCGTCGCGCTCCCGCCGGATCCGGGCATTGCGGAACTCGCCGCCGCCGCGCCGGAGACGCAATTCCTCGCCATCAACGTGCCGGGCATTGCGCCGGGCGGCAACGTCAGCGCGCTGGGCGGGAATTCACAATCGGATATCGCCGCCTTCCTTGCCGGATATACCGCCGCCATGCTCACGGACGACTACCGCATCGGCATGCTGATGCCCAAGGATAATAACGACGCGATCCGCATGTTCAACGCCTTCAGCAACGGCAGGACCTTTTATTGCGGTTTATGCCGCCCCTTCTTTTACCTGCCCTGGTCGTTTCCGCAATACCTCGAGATTTCCGCCGAGGAGGACGTGAACAATTACGACGCGTATGCGGATATTTTGATCCTGCAATACAAGGTGGGAACGCTCTTCATCCACCCGGATATTTACACCCAGGACCTTGTGGACTACGTCGGCACGACGGGCGTGTACATGATCGGGACGACCTCCCCGGAACAGAGACCCGCCGGTTGGGTGATGACCATCCAGCCGGATACCATCAAAGCGATCCAGACTGCCTGGTCCTCTTTGCTTTCGGGACAGGGCGGAATCACGGTTCAATCTCCCCTCGGCTTGAGCGACGTTGACCCAAACCTTCTCTCCCCGGGAAAACAACGCCTCGTGCAGGAAACGCTCGACAGCCTGCAATCGGGACACATCGTTCCGTAGGAAATCCCTTCGCCCATGAAAACGATCAGCCGACCCATCTCACGTACCGGGTCGGCTGACTGCGTTGGAGGAGGCGAAAGGCTCATGCGGCGACGGCAGCGTCGACCGGCATGGACGCCCGCTGACCGTGTCCCAGCCATGCCATTGCCTTGACGACCAGTACCGCCGGGTTGACGGGTTTGACGAGACACTCATCCGCGCCCGCTTGGTTCGCCTCGAGAACTTCCTCGACGGTGTTCGCCGATGCGATCAGGATGATGGGCCCACGGCTCGCGGCGCGCAAATTCATAAGCAGGGCGTCGCGCTTCTGTGTGGGAAGTTTCATGTCCACCACCATCAGGGAGGGCCCCACCAAACGGGCGGTTTGCAGCGCGTCGGCGACGTTCGTTTCGGTCAACACGATGCAGTTCCTCTGCTGGAAGAGCGTTTCCAGCGCGGAGACGCCCTCGGGGTGATCGGAGGCGATCAGCACCGTATGAAGGGGGATCGTGTCAATGTCGGTTTTCCAGGTAGCCATACGAATAAACCTTTCCGCTGTCTCATTTACTTGACGGGAAACAAACCTGCATGTTACACTCACGCCCGTTCCGAAAATCCAAGGAAAGGAGGCGCGCGACGCATGGCAATGTACAACGCAACGATCTTTACGAAGACTTACCCCGTTCAAACCGGCGGTCTGGGTTTCGTTCCTTGTCGTAGTGCGCCTGCTCACCGTTAATTTACACGCAGTGTAATGTTGACAGCCGCGGCGCACCCGCCCGTGGCTGTTTTTTTATCCCCGCGCCAGCCATGGGCAAAGAGCCTGTGGCTGTTTTTATTTCAGAGGAGAATGACATGTTCGATATACAAACCCAATTGTTTGAAGGAAAGGATGTCCGCTTTGGTCCGATTGATCATGAGAAGGACCCGCAGGTCGAATCCAGATGGACTCACGATTCGGATTTTATGCGCATGTATGAAACCAATCCTGCGCGCCCCATGTCGGCGGCGATGGTGAAGAAGAACTACGAGAAACTCGAGAAGGAGATCGAGGAGAACAAGAACGTTTACTACTTCGCCATCCGCGCCAGGGAGGACGACCGCCTGATCGGCAAAGCCATTATCAACCGCATCGAGTGGTCGAATGGCGTCGGCTGGATCCGTCTCGGCATCGGCGCGGGGGAGGACCGGCGCAAGGGGTACGGTTCGCAGGCGCTGCGGATGCTGCTCCGTTTTGCGTTCGCGGAATTGAACCTGTTCCGCGTAACCGCAGCCGTGCCGGAATATAACGAGGCGGCGCTCGCCCTGCTGAAGAAGTTCGGCTTCGTGGAGGAGGTCCGCAGGCGGGAGGCGGTGGAACGGGACGGTCGTCGTTGGGACATGCTCGTTTTCGGCTTGCTGAATGATGAATGGCAGAGGCAGGCCGGGGCGTAGGAGGAAGCGATGAGGGATCTATTTCACGGCGAGTTGGTCCGCTTGACGGCTGAAGAACCGGAAGCGCGCGCCAAAATGGAAGTCCGCTGGCAGAGGGATTCGGAATTCGTCCGCCTGGCTGATTCGGACCCGGTTGTCATGCTCTCGGAGAAAAAGTTGAAGGAATGGTTCGAGAAGCAGGTCGAGAAGGGCTTCGATGCGAAACGATATTCCTTCTCGGTGCGCGCCTTGCAGGAGGATAAATTCATCGGCTTTCTCGGCCTGTGGGTGGACCCGGTTCACAACGACGCCTGGGTCGGCATCGGGATCGGCGAACGCGAGTTTTGGGGCAGGGGCTACGGCACGGACGCAATGAGGTTGTGCCTGCAATATGCCTTTGCCGAGTTGAACGTGCATCGCGTTTCGCTGGGACTGCACGAATACAATTCGCGCGCGCTACGATCCTACGAAAAGGCGGGTTTCCGCCTCGAAGGGCGCACGCGCAAGGATCTGATGCGCGATGGGAAGCGCCGCGACTCCCTTTGGATGGGCGTCCTGCGCGAAGAATGGCTGCGAATGCAGAACGGAGAGGAACGATGAAGGACATTTATAAGGGCGAACTGGTCCGTCTGGGCGCGATGGATGCGGAGGAGGCAGGCAAAGCCTTTGCGCGCTGGAGCCGCGATTCGGAATTCAAGCGGCTGTTGGATAGCGGCGTTTCGCAATTGCCCTCCTCGAAGAACGCGCAAACCTGGCTGGAGAAGGAACTGGAGGAGGAATCGGGCAGCCAGTACTGGTTCAGCATCCGCAAACTGGATGACGACAGACTGCTTGGCGACATTGACCTGTACGTGCATGACTGGCGAAGCCGGGACGCGTTCGTCGGGCTTGGCATCGGCGAGCGCGATCTCTGGGGTAAAGGCTGCGGTACGGACGTGATGAAAGTGATCCTGCGCTACGCCTTTACCGAGGTCAATTTGAAGCGCGTCTCTCTGACCGTGTTCGAGTACAACCCGCGTGCCGTCCGCTCGTATGAAAAGGCGGGTTTCCGTCACGAAGGACGGATACGGCGGGCGTTGAACAAGGAAGGCAGGCGCTGGGATATCCTCTGCATGGGAATCCTGCGCGAGGAATGGATGGAACAAGAAACACAGGAACAAGGAATGCAACCATGAAAACACAAACGCTTGAACGTATTGAATCACGGTTACCAAAGGGTTTTACCGTCCGTGAAGCCATATTGAGCGACCTGACGAACGCGCTCGAACTGTTCAATCGCTGGTCGCGCTCGGTCATTGGCGAAGACGAAATCACCGACGCGGAGGCGATTCGCACCGAATGGGTCTCCCCCGGTTTCGACCCGGGTGAGGACATACGGTTGGTCTTCGCGCCGAACGGCGAAATGATCGGATACGTCGAAGTGTGGACGAACGCCACCCCGCCCGTCCATCCGTGGATCTGGGGACGCGTGGACCCGCGTTACGAAGATCTCGGCATCGGCTCGTACCTCCTCGCATGGGCGGAGGGGCGCGCGAAAACGGCGTTGGATCGCATCCCCTCCGATCTGCGATTTGCGCCGCAGGTTGGATCCTACCGCCAGGCGGACAAAGCCCGCGCCTTGTTCGAAGACATGGGCTATCGCCGCATCCGCAGTTCGTATACCATGCGGGTCAACCTCGACGCGCCGCCTCCCGCGCCCGAATGGTCGCCCGGCATCGCCCTCCGCCTCTGCAACCCCGAGACCGATCTCGAGGCGGTCTATCGCGCCGTGGAAGAAGCCTTCAGCGATCACTATGGATACGTGGAAGCCCCGTTCGAAGAGGGTTTGAAACGCTTCGAACATTTTATGACCGGTTACGAAGGCTTCGACCCCGCGCTATGGTTCCTTGCCATGGACGGGGAGGAGATCGCGGGCATCAGCCTCTGCCGTGAACGCGCCTTCGACAATCCCGAAGTGGGATGGGTAAGCACGCTCGGCGTTCGCCGTCCCTGGCGCAAACGCGGCATCGGTCTGGCTTTGCTCCGCCATTCGTTCGGCGAGTTGTATCGGCGCGGCAAACGCATGGCTGGCTTGGGCGTGGACGCCGAAAACCTGACCGGCGCGCTGCGCCTCTACGAACGCGCGGGGATGAGCGTTCATCGCGCCTTCGACCGCTTCGAAAAGGAGGTCAGACCCGGCAGGGAAATCAGTGTACAATCGCTCTGACAAATGAGACGTCCCGAAGGATCGCACAACAGCCTTCGGGACGCCTAAAAAAGGAGACCGACATGAACCTTCGCTGCTCTTTTTGCCAGACCCCGTTCACCCTCGGGCGCGTCGAAAAACTCGCTGCCCTTCAACATCTATACGCCGAAAACCTGAACCACTACGACGCGCACTGTCCGCGATGCCGCCGCGCCACGCCCGTGCTGCGGCAAAAACTCGAAATGACCATGCCGAACTGGCGCGAGGCGCTCAAGGAACTGGAGGCGGAGATGACAGCGCACCCGCAAACGGAGGCGCCTCTTCCGAAGCCCGAGCCTGCCCCGGCGCCCCAGGCTGAATCCAAGCCCGCGCAGCCTCCCGCAAAAGAGAAACCCGCGAAGGAAAAGCCTGCGGCTGGGAAACCCGCTTCGCAAAAACCCGCCGGGCAAAAGAAAGCCCCAGCCGGGAAAACCACAACCACCAAAAAGGCGGCCAGGAAAAGAGACTGACACTGTACCGCGTCCCTTCGATGAACTCGAGGCAGGCATTCATGCCGTTCCGCCGAAATGCGCCATGAATGTCGCGGTACGATGCGGTGAACGAATGATCAACCAGATGAACATCAAAGCCGTCTTCTTTGACCTGGGCGGAGTCATCGTCCGCACGGAATACCAGGCGCCGCGGCAGCGTCTCGCGGAACGATTGGGCATGGAGTATGAAGACCTGGTGGGGATCGTCTTCGACAGCGAATCCGCTCGACGCGCGACGGTCGGCGAGGTCACTGCCGCCGAGCATTGGGCAATGGTGATGAAACGCCTGAAACGACCCGCCTCCGAAATGCAGACCATCCGGAATGAATTCTTTGCGGGCGACATCGTGGACCTCGAGTTGCTGGGTTTCATCCGTTCTCTGCGCGGGGACTATAAAACGGGACTGATCTCCAACGCATGGGACGACCTGCGGGGTTTCATCGTCAGGGAAAGGTTCGACGATGCCTTCGATAAGATGATCATCTCCGCGGAGGTGGGCGCGGCAAAGCCGTCGGCGAGGATCTATCGGGTTGCGCTGGAGCAGCTCGAAGTGAGTCCGAACGAGGCGGTCTTCGTGGATGATTTTCTCGAGAACGTCGAAGCGTGCGAAGAAGTCGGCATGAAGGGCATCCATTTCAAGGATCCCGAATCCGCCCTGCGGCAACTCGAAGCCGTTCTATGAGCGAATCGTCCTGTGGGTTGATCTCACGGGACGCTTTTTTTATGTGCATTGGAAAAGGGGACGGGCGCGGTTCTTTTTGAAATCTTTTCGCCCGGAGGCGCCCGTCACGCCGACAATTTTTGCAATCCCGCCTCCATATTCCTGCGGGTCCGAATGTCAATGGGCGCGCCGAGGTGACGCCGCAGGGAGTCCTGGCTTTTGTCCTTCACGTAATGCTCGCGGAACATTTCCAAAATGGAGATGGTTTCCCCGGTATATTTTTCGATGACGACCTCGTTGCCCGCGTTCACCATGCCCTCTTTGATGACGCGGCAATACAAGCCGGGGCGCTCCGCGGCGCGGAATTTCTTCACCCATTGCGGGTCGCTCATGCGCGCGGCGAACGTCCCGCATGGGATGCGCGACGCGGTGACTTGCAGGATGGCTTCGCCGATGTGGAGATAATCGCCGACGTTGAAGCGCGCGCTTTCCAGGTCGCCGATGGTCAGATTCTCGCCGAAGGTTCCCGGTGGGATCTCCTTTCCCAATTCCTGTTCCCACCACGCGTAATCCGCGCCGCCGTAGATGTAGATCGCCTGGTCGGGTCCGCCGTGATTCTTTCTGTCGCAGATGGCGTCGCCTTCGATGCCGAGGGATTTGATCTCGACGGGCCCGTTTACGGGGATTTTGTAGATGCCGGTCGTTTCGATGTAATCGTTTCTTTGTTGTTGTCGTTCCCTGCCGATGTTGACGCTGAGTAGTTTCATTTGGGTCTGCCTGTAATTGGTTTTGGAATCAGGGAGTTTGCTCCCGTGTTGCGCCAGCAGGCTGGCTGAGTCCAAATTGCATTTGTTCAATTGTAACAAACTCGAACCCATCCGCTTTGAGGCGCGGGAGGACGGTTTCGAGAATTTGCGCGACCTTTGCGCCGTGTCCCTTGCCGTCGTGCAGGACGATGATCGAGCCGGGGACGGGCCGTTCGGCGATCTGGCGAATCGTCCGTTGCGCGGGCTGGAGGAAATGCAGGGGCATGTTGTCCCATAGCGCCAGCCGGTAGCCCCATTCGTTCAGCAGGGATGATGTTTTTGCTGTGAAAAATCCGTACGGCGGGCGGACGTCGCGTATCGTTTCGGGGGAAATGCCGCAGGCTTCGGCGATGGCTTTTCGGGACCGATCCAACCCTCCCTTGAGGGTCGAGGCGTTTTCCAGCGGGAAGGGAACGTGACGATAACAATGCAACGCGGGTTGATGTCCGCTTTGGTGGATCCATTTCACCAGGTGCGGATGCCGTTCGACTTCGCGTCCGATCAAAAAGAACGTGGCATGGATGCCGTGTTTCGCCAGCGCCTCCAGCACCCGAGGCGTATCGCGCGGATGCGGACCGTCGTCGAAGGTGAGGGCGATCCGGGGGAGGGAGGCGGCTCCGTGAAAGAGAATGCCGGGATGGCGTTTTTGCGTTGCATGGTATAAACGCTGCAGAGGGGATGAAGGGGTCATCGCATGTTAAACTTAAAATCATATAATGTGGTCGCGTAATTTTATTCGTATCGGTGTAAAAGGAGAACCCATGGAAGCACATCCCTGCCCAAAATGCAATGAATTTATGGACGAAGGTTTACTGTCCACGAGCGAGCAGCCGGGGTACGTCTCCCAAAGGCAGACAGGTATGCTAAGAACCGTAACAAAGATCAGCCGGGCGCGCGCCTGCCCGAATTGCGGTTATGTCGAAATGTATCTCGACCCGAAAGAATTGAGACAGAGGATTACAGGGAAATAAATCAGACTCTCAATTGCCGTACGTTTCCAATAATTCCACAATTGTCTCTGGCGAGACTAACCTCACGTACTCGCGCATATCTTCCAGATGCTGCGTGATCAACTGCACCTCGATCCCTGCGGGCGCATAGACCGTGAAGACCACATTCCGTGTGGACTCGCTGATCTGCGTCCGCTGGTCGGGACCGTAGATGATGTTCGAGATGATTCCCGCCTGGTCGCTGATGGTCATGTCGCCTGCCTTGACGGTTTGTTCCTCGCCGCGCATGACCGTGTAACGTTCCGTCCCTTGCGTGACATCGAGAGTCAGCGGCAATCCCAGTTTGTCCAGGTCATGTCCCGCGGTGAGCAGCATGTTCTTCACCTCCGCCATGAACATGCACTCGACCAGCGACGCCACACTTGGAATGGACTTGCCTTTCAAGACAATGGACTCGAGTTGCAGTTGCACGTGATAGGTCTTTTTGAACCGCGGCGCGATCCTGCCCTGCAAATTGGGCGCGGAGTTGCTCTTCGAGTTCTGTTTTTCGTTTTTCCAGTTCCGGGTGGTGGGCGGGATTGGAGACGTTTCGCATCACTAATACGCCTGCGTGCGCGCCGGGGAAGGTGGATTTCCATCCGGGAGTTACTTCAAACATTTAGCATTCTCCAAGAGCGGGGCTAAAGCCGCCTGGTTTCGACACGCTCAACCCAACGGCTCAGTTCATTGAAGCGCTCCGCGCTAACGACCTAGTCGAATTCACACTTGCACCTGGCGCAAGTGCAGGTGTTCGACTTTCACGCACTGAGGTGGTTGTCGGGTTTATCGAGACACAGGAATTCATTCCGCCGAACCGCCGAACCCCGCGCGGGGGATGACATTTGCTCGTCGATGGGGCATGTTTATCTTGGTCCGAGAAACTTATCCCCATTGAAATGGATCATGTGCGATGGCATCTCTGCTATCCAGACTTCGGTTTCCCAAGCAATATCATTGGCAAATTTCTTATAGGTTGCGAAATCCAGAAAAGCCGTCACATAGATTTTGCCAGCCTTGCACTTCTCAAAGAGTTTCTCCAGTTCAATCTGACGTTTTGGTGAAATGGGACCGTGCGCCGTCACAGCCTCAATCAGAAACAGCCACTTCCTTTTCAAGTCATACAAAATCACATCAGGAAATTTCCCATGTTCTGAAACTGAAATGCCAAGTTTGGCAAATGCCTCCTCATCAAATAGCAAGGTCTTTTTTGCTGTATCGCCGAGATAGATGAGTTTTGCGCCGGGCGCAAAGCGAGGACCGAATTCTTCGATGATGGCTACTTCCAGTTTGTTATGCTTGCCAGGCGATAACTTATAAACTTTTCCTTCCGCGACCTGCAATGGGATTTTGGCTTGCTCTCTGGCTTTTTGATACACATCCAGCAATCTACCTTGCTGATCTATAAAATTCCTGACCTTTGCTTTCCACTTTGAACTGTCGTAAGACCGAACTGCATCCAGCGCCAAATCAGACAGCATGTAATTGTTCAAACCGCTATTGGTTGGACGGTTAGGGTCATCTGAATTGCGAATTACGATTCCAGCCTGTTCGAGTTGGTGGAGAACTCGACGTCGAATGGTCTCTCTACTGTTTTCAGCGTATTCGCGTCCATATCGTTGTTTGATTTCAACCAAAATATCGTGGACGCGCAGCATTGGATTTGCGGCATCTTTCCATGCGCTTTTTTCCGATAACTGAGCCAGCGCCAGCAAGGTCAACGCTGAGATTTCATTCTGTTGCGCGGATGGCAAACCGAGCGCCTCCAAAATTTCCTGTGCCTGTTCGATTTTTCCCATGGTGATTCTCGTCTCCTGTATCATTGGAAATTCTTCGGCGAGCAAATTTGACTCCCAAAGTGTGGAGAAAATAATACTTTCGATTCTCTCTAACGTATCTGCGTTGGCTTTTTGAATCTTCTCGCCTATGTTCTTTATCACCTCCAGCGGAGGGATGGGCAATATCCGTAATTCCGCCGCGTTGACCTGAGTGTTCCCGTTCACAATTCTGAAATAACGGTCAATGATTGCGCTGTTCAAGAGAGCAGAAAGCCCGACGGTATCAGAGGTGGAGAGCGTCCCCCTTTTTCTGAAAATCACATTCAAATGATTCTCAAAACCAATTTGTTCAAAATCAAATTTCTCTCCGATAAACGGCGCAGAGATGATTCGGCGTCGGTCTTCTTTTGCACTGAAACGACGAAGTAAAACATAATTTGCATTCGGCACGAGCAGGGACGAGTCATTCGCTAGAATTGCTTGTGGTTTATCGAAGCCATCCAGCGGATATTCTACCTGATACGGCTTGACGTGTTGCATCCACAGCAAAGGGACAGTTCCGTTACCCGCCTTCACTTCTTCTTTCAATAGTCCCTTTGCCCGAAAAGGAACAACCCTACCTGTCGAAACCTGAAAGCCATATTTTTCGAGCGAACCATCCCATTTGTCAACCGCCTCAAGGATTTGCACGTCGAGTATTCCTGTCGGCACTCGAAACAGGAGCAATCCATCGTGGTCGCTTAGAAGGTGTTGAAAGGAAACCTGACGGGAAATGATTCCGTTTTCCAAATCCTTGTCGTCTTGGGACGAAGAAATGTTGACATGCCCTGCCCAATAACGATTTTCCTGTGGCTGGGGCAATTTTTCAAAAGAGAAAATCACGTTCTCCTGCAAGACCTCACCAAAAACATCGTTGCGGGATTGGAAAATATGGAAGGTAGTTGGGGTAACATCTTTGAGCAGGTCGCGGCGAAACTCGGAGAAATAAACACCAGAACAAAAACTGCGCGGCACAATAAAACAAGCCTTCCCTTGCGGCGCAAGCAACTTTGCAGACAAAGCCATGAACAATGTGTAGATATTCGTGTGCCCGTTCAGTTTTCCAGATACGGCTTTGACGCGCTTATCATCCGTGTTGAGTTTGAAATAGGGAGGATTGCTGATAACGCGGGTAAACGCCTTTTGTTTCGATATATTTGAGCCAAACAGAGAAGGTTGCTCATCTGGCAGACAGGCAAGGACAAAATCCTCCTGGCATACTTTCCAACTGATTTTTATTTCATGATTTTCTGCTTCCCTACTCGCCATCCTCAATACTTCACGGCTTACTTCACACAATTCTTTGTCCGTCTCATAGACGGTAATCGAAATCTCAAGTGGATTCTTCTCAGCAATCAGCCGCTCAATCACGGCGCAGACCAACACCCCTGAACCGCAGGCTGGCTCCAGCAGAGTATCTCCGTTCTTAAATGTCCCCAATTGCTTTGCCATGTAACGGGCAACGGTTGGAGGCGTGAGAAATTGGCCGTGTTTTTTGAGCGTTTCTACAGACTTTTTCTCAAGAACACGTTTGCCCTGCTCGTAACTGTAAGCAACCAAATCTTTCATCGCCGAAATTATACTCTCCCTCCTCCCCTCCACCTCCCCCTTCGTCCAGTTGACCGAATTCGTCTTTTCGTCTTATAGTCGGGGGGTCAAATGGTCAAAACACCATTCGACTGACGACAATCAGACTATGCGACTATCAGACTATGTGACTATCAGACTACGTGACTATCAGACTATATGACTATCAGACCAGGAGACTAACATGTGGCACGGCAGCGCTTGGTACATCTCAATGCGTCAGGGCGACGAAAAGCCCAAAGTAACCAGACAACTTCTCTTACGCGTCCTCTCTTACGCGCGCGGATACTGGTGGCTCATCGCGGGCATGCTCGTGACGATTCTTCTTACCACGGGCTTATCCCTGCTGACGCCGCTTATCTTCCGCAATATGATTGACGTGGTAATCCCCGCCAAGGATGTGAACCGCCTCATCTGGCTTGGCGTGGCGTTGTTAGCCATCCCCGCGCTGACGGGCATCATCAACGTCTTTCAACGCAGGCTGAACGCGACCGTCGGCGAAGGCGTCATCTACGATTTGCGTTCGGCTCTCTTCGCGCGGCTTCAACGTATGTCATTGCGCTTCTTCACCAACACCAAAGTCGGCGAACTCATGTCGCGCCTCAACAACGACGTGGTCGGCGCGCAGAACGCCATCAGCAACACCATCGTCAACATCGTGACCAACCTCATCGAAGCGATTGCGCTGCTCGCGGTCATGCTCACGCTCGAATGGCGATTAACAATCGTAAGCGTGTTGATTCTCCCGCTCTTCATCATCGCCGCGCAAAGACTCGGTACTGTCCTGCGCGACATCGCCCGTCAAGCCATGGACATGAACGCGCAGATGAATGCGCACATGAACGAGACTCTCAATATCGGCGGCGCGCTGCTCGTCAAGTTGTTCGGTCGCGCCCGCGAAGAGGAAAAACGTTTCCGTGAACGCGCCGCCAACGTGCGCGACATCGGCATCCGCCGCGCGGTGGTCGGCTCGACCTTCTTCGTCATCTTCGGTCTCGTCAGCGCGGTGGGCACGGCGCTCGTCTATGGTCTCGGCGGCTACTTCGTGATTTCGACTTCGCTCAATCCAAGCACCACCGACGTCTTCACGGTCGGCACCATCGTCGCGTTCGGTTCGTATCTCGGTCAACTCTATGGCGCGTTGCAGGGACTTGCGGGCGCGCCCGTTGAGTTCTCCACGAGCATGGTCAGTTTCGAGCGCGTGTTCGAAGTCATTGATTTGCCGCAGGACATCATCGAGAAAGAGAACGCAATTGAATTGCGCGACATCAAAGGTGAGCTCGAATTCGATAACGTCACCTTCAACTATCGCGTGGATGAATCGATTCTCCTCAAGGAAGTCAAACGTTACGGACGACATGAAGATGTGGGCGCGGTGCTATCTTTAGCGGATAAGAGAAACGGGGAGAAGAAGATGAAGAGCGCCGAATCAGACTCAGGGGAGTCTGAAGCGGTCTCCCAGGCTAGAGACGTCGCTTTGGAGCGAATCTCCTTTATCGCGCGTCCCGGACAGTTAATCGCCCTCGTCGGTCCCTCGGGCGCGGGCAAAACCACGCTGACGTATCTCATCCCGCGCCTGTACGACCCCACTGACGGCGTCATCCGCATTGACGGACATGATTTGAAAGATGTCACGCTCGAATCGCTTTCGTCTGCCATCGGCATGGTGACGCAGGAGACGTATCTCTTCCACGATACCATCCGCACGAACCTGACGTACGCGAAGATTGACGCGATGCAATCTGAAATTGAAGCCGCGGCGCGCGCCGCGAGCGCGGCTACCGACTCAGCGGCGGTGAAAAGCAGCGCATCGCGCTGGCGCGTGTGATTCTCAAAGATCCGCGTATCTTGGTTCTCGATGAAGCCACCAGCCACCTCGACAGCGAATCCGAATCATTGATTCAAGAAGCCTTGAAGCGCGTCATGGCAGGGCGCACGAGTATCGTCATTGCCCATCGCCAACAATCCTCGCGGCTGATTTGATTCTTGTGATGGATCGGGGACAAATCGTCGAACGCGGAACGCACGAGGAGTTGCTCGCGTTGGGAGGGTTATATAGTCAGTTGTATGAAACGCAGTTCAATAGGGAGAGAGTGTAAGCAGCATGTCATTGCGAGACGGCGTTCCCCCGTCGAAGCAATCTCCTACCTACCAGGGGATTGCTCACCTGCACTGCACCAAACGCAGTGCGGCGCAAGTGTCGCAACGAACGCTCGCAATGACATCTTTTCATAAGTGCTATAATTTAGGGCAAGCCAGGAGAACGAAATGACCCAATTGGAGTTAGTCATCTCTGAAATCGAAAAACTTCCCCCCGAGGAACAAAATCAGTTCGCGGCGTGGATTCTGGAAGAATTGCATTCCGAACAGCGCTGGTCAAAATTGTTTGACGAATCCAGTGATGTGTTGTCTGATCTCGCAGATGAAGCGCTGGCGGAACACAAGGCAAGGAAGACCAAAAAGCTCGATCCCGAAACTTTATGAACTCCCACCTCACAGCCAGGTTTCGGAAAGCCTTCGCAGACTTGCCTGCCGACGTTCGAAAACAAGCGCGGCAGGCATATCGTCTTTTTATGGAGAATCCTCATCACCCGAGTTTGCGGTTTACATTCATCCGACCCGCCCCATTTTCTCCGTGCGGATCGGGTTGGACTATCGCGCCGTTGGCGTTCGCGATGAGGGCGACATCATCTGGTATTGGATTGGTTCGCACGCAGATTATGACAAGTTGATTCGACAGTTTAGGGAATAATTTCCGCGGCGGATTTGATTCTGGTAATGGACAGGGGACAAATTTAAGTGGATAAGGAAATTTAGACACGAAAACGGGCATAATTAAGGTGTACTTTTAGGAGAAAAGCCATGCCCAAGCGACGACACTTCAGCGCCAACC
>SZPG01000025.1 GCA_030263595.1 Chloroflexi bacterium CFX6
CATAGATTTTCCTGCAAAGTGGGGATTGCTTCGGGACGAACACCCTCGCAATGACATCCATTTCGTGGAAGGTGAGGGAGCTTATTTTTTTACGAACCCATAGTCCCCGAAGCGAAGTAACGCCAGTTGCGCGAGTGAGCGCAACCTATGCGCGTTCGACTTTGACCGCGCTCACCTTGTACTCCGGTATCTTCGCCACCGGGTCCACCGCCGCGCCGGTCAGCGCGTTGGCAGGCACTTCCGCGAAATGGAAGTTCATGAATACCATGCCGCGCGGGAGTTTGTCCGTCAGGCGCGCTTTGCCTTCTGCCATGCCGCGCCGCGATATCACACGGATCATATCACCCGTCTCAATTCCAAGAAGCGCGCCGTCCTCATCGTTGATCTGAATCTCACCCTCAGGCACGACCCAGTCCAAACCCTCCGAGCGGCGGCTCAACGTCCCGCCGTGCCAGTGCTGGAGGACGCGCCCCGTGTTCAGCGTGAAGGGATATTCATCGTCGGGGTTTTCGATGGGTTCGCGGAAGGTCAACGGCGTAAATTTGCCGAGTCCGCGCGTGAACTTTTCCTTGTGCAGGATCGGCGTACCGGGATGATCCGGCGCGGGGCAGGGCCATTGCAGTCCGTGTGGATCAAGCCTCTCGTGACTGATCCCAGCCATGGACGGAGTCAGAGCCGCAATTTCATCGTACACGGCGGACGCGTCGGCGTAGTTCCAATTCGAAACGGGATGAACGACATTCGATGAGTCATCCGCAACAGTTCCGCTCAAACGTTGACCCAAATCACAAATGATCTCGAGGTCACGCCGCGCCTCACCGCGAATCGGGAGCGCGGGACGCACGAGTTGCACACGCCGCTCAGTGTTCGTGAACGTGCCGTCCTTTTCGGCAAAGCTCACGCCGGGCAAAACCACGTGCGCCATCTGCGCGGTCTCGTTGAGGAAGATGTCCTGCACTACCAGAAACTCGATCGCTTCGAGCGCCTCGCGCACGTGATTGGTGTTCGGGTCGGAGAGCATCGGGTTCTCGCCCATGATGTACAACGCCTTGATGCGTCCATCCAGCACGCCGCTCATCATCTCGGTGACCGTGAGACCGGGCTTCGCTGGAATCTTCACCGAGGTCTGCCACGCGTTCTCGAACTTCGCGCGCACGTTCTCGTCAATGACCGGCTGATATCCGGTAAGCACGTCCGGCAGACCGCCCACATCGCACGCGCCCTGGACGTTGTTTTGTCCGCGCAACGGATTGACGCCCGTGCCGGGTCTGCCAAAGTTGCCGGTCAGCAATGCGAGATTTGCCAGCGCTTGTACATTGTCAACTCCATGCGACGACTGCGTGATGCCCATCGCCCAGAAGATCGCGGCGCTTCCCGCCCGACCATAGACCTGCGCGGCTTCGATGATCATATCCGCAGGGACGCCTGTTACGTCCTCAGCCCACTGCGGAGTGCAATCCCTGACCGCATCTTTGAGGGCATCGAAATTCTCTGTTCTTGATTCGATGAATTCTTTCTTCGCCAAACCATGCTCGATGATTACGTGCGCCATCGCGTTGAGCAGCGCCACATCCGTGCCTGAACGCGGACGAATGTGAATCGCCGCAAAGTTTGACAGTTCGATCTCGCGCGGATCAACCAGGATCAACTTCGCGCCGCGTTGACGAACCGCCTTCTTCATCTCCAGGCTGATGACCGGATGCGCCTCGGTGGTGTTGCTGCCCGTCACGAGCAGGACATCCGCCAGGTGAATATCGCCAATGGAATTGGTCATCGCGCCCGAACCCAGGGTTGCCGCCAGACCGGCGACAGAGCTGGAGTGTCAGAGACGCGCGCAGTGATCCACGTTGTTCGTGCCGATCAGTCCGCGCGCTGCCTTTTGCAGGAGATAATTTTCCTCGTTCGTGCATTTCGCCGAGACAAGGAAGCCAATCGAGTCGGGTCCGTATGTATCGCGTATTTCAAGCAATCGTTCGGCAACATGCCCCATCGCTTCGTCCCACGTCGCAGGAACAAGTTCGCCATCCTTGCGCATCAACGGTTTTGTCAATCTATCTTTCGCGTGGATGAAGTCGTAGCCGAAGCGTCCCTTTACACACAGGTTGCCTTTATTCGCAGGGGCGTCGAACGGCGAGGTAACGCGATACACGACGTCCTCTTTGATGTGCAGATTAAGCGTACACCCCACCCCGCAATACGGACAGGTCGTCCTTACTATTCTGTCGGGTTTGATCATCAATCCTCTATTCATGTCACTCTGAGGGAGCGTTCTTCGCGACTGAAGAGTCTCGTTCGTCATAATATAGATTCTTCGCTTCGCTCAGAATGACATACTTTATCATTTCTGCTTTCTTTTCTTCCTCCCCGTATTCAAAACACTAATTTCTTCCGGCTTCATCCCTGATTCCAATAAGTACTGTCGCTTGGGTTTCAACGCGCCTGTGGGACAGACTCCCACACATTGACCGCACAACACGCACGTCGTTTCCGGGATGGCTTTGTCGAAGAACGTGCCGATCTGTGTCTCGTAGCCGCGCCCCTCGAAGTTGATGGCGAACGTGTATTGCGCATCGTCCGCGCAGACCTGCACACAACGCCAGCACAACAGGCACTTCGAGTAATCACGGATATACATCGGGTTGTCGTCCTTGATTTCCGACTCGCGGCGTTCCGCGTCAGGGAAGCGGTTCGCGCTCGCGCCATATTCATCCATTATGGTCAGGATTTCCGGCGCGTCGGATAGATCCATGGTGGAGGCGAGCATCTCTAAAATCGTTTTCCTTGCTCGAACAACCTTCTCGCTTCGCGTCTGCACCCTCATATTCGCCGCCGCTTTGACGATGCACGCGGGTTGAAGCAATCGCATCCCCTCCACTTCGACGACACAGATTCGACACAGCGCGTTCGCCGTCGTCGCCTCGTGGAAGCAGATGGTGGGAATATCCATCCCGTTTTCCCGCGCCGCGTCGAGCAGGGTCATGCCGTCTTCGACCGTTATTTCCTTGCCGTCCATTTGAAAAGTGATTGTCATAATGCCTCGAAGTTTATGTCGTTGCGAGGAGGGTGTTTCCTTCGACTTCGCTCAGGGCAGGCTTCCCGACGAAGCAATCTCCTGTTTCGAGAAGATTGTTTCGCAAAGAACGCTCGCAATGACATGAAATTTCTTCCTCTTTCCACTTTCTACTTTCCACTTTCTACTTTCCACTTTCTACTTTCCACTTTCCACAAATAATTCGGGCCACAACTTCATCGCAGATAACACCGCGCTCGCCGCCGTCTGACCCAAGCCGCATAAACTCGCGTCCGTCATCGTCCAGCCGACATCTTGCAGGCGATTGAAATCCTCCGGGAGGACCTTTCCTTCTGCTATACGAATCAGGATTTCCTTTTGGCGCTGGGTTCCCATCTGGCAGGGATAGCACTTGCCGCACGATTCGTGTGCGAAGAAGTGACCGAGACTCTTCAGCGCCTGACGCATGTCGCGCGTCTCATCGAAGACCATGACCACGCCTGAGCCGAGCGGCAAGCCCGCCGCGCGCAAGTCTTCGAATGTCATCTTCACATCCAAATGCTCGGATGTGGCAAACGCGCCCGCCGCGCCGCCAAAGAGGATGGACTTCAATCCTTTGCCGTCCTTCACGCCGCCTGCCATGTCCATCAATTCACGCAGAGTGACGCCGAAGGGAACTTCATAAACTCCGGGTCGTTCCACATCGCCCGAAACGCAGAACAATTTCGGACCGGTGGATTTCTCCGTGCCGATCTTGCGGTATTCCGCCGCGCCCATTGAGATGATGAGCGGAACGTTGCAAAACGACTCCACGTTATTGATGATCGTCGGCTTGCCGAACAGACCGTGCGTCGTGGGGAAAGGCGGCTTCACGCGCGGGAAGCCGCGCTTTCCCTCGATCGACTCGAACAGCGCGGTCTCCTCGCCACAGATGTAGGCGCCAGCGCCGACGCGGATTTCGATGTCAAAGTCTTCGCCCAAATAACCTGCGCCCCTTGCTTCGCTCAAAGCGTTTTCCAACACAGGGACGATGTACGGATACTCAGCGCGAACGTAGACGTATCCCTTGCTTGCGCCGATGGCATACGCGGCGATGCACATCCCTTCGATGGTCTTATGAGGGTCGTCAATCAAAAGGACACGATCCTTGAACGTTCCCGGTTCGGACTCGTCCGCGTTGCAGATGATGTACTTTTGATCCGCTTCCGCTTTTGCCGCGCCCTCCCATTTGATTCCCGATGGGAACGCCGCGCCGCCGCGTCCCACCAGACCTGAGGCTTTGATCTCGTCCACGACATCTTCCGGTTTCACCTTCAACGCTTTTTTCAACGCAGCATATTCACCGTATTGCTCGAGCGAAGTTGTGCCGTTCCCACAATTGGCGGTCAGCATACGGATCGAGCCGTAGACCATTGACCGAGGACGGCGATTCAACGACACATGCGTTGCGCCGCCATCACTGCTCACTGACAACTGATCACTGGTCACTGATGACTGATCACTGCTCTCCCACACCGCCGGGGCGTGTTCGCAAAGCCCCAGGCAGGGACTCGGCTCGATGGTCAGGGACAGGTCCTCGGGAGTCCGACGCGGTTCGAGTCCATGATGAGAACAAAGGTGGTTCAGGGTCCCCTCCCCGCCTTTGAGCGCGCACGCCACATCCGTACAGACGCGGATGACGCGCTTCGACGTCGGTTCGTCGTAAAAGAGGGAATAGAATTCGATGACGCCGTGAACGTCCGCAAGCGGAACGCGCAGGGCTTTGGCTATCTCCGCTGCGACCGGCTCGGAGATCCAGCCATAAAGTTTTTGAGCCGCGTGCAGGGCAGGCAACAGCCCCGAGCGGCCCAAAGGAATGTAGGGTTGGATGGCAGTATGGAGGGAGGTGGTTTCGATAGTTGTCATGCCTGCTCCGTTCGGGTCGAGTATAGACCGAAACGGAGGCAAAGGCAAGATAAATTCGATTTGGAGAGGAAGGAAGTCAGGCTGGGCGGGTGATGTTCAGCGAGGAAAGGTTACGGATTCAAATTCGCGGTCGGTAAAAAGCGCGGCGTCCTGCGGTATTGAGTCGCCTGCTCGAATGCGTAAGCGAACCTGATCAACTGCGGTTCCTGCCACGCGCTCGCGATGAAGGAGAGCCCGACCGGCAAACCGAAGACGTAACCCGCAGGCACGGTGATGTGCGGATACCCCGCCACCGCCGCGGGCGACGTGCTTTCCATATCCCAATTGAGCGCGTCGCCGTTCGCAAGGTCAATCGTCCACGCGGGCCCGCCGGATGGGACGACGAGCGCGTCGAGTTTGTGTTTTCGCATCGCCGCATCAATCCCCTCCCGCCGCGTGAGGCGGTGATTCTTTGCCAGCGCGTCGCGATATTTCTTTTCGCTCAACGGTCCCTTTTTCTGCGCGGCGAGCATGTGTTCCTGCCCGAAGTAGGGCATCGCCTGATCTTCGTTCTCTTCGTTGAACTCGATCACGTCCTCCAGCGAATGGACGCGCGCTTCCTTCGGCAACGCCTTGAGATATTTGTTCAAATCCGCTTTGAACTCGTAATACAAGACCTCCCTTTCGGTCCTGCCGAACTTGTCGAAGTTGGGAACGTCCGCCGGGTCAACGATGACCGCGCCCAACTGTTTCATCACCTCGATGCAGAGTTCGAAGATTTTCAGGATACGCGGATTCTTTCCCGCCATGTTTCTTGCGACGCCGATGCGCGCGCCCCTGAGTCCGTCGAGGTCGAGGAATTTTGCGTAATTGGAGACGCCCCGCTTCCTACCCGACCCTTCGACACGGCTCAGGGCAAGCCTTGTGGCTGGGTCCCGTTCATCGAACCCGGTCATCGCCCCGAGCAGGATCGCCGCGTCCATGACCGTGCGCGCCATCGGGCCCGCCGTATCCTGGCTGTGCGCGATGGGGATGATGCCGCTGCGGCTCACCAGCCCGAGCGTGGGTTTGATCCCCACGATGCCGTTCGTTTGCGCGGGACAGACGATCGAGCCGTCGGTCTCCGTGCCGACCGCGGCAACGCACAGGTTCGCCGCCACCGCCGCGCCCGATCCCGACGAGGAGCCGCACGCGGAGCGATCCAACGCGTACGGGTTGCGCGTCAAGCCGCCGCGCGAAGACCATCCGCTGACCGAAGGCTTGCCGCGAAAGTTCGCCCATTCGCTCAAGTTCGTCTTGCCCAAAATCAACGCGCCCGCCCTGCGCAACTGCTTCACCAGGAACGCATCCCGCGCGGCATGGTTCCCTTCGAGCGCGAGCGAGCCGGAGGTCGTCTGCATCCGATCGTGCGTGTCAATGTTGTCCTTGATGAGGATGGGAATTCCATGCAGCGCGCCGCGCGTTCTTCCCGCCTTGCGTTCCGCGTCCAGTTCATCCGCGATGGCGAACGCGTCCGGGTTCAGTTCGATGACCGAGTTCAGGTATGGACCGCTCTTATCCACCTCCCCGATGCGCTGCAAATACAATTCGGCGAGCCGACGCGCGGTCAACTCGCCGGTCGCCATTGCCTTCTGAAGTTCGGAGATCGTCCACTCCGGCAGAATCATCCTGCCCGCCTCCTTGAAACGATTGACGACGCGGGCAGGGGCATTATCTTCCCCCGCCGGTGATGTAATGTTCCAACTGCGAGATCATGAACTTCTGCTGGTCCACCATCTCGTTGAGCGCGTCACGGGCGGAGATCAAACCGATCAACTCCTCGTTCTCGAAGACGGGCAGATGGCGGATGTTCTTGTCAATCATAATGGCGACACATTCCTCCAAAGACTGGCTGGCTTGCGCGTACAGAACCTTGGAGGTCATGATCTCCCTGACCTTCGTCTCGCGCGAGTTCCGCCCGTGCAGGTCCACCCTGCGGATGCAATCGCGCTCCGAAAGAATGCCCTCCACCTTTCCGCCCGACATCACGAGCAAAGCCCCGACATTATGGTCTGCCATCATCTTGAGCGCTTCCAACACGGTCGCCTCGGGCGGGATCGAATACACCTCCCCGCCCTTCCTGCGGACGATGTCACGGACAGTCGCCATAACCAGCCTCCTCTCAACTCGCGGTTTTGCCGAAGTATAGACTCAAATCCCATCCCTGACAAGCAAATTGACGCTCCGCCTCCCTCCCAGCCGGAACCTGCCCCGACACCCAAAGCCGACTCTCCCCGGCGAGGATTCCCCTCAATAGACCTTCTGCGAAACGTTCCATGCCCGGCAGAGCCTGCGGATCTCCTCCGGGCTGAGTCCGTCCGCCCTTTCGCCGGTGGACAGGTTCAAGGTCTCATAACGAGCTGCCGCCTCCGCGTATTCGATCAAATCCAGGGCGTGGAGGATGGAATCGTCCGCCCGCGAAATCACCCCGTGCCGCGCCCACACCACGAGCGGACGCTCCCGCATGGCGCGCACGGTCGCAGTCATCTGCTCGTCCGAACCGTTGACGATGAAAGGGAGGACTCCGATTCCCCGGGGGAGGCTCAGGATCGTCTCGGGCTGCCAGCGGAAGAGCCGCCGGTTGAAATGCGTTTCATCCTGATAAGCGGGAATGTGACTCAGGTAGGTGAGGTGAACAGGCTGGGCATGGATCACCGCATGGAGTCTTGTGTCACGCGCCTTCATCTGGTCGTGATGAACGGCAAGGTGCGAGTTGAACTCGCTCGTCACGCGTTCAAAAGGGCAGTCGGCGGCGGTTAACATTTTCCCGGTCTTTCCGTCATGTTCCACGACGACGCACGCCAGGTTTTCGCCCGGCGCATCGGCGACCTCCCTTAGCCTCCTGCCGGAGCCGGTGACGATCACGATTGCGCCAGCCAGTTCAGGGACGCTCACCGGCAGTTCGATGTCCCTCATTTGCGGGAAGAGATCCGTTACGTCCAACGGGGCGCGCGCGCAGACCGAAATGTTTCCCGCCGCCCCCTCCGCGGCGCCCAGATCGGAGAGACGTTTGCCGGCCCGCCCGATCTGGTCGAGCAGGAGGCGCAGGTTGGTCGAAGCCTTCGAAGTCATGGGCAAATTCCTATGCAAAGAGCGGGATATGGTTCTATAATAATTGTATCCAACATTCCAGGACGGGTAACGACGATCCGCTTTCAGGGTGGGCAGGTTTTTTTCCCGCAACCGATCCAGCCCGGGGTCCCGCCTGAGCCGCCAATGGAAAATCTGTTGGGCTGGCATGATGTTACAACATACCCGCGCGACGTTTCGTGATATAACCGTCATGCGTCGTTCAAGGTATACCAGGTAAAACTCCGGGTTGTTCTCCCATCACGTCGAAACACGTCGAAACGTTCACAAGGGTATTCAAAGGAAGGTTTTCATCTGCAAAAGGTTGCAACATGGAAGCAGAGAACATCGCCACGATCGGGAACTACAAAGTCGTCGAATTGCTTCGCAAAACGCCTGAGGGGGCGTTGTATAACGCCGTGGAAAAGGACTCCGAAAACCGCGTTCTGATCAAGATCTATCATCCCACACTGACGTGGTCCGAAGACCTCCTGGACGAGTTCTTCAACCTGGTCAGTCACCTGCGATTCATCGAACACGAACACTTCCTGCCGATACTCGATTTCGGAAAACACGAAGACCTGCCCTACGTTGTGTTCGGCGGCGGGTCAACCAGATTGCTCGACGAACGCCATGCGCCGCCGACCGACCGGAAGGAACTCCTTTCGTTCTTTCGCAAGATCGCGGACGCGCTCGATTATTTGCACAAGCAGGAAATCCTGCACGGCTCGTTGAATACGGAAAACGTCGTCGTTGACGAAAACGGAGAACCAAAACTGTTCGATCACGGTTTGAGCGGGGTGTTGAAGAAACTGCTGACGGAAAATCTTGGGGAGGGTTTCGAAAATCTATCCATCTCGAATTTGAAGTGCGCCTCGCCGGAACAGGCGCTGGGACGCAACCCCACCCGCGCGTCCGATGTTTATTCCTTCGGGGTGGTCTTTTATTATTACGTCTTCGGCAAATTTCCTTTCGATGGAAGGTACGCGCCCGAGACGGCGGTCTCTCTTTTGGAATCGTCAACGACAAAGGTTGACGCCATCCCCCCGCACGTTACCGGGGATGTCTTGAAGTTCATCCAGAAGTGCATCCAACTGGAACCGGGCGCGCGCTTCTCGAGGTTTTCGCAGGTCACGGACGTTCTGGACCGCATGAGGTCAGGGAAATGGACGCGCTTTCGATTCAAGAAACGCATCGCGGCAAAGAGGCGCGTCGCGCGCCGCGCCTGGCAGTACGCGGCTGGATTCCTCGTGCTGGCAGGATTGGCTGCCGCGTATCTTCTGTTTCCGCGCGGGGACGGCCGGCAGGTCGTTGATTCATCGCCCCCCCCGGCGGAGAGTCAGCCAAGCCCCGCGCCGTCGCAATCCATCCAGGCTCAAACTCCGGGCGCAGACCAGGCTCCGGCCGGCGCGCCAACTTCAACGTCCGCGCCGACCGGCGTTTCCACAGAATCCGCTCCGGCGCAGGTCGTCTACAAACCGGCGTTCGAAGGGGCAACGCCGTCCCTGCCCGCCGAGGTCATTTCGCCATCCAACGTCATGGAGGTCGTGGAAATCTCCAGGCTGGGATACGGCAAACCGGAGGACGCGGACTCCTCGCCGGATAACCAGTATTTCGCCGTCGCCTCGTCCGCAGGCGTCTTTGTGTTCAGTAGGGATCGGTTCGAAAAGTGGATTGATCCGCAGGACTGGGCGACCAGCGTCCAATTTTCGACGAACGGCGACATCCTTGCGATCGGCGTGAACTCCGGCGACATTCAGTTGTGGGATTGGAAGAACGAGGTCGTCACCACAACGTTGAAGGGACACAAAGCCAGGATCTCCCGCCTCATCTTTTCCAGCAACGACCGCCTGCTCTATTCCGCGTCCCACGACCAGCACATCATCGTTTGGGACCTGAACCGGCAGGGCGTCATCAAGGACATCGCCGCGCATCCCGTCCCGGTGAACGACCTGGCGGTTTCGAACGATGGGAGGACGCTGGTATCGTGCGCGGACGATCAACTGATCCGCATTTGGGACGTCGCTTCGGGCGCCAAAATATACGAACTTCGTTTCGAGGGCAAACCCAAAGCCGTCGCCATCTCGTCCGACGACCGGTACTTCGCGGCCGGCGGCGATACGGGTTACGTTCGCCAGTGGAGCATGGTCACAGCCCAATCGTTGACCAACGCCGTCCCGCAACTGCGAACCGATCCCATTCCCGTAAAAGAGAGGATCTGGAGTCTCGAATACACCGACAACGATACCCGCCTGATCGTGGGCATGGACAACGGCAACTGGAAAACGTACAACCCGGCGCAGCAGAAATTCCCGGGCGTGTCGTTGAATTTCGAGATCCACCCGCCGCTGAGAAATTTGGTGGACGTGTTCGGTCCGAAGTTCGAGTTTGGGTCGCGCTCGGTTTCCTTTGGCGGCGAAGTCGTCTCCCTCCGCTGGGACGGACGGGTGACGGTCCAACAGACGGAAGTGGTGAAACCCATGTACGACATCCTGGACCGGCTGGACTTCTCGCCCGACGGGACGATCCTGGCTTCCGGCGGCAGGCGCGGGACGACCAACGTCTGGAACCTGACGACCAACCGGGAACTTTACAAGTCGGCGTACGCGCTCCCGTTCGGCGACCCGATCGCGCCGGACGGCTCGTCCATTGTCATTCGCCAGACGGAAACCGCCCGCGTTACGATAACCGGCGAACACATCGTTGACGAGACCTACCGGCAGGTTGCGTTGTCGGGGGTGTCCGTCGTTGGGGATCTTTCGGGGGCAATTCCGGGCGCGATGGTCAGTTATGCGCGCGAGGGAAGCGTGTTCGTCTCCGGGAATTTGAATCAGTCAAAGACCTGGGATTACCTCAGCGGCTTTGAAACCTATTCCGGCGGGTATCCCCTGACGGGTTGTTTCGTCACCACGTCGGACAACGACGGGGAAATACTTCAGATCACTTCGTCCGCGGGGATATTGCCGAGGCTGGACGATCGCGCCCGAAACATTTGCGCCAGAAGCCTGGGGGCGACCCTGCCCGCCTTTTCCGGCGACCTGTCACTGCTGGTCTTCATAAATTCCAACCGCCTCGTGGAAGGCCTCGATACGTCATCCAGGCAGACGTTGTGGACATACAGACCCGAACGCGCGGTCGTCGTTCTCGCCGCATCGCCCGACGGTTCGATCATTGTCGTTGGGGATGAAAGCGGAAGATTGACATTTTTGAACGGAAGGGACGGAGGTTTCATACGCGAAATCGTTGGGAATTTCGGGGCGCTAAGGGCAATAAAGTTTTCGGACGACGGCGCAAAACTCGCCACTGCAGGCGACGACGGGACGACGCGCTTGTTCGGCGTTCCGCGCTCCCGGTAGCGTTGGCGGCATCACCATGAAAAACCTCATCGGCGCAACGATTGACCAGTATCAGATTCTCGTGAAGGTGCGGGAGACCGGGACGAGGAGTCTATTCCGCGCGTACGACCCGCGCACCCGTCAACACGTGGGTGTGGAGGTCGTCAAGGTCCAGGCGGTGGATCGCCCGGCGCTCCTGAACCTGCTGAACGAACAGGGGGACAGGAACGCCAAATTGAACCACCCGAACATCGCCCCCATGATCGCCTCCGGCATTCACGAGGACATGATCTACCTCGTTTACGACTTTTACCCAGCCCGCCCGTTGCGCCGTTTTTTCAACAGGAAGTATCCCTGGCATGAACTGGCGCGGGAACTGGTGTCGGTTTCGCAGGCGGCGGCGCACGCTCATCAAATGGGGATCTGTCACGGTTTTCTCAATCCGAACAGCGTCGTCCTCGACGATAAAAAAATCCCGATCCTCTTCGACTTCGGCTTCGAGCGCATCATCACGGATCACATCCTTGCCCGCGCGCCGGGCGCGTGGATCAACAAATGGGGCTACGAATATTGCGCCCCCGAACAACTCAACGGCGCGCCGCCGGACGCGCGCAGCGACGTGTATTCCATGGGCGTGATCCTGCACGAGTGGATCGAAGGGGAAATCCCCTTGCTGGAGCAAACTCCCCTCGACACGCTGCGGAAAAGAAAATTCGCCGGGGAGAAGGACATCAAATTCGACAAGGACGTTCCGCCCGCCATTCAAACGATGATCGCAAAATGCCTGGCGGTGAACCCGGACGACCGATATCAATCCATGCAGGAGGCGGGGGTGATCCTGGCGCGCGGCGCGCTGGACCTGACCATCACCCGCTCCATGGTCAAAAAGCCGTTAGCAGTTCCAGCCGGGCGACCGACCCTGATCCGTCCCTGGGTGGGCGTGGGCTTGGTTTTGGTATTGGCTATCGGGGCTGGATTGGCTTGGGTCGGAGGAGCAGGTCAAAGGTCCGGTTTCGGAGGCGGGACGGAGACTTCACCCCCGGCCGCGGCGACGCCATCCAAAACGCTCAAGCCGACCGTCACGCCTGCCGCGACACACCCGGTCATTTCCCCCCCGACAACTGCCCCAACGCGGAAGCCCGCGAGCATTACCTTCCCCCTCTTCCAGGAAACGCCGGTCGGGTCCGTAAGCCGGGCGATCCAAACCGCCAACGTAAAGCAGATGATCCCGATCAGCGTGTGGGGTGTCGGCGATTTGAACGACTTGACCGTATCGCCGGATGGCAGGTATGTTGCCGCAGGCTCTTCGCGCGGTTTGTTCATCTTCGACCCGGGTACTCTCGAACTTCAAAAGTACATTGACACGTATTCCTGGGTGAGCGCCATCGAGTTTTCGCCGGACAGCGGCTTGATCGCCGCGGGAGACCGGGACGGTTTGATCCGCGTATGGGACACGGATACGTGGCGGGAGATCACGGAGACCGCGTACAGCGGTCATACCCTGGGCGTCCTCGACCTTGCGTTTTCCCCGGACGGGAAACGATTGGCGTCGGTCGCGTTGGATAACAATCTGATCCAATGGAACGTCGGCGCGAGGGAGAACGTCAAATCCGATCCGGTTCAGGTTCTGAGCGTAAGTTGCGTGACGTATTCATCGGACGGCAGTCGGGTCGTCACGGGCGGAGGCGATTTCAAGGTCAACGTATGGGACGTTGATAATCTTTCGCCGGTTCGCTCCATCACGTTTTCCTCCAAAGTGGTGGACCTCGCGAGCGTCAGGGACGCGCCGCTCGTCCTCGTCGGCGGATCGGACAGGAGGGTGACGCTCGTGGGCATCGGAGACGCCTCCGGCAGTGAGACGCTGGGCAACCTGCAATTCCCGCTGACCGGAGTCGCCGCGTCCGCCGATGGAAAGACCTTTGCCGCCGGGGACATCAACGGCGGGATCTTCGTCTGGAACAGGGAGGGCGCCCAGGTCTGGCGGACGCAGGGGAACACGCTGGGCGCGGTCGCAGGCAGCCTGGGCAGCGTTCATAACCTGGCTTTCGACCCGGATGGGAAGACGTTGTATTCGGCGCTGCGTAACGGGACATTGCGGGCATTGGACACTTCGACGGGACAGGAACTCCGGCAGAATCAATCGCTGGACGCCCACGCCAATCGCTTCACGATCTCACACAACGGCAAATACCTGATCTCGCAACACGATTACAACACGGTCAAGATCTGGGAGATTTCGAACGGCAGTCTCGCGCATCAATTGAGCGGCGAGATCGAGACCGGCAATCCGTTTTCGCAGGACGACCGGTATTTCGCCCTCAGCGCAGACCCGTCCACGGTCAAGGTGTTTTCGACGAACGGCTGGGGGGAGGTCCATACCTTCAACGGGCATCAGAAGGTGGAGGCAATTCAATTCGTCCAGGGCGATACGCAGGTCGCCGCGGGATACGACCAGGTTATCCGTTTGTGGTCCATGTCCAGTGGGCAGCAGTTGAAGACGAAAAAGCAGTTCAGCGGAAGCGGCTGTTCGAATTATCTCGACCTGAAGGACAAGCCCGTTTTGTCCATCACCAATTACCAGTTCGTTTTGACCGGCGTTCAAAACCGATCCATGTTGTGCAACTTCAACAAGGCGGATTTCATGAAGGCGTTTTACGTGGACGACCTCAACGGGCGGCTGGTCTATGGCGGGAACAGCCAGTTGGTCGCCCTGCTCTCGGAGAGCAACACGCGGGAAATGTCCGGGGTCAATCTGCGGAACGTGGTCAGCGCCGCCATCAATCCCGACGGCGATCTGCTCGCCGCCGCCTACGACGACAACACGATCCACTTATGGGACGTTTCCACACGCCAGGAGGTCATATCCCTGTTCGGTCACACCGGTTCGATCACGGACCTTCGGTTCACCCCCGATGGAATGTTCCTGATCTCCTCTTCGCTCGATGGGACGATCCGCCTGTGGGGCGTTCCCAAATAAAGGTCAAAAGGTTGAGTTTCGATGAACGACGTATTCGGGAAAAAACTGGGACAGTACGTCCTGCTGGAGCAACTCGGCGAAGGCGGGATGGCAAAGGTATTCAACGCGCTCGACACCCGCGTGGAAAGCAACGTGGCGATCAAGGTCATCCTGCCGAACAAACGGAGTTCGCAGGTGTTCCTCGAGCAGTTCCAGATGGAAGCCCGCGCGTTGGCGAATCTGACTCATACGAACATTGTGAAAGTCTTGAACTACGGCGTCGAAAACGAACAGCCTTACCTGGTCATGGAATTCGTCGCCGGGGGAACGCTCAAGGAGGCGATGAATCAGAAGATCCCCTGGCAGACCGCGGCGGCGATCCTGGCGCCGATCGCGCGGGCGCTGGAATACGTCCATCACCAGCAGATCGTCCACCGCGACGTCAAGCCCTCCAACATCCTCCTCCAGGAGGACTTCCGCCCGATGCTCTCCGACTTCGGCATTTTGAAACTTCTCGAAACGAAGGAGGAAAAGGTAAGTTCCGCCATCGGCGTGGGAGTCGGCACGCCCGAATATATGTCCCCGGAGCAGGGAATGGGCAAGGAGGTGGATTTCAAGGCGGACATCTACTCCCTGGGGCTGGTCTTCTACGAAATGGTGACGGGCAGAAAACCTTTCACAGCCGATTCGCCGATGGCGATGGTGTTGAAACACGTCACCGACGAACTTCCCCTGCCCACGACGTTCGACAGACGGCTTCCGAAATTCGTGGAACTGGCGATCCTGCGCGCCGTGCAAAAGAAGCCGGAAGACCGCTACGCAAGCATGGG
The DNA here is from genome assembly GCA_030263595.1 of Chloroflexi bacterium CFX6. Lineage (GTDB taxonomy): Bacteria > Chloroflexota > Anaerolineae > Anaerolineales > Villigracilaceae > Defluviilinea. The sequence goes on from SZPG01000025.1 coordinate 15,124, forward strand.
AGAGTTCGCGGACGTGTTGGAGATGATCGCGCTGGGAGAGAAAGCCCCCGAGGAAAAGATCGTCAAACTCGCCCGGAAGAGGAATAAGAAACTGAAATACCTCCCCGCCATCCTGCTGACCGCATTGCTGGCGATCGTCGTGGGCGCGTCCGTGTGGGGATACAACCAGTTCTATCGTGTCCCTCAACCCACCGCCCTGCCCGACGTCCCGCCTGTCGGAGTCGCTTCTGCGATCGCGACGAAAACCGCCGCGCCCATTGCAGAGACGAAAACCGGTCAGACTCCCGAACCGGCTGAGACGCTCGTCCCGACGACTCCCCCGCCCCCCGATCTATCGTCCTCTGTCGCCCTGTTGGGAACGCCTCTACCCGTCAACCGACCGAGCCAGCCAGTGGAAATCGCCCGCTGGGGCATCGGCGGCGTGAACGTCGTTGCCTGGTCGCCGGACGGGGACACGATCGCATTGGGAACGTCCAGCGGAATCTTCCTCTACCGCGCGCGGGAAAAGGATCCCTATCTTTTCATTGACACGAAATTCAACGTCGTGGCAATGACGTTCAATCCCGATGGGAGCGAGATCGCCGGCGGCTCCCCCGACGGGGACGTGATTGCCTGGAACTCCGCGTCTGGAAACCTCGAACGAAGTTTTTCCTATAAGACACCCGCTTCGGACCGTATCTCCACCTCCCCATCCCGTTTCGTGACCGCCCTCTCCTATTCCTCGAACGGAAAAAATATCGCGGCGGGATTCCAGAACGGGACGATCAATTACTTTTCCGTTGACCAGCGTTCCGTCCTGCTGGCGGTTGACGAGGTTCCCGCCGTCGAAGACCTGGTCGTGAGCGGGGACGGCAGGTTCATCTACGTCAGCAACGGAGGGAGGACCATCTCCGTGTGGGACATTCAGGCGCAGAAAAAGACCCTGGAACTCAACAACCCGACCCCGATCAGCAAATTGGGCATGTCGAGGGACCGTCAATACCTGCTCGGCGGGGGCATCGCAAATTCCGTCTACGTATGGGACCTGTTCGAGCAAAGGCACATCACCAGTTTCGTCAACCTGGGAGGCGCCGCCTCTGCCTTCGATTTCTCCTACGACGATAAATACGTTGCCCTCGGCGTCAACACCGGGGAGGTCAGGGTTTTTGCCATGCCGGGCAGCGAAGACTATTCCAAGACTCACCTGCCGCTGCAGATCATCAAGGGATACGACGATCCGATCCAGACCGTCGCGTTCTCGCCGAACCAACTGGTCGTCGCCGCCGGAAACTGGGAGGAGGGATTGAAACTGTGGGATGCCCTGACCGGGGAATCCATCTTTTCGCTCGACCAGAGCATGCGCGCCATCCACGAGATCCATTTTTCCGCGGACGGCTCCTGGCTGGCAACCTCCCACGACGATGCGACCGTCCGCATCTGGCGGCTCGCGTCTGCGCAGTTGGCATATCAGGTGGACGGAACCCTGCCGAAAGGCAACCCCTTCTCGCCGGACAACAAATACCTTGCGACCGTCCATTCTCCGGGCAGGAACAAGCCGGATGCGGTGCGGGTCGTGGAACTCGCCACAGGGAACGTCGTCGCCGACCTGCCCGGATACCCTCCAAAAGCCTTCGTCCAATTTACAGACGACTCGAAACTGCTCATCGCAGGAACCGCTTATCAGGCAAACATCTGGGACGTCGCCACCTGGGAACAGATCAAATCGAGCGGCGGACCCACCGCCGGCTGCGGGCAATTCTTCACGCCCCAGAACAAACTGCTGACGGTCATCTCCAACGCGGGCATACTGTTCTCATACGAGCAGAACATACAGGATATGTGCGGGACCAGAATCGAAGGCGCAACCATGATGTACTACTTCCCCAAACGGAACCGGTTGCTCTTCGTTCTGGGAAACGGCTCCGTCTGGCTTGGGAATAAGGACTCATTCGATATTTCGAGGAGAAGGTTTCCCGCCCCGTACCCCCTGCCCGGCGAGATCTTCTTAGCCGGGAATCAGGAAGGCGGCTGGTATGCCTACACCGCCGGCAACAAGGTGCAGGTCAGGAACGTGAACGGCTCCGCGAACACAACGATTGACAACCAGGACGATTATCACTACCGGGTCGCCTTCCTCCCCGGGCAAAAATTGTTCGCCCTCGGGTCGAAGTACGGCTCCATTCACATCTGGATGCTGCCGTAAGAGAGAGAACGCATGGACGAGATCAGGATCGGCTCGCGCATCAACCGTTACGAAATACTCGAATCCGTTCACCGGTCCGAGTTGATCGGCATTTACAAGGCGTACGACACCAAACTCGAACGCAACGTATTCCTGAAAACCATCCTGCACTCCGCCGACTACTCGCAGGAAGCCGTGGATTACTTCCTCGCCGAATCGAGATCGCTCGCCAAAATGTCGCATCCCAACATCGCCAAGGTGCTGGACTTCGGCTACGAAAACGGACAGTTATATCTCGTCAGCGAATACGTCGCCGGCAAACCGCTTTCGGAATTGATGACCCAGCCCATCCCGTGGCAGGAGGCGGTCCAGATCCTTTTGCCCCTCACCGAAGCCCTCGAACACGCGCACAGCAAGGGCGTCATCCACAGGGATCTCAAACCCGACAACGTCATCATCAACGCGGACAGCCAGCCCATCCTCAGCGACTTCAGCCTGATGCGCATCATCGAGGAGGAGGAGACGCGCGACATGACCGGAACGAACGTCGGCTTGGGCTCCCCCGCCTACATCTCCCCCGAACAAGGCAAAGGGCTGACCGTTGACTTCCGCTCCGACATCTACTCGCTGGGCGTGATCTTCTTCGAAATGGTCACCGGGCGAAAACTCTTCTACGCCTCGAGCAGCATGGAGATCGTCATCCAGCACATCATGGCAGACCCGCCAAAACCCAGGAGCATCCTCCCCAGCCTGCCGCGCTCCATCGAAGAGATCATCCTGAACGCATTATCAAAGGATCGCGACAAACGCTACCAGACCATGAGCGAATTTGCCGACGCGTTGAAAGCCGTCGTGCAGGCAATGACCGAAGCCAAAAAGCCCGGCTCCCGCCCGAGGGTATCGCCCATGCTCGCCGGCATTTCGGCCTTGGGGATCGTCCTCCTCATCGCGGGCGCCTTCTGGATATTCGGCAACCGGGAGGCGACTTCGCCCGGACCGGACTCCGCTTCGGCGACCGCCCCCGCGCCTGCCCTGACCGCCCAAGCCACATCCACGCCGATAGCGACTCCCCCCCTCACGATCACAAAGACCCTCGTCAACACGCCGGACGAATCCGCCTCACGCATTACACTTCCCTCCATCCCCGTTCTGCCCGGAGGCGCACTGCCGGCAGGAACAGGCGCGCTCGATGCAGGCAGCGCCCTTTCCATCGTGGAACTTGCCCGCTGGGGAACCCCGAGAATTGACAAGTTCGAATTCATCCAAAACGACGCGCTCCTTCTCGCGGCGACGAGCGCCGGCGTTTACTACCTCGACCCGCGCGACCTCTCGTACCGATATTTCTTCGACACCGAAGGCGCGCTCACAACGCTGGCCGTCTCCCAGGACGGCGAATGGGTCGCCACCGGCGACGACAAGGGAACCGTCGCCGTCTGGAACGTCCTCGATGGGAAGCGGCTGTATCGTCTCGAAGGAGCCGCTCAACGGATCGAACTCCTCGAGCTCTCGCCCGACAAGTCGAAACTGGCGTTCACCGACTCCAACAACAGAATTCACCTGTGGAACCTGAGACAGGATTTGCATTATCCCTTCGAAAGAAAACACCTGTTGAAGATCAACCGCATCGCGTTCACCGCCGACGGCAATACCCTCCTCAGCGGCGGCGACGATTTCAAAATATACATCTGGGATGTCTCCAGCGGGGATTCGGAAACCAGCATCACCGCCGACCAGAAGATCATTGATTTCGACCTTTCGTCCGACGACCAATACCTGGCAGCTTCCCTCAACCGGTCCAATGCCACGATTCAGATCTGGGACTGGCGCGCGAAGGCGGTCACGAACACGATCACAGACGCAAGAAACGTAATCCCTTTCAGCCACGTCGCCTACCTGCCGAACGGACAAAACATCGTGACGGGTTCCGCGGACGGGATCGTCCGGGTGTGGAACGCCCTCGGCACGGACAAGATCTGGGAAACGCCCTCCACCGACCAGAACGGAAACCCCATCGAACGAGACCCGGTCAAAACGATTTCCATCTCGAGGCGCGGAACGCGGTTCGCGGTCATGTTCGAGAACGGACTCGCGGAGGTCTGGGACCTGGTCGGACAAACCCGGGAAACTTCGCAGGATTTCACCTACGAAGAAATCAAGCGCGTCGTCGTTTCACCCGACGACCGCCTCGTCGTATTCCAGGGCGGCGATTCCTTTGTGGAGATTCTCTCGACCGGCAACAGCGCCGAGAACGCGCGCATCCCCGGCGTACTGCCGCGTGGAAACCCGATATCGCCGGACAGCCGGATGATCGCGGTCAAATCGAGCGACTTGAACCTATACGCCTTGTCCCCCACTGATCCGGCCTCGCTCTTTACGTTGTACGATTTCCCGGTCAACGGCTCGGTAAACTACACGCCGGAGGGCAGCCTCCTCACCGCATACGCGGGCGGCATTCTCAAGTATTGGTCAATATCGTCCGGGTTGGAGTTGAATCCAAGCCTCACGCGAAGAGAATCGCGCTGCCTCGTCATCTTCCGCAGAGACGACAGTTTCCTCTCGGCAAGTTCGGAGATCGGCGTGATCTACGCCAGCGACAACCTGGGCTCCTTCTGCCAGATCACGCGCGGACCCAGGACCACATCCGAAAAGTTTTTACCTGATGGAAGTATAATTGTCCTGGCTTCGGGAAACCAGGTCATTCAGTTATGGGATCAACGCACCGGCGGGCAAAGAACCGAGATCGAAAGCCTAGCGCCCGGCGGGATTCTGGACGCGGCGATTTCGGCGGATGGAAAACTCCTGGCAGCCGCTTCCGGCGGCGGAACAATCGAAATTTACGATCTGGAATCGCATGACCTTTTGAAAAGCCTCGATCTTAAGACCGGCGCCATTTACCACGTCGCATTTTCCAACGACGGGAAATACGTCGTTGCAGGCTTGGCAGACGGAACCGTCAGGTTCTTCGGACTCCAACCATAAGGGAGACTATCGCATGGATTTGACAGGAAAGAACATAGACCGCTACAAGGTGGTCAGCGAACTTGGCAGGGGCGGGATGGCGGTCGTATACCGGGCGATTGACACGATGCTCGATCGCAACGTCGCCATCAAGGTCATTCTTCCCGAAGGCGGGAACACCGAAAAGTTCGTCAGGCGCTTCAAAAGGGAGGCGAAAACCCTGGCGAATTTGTCCCATCCGAACATCGTAAAAGTGCTGGACTACGGCGAGTTCGAGGGAAATCCCTATCTCGTCATGGAATACATTTCGGGCGGGGCGCTCAAAGCAAGCATGGGCAAGCCCATCCCTTACGCGGAGGCGGCGGCGACCCTCGTCCCCATTGCGCGCGCCCTGCATTACGCCCACCAGCAAAAGATCGTTCACAGGGACGTCAAACCGGAAAACATCCTCATCAACGAATCCGGTCAACCCATGCTCTCCGATTTCGGGATCTTGAAACTGGTTGACGTGGAGGAAAGCCGCGGGCTGACCGGAACAGGCCGGATCGTCGGCACGCCCGCCTACATGTCCCCGGAACAGATCCGCGGTCGGGAAATTGACGGGCGCGCCGATATCTATTCCCTGGGGATCGTGTTCTTCGAGATGATCACCGGCAGAAAGCCCTACAACGCCGGCACGCCCATCGAACTGTCCATGCAGCATCTTCACGACCCGATCCCCAAGGCAAAACAGTTCGTGCGCGATCTTCCCGCAGAGGTGGAGCAGGTCATCGTCAAATCCATGGCGAAGAGCCCGGAAGACCGCTATCAATCCATGCTTGCCCTCGTGCAGGACCTCGAAAAGTTGAGCGGCGCGTCCGAACGGATTACAGCCGAGAGGCGCGCGGTCAGGGAGGAGGAAACCGCAGGAAAAAAACAAAAGAGATCCTATCTGCCGGCGTTCATTGCCGCGTCCCTCCTCGTCGTGATCGGCATCGCGACCGTTCTGTTCGGAGAGGATATCCTGGGCTTTATCGGTCAGGGCGACCCGCCCGCCGTCGCAGCGACCGGGACGAGCGCGAACGCCGTCATCCCTATCCAGCCACCAACGAACACAAAGCCGCCGCCAACGCGGGCGAACACCCCGCGCCCATCCGCCACGCCCACCGTCTTCGTTATCAGGACGTTCACCCCGACTGGGTTGCCGGATACTGGCATCCAGCCATCCAACGCCGGTCAAGTCGCCGAGGTCAGGCGGGTGGACAGGATCTCGGTAATCAGGATGGATTGGGTCGAAAACGGGAACTGGCTCATCAACGCCGGTTCCAACGCGCTCTCCTTTATCAACCCCGACTCCGCAGCCGTCGAACAACGGATCAACCTGCCGGGCGACATCCCGCTTTCCCTGGGCGTCGCCTCGACGGACGGCAAGGTTTACGTCCTGGTCAATGCCGGTATTCGGGTGGTGGACATGCAGACCTTCAAGATACTGGACACGTTCACCGTAACTGGCGGGGCGAACAGCCTCGCTGCCTCGCCGGACGGCAAGTTGCTGGCGTTGGGAATATCCGATAACAAGGTCCAGATCCTGAACGCGAGCGACGGAAGCGTCCGCCGCAGCCTGAGGAGCAATTACGGAGGCTGGTCAGTCGCCTTTTCCCCCGATTCCAAACTGGTCGGCGGCGGAACGTCCCAGGGCATGTTGATGTGGGAGACCGATACCGGTTTGTGGCTGCCCGTTCTGGGCGGGGAGTCCACGACCATCAAAAGCCTGGTCTTCTCGAACGACGGGACGATGCTGGCGGGCGGAGGCAACGGCGTCGTCTTTATCTGGGACGTCGCGGGCGGCGACCTCAAATTCCAGAAAACCGGCAATTTTGGCGACGTGAACAGCCTCGACTTTTCGCCGGATGACTCGATGCTGGTTTCTGGTTCCGAAGACGGCATGGTCAGGCTTTGGAACGCCGCCTCCGGCGCGCTCATTCGGGAACTGACCGGTCACACCAGCCAGATATTCGGCGTCTGCTTTTCGCCCGACGGGAAATTCATTGCCTCGGGCGCAAACGAAGGAAGCATCCGTATATGGGGATTGCCGTAACCGCACAAGGATCGGCAATACGGAAACGACAGCGCGTAGAGGAGAATGCACTCGATGAAAAAGATCCGTCCCGCAAGGCTTGGCGCGCTCATCGCGCTCCTGGCTGTGCCGCTATTCGGTTCGATCCACGCGCTGGCGCAATCAACGATTGACCTGACCGTGCATTACGTCGAGGGCGTCCCGGCGCAGGACGAGATCGCCTACGACGTGAACGTGTTCCTCTCGGTTTTCGACGGTTCCGGCAACCCGGTGCGCGACCTGACCACCGATTCCATCACCGCCGCAGAGGATTCACAAAAGGTCGAACTTCGAAACCTGAGGCTGGCGGACGAGCCCATTGCCATGATACTGGTCATGGATACCAGCGGGAGCATGTCCGGTCCCAAGATCGCCGATGCAAAGGCAGCCGCATCCAATTTCATCGGCGGGATGGAAGAAAACGACCGCGCCGCGATCATGACCTTCGACGACAACGTCAAACTGCAGATGGACTTTACCGCGAACCGCGCGGACATCCGCGATCGCCTCGCCCGCATTGACGCCTCGCCCGGATCGGGTACCTGCCTGCACGATGCGGCGTACCAGGCGGTCCAACTCGCCTCCACGCTTCCCTTCGGACGCCGGGCTGTGATCCTGTTTACTGACGGCGTGGACGAAACCGCGAGCGGCGGAAGAACGTGCAGCATTCACACTCTTCAGGATGTGGTGGAACTCGCCTCACAGGGCGGGACGCGCACCCCGATCTACGCCCTCGGCCTGGGCAACCGCATTGACGAGAAGTCCCTCCAACGCGTCGCCGAACTGACCGGGGGACGATACATCTACGCGCCCGATTCCTCCCAACTCGAAGAGGTGTTCCAGACCCTCTCGGATCAGTTGCGTTCGCAATACGTCCTCTCGTACAAATCCTTCGCCGCGCCGGGGGCGCACACCCTGGCGGTCAGCGTCAATCATTTGGGCGCGCAGGACAGCGATACGCGGAATTTCCTCCTGCCCGCCCTCCCAGCCCGCGTCACCATCCTTGCCCCCGCGGATGGCGGCACGGTCGGCGGTTCTGTGAAGGCTGTGGCTTCCATATCCGGTCAGGGAACCGCCATAGACCGCGTCGAATTCGAGATCAACGGCGAAGTTGTGGGATCGGACGACGCCACTCCCTACGAACTGGAAATTGACCTGCTCCCATACGAGCCCGGCGCGCTGACGTTATCCGCGGTCGCTTACGACGAGACCCATGCAGAACTGGCGCGCGCCTCGATCAACGTGATACGCGCGGCTGCCACAGCGGTTCCGACAACTGTGGTGATCGGACCAACTCCCACGCCCACGCTGCAAACGGATAACACGATATTGATCGTGGGCGCAGGCCTCGGCGGCTTGGGATTGGTCACGATCCTTTTGCTTGCGCTCATGCTTGCCCGTCAAAGGAGACAGGAAAAAGGCGGCGCGGCTGCGGAGACCGCGGCGCAGACCTCCAGAGCGGCGTATCGGGAGAAAGATGCCGATCGGACGGTGGACAGTTGGGAGGGCGGTTCCGAGGCGTTCGGCATGTTGACCGTCGAAGCCAGCGACGATCCCTCCATGATCGGTCATCGCTTCGAGATTTCAGCCTCCCTGACGACCCTCGGGCGAAGCGCCGACAACGACATCAATTTCCCAAAGGACAACCCGGTCTCGCGCCGCCATGCGGAGATCTTCGAACGGAATCGCAGCCTCTTCATCCGTGAAGTGGAGGCGATGGATTCGTCCGGCGAATACAGACCTCCGAAGTATGGAACGTTCGTGAACGAGGTTCCCCTGGGCGCGGAACCGGTCGGGTTGAAATCCGGGGATGAGATCCGCCTGGGCAAGCGCGCGCGGTTGAAGTTCGAAGCGTACGAACGCGCGGGCGAGAGCGATGCGTTGACCTTCGACGATATGACTTTCGGCGACGATCCGGATAAAACGGTGGATCAATCCTAGGCGCGCGCGAAGCGCAGAGTTCCAATGAGCATCCATCAGGAGCAGGTTCAATTCGAGATCGGCTTTGCCACCGACGCGGGGCGCAAGCGGAGCGGCGAGCCGAACCAGGATGCCCTGGAGGCAATCCTGCCGGAACCGCGCGGCAGGTGGCATCCGCCGCTGCTCATCGTCGCGGATGGGTTGGGGAAACACATGGGCGGGGCGCTCGCGAGCAAACTGGTCGTCCAGGCGTTCAAGCGGGAATTTGTCAACGCCGCGCATCCCACGGATTACCTTCCGTTGTTGGAAAGGTGCGCGCAAAAGGCGCATCAGGCGGTGCGGATGCAGGGCGCAAAGGATGAAAAACTGGCGAACATGGGAAGCACTGTCGTCGCGGCGACGCTTTTTCGGGGAATGCTTTACGTGTTGAACGTGGGCGACAGCCGGGCTTACGTTTTGCGGGGAGAGAAGATGATCCAGGTGAGTCAGGATCAGAGCTGGGTGGCGATGCAGGTGAAGGCGGGCATCCTCACGGAACAGGAAGCCCGCACGCATCCCAGCCGCAACCGCCTGAATATGGCGATCACCGCCAGAAGGACCGAGATCAAGCCCTACCTTGCAAAGGAAAAACTGGAAAGGGACGATATCGTCGTGTTGTGTTCCGACGGCTTGTGGGGAGTGATCCCCGAGACGCTTATTTGGGCGGCTGCCAGCGAACTTCCGCCGAAGGTCGCGGTGAAGAAACTGGTCTCGCTGGCGAACCGCAGCCAGGGGCCGGATAATATTTCCGTCATCGTCGCCCGTCAGGTCGCATCCGACCGCAAGACCGCGTCCAAACCGCCGGGACGCGAAAGCGCTGAGTTCGAATAAAATACCAAGTCGTTGAGGAGGTTTGCGTGTCGTTTACCATAGGCGAATTCGTCGGTCCTTACGAGATCATCGAGGAGTTGGGGCGCGGGGGGATGGCGACCGTTTACAAAGCCCATCACGCCTCCCTCGATCGGTACGTCGCCATAAAGGTCATGGACGCCGCCATGAGTAGCGAGACCGATTTCATCGAGCGGTTCAAGCGCGAAGCCAGGGCGATCGCGAGGCTGGATAATCCCCACATCGTCCCGGTGTACGACTTCGACGAGCACAAGGAACGGCCGTATCTGGTTTTGAAGTTCATTGACGGGCAGACGCTGGGGGCGCGCATGAAGGCGTCGCCTCTTGCGAGAAACGAAGTGCTGGAGATCGTTACGGCGGTGGGAGGCGCGCTGCAATACGCGCATAAACAGGGCATCCTGCATCGCGATATCAAACCGTCCAACGTGCTGCTGGCGAGGGATGGGAACGTCTACCTGACGGACTTCGGCCTGGCAAGGATGCTAGAAAGCAGTTCGAGCCTCACCGGCGACGCGATCATCGGCACGCCTCATTACATCTCGCCCGAACAGGCGCTCAACTCCGAACTGGTTGACGAGCGCACCGACATCTATTCGTTCGGGGTGATGATCTATGAAATGGTCACGGGGCGCGTGCCGTTCGAGTCCGACACAGCCTTCTCGGTCATCGAGGATCATTTATACACGCCCCCGCCCCCGCCATCGTCCATACGCCCCGATCTGTCCTTCGAGGTGGAGGATGTGATCCTCAAGGCGCTTTCCAAGAAAAGCAGCGACCGCCACAACACGGTCGCGGAACTCGTCAAGGCGTTCAAACAGGCGTGGGGCGTCCCCGCCGCCGATAGGGGGACAGCCGCCTCTTCGACCCTGGACGCTGTACCGGGCGTCCCCATATTCCTTGCCGAAAACGGGAAAACGTTCACGCTCTCCGCGGAGAGGGTCGTGATCGGCAGGAACAGTTCGTCGAAGAACGTCCTGAACGACATTGACCTGACAGGTTTCGACCTCAAGAAGATCGCTTCGCGCCGCCACGCGATGGTCCTTCGCAGGAACGACGCGTTCCTGTTGTATGATACGGACAGTAGGAATGGCACGTTCGTAAACGGAAGGAGGCTTTCTCCGCGCGAGCCTCACGCATTGCAGCCTGGGGACGTCGTGGAGTTCGGGGCGGGCGGGGTCAGGTTTACTTTCGTGCGGTAGAGGCGTTTCGCTCATTGGGGGAAATAGGTTTCCATGACCGCCGCCAGCATGACCTCCAGCGGGGTGGATACGTCCAGGGTGAGCGCGCCCGGCGGTTCTTCCAAATCCCGGAATTGACTCTGAAGCATTCGCGGTTTCATGTAATGCCCGCGGCGTGCGGACATGCGCGCGCGGATCAGATCATACGATCCCTTGAGGTGGATGATCGCAACGTCGTCGATTCCGTCCAGCAGGCGCGTTCGGTATTTTTCCTTGAGCGCGGAACAAGCCAGTACGGGGCGACGATCCGCTTTCAGCGTGGAGACAAGCCGTTCGTGAAGCGCATCGAGCCAGGGGGCGCGGTCCGAATCGTCGAGTGGAATCCCAGCGGACATTTTGGCGAGGTTCGCGGGAGGGTGGTAATCGTCCGCGTCCAGAAAATCCCATCCCAGGGCGAGGGCGAGCGCCCGACCGAGGGTGGTCTTTCCAGACCCGGAAACCCCCATGATAAGAAAACCGACCGGCGGCATGCGTTGATTCTACGCTTCTTCCGGCGTTCCGGGAGCGAAGAGGCGGAAAATGGTAACAGTAATCATCGCGCAATATAATGGTTGTCATATTGCGCCCATCGAAAAACCAACCTACAATTACGGTTGACATACCAAATTTTGGAACGTCGAACGCGCAGGCAAACCGAAGCCGGAGCGGCTTCCGCCCGTATCAAAAAACCGAGACGACAAACAGGGAGACCCATGATCCACCCCCAAAAGACCAAACGAACTGAAACCATCATAACCGCCGCCATCCTGTCCGCCCTGATGTGGTTCCTCCTCGCGGCGACGTCCGCGCGGGCGCAGGGCGAGACCGCTGTTGCGCGCGCGATCCTCTTCTACTCGCCTTCCTGCGGGCATTGTCAATACGTCATCGAGGAAACCCTGCCCCTTTTGAGGGAACAATACGGCGAACAACTCGAGATCATCGGTGTGGACATCAGCATGCCTCAGGGACAGGCTTACTTTCTATCGGCGCTGGAAATGTTCGATCTCGAAAGCGCCGGCGTCCCCTTCCTCGTCATCGGAGACGAATATCTGGTCGGCTCGGTGGATATCCCGCAAAATTCCCCAACCCTGATCGAAAAAAATCTCGCGCAGGGCGGGGTGGATTGGCCCAACATCCCCGGCTTGCGTGATGCGATCCGCGCCGCGCAAACGCCTTCCCAGCCCACTTCGCCCTCCGCCGCTTCGCTTCCCACAGGGACGCCCGATCCCGGCCTCCTCGAGCCGAACGTCCCGCCCGGCGGTTCCCTCGCCCTCCCCGACAAAACCGAATTGACCGCCTGGCAACGCGTGGCGCTCGACCCGCTTGGGAACGGGATCGCCATCGCCACGCTCGTTTTGATGGTCGCCGTAGTCGTTGGCGCGATACCCGCATATCGAAACATCCCCGACGCGCCTCTAACGGGACTTTCGCAATGGCTCATTCCGATACTCAGCGTCATCGGGCTGGGAGTGGCAGGCTACCTCGCCTACGTGGAGCTAACCAATACCGACGCAGTTTGCGGACCTGTGGGAGATTGCAACACCGTCCAGCAAAGCAAGTACGCGCGCCTGTTCGGCGCGCTTCCCATCGGCGTACTCGGCATATTCGGATACCTTGCCATCCTGATCAGTTGGGGCATTGCCAAAACACGACGCGGGCGCGCCGCCGATCCCGCCAAAGCCGCGCTGCTTGGGTTGACGACCTTTGGGATCGCCTTCTCGATCTACCTCACGTTCCTCGAGCCGTTCGTCATCGGCGCGACCTGCGCCTGGTGCGTCACGTCCGCCTTCCTGATGACCGCGCTCTTCATCCTTGCGTTGAGGGAATCGAAAGGCGCCATCCTGCGATTGACCTCGCCGCATTCCCGCCGGAAGACTTCGCGCAAAAGGTTCTGACGCAATTCGTTCATGGATCTCATCGAACGGCTTTCGAGCATCCACCGCGAAAGATTTGGGATTCCCCCGCTTCACGTCGTCCGCGCGCCGGGCAGGGTCAACCTGCTCGGCGAACACGTGGATTACAACGACGGGTTCGTCCTCCCTGCCGCGATTGACCGCGCCGCTTACATCGCCTTCTCCCCGACGACTGCGCCTCATTCCACGCTCGAGGCTGTGGACTTCGACCAACAAGCTTCGATCTCCGCCGAAACCCTCCCGACCAAAACTCAAACCGACGCCTCGCCCCTGCCCGAATGGGGATTGTATCCCGCAGGCGTGATGTGGGCGTTGCTCGAGGCGAAGATTCCGGTTGTGTCCATGAACGCCGTCTACGCTTCGAACGTGCCGCGCGGCGCGGGCTTGAGTTCCTCCGCTTCGGTGGAAATGGCGTTCATGCTCGCCTGGCAAACCCTCGGCGGCTGGGATCTGCCCCCCATGCAACGCGCCCTGATCGGGCAAAAAGCCGAGAACCAATACGTCGGGGTCAATTGCGGCATCATGGATCAGTTCGCCTCCGTATGCGGCGTCGAAAACAAACTGCTCCTGCTTGATTGCCGCTCGCTGGAATGGAAGACCATTCCCCTGCCCGAAACTGTTTCCATCGTCGTTGCGGATACGGGCGTGCGGCGCAAATTGATTTCGGGAGAATACAACGATCGCCGCGCCGCGTGCGAAGAGGCGGCGCGATTATTGCAGCGGGATCTGCCTCACGTCAAGTCCCTGCGCGACGTGAGCGTGAAGGAGTTCGATCGGCTGGCGAAAAAACTTCCAGCGGAGATCGGGAGGAGGGCGCGTCACGTTGTGGAGGAGATCGGGAGGGTGGAGCAGGCTGAGACGTTGTTGGAAGCGGGGGACGTTGGGAATTTCGGCAGGCTGATGAACGAGTGTCACGTCAGCCTGCGGGACTTGTACGAAGTCTCGTGTCCCGAATTGGATGCGATGGCGGAGATCGCGCAATCGCTCGAGGGGTGTCACGGCGCGCGGCTCACGGGCGCGGGATTCGGCGGCTGCACGGTCAACCTGGTATCGGACGAAACCGTTGAAACCTTTATCCGTGAACTGGCGAACGGATACGAATCAAAGACGGGTCTTCGCCCGGAAATCCACCTCACCCGCGCCGCCAACGGGGCGGAGTTGGTGAAATAAGGTTTCCTCACCCCCACTTCAAGATCGAGACGCCGGCGAGTAATCGCAGGATCGCGAACAAAATCAACGCGCTGGACAGGCCGATGCCGGTTGCAATGGCGGAACCGCCGAGCGAACCGGCAAGGATGCCGATGTTGAGAACGACGATATACAGGGCAAGGTGGGCGGGGCGGTCGTGCGGCGGGATGCGTTCGAGCATGTAGTTCGCGTACGCGCCGTTGGTCCACGCCCAGGTGAAACCGCCGATCAGCGAGATGGCGTAAAACTGCCAGATCTGCGTGGAGAACGCCAGCAGGAACGGATAGAGCGCCATGCCTGCCACGCCGAAGCCGGTCACCTTTTTGTGACCGAGGCGATGCGCGATGCGCCTGAATTGCATCGAGCCGAGGAGCATCGTCAGATAGTAGAGCGCGGTGCCGATGCCGATGTGGTCGTCGTTGAGTCCCAGCACGCGGACGTTGTACAGCGGATAGACAGGGGTCGTGATATTGTGCGTGAAGTGGAACGCCAGCATCGCGAGCAGGACGCGCTTGAAGGGTGTGGATAAAATGTCGAGGCGCAGGGCGGAGGTCAGTCCGCGGGGAGAGGAGGCTGGTTTGTCAGGATCAGGCGCGGGGTCGGTTCGAAGCGCAGGTTCGTTGTCCTGCAAGGGTTTTACAAAATAGAGGTGAAAACTGCTCATCGCCGCGCCGAACGCCCCGATCCCGAAGACGATCTGGTAGCCGATGGGAAACGATACGGTGTTGAGAATGTATCCGCTGAGGAGCGACGTAAGGATGAAGGACACCGCGAGCATGGCGTTGCGGATGCCGGCAACGTGGGCGCGGTATTGCTCCGGCACGGCTTCGGCGAAGAGGGCGTTGAAACCGACGCCGAGCGGCGTAAGCGGGATCGCCATGAGAAAGGTGATGACGATGATGGCGACGATCTGACCCGCGTCGTCGAACAGTTGGGGCAGGAAGATGAACGGGATGAAACCAACGCGATAGGCGACCGACGACCAGAAGATGGCGCGTCCCGTATGGCGCTTTTTGAGCCAGCGCCCGGCGGGGATGGCGAGGAAGAGGTTGACCATGGCGGACATCGCGCCGATCAACCCGATCTGCAAGCCCGTTGCGCCGATGCGCGTGGCATAGATGATGAGGAAGTTGATGACCGAGCCGCTCAACACGCCGTACCAGGCAATGTCGAGGTAGAGGTGCAGGAAGTTGGAGTGATATTCGGGGGGAATATCTGATTGTTTGAATAGTCTCGAGATTCTTGAGAACATGGCGGGCGGTATTATATACGCGATTTATGATAAGAGCGTTTGGAATTTGCTGCCACCGATGAACAAAGATGAAAGGGATTTACGAGCGGGAAATGGCAAAGGATGTGAGGATCTCCTCACATCCTTTTTTGTCACGGCGGGAGGGTCGCGTTACGGTCTTACCTCGAGAACGCTTCCACCAGTTGTTTGATATGGACGACGCCGTCGAAGCCGGGCAGGTCTCCCTTGCGCATTTCGGCTTTTTCGCCGCCCGGGTCGCCGAGGCAGGAGACGATCACGTCGCCCGCGCTGACGTCCTCCTTCTCAGTGTAATGGTTGGTGGTGACGATGGTCTTCAGCCCGGCGGCTTTGGCGGCTTTCACGCCGTTCTTTGAATCCTCGACCACGAAAACTTCCTCGGGTTTTAGATCCAATTTGGAGAGCGCGAGATTGTAGATTTCCGGGTCCGGTTTCTTGTTCTGGACCACGTCGCCCGCCAGCACGAGATCGAATTTGATGTCCGAAAGGATCTTCTCGGTGACGGCTTTGGCGGCTTTTTCATTGGAGGTGGTGCAGACCGCGACTTTGAGACCTGCCTCCATTGCCTCTTTCATG
Organism: Chloroflexi bacterium CFX6; assembly: GCA_030263595.1. GTDB lineage: Bacteria > Chloroflexota > Anaerolineae > Anaerolineales > Villigracilaceae > Defluviilinea. The sequence continues at coordinate 31,310 of SZPG01000025.1, forward strand.
AACCGATGAACCCCTGGGCGCAATGGGAGTTTGCCCGTCTCGATCAGTTCCACGAAGAGCGCGGTCTTGCGCTTGTGCATCTCCTTGACGAGGTTATCTATCTCCTCCTCGGTCAATGGTTTGGAGAAGCCCTTTGTTTTCCAGTGGTGCTTCATGCGTTCCTTGCCGCCCGCGATCTGGAGCAGTTCGTGGTAGTACTCTACGCCCCATTCGTCGGTGAAGCCGAATTCCTTGAAGGTCATGTTGAAAGACACGCGGTGGCCGTCGCGCTCGGTGTCAATGATTACGCCGTCCTGGTCGAAGAACACTGCTTTGACTTGTGACATTGTTGCCTCCATATCATTGCGAGCCCACGAAGTGGGCGAAGCAATCTCCCCGAAACAGGAGATTGCTTCGTCGCCGCTTCGCGGCTCCTCGCAATGACATCTATTTCTTCATCCCGAAAAACTCGAGCACGGTATTCACGAACAACTCGTTCTCTTCCTTCGAGCCGATCGTCACGCGGAACCAGCCGTCGGAGCCATACTTCTTGCTCTCGCCGCGCAGGATGATGCCTTTTGTCTCGGCGTAGGCAAGCACCTCCTTGCCGGTCCTGCCGGTCTTGCCGCAATCGAACAGGATGTAGTTTGATTTCGACGGGAAGACGACGAAGCCGGGGATGACGCTCAAGGATTCGGTGATGTAGTCCACAGCCTCGTTGTTGAATTTGACGCGTTCGGCGAGTCCCTCCTGGTCCTCGAAGGCTGCCAACGCCGCCCACATGGGAATCGTCCCCACGTTCCAGGGCAGGAGCGAGCCGGAGATCTGGGCGATCACGTCCTTGTCCGCGATGGTGTA
>SZPG01000026.1 GCA_030263595.1 Chloroflexi bacterium CFX6
GGAGGCTCTGAACCAAATCGAGTGAGCGCGCAGAGATTCGAATACCATCTCCCCCGTGGAGGCTCTGAACCAAATCGAGTGAGCGCGCAGAGATTCGAACTCTGAACCAATGGCTTAAAAGGCCACTGCTCTGCCGTTGAGCTACGCGCCCGGATAAAGCGGACTGCATTCTAACATGGGAAATTTTCATCGTCAACGTAAGAGGCATTCACCACGACGCATCCATCACGCTGGAGGCAACCATGGCTGAAATGATTCATGTGGACGAAGGCAACTTTCAAAGCGAAGTGATGGACGCCAATGAACCCGTGCTGGTGGACTTCAGCGCGGTCTGGTGCCAGCCGTGCAAAATGCTCGATCCGGTGGTCAAGCAACTGGCTGGCGAATGGGAGGGGAAGGTCAAGGTCGTAAAGATAGACGCCGATGAAAACCCCAACCTCGTCATGCAGTTCGGCGTGATGGGAATCCCCACCCTGCTCTTTATGAAGGGCGGCGAAGTGAAGGAACGCGTGACCGGCTTCATGCCAAAGGAAAAACTGATCGCCAAATTCGCACCCCATTTCAATTGATAACTTTGCTGCATGGAAAATGCGGAGAACACGAGACATTTGTGTTCTCCGCATTTTTATTTCCTCATCAACCTGTCGAGTTCGTCGAAATCCACGCGGGAGGTCAGGTCCAGGCTGAGCGGCGCAACAGACACCCAGCGCTTCTTTCGCAAAACGTACACATCGGTATCTTCCGGTTCGTCTTCGAGCCTGCCCGCCTCACGATAACCGATCAAGGCAGGCTTGCTCCAGGAACTCCGCTCCGGCGTCATCGGCTCGTAATATCTCTGGCGCGAAACGCGCGTCAACTGCCAGGGGGTATCCGGCGTTGCATCCCAGGGAACGTCCACCTTCAGAAGATTTACATCCGCCGGGAATTTCTTCCCCAGCAACAGGCGCGCAAAGCGTTTGGCGAATTCCGCCGCCACGGAAAAATTCACGTCGTTGGAATACGACAGGTGATATTTCGAATCGGTCTCCAAAGATATCGCCATCGCCGGGATTCCCAGCGAAGCGGCTTCCATCGCCGCCCCTACCGTTCCCGAAATGGTCACTCCCGACGCGACGTTTTCCCCGTAATTGATCCCCGAAACGACCAGGTCCGGCTTGCGCTTCAGGACTTCCAATACGCCGTGCAGGACCGATTGCGCGGGACTCCCGCCCACCGCATACACGTTCCATTCCTGACCGTTGACCTGCACCCGTTCCAATTGAATGATCCCATCCGAAGTATTCGGCAGGCTTCGTCCCATGCCCGAAGACTGGTCGCGAGGCGCGGTAACAGTGACGAACCCAAGGTCCGAGAGTGAAGCGGCAGCCGCCCATAGACCGGGCGAGCGGATGCCATCGTCGTTTGTCAAAAGAATTTGAGGTTTCGCCATGGCTCCCAATCATAATGCGGACCGGGTCCGCATGGATCACTTTACCATCAATTTCAAACAAAAAGGAGCGGCGTTCCGCTCCTGATCTTCGTGGCGCCCTCGGCGCGACTCGAACACGCGACCTATTGCTCCGCAAGCAAGCGCTCTAATCCACTGAGCTACGAGGGCATTGGCAAGGCGATATTCTATCCCAGTTGAATACGATGGTCAAGTGTCCGCGTTCAAAAACCGTTCGTACTGACGAGGTTGAGGAATTCGGGGACGAGTCTCGGGTCGAAGTGTTTGCCCGACTGGTTCTCAATGTATTGAATGGCGTCCCGTTTCGACCATGCCCGGCGATATGGGCGGTCGGACGTCATCGCATCGAAGACATCCACCAGGGAAAACAACCTTGCGGAAAACGGAATCTCATCCCCTCCAATGTGGTCGGGATAGCCCGTGCCGTCCCATCGCTCGTGATGCCAGTGAGGGATCTCGATGGCGGGTTCGAGATATTTGATCGGCGAGAGCAGTTCCACCGCATACATCGGGTGCTGGCGCATGGTCTCCCACTCGTCCTGGGTAAGCGGGCCGGGCTTGAAAAGAATTTCATCGGGGATGGCGACCTTGCCAATATCGTGCAGCGTGGCGCCGCGCCGGATGTGGATGAGTTCGGAATCGTTTACGCCGGCAAGCATCGCAAAACGGGTCGTGATATCCGTAATGCGGCGCGTGTGTCCCTCGTTGTTCCTGTCCCGCATGTCCAACGTGCGGGACCATGCGTCAATGGTGGCGTTGTACGCCAGGCTGAGCTCGAAGTTGGTCCTCTGCAATTCCTTGAACATCACCGCGCTGTCAATGGCTATGGCAGTCTGCCCGGCGATGATGTTGAGGAAGTCGAGCCAGTCTTCGTCGGGGTGGAGCGGCGAACGGTGAAAGATCTCCAGCACGCCCAGGACGCGTCCCTTTGCTACGAGCGGGACGCCGTAATAAACGACGAATCGTTCGCTGGGGAAGAGCGGAGAGCGGTCGAATTCCGTCCTGGCTTTTGTCAGGTCGGATATGTTGATCACCCGGCGTTCCAACGCGACCCGGCCTGCGTATCCATGTCCCAGTTTCAGGTGGGTATGTTGAAGGATGTTGGTGACGAATCCCCTGCCCGCCGCGAATTGGAGTTCGTTCAACTTCGGGTCGAGCAGGAGGACCGTGGCGGCGTCCACGTGCATGGTCTCGATGACGCGGTCGAGCAAAATGGACAGGAGCAGGTTCAGGTCCAGCCCCGAGGCGATGGCAAAATCCACGGAACGGAGCGCGTTGAGACGTTGGAGTTGCAGTTTCAGCCTGTTTTCGGTCTTCTTATATTTCGTAATGTCGCGCGCGGACAATACGAACGTCGCGTCGGAGGATTCCAACAATCGCGCGTCGAACCAGTATTCGCGTCCGTTCACGGTCAATGGGAATTCAAGGGAGGCGGTCTTCCGGCTTTGCGGGAGTTGGGAAATGAAGTCGCTCAGTTTGTCAACTGTTTCGGAGGGGAGAACGTTTTTCAATATCATATTCTGGATTTGTTCGGGGGCATCGGAATACATGGACGGATCGCCGATCCGGCAATCGAGGATCGAACCGCGCTTGTCCATGACAAGGAACAGGTCGCCTATGGCGTGAAGGGATTCCCCGACCTTTTGTTCAAAATCCAGAAGAGAATCCAATCGTTTTCTCCAGAGAAGTAAACCGGCGGACGCGGGGCACAGTGAGGCTTTCGTCACCGTGTCCCCATTCCGCCGCGTCATCAATTCAACATCAGCCGGGAGAATGGAACTGATGGGGTCTCGATGGTTTATATGGTTTTGAGCGCCTGGTTTACCTTCTGGGCAAAGTCGGTCAGGTTCCTGGCGCGCACTTTACTGATGATCGTCCTTTCCTGATCGGTCAAGGGGAAGGTCTGACCGAGGTATCCGCCCGCCAGCGCCATCTCGGGTTCGTTCAGGAGCATAGCCCGGAATTGATTGCTTACGATCGCCGCGGCAAACAGGCGGTGCAAGCCCGATCGTTCAGCGGTGGGTTTGCCGTAATCGAAAGGCAAGGTGGAACGGGCATCCAGGGTGAGCATCGTCATCTGACACCTCTCTAGGTCTAAATTGAATTACGAAGACCTAAACGGGACCAACGCTGCCATCCGAAGGACCCTGGATGACGAACATCGTGGCAATTGCAACCACGAAGTATACGAATTGAATGTGGCGGCGGTCAATTTTGCCGACGAAGGATACGAGTTGGGCAAGTGTGTTGTTCATGGGAACACCTCTTTCTTTGGTTTTTTGAGATGTTCCGATAATACACCCCCCCAGGCTGCAAAACAGGCTGCAAAAAAATGTTCCCAGTTCTATCCAAAATCAGACTGGAATCCCATATATGGGGATTTTTTCGATAAACTGGCTTCTTCCCCCATATATGGGTTGGATGAATTATGAGAAATTCCAGATCAGCCAGCCAATTGGCGGTAGATTCGCTCTGTTTCCTCGGAGGGTGGAATGCCCAACTCCTCCATCGCCGCCCTGCACGCCTGATAGCGACGCGCCACGGCGGCGCGATCTCCCATCGCGGCGTAGGCGCGCATTTCGATCCGATAGATCGCTTCGTGAAAGCGATCCTGTTGGAGCGCCAACTGACACACGGAAAGGCAACGTTCCAGTTTGTTGGCGTCCAGGTAGAGATACGCCAGTTCCTCGAGCGCGGCGGCATATCCCTGCCTCAACCTTTCCCTTTCCGGCACGGTCCACTCGGCATCCACATCGGCAAGGTAGGAACCGTGAACCAGGTCCACAGCCTTTTGGAGGTGTTCGATGCGGGCGGCTGGTTCCGTCGTTTTGCGAGCGCGCAGGACGTGGGAGTCGAACGCCTCCACGTCGTATTCGTAATCCATCCCCCAATTAAAGCGGTAATATTCGTCGTCGAAGACAATGGCGTCCCGTCCCACGGCGCGCCGCAGGCGATAAATATCGTTCTTGAACCGTTTTTTCAACGCATTGACGTCCCCGATTTCGGGCCAAAGCGCCGCGCCGATCTGTTCCTTGGTGACCGCCTCCTGCCGGTAAAGAAAATAAAAGAACAGGTCGCGCACAGATTGGGTGCGCCATTCGGATAGGGTAATCGCCTGCCCGTTGATGCTGACCTCGGGATTCCCGAACGCACGGATCACGAGGCCCGCTGATGGGACCTGGATGAAACTCGCATGACGGCGCAGGGTCCTGCGAATGGCTGGCAGTTTCTCGTTCAGGCGTTGAGCCTTTTCGATCAAACTGCTCAACTGTCGCCCGACCAGTGGATCGGTCTGCAAGGTTTTTAGCCAGAGACTTGTCTGTCGGATGGCAATAAGAAGGGCGTGGTCAGGTGCGGTATTGAGCGAAAGAATTTCGCGTATCTCCATGCGGGCATTTTCTCTATCGCCGGCGCAATCATAGGCGGCTGTGAGCCAGACCATACTCCACTGTAATTCCAAATCCCGCCCATCCTGAATAAAGAACTCCTTACATTCTTTCAAATTAAAGATCGCTTTCCGAGGTTCGTTTTTGAGCAGATAATATCTACCCTCGAATAACGCCCATAACCCGCGTTCATAGGCTGATTGACTGTTCCTCATCTGCTTTTGAAACTCCTCCATGATCCGGCTGACTTCTTCCAGATCGCTCCGCGCCAGCGCCAGATTTCCTCTGGCGACGATCAGGTAATTTGAGATGAAAAAGCCTGGAAGATCCCCAGCCGCTACTTCCGCCTGATGATAGGCTTGCGACGCAGCGTCGAATATCTCTGCCTCACTATACAGGTCTCCCAATCCCGCCAAAATTAGGGATTCAGTGCGTCGGTTACGGCTTTTACGAGCGCACGCCAACCCGGATTCGAACGTCTCAGAGGCAAGTTCATATTCCCCGATCTGATGATACAAGACAGCCAGATTGTTCAATATATCCGCTTGATAGAAGAGATCGCTTTCCGCCTGCTTTATCCTTAGCGCTTTTTGAAATGAATTTCGAGCAGAATCGATATCGCCTACAGAGCCATGAACCATCCCGGTCTCCATTAATAGGATCGGGATTCGTCCGGTCTCGTTCATGGCTGAATATAGCGACAAAGAATGTTCCAATGATTCAACTGCTTGACGGGTTTCACCCAACCGATATAAATTTAGACCTTTAAGTCGCAACGCTTCTGCATAATAAAACTGCAACGAAGTATCTGTTTCTGCCAGGTTAAGAACTTCCCGAATATCCTCAAGTGAGGATATATAATTTCCAAGCAATCGAAGTGTATTTGCGCGACGGATAAGCGCAGTTGTTAGTCCGGAAATATCTCCCTGTTCTCGATAGATGGATACCGCCTTGTCCAGTAATTCCTTTGATTCCTGCAAATTACCCTTGGTCGCCAGAATCGGACCGCGCAGGGAGATCAGCCCGGGACGGGTTTGGACCAACGCCGGGGGCAGGCTAGTGATCCAGCCCTCGAGTGTAGCGAACGCACTTTGCAACATCGGCGTGCCGGCGCGTTCGACCACGTCCGCCAGGGCTTCCATGTCGTTCAGTTGCTTGCAGGTGAAATAGGCTTTTTCCCATTCGCCCGCCGTCTCGTAGGCTTTGACCATCCTTTCGAGGATGGGGCGAACCTCGTGAGGGCGTTCCTCCTTCAAGCGGGTTTGCAGGAATTCGCGAAAGAGCGGATGGTAGCGAAGCCAGCGCCCGTCCGATTCGAGGGGCAGGACGAACAGGTTTTTCTCCAGGATCAGGCTCATCAACCCATACCAGTTCTGGGGCGCTGAATAAAACGGACCCATGACCATCTCGCAGAAACTGGCGTTGAATTCCTCCGGCAGGGAGGTGCGCATGAGAAATTCACGAACGCCGGGAGACTGTTGATCGAGCACCTGCTGACCGAGATACGCAAACGCATCCACGCCCGAGACGCGCGGCATGCCCGGCAGGTTGGAAAGCATCATGCCCGTGATCCAGCCGCCCGTCTGCCGGACGAATTCCTGCGCGGTCTCGTCCGAAAGATGCTGGCGATAATTTTGCGCGTACAGCGCCTGCACTTCACGCGGCTGGAACGCCAGTTCCGCATGATCGAGACCCGCCACCTGTTCGCGCGCCACCATGAGGGTGACATCCTCCAATGAAGGCAGCGTGCGGGAGGAAAGGATGATGTGACAATTCTCCACCACCAATTCGAGAAAACGGTTGACCAGGCGGGAAATGACCGGTTCGTCGTCCAGCAGGTGATAGTCGTCCATGATGAGCAGGAAATCGTCCTCGACCTGATCGTAGATCTCATTGGTGAGGAGGACGAGGATCGCTTCGGCGTCCTGTTCGATGGACTTCAATTGACTCAGGCGGGCGCGGGAGGTCGTCCCGATGCCGGGAAAACGCTGGGACAACGAGGCGATCAGATAGGCGATAAAGCGTTGAGGGTCGCGGTCGAGGAGATCGAGCGACAGCCAGCAGACGGGCATGTCCGCGTGATGAGCCAGATCAATCAGAAGGGAGGTCTTGCCGTACCCCGCTGGCGCAGACAGGAGGATGAGTTTGTTGTCGAGCAAAGCCTTCAGATTTTCCAGCAACCGCGGACGGGAGAGCAGTTCCGGGCGGCGGTTGGGAACGACGATCTTGGTTTTGCTGATGGGTATGGATTTGACCGGCATTGTCTCAGACAGACCTTTGTCCATTTTACATAACTAAACAGGAGGATTCCATCTGAAGTTCATCACAAATTCAAGAACAGGCGGAGACAAATGCCGTTGTCGCATCCGAAGTTGCCTTCCACGCAGCCGCGACCCCGGGACGGCGCGCAGCCTCATCTTCGCAATTCACGAAGCATCGAGCCATGGATGCCCGGCGCCGCCGCCAGAATGGACTGCGGAGGGGAAATGTAATCCTTCCCGCCCGAAACGTTCGTCACGAGCGCCCCCGCCTCCTCGCAGATCAATCCCCCCGCGGCAACGTCCCAGGGTTTGAGCGCAAGTTCCCAAAAGCCGTCGAAGCGGCCCGCCGCCACGTAGCAAAGATCCAACGCCGCGGAACCCAGCCGGCGCACGCCCTGCGTCATCTTTGCAAACTTGACGAAGTTCGCGAAATTGTCGTGCTCGGTGTCCCATGCGTCGTAGGGAAAGCCCGTCACAAGCAGGCTCTTCTGCAACGCATCCGCAGAGGAGACACGGATCGGTTTTCCGTTGAGGGCGGCTCCTTTTCCGCGTTCGGCGGTGAAGATTTCGTCGCGGAGCGGATCGTAAACGACGCCCAGTTCCAGGCGTCCGCGCGAGGCGTAGGCGATCGAGACGCTGAAGATCGGGACGTGATGCGCGTAATTCACCGTCCCATCCAGCGGATCAATGTACCAGACGTGTTCGTCGTTTCCGTGAATGACCCCCGCCTCCTCCGAGAAAATGTGATGCCCCGGAAAATCCCTCTGCGCTTCACCGAGGAGGAAAGCCTCCGATTGATGATCCGCCTCCGTCACGAGGTCTATTACCCCCTTGTAGTTCACCTGATGTTCCCTGTCGTACCCCTCACGAAGGATGGCGCCCGCCCCGCGCGCAAGCGATTCAAGATAGGACAATGTGGGCTTCATGGACGGTTCCTCGCTTAAATACTCAACGATGGGCGAACGCCCATCGTCAGACGGAGCGTGTGAATTATTTTTTCAATTCTTCGATCGTATTATAAATATCGTATAGTTCGGACTGTATCTCATCGCGGTCGCGCATGGATTGACGGAGCAGCGCCTCGAAGGCGGGCTTCTGGTCGGATGGAAGCGTGGGGAGCAGGCGTTCCGCCCGCGCGATCTGCGAGTTCTTATGTCTCAGTTTATCCTCCAGGCGCGTGCGATACCCCTGGTAGAACCTCTCCATATCGAGCGGCTGGGGTTGCGTGAAAGGCTGCTGGGTCAAAATTTCCGCAACGGTCAGCAAAAAATCCTCGGTGTCAATGGGCTTCTCCATGAAGCGCGCCGCGCCCAAACTCAACGCAAACTGCTTGTCCTCCGGCGTGACGTACGTCGCGGAAAGAAACACCACCGGGATGGAGCGCGTCGCGTGGTTCAGGCGCAGTTTCTGGACGAAGGCATAACCGTCCATCTTCGGCATCAAAATATCGGTGACGATCAGGGCGGGCCTTTGCTTCGCGACCGCTTCGAGCGCCTCCTCCCCGTTGCGCGCGGTGATCACCGCGTATCCCTTGAAGCGCAGGGTGACTTCCAGCAACTCCAAAACGTTCGGGACGTCTTCGACGATCAGGATGGGACCATTCGACGCAGTCATGCCGCTATTGTATCGCGTTCCGGGCGATGAACAAGACCGCCTCATTCTTAACGCGAACCTGAACCGCCCCAACCAGCCTTCTCCACGCCGACGCCCCTGCCGCCTACCCGCCCCACACCCGCGACCCCAGCGCCGAGCGGATGAACTCCACAGCCAGGATCGCGGTCCGATTCTGCACGTCGAGGATAGGATTCACCTCCACCATGTCCATGCCGATGAGTTTGCCCGTCTCCGCGACCACCTCGCAGGCGAGATGCGCTTCGCGATAGGTCAACCCGCCCGGCACCGGCGTCCCCACGCCCGGCGCGTGACGCGGGTCGAGCGCGTCCATATCGAACGAAAGATAGATGCCATCCACATCGCGGCTGACACGGTGAATGGCTTTCTCCAGCGCGGCGACCATGCCGATGCGGTCAATCTGTTCCATGCTTTGGATCATCACGCCCGCTTCGCGCAGGTTGCGTTTTTCGCCCGGGTCGAGGTCGCGCGCGCCGATGACGGCAACCCGCCCCGGATCAACGACCGGAGGCGTCTCGTCCCAAAGAGAAACGAGGCGCGGGTCGCCGAGTCCGCATAACGCCGCGAGCGGCATCCCGTGAATGTTCCCCGAGGGGGTCGTTTCGTGGGTGTTGAAGTCGGCGTGGGCGTCAATCCAAAGCACGCCGAGTTTCTTGTGTTTCGCCGCGCCGCGAATCGAACCGACCGAGAGGCTGTGATCGCCGCCCAGCACGAGTGGAAAGCGACCGCCCTGAATGGAGGTTGCCACCGCGCCCGCCACGCGCCGTCCCATGGGGATGATGCAGTCAATGTATTTGAGTTTGGGATCGGTGATCTCGCACATCTCCTGAATGGGCGCTTCGATGTTGCCCTCATCCACGTGGGCATAACCCAGTTCGCCGAGTTTCCGGTGCAGGTGCGCGTATCGTATCGCGCTGGGACCCATATCCACCCCTCGCCGGTCCGCGCCGAGGTCAATAGGCACGCCGATGATGTCAATTTGCATAAATGATCGTCTCCTGAATGTTCTCACCGCGAAGTCGCGAAGAGCGCGAAGTTTTTTGATTAACGAAGGGATGACCTTTTGGGGTAGGGGGAATCTCCGGGGAGGTTGAGGACGAATCGTTTGATCCCGTGTTTCATCAAGGGTACGTTCCAGTTGAGTAGAAAGCCGAGTCTGCATCCGCTGAGTTTCATGTAGGTCAATAATTGAGCTTCGTGAACGGGCAAAAGTATCTCGACAGCCTTGTTCTCCACGATAACCAATTTATTTATGAGCGAGTCCATCTTGTAGCCCACATCAATCTTTTGACTTTCATAAATCAAGGGAAGTTTTACCTCGGTTTCCGCATCCCAGCCGCGTTTTTTCAACTCATAAACATGGCAATTCTGATATGCCGACTCCAACAACCCAGGTCCCAGGGCTTTATGAACCTTGATCGCACAATCAACCACATCTGCGGCAATCGCCTCAATATCCACCATCTCTTCCTCCTCCTTCCTTATATTTAGAAAACTTTGCGTCCTTCGCGCACCTGCCCCGCTGCTTTTGGCGGGGTTCGCGGTGAAAAGGTTTACGCGGTTCGGTAATACCCCACATCCACCGAATAGACCTGCCCTCTTTTGATGACCTGCTTCACAAGATTGGTTCCATATCTATATCCCAAATGACGATAATCCGGCACGGACAGGATCAACATATCCGCCTGTTTGCCGACTTCGATGGAGCCGATCGTATCCGCGCGGCGGATGGCGTGGGCGGAATTGATCGTCGTCGCGGCGATGGCTTGAGCGGGCGTGATCTTCATCATGCGGCAGGCGAGCGCGATGACGAACTGCATGGATTCGTTCCACGAGGTGCCGGGGTTGCAATCGGTGGCTAAAGCAAATATCGCGTCGGCTTCGATCAATTTTTGCGCGGGGGTGTAATCCTTTTCGGCAAGTCCGAACGGCGTGCAGGGCAGCGACACGGCAACCGTATCCGATCTTCCCAGCGCGGCGATGTCTTCATCGGAGGTCTTCACCAGATGATCTGCGGACGCAGCGCCCAACTCTGCCGCCAGCGAGGCGCCGCCGAGGTTGTCGAATTCGTCAGCGTGGATCTTGATCGGGAATCCCAGCGACACAGCCCTGGTCAGGATCCGACGCGATTGCTCGAGGGTGAAGGCTTTGTTCTCGCAGAAGACATCCACAAAAGGAGGAGGGAGTCCCGGCGCGTGAGTCCCCCACCACTCTTTGAGCATCGGGAGCATCGTCTCGCAAACGAGGTCGGTGTAGCCCTGCGGGTCGTCCCTGTATTCGGGCGCGATGGCGTGCGCGCCGAGGAAGGTGAAGGCGAGGTCGAGCGGCGTTTCGTCGTCGAGCGCGAGCAATGCCTTGAGCAGGCGCAGTTCGGTTGCGGTTTGCAGACCGTAGCCCGTTTTGGCTTCGACCGTGGTCGTGCCGTGCGCGAACATGCGGAGCAGGCGCGGACGAGTCTGCGCGATGAGGGATTCGATGGAGGCGGTGCGCGTCGCGCGGACCGTGGAGAGGATGCCGCCGCCCTCCGCCAGGATCTCAAGATAAGGCTTGCCCGCCATCTTCATCTCGAATTCGTTTGCGCGGTCGCCGCCCCAGATGACGTGCGTGTGCGGGTCCACGAACCCCGGCATGACGACGCAACGACTCGCGTCGAGCGTCGGCTCGTCGGGGTGGGCGGCTTTGAGTTCGGTTGTCGTCCCGACCGCGACGATCTTTTCATCGCGCACGACGACCGCGCCGTCTTCGATGATGCCGAGCGTGCCGAGGGCATGACCGCGCTGCGGTCCGCCCGCGAGGGTGAGGAGTTGGGAGGAGGAATGGATGAGCATGAGGTTGGAGACTGGAGAATTAGAGATTGGGGAATTGGTGGTGAGTGTTGTTTCGTATCGAGTCCAGAGGGGGGATTGGAGGATCGGAGAATTTGATATTGGGGTAATTTAACCACAGACAAGATACGGTTACAACATCAACCTCTTATGAGTATAATTCTCTTATAAGTATAATCGTGTAACGAACAAAAGGCACAAAGCAATATGGATTCCAAGAGCATTGACCTCACCGCTGAAAAACTGGCGCAGTTACGCGCCCTCTTTCCCGAAGTTTTCTCCGAAGACAAGGTGGACTTCGACCGCCTGAAAGATATTCTGGGCGAACACGTTGCCTTCCCGAATGAACATTACGAACTCAGTTGGGCGGGCAAAGCCGAGGCGCGCAGGGAGATCCAAAAACAAACCACCGCCACCCTCACTCCTGCTGACTCCCCTCTCCTACCAGGAGAGGGGCCGGGGGTGAGGTCAGGCAACCTCTTCATCGAAGGCGAGAATCTCGAAGTCCTGCGGATCTTGCAGAAATCATATTTCGGCAGGATCAAAATGATCTACATTGACCCGCCCTACAACACAGGCAATGACTCGTTTGTGTACCCCGACGATTACGCCGAACGGCTGGACACCTACAACAAGCGCGCGGGAATCACCGACGAAGCAGGTTATTTGAACAAACAGAATTTGTGGCGCAAGAACAGCCGCGACAACGGACAGTTCCATTCGGTGTGGCTTTCGATGATGTACCCCCGCCTATACCTGGCAAGGAATTTACTGCGCGAGGATGGGGTGATTTTTGTGAGCATTGATGATAATGAAGCCAGTAACATAAAATTATTAATGGATGAGGTGTTTGGGGAGGAGAATTTTATTGAGAAATTCGTTTGGCGATCAAGGCTTGGCAAAGGTTCGACTTCAAAGGAAACTGCCAGACTTCACGAATATGTTGTATGTTATTGCAAGAATTCTGAGTTTCTTACATTTAAAAGTGACGAAAGAGTCGCCGAGAAAGAAACAAAAGAAAGAATCAGACAGTGGGGGCAAGGTGATAGCCGAGCAGATAGACCTACAATGTACTATCCTGTAATTTCTGAGGAGTTCGGAGAGGTCTATCCCATAAAACCTGATGGCACTGAAGGAAGATGGCGAACAAGTCGAGCAGGATTCGAGAAATTACAAAAGGCTGGCTTAGTTGTCTTTGAAAAACAGAGTGATGGGCGAATCGAAGCTTATAGATTAATACCTAAAGGTACCACTACTGAAACAGCCCAAGGCTCAATATTCGATTCTGCCAAAGTAAAGACCACAGCTCACGGCTCAAAAGAATTATCTGAACTTTTCAATGGCAAGATCTTCGACTACCCAAAGCCAACCACACTAATCAAGCACCTGATTGAAATTCTAGTTGATAGAGAAGCATTAATTCTTGATTTCTTCGCAGGCTCAGGTACCACCGCGCAAGCCGTATTGGAACTCAACGAAGAAGACGGCGGGAACCGCAAGTTCATCTGCGTGCAACTGCCCGAACCGCTCGAAGAAACCAGCGAGGCATACAAGGCAGGCTATCGCACCATCGCCGACATTTGCAAAGCCCGCATTCAGAAGGTGATCGAAAAACTGGGAGCCGCCCGCGCAAAGGAACTTCCGCTCGAAGCCAAACAGCCGCTGGGCTTCCAGTCCTTCGAACTCGCGCCCAGCAACTTCAAAGCCTGGCGCGGCGACGTGCAAGGCGAAGAACTGATGAAGCAGTTGGAAATCTTCCGCCAGAGAGAAAAGGACGGCAGCGCCGAAGAGAACATGCTCTATGAACTTCTGTTGAAATCAGGTCTGCCGCTCACGGCGAAGATCGAAACGGTCAAGGTCGGCAGGCAGAATGTCTATCTGGTGGAGGACGGAAAACTGCTGGTGTTCTTCAAAGCCTATCACAAGGACGTTCGGGAGTTTATCGGCGAAATCCCCATGAGGCACGTGGTCTGTCTCGACAGCGCGTTCAAGGGCAAAGACGAAGACCTGAGCAATTTCAAGTTGGAGTTGAAAGAGGCGGGGATCGAACTGACGATTATTTGATGTCGTTGCGAGGGCTGGTCGAGTAGCCGCCGGTTTTTAGCGGCGTATCGAAACCAGCCCGAAGCAATCCCCCTTAACCGGAGATTGCTTCGCTTCGCTCGCAATGACGTAAACAACAAGGAGATTACCATGACGGCGCTGTATTCCGACACGCACCCCAAAATGGAAGCCCTGCAAATTCAATTATGGCGGCTGGCGAGTCCCACGCGCAAAATGAACATGCTGGCGCAACTCAACGCCTCCGCCCGTCTGCTGGCAATGGCGGGCTTGCGCTCACGATATCCAAATGCAGGCGAAGCCGAACTGCGCCGCAGGCTGGCAGGCTTGTTATTGGGTGATGAACTGTCGCGCAAGGTGTACGGAGAAATCGGTCATGCAAAATGAACCTGTGGAAGTCACGCTCAAAGTGACAGGCGTCCTTGAAAAACTCGGCGTCCCTTATCTCATCGGCGGCTCGCTCGCCAGCACGCTTTATGGCATGGTGCGCACCACGCAGGATTCGGACATCATCGCGGAAATGCGCGCCGAACATCTCCAGCCGTTTGTCTCGGCGCTGCAGGATGAATTCTACGTTGACGATGAGATGATCGCCGAATCCATCCAGCGGAATTCCAGTTTCAACATCATCCACCGCGAGACCATGTTCAAAGTGGATGTGTTCATCCCGCGCCCGCGTCCATTTCTGCAATCGCAACTTACCCGCGCGCAAAAGCAGACATTTACCTTCGAAACGGAGGTCAGCGCGAGATTTGCCAGCCCCGAAGACACCGTCCTCGCCAAACTCGAATGGTATCGCATGGGCGGCGAAGTCTCTGACAGGCAATGGCGCGACATTCTCGGCGTGCTGAAAACACGCGCGGGCGAACTTGACCTGGGTTATTTGCGGAAGTGGGCAAACGAACTCAGGGTCGGCGATTTGCTCGAGCGCGCACTGAAGGAGTCGGGTTAATGTCATTGCGACCCGCAAAGCGGGGAAGCAATCTCCCCGCCGTATCCTGTCATTGCGAGTCTTCGAGAAGCAATCCCCTCTGGCATCCTGTCATTGCGACCCGCAAAGCGGGGAAGCAATCTCCCGGTGATGAGGAGACTGCTTCGTGCCTCGCAGTGACACTGGTAACAGGAGATTGCTTCACTTCGTTCGCAGTGACACTGGCAACGAGGAGATTGCTTCACTTCGTTCGCAGTGATACTGGTAACAGGAGATTGCTTCACTTCGTTCGCAGTGATACTGGTAACAGGAGATTGCTTCGGGCTTCGCCCTCGCAATGACATATAAAAACGATGAAACTTCAATTCGACAGTTCGCAGGAATACCAACTCGCCGCCGTCAAGTCGGTGGTGGATATTTTCGAGGGACAGCCGCTTGCAAAAGGCGATTTCGAGATCACCTTTGCAATGACGGGCGGCATGTCGCTGGCTTTCACCGAAAAGGGGATCGGCAACAACCTGCTCCTGCGCGAAGACCAATTGCTGGAAAACATCCGCTCCATTCAAAGCCGAAACCTGATCCCCCTCTCCGACTCGCTCGAACGCTGTATTTACGTCAAAGACCCCGAAACGGGTGGGACCGATTCCATCCCATTGAATTTCACCGTCGAAATGGAAACAGGCACGGGCAAGACCTACACCTACCTGCGAACCGTCTACGAGTTGAACAGGGTCTACGGCTTCAAGAAATTCGTCATCGTCGTACCGAGCATTGCCATCCGCGAGGGCGTGGTCAAAAACCTTGAGATCACGCACGAGCATTTTCAGGATCTATACGGCAACCCGTCCATCAACTACGTGATGTACGACAGCAGGAATCTCGCCTCGTTGCAGAACTTCGCCGCCTCCAACGCCATCCAGATACTCGTCATCAACATTGATAGTTTCGCCAAAGACAGCAACATCATCAATACGGTGCGCGAAACGGGCGTCAAGCCCATCGAATACATCCAGGCGACGAATCCGATTGTGATCGTGGACGAACCGCAGAACATGGAGACCGACATCCGCCGCGCGGCGCTGCATAACCTGAATCCGCTTTTCACGCTTCGTTACAGCGCGACGCATCGCCACCTGTACAACCTGGTCTACAATCTGAATCCCGTTCAAGCCTACGACCTGGGGCTGGTCAAACAAATCGAAGTGGACGGCATCACGTCCGACAGCAATTACAACGCGGCGTTCGTCCACCTCAAAAAGATCGAACGCGGCAGGAAAAGACTGAAAGCCAAAGTCGCCATTTACGCCAACGAAAAGAACGGCGTTAAGCAAAAAGATTTGACTTTGGATTTAGGCGACGACCTGTTCGAACTCTCCAATGGGCGGGACGTCTATAAAACTGGCTACATCCTGAACAATATCAACGCGCAGGAAGGCACGATCCAATTTTCTGGCGGCGCGGTGGTACAGGAAGGTGAAACTCAAGGCGGCTTGACCGATGAAGTGTTGAGATATCAAATCGAACGCGCCGTCAAATGGCACTTCGAGAAGGTGAAGAAATACCAGCCGAAGGGAATCAAAGTCCTTTCGTTGTTCTTTATTGACCGCGTCGCCAACTATCGCGGCTACACAGCGGACGGCGTTCCGCAAAAAGGAAAGTTTGCCCTGTGGTTCGAGGAAGCCTTCGAGCGGGCTAACAAACAACATAACGATCTTATCCCTTTCTCCGTTGAACAAGTCCATAATGGGTATTTTGCCTCCGACAAAAAAGGCTCCGGCAGGGATAAAAAGGAGATCTGGATCGATTCCAAAGAAAAGAATACAAAAGCGGACGATGAAACCTATCGGCTCATCATGCAGGACAAGGAACGCCTGTTGAGCCTGGAAGAACCTCTGCAATTCATCTTCTCGCACAGCGCCTTGCGGGAGGGCTGGGATAATCCCAACGTCTTCCAGATTTGCACGCTCAACGAAAGCAAAAGCGATCTGCGAAAACGCCAGGAAATCGGTCGCGGTCTGCGCCTGCCCGTGGATGGCACAGGTCTACGCGTGATGGACAAGAACGTCAACGTTCTGACTGTCGTTGCCAACGAAACCTACGAGGATTTTTCCGAGACCCTGCAGCGTGAAATTCAGGAAGAGACCAGCGTCGAATTCAAGGGCAGGATCAAGAACGTCCGTGACAAGGCACAGATCAGGTTGACCAAGGAATTGACCCTGGAAAACTTCCCTCTGCTGTTCGAGATTTGGGAGCGCATTAGGCAAAAAACTCGTTACGAAGTCAATTACAGCACGGATGAGTTGATCAAACTTACGGTGGAAGAACTGAAAGATTTCAACCGTGTTCCGCAAACCAAACGTCCCATGCTGGAAGCGCGCACGGCTCGTTTGCAAATCTCGGATGCGGCAGTTGAATACGAATTGCAGGATATTGGCGTGAAGAAAGTCGAAGACGCGCGCTATCAAATCCCTGATGTGTATGCTTACATTCAGCGCCGCGTGGACGTCAGCCGAAACACGATCTTTGAAATCCTGAAAGGATCGGGGCGCATCAACGAATTGGAAATCAACCCGCAGGTATTTCTGGATAACCTGGTCGAAGCCATCCGCCGCAACCTGAACGCCCTCATGGTGGATGGCGTGAAGTACCAGAAAATCAACGACTCTTTTTACGAAATGAGACTGTTCGAGAACGAGGAGATCGAAACGTATCTTTCGAACCTGTTCGAGGTCACAAAGCGGGAAAAGACCCTATTCAACTACATACCAATTGACAGCGAAACCGTCGAGCGTCCCTTTGCCGCCGAATGTGAAGCGGACGAAAACGTAAAGTTCTTCTTCAAACTGCCGCGCGGCTTCAAAGTGCCGACGCCCATTGGCAATTACGTCCCCGATTGGGCGGTCGTCTTCGAGAACGACAAACGTATTTACTTCGTCGCCGAAACGAAGGGAACGCTGGATAAACAATTATTGCGGGAAGTTGAAAACATGCGGATCAAATGCGGTGAAAAGCACTTCGCTTTGTTCAAGCCTTCAGGCGTTGAATATAAGTTGGTAGTAAAGTCAAAAGATTTATATTCCTAAACATAAAGCGTGATTTTCACAGTGAATTTTCCATCCCTTGTTTATATTGTTTATGAATTCGACAGTATTTTCACCGGGCAAAAAACAGTCGTCTCCTCTAAACAGTGTATTCGATCTCAATGGCTTGCCCTGGTGATAATCCAATGACTAACGAAATCCTCCTCCGCCCCGTTGCCACCTCCGACCTCCCCGTCTTCTACGAACAGCAACTCGATCCCGATGCGACTGAAATGGCGGCGTTCCCTGCCCGGGATTGGGAAGCCTTCCACGCGCACTGGGCGAAGATCATGGCGATGGATTCGGTCCTCCCGAAGACCATCGAAGTGGACGGTCGGGTGGCGGGAAATATCGTCGGTTGGGGCGAGGGGGAGGAGCGCGAAGTCGGTTACTGGCTCGGGAAGGAATTTTGGGGCAAGGGAATCGCGACCCAGGCGTTGCGGAAGTTCCTGGAGATCGAGAAGACGCGTCCATTGAGGGCGCACGCGGCGACGCGCAACGCCGCATCGCAGCGGGTGCTGGAGAAGTGCGGGTTCAAGGTGATCGGCAGGCAATGGATCCTGGACAACGACGGCAACCAACTGGTCGAGGAGTTGATCTTTGAGTTGGGTGGAAGTTGATGATCTTGTCATTTCGAAATGACAAGACCGAAGGTTTTCCCTGATTACCTTACACTCTTAAAAATGGGACGCGGACTGCGGAGCGCGCAGAAAACGCGGATGCAAGGCGCTTTTTCGGGCATTTCCTCCAAAAATCCGCGTCCATCCGCGTTGATCCGCGTCCCAATGCCAAAGTGTAAGGTAATCAAAGGTTTTCCCTCATTTCGAATTCTTCAACAGATACGTCGTCAAACTCCCCTCTTGAGGCGGCATCTCATAGACGAAGATCAGGTCACGGTCGTCCAACGCGGACGGTTCCCACTCCGGGAAATCTGCGGATATGGACACAAGCCTGGATCCACGCTTCAGCCTCTTTCCCAGATACGGAGCCAGCCGGCCCACTTCGCTCGACGTGGCATACAGAAAGACGACATCCGCTTCACTCAAATCCGCTTTGAGATAGTTCCCCCATCGGATCTTGATCCTGCCCCCAAGCCCGCGCACAACGACCCTCAACCAGGTCAACGCGCATTGGACGGGTCCCACTTCGATGCCGACGGCTTGCGCGCCAAATTCCTTCGCGGCAATGAAAAGCACGCGCCCGTCTCCCGCGCCGAGATCGTAAAGGATCTCATCGGGTTGCAGGTTGACCAGTTTCAAGGCTTTGCGGATTCGGTCGGGCTTCGTGGGGACGGATGGCAGCCCGTAGAACGCGGGGATGAGAACCCATGACAGAGCCAGGAGAAACAAAAACAGAAAAAACGCATAGAAAAACAGGACGGTCATGCTTCACTGCTTCCCGAACGTCTGAACCATGCGGCGATGCGCGGCAGGATGACGATCCTTTTCGTCAACTCGCCGAGCGCAAGCAGGGCGAACAAATTGAACAGGACTGCGATCAACGTGACAGGAAAAAACCCGAACCGCTGATAAACGAACGCCGCCAGCAGCGCGCCGATCATACGTCCAAGCGAATGTCCCATCACGTTGAACGAAAGCAGCGTGGCGCGCGCTTCGGGCATCACCTCGGTCATCAACGGGATGTGACTCACCAGCACGTATTCGAACGTGATGTAGAACAGGAACAATCCGACCAGCGCGCCGAGTTCCGTGCGACCGGCGATGGGCAGCAACAACGCGGCGATCACGTTGCCGGTCAAGCCCAACGCCAGGGCGCGCGGTTTGCCGAGGCGGTCGGTGGTGAGCGCCACGAGCCCCTCGCCGCCGAGTTCGGAGAGTCCGATCACTGCCGAGGCTCCCGCCAGCGCGGCGATCTTCAATCCGAACGAATCCTCGAGCCACACGCCGAAGATCAGGTTGACCAGTTCGTTCGCGGCGGACGCCCACAACGCGATGGAGATGCCGGCCAGGGCGGGAAGATTCGTCAGCACCGCGCGGGCTTTTTTCGCCGGACCAGGCTTGAGCGGAGTCTGATCCGTTGACGTCGAGCGGGATGAATCCTCTCGAGGGATCATCCGCCAAAGGATCGCGATCATGACCAAGCCCAGTCCCCCCAACCAGCGGAACGGTTCATCCCACCCGTAGCCTGCGATCAACAACCCCATCAGCGGCACCCCGACGACGAACGACAACGACCACGCCCCCTCCGTGACGGCGAGTGCAGTGCCGCGTCTTTCGTAAGGGACGCGGTCGCCGAAGTAGGCTTGCATGGCGGGGTCGAAGAGGTATTTGCCGAGGATGGCAAGCAGAAGCGCGAGGCTGAACGTGACGAAGTTGGGATAAAGCGCGACCGCGCCCATGCCGAGCGTAAACAGAAACACGCCCGCCAGCATCCCGAATTTGCGCCCGCGATGATCGGCGATGGAACCGAAGAGCGGCGCGAACATGCCGAAGAACGAACGCGCGGTGACGAGGTACGAAAGCGTCGCGATCTCGACGCCCAGCCCGCGCGCGAAGACCGCCAGGAACGGATACACCATCCTGTGCATCGTGTTCAGGATGGAACGCAGGAACATGAAGATGAGAAGTTGAAAGCGCAGGCGCATAAAGATTTAGGCTCATCCATGAAAAGTGTGCAAAAACCTATGCTTCGACTTCACCTCGTTCCGCTCAGCGCGTGACAGGCTTTAGAAACACCCGCGTCAAAAAATATGCCGCGAGCAGGGTAAGCAGGATCAAGGCGAGGAAGAACCCGATGATGGCATAATTGCCGGAATTGAAGATCGGCGAAGGAGGCGGGTGCATGACGTCATCCGCAGTCGCGAAAACGACGCGCAGGACGACAATATAGATTACATTCGCCAGCGACGTGACCCAATCGAGGCTGACGAGCCACAAGCCGATCTGCAATAACACGCCCGTCACAGCAAAGATCAACGCCAGGCGAAAGCGCGGCTCGGCGAGGAAGAGCCCGTTCCAGTTGGTTTGCATCGCCCAAAGCGAAAGCGGAAGATACGTGACCCAGAAGAGAATGCCCGTTCGCCCCAATGCCGCAGACCAGTTGTGGAACAAGTCTTTCCTGGAGACCAACGCGAGCAAACCCGCGACTCCCGCCGCGAGGAGAGCCAATTCCGCGGCAAGAACCCAGGCGCCGTGCAGGTACACGATGCGCACGTTGGAGCCGAGCGATTGCTCTTCGGGTCCGAAGGCAGCCAGGAGAGCGATTAAAATGATCGTGACGAAGAATAATGAGAGAGGTGTTTTGAGTTTCGACATGGCACGATTGTACCGCACAGCATGTCATTGCAAGCGCACGTTGCGAAGCAGTCTCCTCGTCGGGTTGGGGATTGCTTCCCCGCTTTGCGGGTCGCAATGACGATATACTTTGGATATGAACGATAAACCTCCCGCCAGTATTGCTTTGGATCAATTGGGAATCCCGCATCGCGTCTTCCATCACGAGAAGCCCGTTACTTCTTTCGAGCAAGCCGCCGCCGACCGAAACCAACGGCCCGAACAGATCGTGCGGAGCATCCTCTTTCAGGTGAGACCGGGCGAGTTCGTGATGGCGCTTATCGCAGGGCGCGGTCAGGTAGATTGGAGGAAGTTACGCCAACTCGTGAAGCGGTCGCGGGTGCGGATGGCAACCGAGGAGGAAGTGCTGGAAGTGACGGGATACCGGATCGGGACGGTGAGTCCGTTTGGGGTGAAGAAGCAGCCAAGGGTGCTGTTGGACGCGTCCGTTTTGAGGGAGGAGGAAATTTCCATCGGGTCGGGAGTCCGCAACGCGGCGATCATCATGAAGAGCCAAGATGTCCGCCGCGCATTGGGGGAGGTGGAGATCGTGGAGTTGAGTGAATGAACGTCCCGAAGGTTCACGCGGTATTGGGGCGACCTTTGATTAAACCTTCGGGACGCGGCTTGACTCTTTTACAGGGAAAGACTAAAATATTATCAAGTCAATAGACTTTATAGGACTAATCAGACCATGAGACTCTCAAAACGCGGCGAATACGGTTTGCGCGCCATGATCCTCCTGGCGGACGCGCAGAAGAACTCGCCCACCGGCATGACCCAGATCAAGGAGATTTCGGCGCGGGAGGAGATCCCTGCCAAGTTCCTCGAGCAGATCTTATTGGCGTTGAAGAACGCGGGGTTGGTTCACAGCAAGATGGGGATCGGCGGCGGGTATTATCTTGCGAGGGCGTCGAAGGAGATCACATTGGGACAAATATTCCGCACACTCGACGGACCGCTGGCGCCGGTCAAATGTGTTTCGCAAATGGCGTATGAACCATGCGGCTGTCCCGACGAAGAGACCTGCGGTCTGCGGATGGTGATGGGCGACGTGCGCAACGCCATTTCAAATATCCTGGATAACACGACTCTTGCGGCGGTGGTTAAACGCGTCGAAGCCGCGAGAGCATAGTTTTCCTGGCGACGTTCATGCGTCGCTATTTTTATACACTAAAAGTCTACTAATGTTATAGGATTTATTTACTATTAGAGGAATTGGAGTTGGAAAGTAAAGATTGTTCAAAACACGGGATTGCTTCGGCGGCATCCTTCTGCCTTGCTCGGCCTCGACACCTGCACTTGCGTGCGGTGCAAGTGTACGAGCGGAAAGAGCGCCCACCCTACTCGACCAGCGCACAGGACGCCGCCTCGCAATGACACAATGAAAAGGAGAAACAATGGAACTTTCGATCTTGTTATATGTGTTGGTGGGGTTTGTGGCGCAGACCATTGACGGCGCGCTGGGGATGGCGTACGGCGTCAGTTCGAACACGTTTTTGCTCAGCCTGGGTCTCCCTCCTGCCGCGGCGTCCGCCAGCGTTCACATGGCGGAGGTGGTGACGACGGGCGTTTCGGGGATTTCGCATTGGCGGCTCGGCAACATTGACTGGAAACTGGTCAAACGCCTGCTTGTTCCCGGCGTGATCGGCGGCGTGGCAGGCGCGTACCTGCTCACCTCCATTGACGGGGATGTCATCAAACCGTATATCTCTGGTTATCTGCTCATCATGGGCGCGTTCATCATCTACAAGGCATTCCGCAATAACGGACACGTCAACGACGGGACGCATACGGCACGCGTCAGTGTTCTCGGAGTCATCGGCGGATTCTGCGATGCGATCGGCGGCGGCGGCTGGGGACCTGTGGTGACGACGACTCTCGTGGCACGCGGGAAGAATCCGCGCCTGACCATCGGCTCGGTCAACTTTTCGGAGTTCTTTGTGACGTTTGCCGAGTCGGTCACGTTCGTGTTGACGTTGAGTTTCGGTCAATACTGGCAGATCATCCTGGGATTGCTGGTCGGCGGAGCCATCGCCGCCCCGCTCGCGGCGCGCATGACGAAGAAACTGCCCGTCAAGGCATTGATGATCCTCGTCGGGACGCTGATCGTCGTCCTTAGCATCCGCACGATCTATTTGACAGTGATGTAACTGATGTTACGCAGAAAAGATCATATTGGTCATCGTAATGCGACATTCATGTCGCTCCTCCCCAGGAAACGCCTGAAAAGCGAGACGCTACGCAGTCTCGCGTTACGAGTATCATTGCGTAACATCAGTGATGTAATATGTCATTGCGAGGCGATGGTCTCGACACCTGCACTTGCGTGCGGTGCAAGTGTACGAGCGAGAAGAACACTCGCTCTACTCGATCATCGGCTCGCAACGACGGATCTCTATTACCAAATCCCCGGAAATAAACGATACCGCGTCCGCTTGGCGTATTCGGCATAGCCGGGCAATTCGGCTTGAAGGGTGCGATCCTCCAGCGAAGTCCGAAGAATCAGAACAGCGACCAGCAAAACAGCCGGGATGAACGCCCAGAGAGAATCCAAAAGGATGGGCATGGCGAGGTACGTCCACAGCGCGCCGGCGTAGCCGGGATGGCGGACGAGGCGGTAGGGTCCCGTGGTGACGACGTGATGTCCGCGATCCGTTTGGATGCGGACGACGCCGGAGAAGAAGCGGTTCTCGATGAGCGCCCATGAGCCAATGACGTAGCCGAGGACGATCACGAGCAGCGCCACAATTTTTGCATTGAGGGAAAACGGCGCCGACCAGCCAAATCCCTTATCCGCGCCCGCCACGATCAGGATGATCAACGCGCCGAAAGCCAGCGCGGGGGAAAGGATCTTGTCCCAGGGTTTGGCGTCCTGCATCTCCATGGAGCGGGCGCGCTCGGCAATAATATCCGGATGTCGGCGCGCCGCCAGCGCGCGGCTGATCACAAAACCGAGAATATTGATTATGGCATACGCCCACGCCTCCCACCAACTCCATGCGCCGGAGATGATCATGGGAGTCAGCGGGACCACCAGAAGGACAATCGCCAGCCGTATAAGGAGCCTGGGGGTCATTAATTTCGTCTGAGTTGTCATGGTTTTGCCTCCTTACCTATTATAATGATGGCGATACGGAGTACAAGTGATGAAACTCATACGGCGCGCACTCGGTCTTTACCTGATCCTTTTTGCATCCCTTTCGCTCATTTCCCAGCCTGCGAGGGCGCAAAGTAACGATGCGCTCGTCCTTGTGATGACTGCCGACGGTCCCATCATGCCGCCGATGTTGGAGTACATCAAGCGCGGCATCGTGGCGGCGGACAGGCGCAACGCGGAAATTTTGATCATCCAACTCAACACGCCGGGCGGGAATCTCGACACGATGTTGTTGATCATCCAGGAGATCCGCGCGAGCGAAGTGCCTGTTGTCGTGTACGTCGCGCCGAGGAACGCCATCGCCGGGAGCGCGGGCGCGATGGTCACGATGGCGGGTCACGCCTCCGCCATGGCGCCCGAGACTTCCATCGGCGCCTCCAGCCCAATCGACAGCACAGGCGAGAATCTCGATTCAACTTCAGCGGCAAAAGCCAAGGAAATATCGAAAGCCGCTATACGCGATTTTGTGTCGCCGCGCGGCGAGGAGGCGCTTGCCCTGGCTGAAGCGATGATTGACGAAGCCAAAGCGGTCACGGCAAAAGAGGCGCTGGAAGCGAACCTCGTTGATTTCATCGTGGACAACGTGGACGACCTGCTCGAATCGCTCGACGGCTTCACCGTTCAAATGGGAAGCGGTCCGCGCACGCTTCGCACAACCAGCGTAGATATCGAATATTTCGATATGACCTTCATCGAGGAGTTCCTGCTTCTGCTCACCAATCCGAACATCGTCTTTTTGCTCCTTGCCATCGGCGTGCAGGCGGTACTGATCGAAATCTCCAGTCCTGGTGGGTGGGTGGCTGGCTTTATCGGCGTGGTCTGCCTCACGCTCGCGGTGTACGGCATGGGCGTCCTCCCCATCAACTGGTTCGGCGTCATCTTTTTGATCATCGCGTTCGTGTTGTTCATCCTCGACATCAAAGCGCCGACGCACGGCGCGCTGACCGCCGCCGGGGTCGCGTCCTTCATCATTGGCGCGCTGGTGTTGTTCAATTCGCCGGGCGTGCCGGAGTTCCAGCGCGTGTCCGTTCCGCTGGTCATTGCCACCGGGCTTGCCCTGGGTTTGTTGTTCTTCGCCATCCTTGTCTTCGCGCTGCGCGCCCTGCGCGTGCCGGTCAGCGCGGGGGTCGAATCCTTTGTCGGAAAAATTGGAACAGCCGTCAGTTGGGGTGAAGCGGGCGGTCAGGTCCAGTTGCAATCCGAACTGTGGACGGCGGACGCGGCGGACGGTTCTGCAAGGATCCGTAAGGGAGACAGGGTGGAGGTCGTCGAAGTCAAGGGTTTGCGATTGAAAGTACGGAAGATAAAAGGATAATTGCTGGTTTCGATACGGCGGCGCTGGTTGAGTAGTCCCGCAGGGACGTATCGAAACCCGCCGCCTACTCAACCAGCGAATACGAATCAAAAAGGACCTTATGCCTGTCACACCTACGAGAGACCGGGTCAAACCCGAAACCGATATCCGCCCATTGCGCCGCCCCGAATGGATCAAGGTGCGCGCGCCTTCGGGCGAAACCTACGAATGGCTGCACGGACTGATGCGAAAGAAGGAATTGCACACGGTCTGCGAGGAAGCCATGTGCCCGAACCTGGGCGAATGTTGGGGCAGCGGCACCGCCACATTTTTGATGCTGGGTGACGTGTGCACGCGCACCTGCGCGTTCTGCGACATCAAACACGGCAAGCCCGCGTTGCTGGATTGGGGCGAAGCCGAGCGCGTGGCGCAAGCCGTCAAAGCGATGGAATTGAAGCACGCGGTGATCACGTCCGTAAACCGCGATGAACGCAGGGATGGCGGAGCGCCCATTTTTGCGATGGTGATTCGGAGAATCAGGGAATTGCTGCCGGGTTGTTCGATTGAAGTTCTCATTCCCGATTTCAAAGGCTCGCTCGAAGCGTTGAAGATCGTCATGGATGCGCGACCTGAAATTTTGAATCACAACGTGGAGACCGTGCCGCGCCTGTTCAAAACCGTCCAGCCGCAGGATAATTACGAATGGGCGGCGGCGACCCTATCCAACGCCAAGAAACTCGACCCTGATGTGTTGACCAAATCGGGCATCATGGTGGGACTCGGCGAGACGATGGACGAGGTAAAAGCCGTGATGCGCGATCAGCGTTCGTGGGGCGTGGACATCCTGACCATCGGTCAGTATCTGCAACCGAGCAAGAAGCACATGCCGATTTCACGATATTACACGATGGAAGAATTCGCCGAACTGCGCGAGTACGGCAAGGAGATCGGTTTCAAGTGGGTGGAGTCGAATCCGCTGGTGAGGTCGTCGTATCACGCCGCGGAGCAGGTGCGGGCGTTGAGTGTGGTGCATCGGAAGTTGTATGGGGAAGCGCTGCCGGTGGCGAGTGGAAAGTAGAAAGTGGGGAGTCAAAAGCAGAGGATTAGCGATTAGAGAATTGGAAACTCCCGCTTGCCTCAAAAGGTCGGCGAGAGTTTTTTATTACAAATGACACGTGAAATCGTGGGCGGGTTGGGTGTATGATTTCCATAGAAACATATCATTTAATGGTTCATGTCGGTGATGTGACCTTTTACCACAGGGCATTTCGGAACAATCGTCTTTCTGTGCCAACGAAAGGAGTACCTGCAATGAACCGCCCGGTAGTTTCAGTTGTTGTTCTTCTCAGCATTGTGTTAGCCGCGTGCGCATCCGCCGCGCCTTCTCCTGCACCTACACCATCACCGGCGCCCTCGTCAACACCCGTTCCAACAGCCACAAAGCCTCCTCCAACGGCAACCTCGACTCCCACTGCAACGCCGACAGAAATCCCTGTTTTCTGGGACGATTTCTCAGGTGAGTTTCTGCCCGGTTGGACATGGATCAGGGAGAACGATGCGTTATGGAGTCTCGACTCGGAGCCGGGTTTTCTCCGCATCGTTCTCACAGGCGACCACCCGCCGCGCAACCTTTTCGTCCGCGATGTGACCCACGAAAACTTTCAGATCATGACACATATCAAATTCAAACCCACGAGCAACTATCAGTTTGCCGGACTGACGATCCGTCAGGATGATGACACCACGGTTTCACTCGGCAGGGCATATTGCAACACACAAAACGTGTGTGTGGGAAACGGCATCTACTTTGATGCCGTTCAGAATGGTCAATGGACCGGAAAGAATTTTGGAACCGATACACAAGTGAAAGACGAAGCCTATCTGCGCATTGATAAGAACAGAAACACATTTACCGCCTACTACAGCGAGAACGGCGCGGATTGGATGTTGATCGGTCAGCATGAGGTGGTCATGACCGACCCAAAGGTTGGGATATTCGCCGGGCAATCGTTTGTCGTTGGGCAGGTGGCATTGTTCGATTACTTTTCAGTGATGGAAATGCCGTAAGCACGATCCGAAGAATGACAATTCCCGCGTGACCGAAAAGGTCGGCGGGAATTTTTCATTTTGGAGTATGATTGCCCGATAACGAAAGGATTTCATGTCACGTAACCGCATCATTCTCGTCACCATCGGCATCATGCTCAGCCTGTTCCTCGCCTCGATGGAAGCGACCGTCGTTGCCACCGCCATGCCCACCATCGTCGGTCAACTGGGCGGATTGGAACATTACGCCTGGGTCTTCTCCGCGTATATGCTCGCCTCCACCACCACCGTTCCGCTTTATGGAAAACTTTCGGATCTTTACGGACGCCGCAGGCTGTACGTCTTTGCGATGGTCATTTTCCTTACCGGTTCCATCCTGTGCGGACAGGCAAACACGATGACGCAACTGATCTTTGCGCGCGCACTGCAGGGACTCGGCGCGGGCGGCATCATGCCGCTGGCTTTCATCCTGATCGGCGAGATGTTCTCCCTGGAGCAGCGCGCCAAAATGCAGGGATTCTTCTCCGGCGTGTGGGGCGTGTCGTCCATCATCGGTCCGCTGCTGGGCGGCTTCATCGTGGATCAACTCTCGTGGCATTGGGTGTTCTACATCAATATCCTTCCGGGGTTGGTCGCGGCGGCGTTGGTCGCTTTTGCATGGCGGGACCAGGCTCACGGTCACGCGCGACCCGTAGTGGATTACGCCGGCGCGGCGCTGCTATCGGCCGGCGTCGTCGCCTTACTGCTCGGTCTGTTCGAGGTGGGCACATCCACCAGTTGGATCCTGATCGCAGCCTCCATCCTGTTGTTTGCCCTGTTGTTTTGGGTGGAAAGCCGCGCGGCGGACCCGATCCTGCCGATCCCGCTTTTCCGCGACCGGTTGTTCGCCACATCCATTTCGCACGGCGTCCTCGCGGGTTGGGCGTTGTTTGGAAGCCTTTCTTTCATCCCGCTGTTCGTGCAATCGGTGCTTGGCACAAATGCGACCGAGGCAGGCATCACCATCGCCCCCATGTTGCTGGGATGGGTGGCGGCGAGCATCATCGGCACGCGCCTGTTGTTGAAGGTCGGCTATCGCAGGCTGGCGATCACCGGCACGGCGCTGCTCACGACCGGCGCGTTTCTCATGTCACGCGTGGATGCGCACACCAGCCGCGCCCTGTTGATGACCTTTGTTTCGTTGATGGGCATCGGCATGGGATTCTCCATTCCCCCGTTTTTGATCGCCGTGCAAACCACCGTGGAACGACGACAACTCGGCACCGCGACCTCGACGATGCAATTCAGCCGCTCGATCGGCGGGACGCTCGGCGTAAGCGTGATGGGCGCCGCGTTGAGCGCACGACTCGCCTCGAACTTAAGCGCCTCGGGGCTGGACCCGGAACTGGTCTCGCAATTACTCGATCCTTTGCCCGGCGCGCAGGCGGTCGTCAATGAAGCCGCGCGCGTCGCCGTGGCGGACGCCATCACCGTGGTGTTCGTCTTCGCGTTCGTCGCCGCCGGGCTGGCGCTGGTCGCTGCCTTCCTCTCGCCGCGCAGGGCGTTGACGGATGGATCGGCGGAAGCCGAAGCAATGCCCGTCAGCGCGGATTGACCCGTCCGCGCTTCGAGGTATGATTACGGAAATCAACTTATGTTTTATCGCTAAAGGAGGATGCGCATGGCTCTCGTACAGATCTCACAGGCGCAGGGACGCGTTCCCGTCGCCGTCTTTCAACTCCAGGATCGCGTCAACCTGGGGAATTTCGCCGAACTCGAACAGGCTGCCAGGGACGCTTACGACAACGGGATGCGCGACCTGGTCATTGACCTCAGCCTTACCCCTTCCATGACCAGCATCGGCGTGCGCGCGCTCGTCATCATTCACAAGATGCTGTCAACAGGCGGCGGAAATCACCTAAAACTGGCGGGGCCGATCCCTGCCATCCGCGAGATGTTGCAGATCGCGGGCATCACGCAGTACATCGAAATCCACGACACCGTGGAGGAGGCGGTGACTTCGTTCTAACGATTTCAGATCAAAGCAAGAGACCGGCACGTGCCGGTCTTTTTTGTTAAGACTTCGACTTCGCAGGCTGTCGTATCCCGCTAGTGTAACTTCCCCAATAACTCGACCAGAGGCAGAGACGCGAGCGAGCGCACGGTCAGATTCGCGCCCTCGATCTTCAACCTGGAGGTCAGCGGATTCGGGACAGCCACGACGAAGATGCCCGCCCGATTCGCCGCCTTCACGCCGTTGGGGGAATCTTCGAACACAATCGCTTCATTCCTCCGGACCTGTAACTGATTCAGCGCCGTGAGAAATAGATCGGGGTTCGGCTTGGTCCTGCCAATGCCCACATCGTCCTGGCAGACGATCCTGTCGAATTGATGGAAGATGCCGAGGCGCTTTGTGTGCAGATCCACCCAGGAATGCGGGGAACTGGAGGCGATGGCGAGTTTGAGCCTGAGGCGCTTAGCCTCGTGGATGGTTGCCAGCACGCCCGGCAGGATTGGCTGGGAGTGAGTCAACGCGTCACTGCCGAGGCGGTGGCGGGCGCGCAGGGACGCGGGATCCAGCTGTCCCTGCGTGAGAAGCGAGAGGTGATCCGCCGCGTCGAAGTTCGAGATTCCGTATCCGCCCACGGTCTGCACCCAGTCGTTGAACGGGAATTCAAATCCGTGTTCGGCATAGATGTCGGTCCAAACGTCCACCTCCGGGGTTTCCGTGTCGAGGATGAGTCCGTCGAAATCGAAGATGAGGGCTTTGAGCATGTTGCGATTATACTCAGGTATGCATCGTCATTGCGAGCGCGGAGTGCGAAGCAATCTCCCGCCATCATGAGAGGCTTCGTTGCGCACTACCGTTCGCTCCTCGCAATGACATAAGGAGACATATGTCCGATCTGTATTATTCCGAATACATCGAACTCGACAGGATCTTGAACAGCCAGCACCCGAAGAGTTTTTCGCGCATCGAAGACGGAAACGATGAGATGTTGTTCATCATCATCCATCAGGCGTATGAGTTGTGGTTCAAGCAAATCCTCTTCGAACTCGACCTGGCGCGCCACATCTTCCTGAAGGACCGCATCAATGAGAACTCGCCAGATATGAGCAATGTGGTGCACAAACTCAAACGGATCGTGAAAATACTGGAGTTATTGAACCAGCAGGTGGGCGTATTGGAGACGATGACCGCGCTCGATTTTTTGGAATTCAGAAATTATCTTTTGCCGGCTTCGGGGTTCCAAAGTAAACAGTTCCGCTTGATCGAAGCCAAACTCGGCTTGAAAATGGAGGAAAGACACAAGCGCGAGTATTACAAGCACACGCGGCGCGGCAGTCTGTCGGAAAGCGATCTGCAGGAAGTGAACCAGGCGGAAAGCGAAAGCACGCTGAAACAACTGATCGTCAAATGGCTGGAACGCATGCCGTTCTTCGATGAGCGCTATTGGGTGGATTACGAGTCTGCAAGCGAGGCGAACGTGAACAAGTTCTGGTCGGATTACCGGGCGATCTATCAGGGCGGTCTGTCCGATACCGAAGGCGGCAGGCTGGCGGAGTTCGACAAGGTCTTTTTCACGGAGGGGCGCGGCGACCTTTCGCCGAAAGCGATGCAAGCCGCGCTGTTCATCACGCTCTACCGCGACCTGCCCATCTTCCAACTGCCGTTCGAGTTGTTGAACACGCTCTCCGAGATGGACGAACTGCTCTCCAACTGGCGTTACCGTCACTTCTCGATGGTGCGGCGCATGATCGGCATCCGCGCAGGGACGGGCGGCACGAGCGGCGCGGGTTACC
Source organism: Chloroflexi bacterium CFX6 (assembly GCA_030263595.1). Classification (GTDB taxonomy): domain Bacteria; phylum Chloroflexota; class Anaerolineae; order Anaerolineales; family Villigracilaceae; genus Defluviilinea. Next base: position 31,200 of record SZPG01000026.1, read on the forward strand.
TCGAGGGGACGTTGAGTCAGCATTACGCCTTCCGCGAGATCACCGAACTGGCGACGTTCCTGATCGAGAGGAGCAAGCCCCCCGGGCTGCCGAGTGTGTTGAAGGAGAAGGTGAGTTTTAATGTGTAGGCTTCGCTCACGAAAAAATGGTACATTTGGAGTAGCGGACGAACATCCGTGTACAATATATTGTGCCGCATGGCAACCTATACCCAGAGAATGCAGGACCATTTAGAACAGATCAAGAACGTCACCCGATACGTCCGCGAGCATATCAACGAGCCGCTGAACCGCGAAACTTTGGCGGAGGTGGCTGGCTTCTCGGTGCCGCATTTCCACCGCATCTTTATCGCCAGCACAGGTGAGAGCGCGGTCAGTTACGTGCGCCGCATGAGACTCGAGCGAGCGGGGCGGAAACTACGCATGGGCGCGGTGGACATCACGCCATTTCGGTTCAGCCGTTTCGCGGAAGGGATGTTGCCGGAAGGGGAATACGGGTATGGGAATATTTGGAAGTAGCCATCAGGTTCAGTAAAACAAAAGGTATAATTTGCTCCTGTGAAAACAGCGCGTTACTTCGAAGAGCAAGTCCTGCGCAAACGCATTGGATATTTGTCGAAGAGTTAGGAAAGTAGCTGCGCGTGGTAACGCTCGAAGATGGTAAAACAGTTCTAAACGCATTTCCAGATGGAAATTTCAAGGTGTAACATGAAATTCAATTATTACCCCGAAACAGACTCTCTTTATATTGACCTCTCCGAAAAGACCAGCGAGGACTCACAGGAGGTCGCGCCTGGCGTCGTCGTGGATTTCGACGCGCAGGGCAACATCGTTGGCATTGACATTGACCGCGCCAGCAAAATCATTGACCTTTCACGGCTGGAGACAAATTCTCTGCCATTGGCAGATTTGCATATCGCGGACACAAGATCCTAGTACACGCTTCGCGGAGGGGAAGTTGCTGGAAGGGGAATATTGGCATGGGAATATTTGGAAGTAAATGTAGAAAGTGGAAAGTGGATTGACCGCCGCTTCACTTCGACACTCCCTTCGGCCGTCAGTGCGGCGCGGACTCAGGGGGAGGCTGATTCGGTTTCGAGAAAACTTTTCTCGTCTTGAATCTTTCGACTTATAATAATTTCAATATGATGAAATCTTCGAATCTCCATTTCATAAACGGAGTGCTTTGTCTCTCTCTGTTGCTTTTGTCTTCATGCACTAGCTCAGCAATTGCAACAAATGAAATCAAGACCCCTCCTCCCACATTTACTCCCAGCGTCACCCCATCTCCATCTCTAACACCTACTGGAACCTATATTCCTGTTACTCCATCATATTATGGCACCAAAGTTCCAGAGCCAGCAGGAAAAATAACATTAGATAACGTTAACCGTTTATCTTTGTTTGCTCAATGGGGTAATGGAAATGTTTCGCAAGTTAGCTATACACCTGATAATAAATTTCTGGTTGCAGGGCATACAACAGGCATATTTTTCTATGATACAAAAGATTACTCTGTTGTAAAATCTATAAAAACTGCAGAACCTGTTCTCAGCATTGCACTTACATCTGACAGCAAAAAAGTTGCAGCGGCAATGACCAACAAGGTGGTCTTATATAACATACACGACTTAAGTGCCTCAACAACTATTGGCGTATCAACAAATAATATAGCTTTTTCACCTGATGGCAAACTACTAGCCACAGCCATTATTCTAGACACAGGAAGTTATGCTGAAGTCTGGGACATAAGTAGTGGCATATCCATTAGGAAATTCAAATCTCCAGATTTCGTTGAGGAGGTCCATTTTTCCCCAGACGGGAAATTTCTAGCTGCAGGTGGAAATAGCACTAAAATCTGGTCATTGGATGGAACAATGACAGATAAACAAGGACCATATTCGGCAGAAGGTTTTTCTCCAAGCTTATCCTTTTTCCCAAAGGGAAATCTTTTAGCAACAGGAACGGATGCTAATGCTATACGTATCTGGAAAGTTCTTGAAAACGGTAAAATGTTTTTAGACAGGACCATCTCGTTGGCAGACTATTATCATCCATCTGTAAATGCTCTTTCGGTTTCACCAGATCAAAAGTGGCTTGTAGCAGGCACTACCAGCGGAGTTTTTGTATGGAAAACTGACACATGGGAATTAACACACAAGTTCAATACAGAATATTCAAGATATGGTGGCTATAGTGTTACATGGTCACCTGACAGTAAAACTTTGGCGTTTTCATCATTGGAAAGAGGGCTTGAAGTTTGGGACTTAACGACCAGCAAATTAATACAATCTATATTTCAAATAGGGGGAACTTTAAATGTGTTAGATTGGTCGCCCATGGAAGACAAGATAGTAGTTGGTACAGAGGAAGGTTTTACATACCTCGTGCAGACCAAAGATGGCATAGTATCAGGAAACTTTGGAAGAGGGTATATTGTCAACAGTCTGGCATTTTCTTCCGATGGTCAAAATTTAGCAATAGGGTTTGACAACGAATCTGTTAATATCTGGTCATATGATGGGAGATTAATAAGAATACTTGAAGGTTTTGGTTTTGGTTCGACCAGTGTTGATTTCTCACCAGATGGAAAAATATTCGCATCAAGCATAAATAACGATGGTGACATTAATATCAGAACTGACGAGAGAATACAACTGTGGGACACAGGCTCTTGGAGCGTAAACAAGACCTTCTTAATTGGCGGCTGGAGGGAATATTCCATAGTGGATTTCTCAATAGCACATCACGAAGATCTATTAGCAGTAGCTTATACAGATAAGACAGGATCTTATAACAAAGATAATATTAAGGTGTTGAATTTAAATAATGAGGCTCTGGTGAAATTATTAGATTGGACAGGCTCAGATCATGGAATAATCATCGAAGCCGTTTCTTTCTCGCCTGATGGAAAAACATTAGCCTCACTTTCAAGTGAAGGAAGCTTCTTAACCCCTAAAGAACGAAAGCAAATCATCAGAATTTGGCAAAGCGATAACTGGGATGCAGTAATCAGAGTTGAAATCTTTCAAACTGAAAAGTTTTCTGTATACAAAAACGCTATCGCTTGGTCGCTTGATGGAAGTATTTTCGCTATCGGATTGCCCGATGGAACAATTCAAATACGAAGAACAGACAATGGAAGTTTAATGCAAACCCTTTCAGCCCATAACCTTTGGGCGACTGGCGTCACATTCTCACCAGATGGTCGTTATCTAGCATCCATATCCATTGATGGTACTGTCAAATTGTGGGGCGTGAAGTAACAAAAACGGGACTGTGGGTGAAGGGCGGGGGTGGGTTTTCCCTCACCCCGATTCTGACGGCTTTTCGGCGGGACGAATCCCCCTCTCCCGCTGGGAGAGGGCAGGGTGAGGGCTTTTGTTCCGATCACAAAACGGGACTGTGGGTGAAGCGTGGGTTGACCTCACCCAGATTGTGACGAATCGGCGTGTCGGTTGCCCCTTCGCGACACTTGCACCTGGCGAAAGTGCAGGTGAGCACCCCTGTGGGGCTCCAAATGGAGAGGGCATAGTGTTGGCTTCTTTTCTGGGAGTTTAGACCTCCGAGTTCTTTGAGAACCCGGAGGTCTGACATCTAGAACAACTTCAACACCGCCTCGCTCGCCCAGGCAAACAAATATTGCGGGACGAGGCTGACAACCACCGTGACGACCGCCATCGCTCCGGTGGTAAGACTCAGCCAGGTTTCGCGTTCCGCCGCAGGTTCGCCGTCGCGCATGTACATGACGACAACGACGCGCAGGTAGTAGTATGCGGAGATCAGCGAGGTC
>SZPG01000121.1 GCA_030263595.1 Chloroflexi bacterium CFX6
GCCAGCCGCGAGTTCGGTCTGATTCGCCGATTCCACGCCCTGCCTCCGGTACCACCAGGCGCGGCGGCAGTAGAGGTAGGCGCCAATATCGGAGGAGCGGATGATGGGCATCAAGGGGAGTATAGCACAAATTTTCTAAATTTTACCCCATCCAGCCTTCCCCCACTTTGAGGGAAGGGGCAAAGTCTTGTGACAAATTTCCCATCTCCCGTGCGAAAACTTTCCTTGGAGAATTTTTCAGGGTGAGGATAATACAAATGGAAATTGAAATATGAAACCGACCTCGACGGCACTCACGCCGCCGGGGACGGCGGCAAGAGTAAATACGAAACGGAGGCGCAGGATGTCGAACGAGATGAAGGTCAAATTCTGGGGTGTGCGCGGGAGTTATCCCACACCGGGCGCAGGGACGGTGAAATATGGGGGGAACACCGCCTCCGTCGAAATCCGCGCGGGCGAGCGCACGATCATTCTCGATGCGGGCACGGGCATCATCCCGTTGGGACGCGAGTTGGCACGCACAAGAAGAGCAGGTGAGTTGCTTTTATTGTTCAGCCACCTGCATCACGACCATACGCAGGGCTTTCCGTTCTTTGTCCCGGCGTATATGCCGAATACGCGTTTGCATATTTACGGTCCCGATGGCACGCATGAGACCATGAAGACTGTGTTGGAGCGCAATCAATCGTCCGAAACGTTTCCAGTTGGTTTGCGCGACATGTCGTCGTTGAAGGATATTCAAGCGGTGCGCGAGTCGCAGATCATTGTGTGGGATGAGGCGGGAGTCCGGGCAGCGGAATCAAGTGTCGGTGTAAGCGATGAGGCGGTCGTCGTCCGCATCCACAAGTCTTATGCCCATCCGGGCGGGGTGTTCGTGTATCGTGTTTCGTGGCGCGGCAAGTCCGTTGTGTACGCCACGGATACCGAGGGCTACGTCGGCACGGACAAGCGGCTGGTGAAGTTTGCGAAGGATGCGGATGTATTGATCCACGACTCGCAATATTTGGATGGGCACTATTGGGGGCAACTGGAGGGATTCCCTTCGACGCAGGGATACGGGCACTCGACCGTGACGATGGCGTGTGAAGTTGCCGCGTCGGCTTCCACGGGACAGTTGATCCTGTTCCATCACGACCCCGCCTACACTGACAAGATGCTGGCGGGCATGGAGTGTAAGGCGCAGAGTCTGTTTGCCGATGCGGCGATGGCGTACGAGGGTATGGAAATTGCTCTCACCCCCAATGCCTCTCCTGAAACGAGAGGAGAGTCGAAAGTGTCAGTGCGATTGCAATCGCCCGCCATCAACGGGAGGGATGTACAATATGCTCAGAATGGCTAATGTGAGATTGGACGATACCCGTAACCTGCTCTCGTACATTCAACTGTTCGAGGGCATGACCTCCGCGCAACTGGATTGGGTCTCGCAGCACGCGCATCGGCGGGTCTTCGAGGCGGGGCGCAACGTGATGACCATCGAACAGCCCGGCGAGGCGGTGTACATCATTTTGCACGGGACAGTGAAGATTCACATCGAGCAGGGTGAACGGGATGTGATCCTGACGATTCTGGGCGCGGGCGATCTGCTCGGTGAGATGAGCCTGATTGACAGCATCGGCCGCTCCGCCAGCGCGGTGACGTTGGAAAACACGTTGATGCTGTGGATGGACAAAGCGACGTTCACATACATGCTCGATAACTTCCCGCTGGTAGCGCGGAATTTGGTGAAGATTCTCTCGGCGCGGGTGCGGTTATCTGATCAGCTCATTCAGGCGCTGGCAACGCTGGATGTGAACGGACGTGTGGCGCGTCAATTGCTGGCGTTCGCGGAGAAGTACGGGCGCGAAAAAGACGGCGCGACGCGAATCCGCATCACGCTCACGCAGGGCGACATTGCCGACCTGGTCGGCGCGTCGCGCAAGCGGGTCAATCAGGCGATGGTGCTGTTCAAGGAACAGGGCTTGATTGATACCGACGCAGACGGGCGCATCTTGATCAAAGACGGGGAAGGGTTGGCTAGGTATTGCAGGTAGTCGGTTGGTCTCATAGTCAAATAGTCGGATAGTCTATGGCAGGCTATCCGACTATTTGACTCAAAAACTATTCGACTATAATCGTTCCATGAGCGATTTTCACTTTTATCACCCCATCGAAGTCCGTTACGGGGATTTGGATCCGCAGGGACACGTCAATAACGCCAAGCATCTGACATACTTCGAGCAGGCGCGCATTGCCTATATGATCGAGTTGGGATTGTTCACGAGGGATCAGTCCTTCATGGAGATTGGCGTGATTCTGGCGGACGTTCACATTACGTACCATGAGCCGATCTATTTCGGGCAGAAGATCAAGGTCGGGGTTCACGCGGCGAAACTGGGAAACAAATCCATGACGTGGGAGCAGAACATCGTGGACGCCGAGACGGGCAAAGAGTTGGCAAAGGGGAAGGTGGTGATGGTGACGTATAATTACAAGGAAGAGAAAACCATTCCAATACCCGATGACTGGCGCGAAATAATCGTCAGGTTCGAAGGATTGGCGCAGGAAAAGGATGCAACATGAACGAGATCATCTTCCTGGTTGAGGAAGCGCCCGAAGGCGGATTTACCGCCCGCGCTCTCGGTTATTCGGTTTTCACTGAAGCGGATACATGGGAGGAATTGAAGGAAGCCGCGCAGGAAGCGGTGCGCGCTCATTTTGAAGAGGGTCAACAACCGCGCATCATTCGGCTGCATGTGGTAAAAGAGGAAGTGCTCACAATATGAGAATTCCGCGTGATTTGGGCGGCGAAGAACTTGCGCGATTGCTCAAACGGCATGGCTATGATGTCACGCGCCAGGTTGGAAGTCACATGCGTCTGACCACCCGGCAGGGAGGCGAACATCACGTCACGATCTCGCGACATAAGCCGCTACGCATCGGAACGCTCAATGGCGTTCTGAAAGACGTAGCCGAACATCTCAAGCTAAGCAGGGATGAGTTGTTGGAATCCCTTTTCGAAAAATAAACAGTAGGGCAGGAACATCAGGACAAATCAATTGGAACCAGGAGGCTTCATGTCACTACCACCGATCAACACAGAATATTTCACCAAATTCCTCGTTGACCTGCTCAACATCCCCTCGCCCACAGGCTTCGCGGAACCCGCGATCGCGTTCGTGGAAAAGGAACTATCGCAGTTCAAGCAATTGGAATTGTCGCGGACCCGCAAAGGCGCGTTGATCGCAAAGTGGAAAGTAGAAAGTGATTTACCGCCGATCGCCCTGACCGCGCACGTGGATACGCTCGGCGCGGTGGTGAAGGAGATCAAGCCCAACGGACGTCTCAAGTTGAGTCGCATTGGCGGGATTCAGTGGAACAGCGTCGAGACGGAGGGCGTGTGGGTGTTCGCGTCGAACGGAGAGAAGGTGCGCGGCTCTGCCTTGATTGATACAGCATCGGGTCACGTCCATGGCATGGCGGGAGGGGAGACGCCGCGCAACGACGACCACATGGAAGTGCGACTCGATGCGCGCACAACAAGCGAAAAAGAAACGCGCGAGTTGGGCATCAACATCGGCGATCCCGTGACGTTCGATCCGCGCGTGGAGGTCACGAACGGCTTCATCCGCTCGCGGTTCCTCGACGACAAGGCATGTGTGGCAAATCTCGTGGCGGCGGTCAAGTCGTTGGCAGAATCAGGTCAAAGTCCCGCGCGAAGCGTTTATTTTCACATCTCCAATTACGAGGAGGTCGGTCACGGCGCGGCGGCGGGAATCCCATCCGACGTGGCGGAGTTGGTCACGGTGGATATGGCGGTCGTCGGCGCGGGTCAGGAGTCCGATGAGTTCCACGCGACGCTGTGCATCAAGGACAGCGGCGGCGTGTACCACGAGGGTTTGAATAAAAAGTTGCGCGCCCTCGCCGAGAAACATGGCATCCCATATAAGACCGATGTGTATCCGTTCTACGGTTCGGATGGCGAGGCGTTCTGGCGTGCGGGAGGCGATGTGGCGCTGGCGTTGATCGGTCCCGGCATTGATGCCTCGCATAACTACGAACGCGCGCATTTGGACGGACTCAATGCGACGACGAACTGGATACTTGCATATTTATTGGATGGATAAGTAAAAGTCGGCGCGAAACGCGTTTACGTGTCCACCTGTTTCCCTGTATACTTACCCCATGAAACTCGATGCCGCACTTCCCATAGTTGGACTGAAAGACGTCCCCGCCATCGCGCAAGCCGCGCAGGGAATTGGATTCGACGCGCTGTGGACCCAGGAGACTCAACACGATCCCTTCCTGCCCTGCGCGTTGATCGCCGAACATACAACGCGTCTCAACTTCGGGACGGCTGTCGCGGTTTCCTTTGCGCGTTCGCCTGCGAATTTGGCTTACACCGCCTGGGACCTCGCCGCGCAATCCGATGGACGATTCATCCTCGGGCTGGGAACACAGGTCAAGGCGCATATTGAAAGAAGATTTGGACAGCCGTGGCCCGAGTCGCCCGTGAAGAAACTGCGCGAGCAGATCGAGGTCATCCGCGCGTTCTGGGATTGCTGGCAGAACGGGACGAAGTTGAATTATCGCGGCGAGTATTACAAGATTACGTTGATGTCGCCGTTTTTTCAACCTTCACCCCTGACCTCACCCCCGGCCCCTCTCCTGAAGGAGAGGGGAGCATTGATTCCAATTTACATCGCGGGCGTGAACACAGGTTTGGCAGGACTCGCAGGCCAATTGTGTGAAGGTTTCCACGCGCATCCGTTTAACAGTCCGCGTTACTTGAAAGAAGTGATACTGCCCGCCATCGAAGAAGGCGCGAAGAAGGAAAGTAGAAAGTGGAAAGATGTGTCGGTTTCCGTGACCGCCTTCATCGCCACCACTCCCGAAGAGATGAATTTCGCCCGCGCGCAGATTTCGTTCTACGCCTCCACACCCTCCTACCGCCCCGTCATGGACTTGCACGGCTGGAGCGGCGTCGCGGAGCAACTGTCCGCGCACGCGGCAAAGGGCGAATGGGCGGAGATGCCCATGCTCATCACGGACGAGATGCTGAGCGAGTTTTGTCTGGTGACAGAAGAAGGCAAACTGGCCGACGAATTGAAAAAACGCTATGAGGGAATCGCCGACCGTCTGACGTTGTACACTCCCTTTGTGCCGGGGGAGAAGGATGAGTGGTGGAAGGATTTGGCGAAGCAATTCGAGATAACGTGATATACTCCGATTACGCGACTTTCATGAAAGTATGACTTTCGGAGAAATACCATGAATACCTATGTTCGCATTCAGGAAAAAGGTCAGGTGACCATCCCCACCCGAATCCGTAAGAAACTGAATTTACGGAAGGGGGATGTGGTAATGTTTGTTGAAACCGATGCTGGCGTACTCATCAAGCCTGCCGAGGTCATCATCAACCAGGCATTCGACAGGATCGGGGAAGCCCTAAAAGCAGATGGCATCACCCAGGAGAAATGGATGAAACGCAGCCGCGACATTCGAAAGCAATTGCTTGAAGAAATGTACGGTCTGATTGATAACGCATGACGCCGCGCATCTTCATCGACTCGAGTGTTCTGTTTTCCGCCGCCAACTCTGCAAGGGGACATTCGCGTGACCTCATGATGATGGGCGCAAACGGGGGAATTACAATCATTTTCAGCGACTACGTTTTGGAAGAAACTCGGCGCAATCTGTCACAGTCGAAAAATCCGCCGCTTGATGCATTGAACGAAATTCTTGACAACGCAGGCACGGAAGTCGTACAAGTCAACAAACAAGCAGTCCTGGATGCGGCAAAGGTGATTGTCCTGAAAGACGCCCCAATCATTGCCGCCGCAAAAACCGCAAAGGTGGATGTGCTTGTTTCACTGGACAAAAAACACATCCTAAATCATCCAGAACTTGAAACCTATATCAAGGCACCCATTTTGACACCAGCTGA
>SZPG01000027.1 GCA_030263595.1 Chloroflexi bacterium CFX6
CACGCTCGCCCCGCGCCTGATCAACCTGATCGCCCCGATCGGCAGGGGACAAAGAGGGCTGATCGTATCGCCTCCCAAAGCGGGGAAGACCACCATCCTTAAACAGATCGCAAATTCCGTCTCCACCAAATATCCAGACGTGCATTTGATCGTGGCGCTCATCGGCGAACGCCCGGAGGAAGTGACCGACATGGACCGCTCGGTGGATGCCGAAGTGGTCGCCTCCACGTTCGACGAACCGGTGACTGCCCATGTCCGCACAGCGGAATTGGCATTAGAGCGCGCTAAGAGGCTGGTGGAGATCGGACGCCACGTGGTAATCTTGATGGACTCGATCACCCGCCTGGCGCGCGCCTATAACCTGGTCGTCAACCCATCCGGGCGTACGCTTTCGGGCGGCATGGACCCCTCGGCGTTGTATCCGCCCAAACGTTTCTTCGGCGCGGCGCGCAACATCGAGGAAGGCGGTTCGCTGACCATCATCGCCACCTGCCTCGTGGATACCGGCTCCCGTTTGGACGACGTGGTGTACGAGGAGTTCAAAGGCACCGGCAACATGGAACTGCACCTCTCGCGCAAATTGCAGGAACGGCGCATCTTCCCGGCGGTGGACATCGAACGTTCGTCCACGCGTCGCGAGGATCTGTTGCTGGGTCCCGACCTGTTACAGCGCGTCTGGCTGATGCGGCGCATGTACATCCAGATGACCACCCAGCAGCCGCAGGGCGCCGGCATGGATCCGGCCGTCGCGACGGAGGCGATCATCCAGCGTCTCGACCGCGCCCGCAACAACCAGGAATTCCTCGAGAACCTCGGAAGAGACAGTTAGCGAACGATGGCGCATCCTCCCTGAGGCATCGCATACTATCGAATGACAAAACTCGGTTCATTTATCAAAAACAATCTGTTCAATATCGTCAGTTGGTTTATAACGGTTATCGTCGTGATGGGAATCGTCCTCGGCGCGTTCGCATGGAAACGACCCACGACCGTCGTGCAGGCGTCCGCGCCCGTGCCGACCGCGGCTCCAGACGAGGCGCCGCCCCAGGTGCAGATGCCAGCCCTGGGCGGTCCTGAAGCGTTCGCCTCCATCGAGAGGGATATCCAACTCAAGACCAACGTCCCAACCGACAAGCCGCGCTACAAACCGGTGGAGTATCGCGTCGCGCGCGGCGATTCGATCTTCGCCATTTCGGAATCCTTCAAACTCGAACCGGAAACCGTGCTGTGGGCAAACTACGACGTGTTGCAGGACGACCCGCACAGCCTCAAGCCCGGTCAGGTGTTGAACATCCCGCCCACCGACGGCATCTTTTATCAGTGGAAGGAGGGCGACACGCTCGAATCGGTGGGGGACGAATTCAAGGCAAGCGTTGACGACATCCTGGGTTTTCCGGGCAACGACATTGACCTGACGAATCCGAAGATCGAATCGGGTTCGTGGGTGATGATCCCCGGCGGGGAGCGCGAGTTCGTGCAATGGCTCGTGCCGACCATCGCCAGCGGCGCGTCGGGAACCTCGTCCACCAGCCAGAGCGCGTGTCCCGCCGGAGCGGTGGGAAGCGGCGGGTTCATCTGGCCCGCCAACAACCGCTTTCTTTCCGGCAACGATTACTGGTCGGGGCATCTCGGCATTGACATTGCCGCGGGCGAGGGCGAGCCTGTGTATGCCGCCGACAGCGGCGTGGTGACCATGGCGCAGGGCGGCTGGAACTACGGCTATGGAAACGTGGTGCAGATAGATCATGGCAACGGGTATTCCACGGTGTACGCGCACTTGAGCGCGTACTTTGTGAGCGTGTGCCAGAGCGTTTCTGCGGGCGCGCAGATCGCCACGGCTGGAAATACCGGCAACTCGCAGGGCGCGCACCTGCATTTTGAAGTCCGCCAGGGCGGGGGGTTCATCAACCCGTGGTTCGTGTTACCATGACCGTCATAACGCGGAATTCACCCCGCGATGAAAAGGCGATTGAGAATGAACCAACAGGAACTTGAATCCGCGCTCGCCACCCTCAACTTGAGCGCGATCCATTATTTCGATTCCGTCGGTTCCACGAACGACGAGGCGCTGGACTGGGCAAGGAAAGGCGCGAGAGATCTTTCACTGGTCGTTGCGGATGAACAAACGATGGGACGGGGAAGATTGGATCGTCCGTGGTTCACGCCCCCGAAGACGGCGCTGGCGTTCAGCCTGATCCTCCGCCCTACGCATGTGGAAAAGCCGCTTCTTTCGCGGACCGTTGGGCTTGCCGCGCTCGCCCTTGCCGATGTCCTGCAAACGCTTGGACTCGATCCGCAGATCAAATGGCCCAACGACATCCTGCTGAACGGACGAAAAGCGGCGGGCATATTGATCGAAGCCACCTGGTTCGAGGACGAGGCGCAAAGCATCGTGATCGGCCTGGGGATCAACATTGCGAAGGGATCGGTCCCAAGTACGGATATCCTGGGTTTCCCCGCCATAAGCCTGGAGCACATGCTCGGCTACGCCCCGGACCGGAACATCATCCTGCACGCTACCCTCGCCAACATCATCGCCCTGCGCCCCCACATGGGAACGGATTCGTTCATGTCTGCGTGGGAGAAGAAACTTGCCTATTACGGCAGGCAGGTGCGGGTGGAGATGGGAGGCGAAAAGTCGGTTTCTGGAAAAGTCATCGGGTTGGAATCCGACGGGAGTTTGAAGTTGCGCGACGACGACGGCAAAATCATAGCAGTACGATTCGGGGACGTGCGCCTGCGTTTGTTCGCATGATATACTTTGCGCCGAGGTAAACCATGTTCGATAATTTACGCGAGTTATCCGAATCGCCGCTTTACGAGGACGAGCCGAACGAACTGCGTCAGGAACCTGAAGCCGTCGCGGCTCCCGTCGCTGCGCCCCCCCGCAAGAGGAAAAGCAAAAATTTCCTCGGCATGACGGCGCAACAACGTTTCCTGGTTTCGGTCATGCTGTTGATCACCGTCTGCCTGCTGGGAATCATGGTAATGTTCGTTACGGGCAGCATGTCGGTCTTCTAATTTCTGCAAGTCGTGATTTTGGCGTCAGGGGCTTGCCTCCGTTCTTTTCGATGGCAAGTGTCGCCGCGGCGACGCCGCCGGACCCCACATTCGACCCTGTGATTGACTGAATTTGATTTCGATAATGGCAAAAAACGGAGCGGACGATTTGTCCGCTCCGTTTTTCATATCAACGCCGGTTGAGGTTCCGGTTTCTCATCCGCGAGTTCCGCGCCCGCCTTCTTCAGGTCTTCCGCCGAGATGCGGGCGACCGAGGCGACGCTATCGCCCGGCTGCGGCTTGATGAGATGCACGCCCTTGGTGGCGCGCCCCGCCTGCTTGACGGTCCTGTTCTTGATGCGGATGGCGACGCCGTTGGCGGTGATGATCGTCAGGTCGTCGTTCTTTTGCACGACGCGCGCCGCGACGATCCTGCCGATCTCCTTGATCGCTTTCTGGTCAATGGTGGCGATGCCGCCTGTGGCGCGTCCCTTGGGGGAATATTCCCTGAGCGGGGTCTGTTTGCCGAATCCGCCCGAGGTCACGACCAGAAGCGAACCGTCCTTTTCGACGACATCCATGCTCGTGACCGCGTCGTCCTTCTTGAGCCGGATAGCTTGCACGCCGGCCGCCTGCCGTCCCATGGCGCGCACCTTGCTTTCGTGGAAGCGCAGCGCCTGGCCGTTTTCCGTCACGAAGATCACTTCGTCATCCCCGCTGGTCAGGCGCGCCCAGCCCAATTGGTCGCCCTCCTCCAAATTCATGGCGATCAAGCCCGAAGGTCGTACGGAGGCGAATTCATCCATCGCCACGCGTTTGACCTTGCCGCGCACCGTCGCCATCATGCAAAATCCATGCGCGGAGAAATCCGAGACCGCGATGGCGGCGGTGATGTGTTCGTTGGGTCCCAGCGCGAGGATGTTGACGAGCGGGATGCCTTTCGACGTGCGGTCGGCATCCGGGATCTGATAGACCTTTTCGCTGTAAACCTTGCCCTTATCCGAGAAGAACAGCATCGAATCGAGGCTGCGGGCTGGGATGAGCGCGACGACCTCGTCCTCCTCTTTCGTTTCATGTCCCTTCACCCCGCGCCCGCCTCGGCTCTGTGACCTGAAGGCTGTCGCGGCGACCCTTTTGATATACCCGCGCTCCGTCAGGCTGATCAACACCGCCTCGTCCTGCACGAGGTCTTCCTCGCTGAGTTCGTCGGTTGCGTCGGCGGCAATGCGCGTGCGGCGGTCGTCGCCGTATTTCTCGGCAAGTTCGCGCATGTCATCCTGAATAAGCGCCAGGATCTTTTTCGGGTTTGCAAGTAGGTCCTCGAAGTAGGCGATCTGCTGTGCGACCTGCTTATGCTCCTCTTCGATCTTCCACCGCTCGAGGGCGGCAAGTCGGCGCAACTGCATATCGAGGATCGCCTGCGCCTGTACCTCGGTCAGTTTGAAGCGTTTCATCAGGTTGGTCTTGGCGACGTCGGCGTCCTGTGATTCGCGGATGGTCTTGATTACGGCGTCCAGATTCGCCAGCGCGATCAGGTATCCATCCAGAATGTGTTGCCGCGCCCGCGCCTTCGCCAGATCGTGGTTCGTGCGGCGGACGATGACCGTTTGACGATGCTCGATGAAAATTTGCAGGGCGCGTTTGAGAGGCAGGGTGCGCGGTTCGCCGTCCACGAGGGCGAGCATTTGCACGCCGAACGTGGTTTGCAGGTTCGTATACTTGTAAAGTTGATTGAGGACCTTCTTCGGTTGCGCGCCGCGCTTGAGTTCGATCACGATGCTCATCCCGCGCCGGTCCGATTCGTCGCGCAGGTCGGCGATCTGGTCAATGCGGTCCTCGCGCACGAGTTCGGCGATCCGTTCGATCAGGGTCGTCTTGTTGACCTGGTATGGGATCTCCGTGATCACGATGTTGTATTTGTTGCTCTTATCCTCTTCGATGTGAGCCACTCCGCGCACGACGATGCGTCCCCTGCCCGTGCCATACGCCGACTCGATGCCTGCGCGCCCGACGATGATGCCGCCTGTGGGAAAGTCCGGTCCCTGGATGTATTTCATCAACTCATCGAGGGGAATGTCGTCCATCCGTTCGTAGTTGTCAATGAGGAAGACGATGGCGTCCGCAAGTTCGCGCAAATTGTGCGGCGGGATGTTGGTCGCCATGCCGACTGCGATGCCGGACGCGCCGTTGAGGAGCATATTCGGGACGCGGGCGGGCAGCACCAGCGGCTCCTCGAGCGTGTCGTCGAAATTCGGACCGAAGTCCACCGTATCCTTGTCGAGATCCGCCAGCAGTTCCTCCGCCAGTCTCTGGAGGCGGGCTTCGGTGTAACGCATCGCCGCGGGGGCGTCGCCGTCAATCGAACCGAAGTTCCCCTGCCCATCCACGAGCATGTAGCGCATGGAAAAGTCCTGCGCCATGCGCGCCATTGACTCATAGACGGCTGAATCGCCGTGCGGGTGATATTTTCCCAGCACCTCGCCCACAATACGGGCGGATTTCTTGTAAGCCGAATTCGAACGGATGCCCAGTTCCTGCATGGCGTACAGAATGCGGCGGTGGACAGGTTTCAATCCGTCCCGCGCGTCGGGTAGGGCGCGCGCCACGATCACGCTCATGGCGTAATCCAGGTAGGCTTCGCGCATCTGGGAATCGATGTCAACGTGTTGGACGTTGCCATTTCCGGTTCCAGCAAGAATGTTTTCTTCGACCATTATTTTCTCTCTGAAAAGGGGTATCGGCATAAAAAAGACACGAAGAAACGAGTTCCTGTAACTCCGCGTCTTAACTTCTTAACTAATGAAGAACATGCCTGATTTTTCCCTAATTATACCACCTGGCGCACCCGCCGACCTCCATTTTTCGTTCGTCATAAGCCCAAAAACAGCCTCCAAATGCGCCTGCGCATCCTTATCCCGAACCCACGTAAATAAAAAGACCCGCCTCACAGCGAGTCTCTCAGGTTGACGTTCGTGTGCCGAAGGTGGGACTTGAACCCACATGAGGGAACCCTCACTACGCCCTGAACGTAGCGCGTCTGCCAATTCCGCCACTTCGGCAATTCGTCTGGCGGGATGAATTTTATCCCAAAGATCGGTTTTGTCAACCTGGGGGAATTTCGCGGCGCTTATGTGATTTAAATCTGCTCACAACATTTCTGCAAGGAATCTCGTAGATAGCAATGGAACAAAAAACGAAGTTCGTCGTCTTGTATATGACTTTTAGCGCATCCCTTATCGGTCACGAGTAAAACATTTCGGTACTCTTAGGGGATACAACTTTAGGAATGAAAAGCGGTTAATTGGATATATCAATGAGAAAGGAGGCGCCCTATGTTCGTCGTTGCCGTCGTAATCTGTTTGCTCGTGTTCGCCGTCATCGCTGGCGCGGACCTGCTCGTCTCGAACCTCAATTCGGACGAGTTGAGCAACATGGGTGTCGAAAGGAAATCATGATAGAGGACACCCCCATCCCATAGCCCGACGCGAGGTCAAAACGCGTCGGGCATTTTTTTGTTTAAGGAGCGGGGGCGTTTTTACCGCGAAGAAACGAAGGGCGCGAAGTTTTTTGAACGCCGCGATGGAGCCTACTTCGTGTCATCGAGGTCTCTTCGCGTTCTTCGCGGCTTCGCGGTTCAATTTTGTTCAAAGCGGGGCGAAGGTCATCCACAAGGTATAATTAAAGAAAACCTTCACACAGGAAACATACATGGACTTCTCCCTCTCCCCCGAACACGAAATGATCAGAAAAATGGTGCGCGACTTCGTCCAAAAAGAGATCGCGCCCGTCATCAAGGAATACGACCGCAAACAGGAGCCGATCCCCTTCACGCTCGGGCGCATGGGCGAACTCGGCATCCTTGGGCTGCCCTTCCCCGTCCGTTACGGCGGTCAGGGCATGGACTACCTCGCCTGGGGTCTCGCCTGCGAAGAACTCGAAGCGATGGACACCCACCTGCGCGTCGTCATGTCGGTGCATACCGGGCTGTGCGGGATGACGCTCTTCCAGTGGGGCACCGAGGAGCAGAAACAGAAGTTCCTCGCGCCGCTGGCAAAAGGCGAAAAGATCGGATGCGGCGCTTTCACGGAACCAGGCATGGGGTCGGACGTGGCGGCGATGCGGACCAATGCAAAACGGGATGGCGGCTACTACATCCTGAACGGCGAAAAGATGTGGATCTCCCTCGCCTCCAAAGCGGACCTCGCGCTTGTCACCGTCAAAACAGATCTATCCTCCCCGAAACCTTCTTCTGCGCTCTCCACCTTCATCGTTGACCTGCACAGCGACGGCGTAAAAACGGGCGACCTCCACGGCAAACTCGGCGTGCGCGCAGGCTCCACCGGCTGGATCTCGTTTACGGATGTCAAAGTGCCAGTCGAGAACCGGCTTGGCGAGGAAGGCGAGGGATTCAAGATCACCATGTCCGCCTTCGACCACGGACGTTACACCGTGGCATCCGGCGCGACGGGCATCATCCGCGCCTGTCTCGAAGCGAGCGTAAAGTATGCAAAGACGCGCACGACGTTTGGAAAGCCGATCTCTGAACACCAACTCATTCAGGAGAAGATCGCGAAGATGTCGCAGGACTATGAGATTGCGCGGTTGCTTTACTATCAGGTTGGCTGGTTGAAGAATCAAGGCAAACGTTGCACGCGCGAAACGTCCTTTGCGAAGAAGTTCGCCACTGAAGCCTCCTTCAGCGCTGCGAACGAAGCGATCCAGATCCACGGCGCGTATGGATTCAGCGACGAATACGACGTGGAACGTTACTTGAGAAACTCCAAGGGCGCGATGATCTACGAAGGCAGTTCCGAAATCCAGGCCTTGATCCAGGCTGGTTATGCCCTCGGCGAACGGGCAGACAAACCCCTCCGCTGTGAAGCGCCCGCATACGACGAGGGGTTTTGGCAGAGTTAATATTGAGGCGACAGTTTCGGTAAACGTGACCTTCGCCTGCATGAAAAGGAGACGCCATGTTACTTGCCGCTTCCGCTTCGAGCGTGTTGATCATGCTTGCAACGCCCGTCGTTCTGGTTGTGTATCTCACGCGCAAATTCAGTCTTTCATGGAAACTTGCGCTCGCCGGCGCGTTGACGTTCATCGCCTCGCAGGTTCTTCATATTCCGGTCGTGTTCGGTCTGACAGCCCTGTTCCAGAGTGGAACGTTGTCCATCCCCTCCGCCTGGTCGGCGATCTTCAACGCGATCGTCCTCGGCCTTCTGGCGGGCATCTTCGAGGAAACCGCGCGCTGGATCTTGTATAAATTCAGCCTCAAGAACGTCAAAACGTGGAGCGAGGGCGTTCTGGTCGGAGCAGGACACGGCGGCGTGGAAGCCTTCATTTTGGGCTTGCTTGCCATCCTGACCCTGGTCAATATGGTGGTCATGCGGAACGCTGACCTTGGGGCGTTGGGCATCCCTGCCGAGCAGATCGAATTGACGAGACAGCAAGTGGATGCCTTTTGGAATTCGCCTTTTTATATGGGTTTCCTGGGCGGCATCGAGCGTCTCTTCGCGATCTGTTTGCATTTGTCGCTTTCGATCATGGTTTTATATAGCGTGGCTTACCGAAAACCGGTGTGGTTCTGGCTCGCGCTCCTGTGGCACGCGTTCGTGGATGCGGTTGCGGTCTACCTCCTCCCCATCGTGGGCGCGCTTGCCATCGAGGGGATCATCGGGGTTCTTGCCGTGGTCAGTTTGGGGATTCTATTCACGATGCGAGCGTGGTTCGTCGAGGGAGAATCCGCCTCGGAGATCGCGGGAACGCAATAAATCCGCAAGGAGAGTGAATGGACCTTCGACCTCTTCACACCAAAATTGACAAATCAATCCAGACATATTATGGGATGGTCGTGTTGGAAAGCTATTCGGGGTTTCCACGCGGCGAATCCAACCTGTATTGCGTCTCCCTGGATGGAAGGATGCTATGGAAGGCGGAGAAGCCAGACCCTTACACGCTCTACTCGCGCGTAAGGTTCAACGAAGATGGCATGACGCTTTCCACGTACACGATCAACGGTCACGCCTGCGACCTGGACCTGGAAAGCGGCAAAATCATCAGCAAGACCAGCATCCAATGACGATCGCGCGGCTCGGAAACCGGGAAACTTATCCGCCGGAGGAGTATCAAACGACATTGGCTTCGCCAACTTTTCACGGATACAATGAAACGAGACCGCGCCCATGACCCAGCCCTCCCTCGGATTTGTCATCGCCTTCCTGTTCTTCAGCCTGCTGTTCTTTTACAACACGTACAAACTCTGGTTCAAAACGGACGCCTACTACCGATCCATTTATGACAGCCTCACCCGCGAGCCGACGATCTATCCCTTCAGGGACTTTTTCCTCAAGCGAGTGGAGAACAAGCGGAGATGGGTACTCTGGCAAAAGGTTTTCAGTCTGCTCGGGCTAGTGGCAGTCCTTGCGGCGGATGTGTTGATAATACTGGCGTTCATATTATGATTAAAGACATACGCGAAAAAATTGCGTCAGGGCTTTTTGAATACTCAAAACATGCTGCTGACCGGAGTATCCTGCGGCATATTACGATACAAGAATTGCGCGAAGCAGTGGCAGGCGCTGAGATTATTGAAGACTATCCCGATGACAAGTATGGACCGAGTTGTTTGGTGCTGGGCTTTACACGGCAAGGAAGACCACTCCATATCCAATGTTCTTATCCATCCCGCCCTTTGATACGCATCGTCACGATATATGAGCCAGATCCCGACGAATGGATTGATTGGAAAGCAAGGAGAAAGTAACATGAGCGACTATCCATGGAACGAAAAATTGGTTGAAAAGAAAGTCACCTATACCCTCGAAATGGAAGGCAGACTCATCGTCATCGAAAACGTTCCCGCGCGGGTGAATGTGGAAACGGGCGAACAACTCTTTGCACCCGAGACAGTGGAGCGCCTGCAAAAATTGGTCTGGGAACAGAAGAAACCCAAACGCATGCTGCAAGTGCCCGTGTATGAGTATGTATGATCACAGGACTTTCGAAGTCTGATGGCGCAAATCCATTTGAGCGGGCTTCCACGAACTGAGGTGGCGGTTGAGTTTATCGAGACACAGGGCTTTAGCTCGCCAAAACGAAATTGCGACAGTTCTCGCGGCGGATGTGTTGGCGGTGATGGCGTGGATTATCGCTAATTGACTAATAAAACATCCTTGGTTATACTTTGAGTATAACGAAAGGTATAAATAATGGAAAGCATAAAGACTGCAATTTCGATTGATAAATCCCTCTTCAAGCAAGCAAACGCCCTCGCCCGCAAACTAAAGGTCTCTCGGAGTCGTCTTTTTGTGATTGCATTGGAGGATTACATCCGCCAACAGGAAAACCGCGAGATATTGGAAGGGATCAACGCCGTATATGCCGATGAACCCGATGAAGCGGAGAAGGAACTGCGCCGCAGAATGCGTAAGTCTCACCGCCGCCTTGTGGAGGGGCAATGGTAATCAATCAGGGCGATGTGTACTGGGTGGAGGTTGACGAGCCCGTCGGTTCCGAACCTGGATATATACATCCGCACGTCGTCGTTCAAAACAACCTGCATAATCACAGCAGAATACGAACCATCATTGTCTGCGTCATCACATCCAATCTCAAGTACGCCGATTTGAAAGGCAATGTCCTGCTGGAACAGGGAGAGGCCAACCTGCCAAAACAAAGCATTGTGAACGCCTCACAGATTCTGACCGTTGACAAATCGCAACTCGGCGAATACATCGGGACGCTGTCTCGAAGACGCATCTATCAAGTTCTTGATGGTATCCAGTTATTTCTTGAACCGCGCGAGTTGGATAAATTTTGACCCCGGCACCGCGGCGGATGTGTTGGTGGTGATGGCATATTTACAATAATCCACGCCGTTCCGTCATTGCGAGGGCGCTCTTCCCGAAGCAATCCCCACCACTGCCTCGTCATTGCGAGCGGAGCGAAGCAATCTCCATCGCCGCGAGGGGATTGCTTCTCGAAGACTCGCAATGACAGACAATAACAATCAAGGAGTCGACTTTGAAAATCATCGCATGTATCAAACAAGTCCCGGACTCGGAGGCGAAGGTACGCGCCGAGGGCGGGCAGGTCACGTGGGGGGACGCGCCGCTGGTCATCAACCCGTTCGACGAGTACGCGGTCGAAGGCGCGCTCTTGACAAAGGAAGCCAATGGCGGGACAGTCACCGCGCTGTGCATCGGACCAGAATCCGCGAAGGAAGCGCTCAAGCACGCGCTCGCCATGGGCGCGGACGAAGCCATCCTCGTCTCGGACCCCGCGCTCGAAAACATCGACTCGGCCGGCGCGGCGCGCGTCCTTGCCGCGGCAATCAAAAAGATCGGCGACGCGGATATGGTCATGTTCGGGCGGCAGACGCTCGACAACGGATCGGGGCTCACCGCCGCGCAGACGGCGAGAGTCCTCGGGTTGCCCATGCTTGGGTGGGTGGGGCAGGTCAAAGTCCAGGATGGAAGCGTGATCGTCGACCGGGTCGTCGAGGAAGGCAGGGTCACTGTCGGCGCGAAATTGCCCGCCGTCCTGAGCGTCGTCCAAAGCATCGGCGAACCGCGCTATCCCTCGTTCATGGGCATCCGCAAAGCGTCGAAGGCGAACATCCCCGTATGGTCGCTGGCTGACCTCGGCGTCGAAGCGCCCGCCGCCGTCGTGACGCGCATCGAACTGATGAACCCACCCGTGCGCGAAACGGTCGTCGAGATGATCACAGGCGAAACGCCCGAAGCCGTCGCCGAAACGCTCGCTGAAAAAATCCTTGCGGAGAAAGTGCTATGAAAACCTTCGTTTACGTTGACCACTTCAAGGGCGAGATCCAACCCGCATCGTGGGAGGCGATCGGGCTCGGCAAAACGCTGGGTTCGGTGAGCGCGGTTGTATTTGGATCGGGCGTCAACTCGGTCGTGAAGTCTGCATTCGAATATGGCGCCGACGAGGTCTTCGTCGCGGACGACGCGGCGCTGGAGGATTACCGCGCCGAACCTTACGCTTCGACTCTCTCGGCGCTCGCATCAGCCCAGACCCCGGACCTGATCCTGTTCCCGACGACGGCGCGCACCCGCGAACTTGCCGCCATGTCCGCAGTGGATTTGAACACGGGCGTATTGACCGACATCTCCGCGCTCGAAGCGAACGGAGATCAATTGGTCGCGACGCGTCCCATTTACGAAGGCAAGGTCCTGGAGAAGACCGTTTGCTCGGGCAAGCCTGTGATGGCGACCATCCGCTCGCGCTTCTTCCCCAAACCTGAACCAGAGGCGGGCAAATCGGGGACGCCGATCAATGTGGAAGTCAAAGCCGAGGCGTTGACGACCGTCGAGGGTTACTCCGCCTCCGAAAGCGCGGTCAATCTGGGTGACGCGGGCATCATCGTTTCCGGCGGACGCGGCGTCTCGAACAATCCGTCCCTCACGCCGCCGGATGGCATGGACGAAAAGCAAGCCGAGATCTGGCGCGCGCAACAAGGCTTCGCGCTCGTCACCGAATTGGCGAACGTCCTCGGCGGCGCGGTCGGCGCATCGCGCGCCGCGGTTGACGGCGGATACATCCCCTATTCCCATCAAGTCGGGCAGACGGGCAAGGTCGTCACACCCGACCTGTATATCGCCTGCGGCATCTCCGGCGCGATCCAGCACCTGGTCGGCATGAGAAACGCCAAGGTCATCGTCGCCATCAACAAGGACGTCGACGCGCCCATCTTCAAACAGGCGCGTTACGGCGTGGTGGGCGACCTGTTCCAGGTCGTCCCCGCGTTGACGGCGGAGTTCAAGAAGAGATTGGGGAAGTGAACATCCGCCATTGAGAGATTAACCAGAAAACGGGCTTTCCAGCCCGTTTTCTGATTCGAGCAAAGTGAATTACGGAAAGTGAACCAGTTTGGCTCCAACAGTGATGCGACTGGCAGTCCAAACATTGTCCACCAACCTCCCGTTGACGCTGACCGCGTCGCCAACCTTCAGATCGGCAAATGCGATCGGTGTGGTCACTGCGCCGTTCTTCAAAAGGAAGCGCGTGGAATCCGTCACGGCGACGGTCAATTCCTGACCAACGTAGGGTTTGACGATCTTGTTACCGGCCAGGACCTGGATCGTGACGCTTCCATCGCCGATCGCGGCGATCTTCCCCGCCAGCGCAAACGTCCCGCGCGTACCGCCGGGTCCCGCCGCCATCGCCGGGGAGGCGCTGGCAAACAACAGTCCAAGCGCGAGCGCAAACAGTATCCATCGTTTCATGATTCATCTCCTTGTGTTGATGGTGCGTTCAATCGTTATGACGGAACCATGAGGCTGCGGATACTGTCACAGCGGCAATCTGCCAAAGCCGGTCTTATTTCTTGCGGTCGGCGCTCGATTTTATCTGTTATTTACCCTGTCTCGCGTCAGCACGCCGCGGAGGGAATCCACGAACTCACAATAACGTCCATGGCGATGCCGTAAGCCAGCGCGTTCCAGAAGCGCATACCGGCGGGCTGGTCCTTCACCTTCTGCCAATATCCTGAAAAGACGAAGAAGGTGGTGACCAGGGCAACCGCCAGGCGGAGCAGGATCATCGTCCAGGGACCGAAACACCAGGGAGCGTTGTTCCTGATCACGTTCACGGCAACGCTGTAAATCCAGCGCAGGACAACGCCCAGAAACACGCCAATGAATACCTGCACTTTGGCGTTGGTATCCTCCTGTTGCGTCGCCAGTTTGAAACGAATGGCGTCATTGAAACTGAACGAGTTCATCTTTCCTCCTAATACATCCACGGACCGACGAGTGCGTCAATCGAAAAGCCGTAGACCAGCGAATTCAGGAACCGCATACCGGCAGGTTGATCCTTCACCTTGCCCCAATACCCTGAAAAGACGAAGAGCGTCACGATCAGGGCAATGACGATGCGGGCAATGATGACGGACAAACTTCCGAAGTTCCAGGGACCGCCCATCACCACGTCCACCACGATGCCGTACAGCCAGCGCAGGAGGACGCCGACGAAAACGCCGAGAAATACCTGCGTCTTTGCGCCCGTATCCTCCTGTTGCGTCGCCAGTTTGAAACGAATGGCGTCATTGAAACTGAAAGATGTCATAAGGATGCTCCTTTTGTGGGGTCAGGATCATTATAGCAAAAGGAACGCGCCGATACAACCGGCTGAATTCGACAAACGCGTTTCCATCTCTTCGCACGGGCGATTTGTGGATGCAAACGAGATCATTGGATAACTGGCAAAAAGAGACGGCGGAAAAAACCGCCGTCTCTTTCTTCATTCGTCGCGCGGGTCGGCGCGCTATTCGCTTACGATGGGCCACTTGGAAATGTCCGAACGGCCGACAAAGACCATGACGGACATGAAGATCAGGAAGATCAGGACCACGAACAGCAATCCCTGGAAGATGGGCATCAGGAAGATCAGCGAGAAGACCACCGTCAACAGGAACAGGTACACGCCCACGACGCGGAAGGCGAACCACCTGCCAAACACGTTCGGAGCGTACAGAATGAACATGGCGGCGGTCAACACGATCGAGAGCCCAAAGGTTGGGACGATGCCAAAGAAGCGGATCAGGTAGGCGACGAACAGGTAATAGAAAACGTGGATCGTCCCAAGGAAGAGATAGTGGAAGGGATTGAATTTAACGGCAAAGATCTGCGAAAACAGGAATACCACCACCAGGAAGAGCGCCAGGGAGGCTGGCGAGTAGTTCATCACGGTTTGGATCTGATCGAGATACCTCTGGCGCTCGAGGAAGGCGACGCCCATGTCCTGAGTCGTGGAAAAATCGTTCACAGTGAACTGGAGGGTGGCGCCATCGGGGGTTGCCGTCTCCGTGTGGGGCAAGCCCTCGCGGTAAATGGCGTAATTCTTCGTATTCAGTTTGATATTGGCGGTCAGCCCTTGAACGACGTTGTTTTGATAGGCGGAAAGATTGTACTTGTAAATATCCATGCCCTTGGTGGAATAGGTGATGATAATATCCGCTTCCTCCCCAGCCTGCATGTCGGGAAGCAGGGCAACCGATCCGTTCATCACGGGGCGTATCACAAGATTCCCCTTTGAAGGGATCGTGATGGTGTAATCGTACATCAAATTCGCGTTTTCCGGCGTGGTCATCTTCACTTGCAGTTCGCCCGCATAATTGGTGGTATTCGCGACGACATAAGTTTCCCGGTTGTGAACCTCGAATGCGTTGAACACCAACAGACTGCGGATCTTCTCTTCGTAATCCAGATCCGTATCAATGCCGATTGACTTCGGCACGAGGTCGAAGCGCTCGGTCTTCTCGACCTCCTCGTACTGCTTCGAGTCCTTGTTGAACTGCGTCTCGGTATACGTCCGTTCGAGGGTGAAGGCGGGCGGCACGATCCCGATCTCGCCCCCCCAGCCCTGCTGGAAAAGATAGTAGGCATAACCGTAGGTGCTGGATCTGTGTTCCCCGACGCGGGAGGCGGTCAGCGCCAGGATAACGACGCCTGCCGCGAACAACCCACCGAGCCAGACCAGCATGGCAAAAATACGAGCAGGGGCATTCATGTTTCACTCCTTTTCTGCATATATCGGAAATTGACATATATACTATACCCCCTTTCCCCCCCAAAAGTCAAATGTGAATTTGTTACAGACGACGATACAAAAAAGACCCGCTTGGGGTCTTTACTCCGGCGTCGAGGGTTTGAATACCATCCTCCCGGCAAGGACCTTGACACTATGGCTTGAAAGAGAATACGAGTCCCTGATTGGATATCGCGCCGGCGCGATCCGCCCCACCCAAAACGTAAACGACCTCGTCCACGTTCGCCGACGGAACGCCATGCAACGGAAGAGGTAGATCGGGACCCGGTTCCCACACGCCGGAAACGGGGTCGAAGACCTCAACACTGGTCAACGCCTGATTTTTACCCGTCAACGCCTCGCCGCCAATGGCATGGATTTTCCCATTTACGATGACCGCGGCAAAGCCGCCGCGCGCGGTCTGCATGGACGGAGCGTCCGACCACGAATCAACCATCGGGTCGTAAACTTCGACCGAGGTCAGTTCACCCATTCCCGACCAGCGTCCGCCCAACGCGTAGATCTTCCCGTCCAGCGCGGCTGCGGCGGCATGCTCGCGCGCCTGGGATAAATTCGCAAGACTCCTCCATTCATCGCGCGCAGGATCGTAACGCAACAAGGCATTGCTCCCGCCGGTTCCGCCGACAATGTAGATGTGATCGCCGAGCGTCACAGCCGCGCCAGCCAGACGCGGTTCCGGCATGGACGCGATTGCCTGCCACGCATCGCTGGCTGGATCATACATCCATGCTTCTGCGCGCGGCGTCCAATTGACCAGCGAACTGCCCCCGCCAAAAATATACACCCTGCCGCCATGAGAAGCGGACATTAAGTGATGCCGAGGCTCAGGCAGATCCGCAAGCCTCCGCCAGGTATCAGTGGTCGTATCGTAGGCTTCGAGAACCCTTTCGCCGCCAAATCCACCCGGCACATAGATGATCGAACCGACCGCCGAGGCGGGCATCTCGGAACGAGGCGTTGGCATGGAGGCGAGTTGAGTCCACTCTTCGCTCGAGGCTGGTTGGGTTTTGGAACCACAGGAGGAGAGGATCAGGGCAAAACAAATAACGATAAGGATGCGTATTCGATTCACAACGACCTCCGGGAACTGGTTTATTCGTTCGTCAGCGTGCTACCCATCAACATGCCGTTCGCCCAATGGAAACCCGTACCGCCGGGCGGCAGGATATCATAAGCGGCAGTCCCGCCATAAGGGACACGCTCGATAAACGTCACGCGCGCTCCATCCAGAAGATCGCCCACATCGAGCTCGCCCATTATTCGTCCATCCGCAGGGGGTGGCGCGGAGACGCCCACAATTCGGTTGGGGAAAGCCTGGACGATGGAAGCGTTGGGATGACGGTCGGCGGTTCAGGCATCGGAAAAGGATTCTCCGTGCCGGGCGGCTCAACGGTTTCGGCGATGACGGCGCCGACCCTGGCGGTAATCTCCAGCGGGGTCGAGACGCCATTCCATCCGGTCGGCGCGCAGGTAGTGAGGAACACTGCAAAGATCAGGGCGAGGACAATTGATTTGCGCATGGAAGTCTCGTTTGCAGGACTTGATCTTTTCTTCCGCACAATCTTGACATAATTGACGGCATTACGCAAGTCCATCAGGCAAACGATCGTTGACATCTGCGATAGGATGGGGAAAACAAAAAGACCCTTTGCAGGGTCTATTGCTCCTCGCCGAGGACTTGAACCTCGAACCTAGCGGTTAACAGCCGCCCGCTCTGCCGATTGAGCTAGCGAGGAAGGCGACGGGGATTATACCCCAACGAAAGATGGTGTCAAGAAACGTATTCGTCATTGCGGGTGTTCGCTGCGAGGCGAACACCCGATGAAACAGGGGTTGCTTCGACGGGAGGGCGCTGCCCTGCAATGACGAAGACTAATATTTGATCGCGCTCAATTGCCTCAACTTGTCAATTTGGTGTGTGGCGCTGATCTGCCGCACCGTGCCGGTCATGCCGCGCACCACGAGGGAATCGGTGGTGGCTCCCCTGCCAAAGTATCGCACGCCCTTGAGCAGTTCGCCGTCCGTGATGCCGGTGGCGGTGAAGAAGACATCCTCCGACGAGACAAGATCGTCCATCGTAAGCACCTTGTCGAAATCGTAGCCCGCTTCGCGCCCGCGCCGCAGTTCGTCCTCGTCGCGCGCATACAACTTTCCCTGGATTTCCCCTCCCATGGCGCGCAGGGCGCAAGCCGCGATCACGCCTTCGGGCGTGCCGCCGATGCCGATCAACACGTCCACGCCGGAATCGGGCCAGGCGGTCATCAGCGCCGCGGCAACGTCGCCGTCCGGGAGAAGGCGGATGCGCGCGCCCGCCTTGCGGATCTCCGCGATCATGTCCTTGTGACGGTCGCGGTCGAGGATGATCGTCGTCAGGTCCTCCACGTCCTTCTTCTTCGCCTGCGCGATGGCCTTCAAATTTTCTGTGATGGATTTTTCGATGTTGATCACGCCCTTCGCCTCGGGCCCCACCGCGAGTTTGTTCATGTAAACGAAAGGTCCCGGGTCGAACATGGAACCGCGCGGGGCGATGGCGACCGTCGAAAGCGAGTTAGAGCGGCCAAATGCCAGGGGGCGGGTTCCGTCAATGGGGTCCACGGCAACGTCAAAGTCCATGCCTGAGCCGTTGCCCACGATCTCGCCGTTGTACAGCATGGGAGCGTTGTCCTTTTCGCCTTCGCCGATGACGATGACTCCGTTCATGTCCACCGTCTGGAGGACGATCCGCATCGCGTTGACCGCAGCCTGGTCGGCCGCCTCCTTATCGCCGCGTCCCATAAAGCGACCCGCCGCCAACGCCGCCGCCTCCGTCACGCGCACCAGTTCGAGCGCGAGGTTTCGGGTTGGGTCTTTTGTGATGTCCATAAGCCTCCTTTTTATAAGATGAAATACTGGATCAGAAAATAACCGATCGCCGCGCCCCAGATCCACGAATCGATGCGGTCTAAAAAGCCGCCGTGACCGGGAAAGATGTTGCTGGAATCCTTCACGCCACTTTGACGTTTGAACATGCTCTCGCCCAGGTCGCCCAGCGGCGCAAGCGTTCCGATCACCAGGCCGAGCAACGCGCCCTGCATGGGATTGATGACGCCGCCCAGGGGCTGCGGTCCCAGCGAAGAGAACGCATAAGCGAAGAACGCGCCGATCAGAACGGAAGTGAAGATGCCGGCAAAATATCCCTCCCAACTTTTCCTTGGGCTGAGGCGCGGCGCCATCTTGTGCTTTCCGTACGCCGCGCCGATCGAGTAGCCTCCCGTATCCGCCGCCCATACGAGCGGCAGGACCAGCAGGAACCACCAAACGCCCATCTCAGCGCTGATAAGATTGCGAAGATCGAGCAGGTACGCGCCGATCCAGCCCAGGTAGACGATGCCCGCCACTGTGACGCCGAAATCAATCGCAGCGTGATCGCGCCCGCGTTCGAAGGCAAAGAGATGCACCGCCATGGCGAGAAGCGCCAACGCGACAAAGACCGGGATGGCGAGATCCGCAAAAAAGAAGCGTGCGGTGAGTATCACAAGCACGCCTCCAACTGTGACGGGTTCGCTGGGCTCGAGTTTGACTGCCCGGTACAAGCGGACGTATTCCCATGCGCCGCCGACGAGAAAAGCCCCCATGATCAAAAAATAGAACACGCCGCCATAAATGACCGCGGGCAAACCCACCGCCGCGATCGCCAAAGCCGTCAGCGTGCGCTTAAGCATTGGACGCCTCGAGCTCGCTGGAGGAGACCTTTCCAAAACGGCGATCTCGCCGGGCGAATGCCTCCAGCGCGCGGCGATATTCCTCCTTGTCGAAATCGGGCCAATAGGTGGGCGTGACGTACCATTCGGAATATGCCGCCTGCCATATCAGGAAGTTGCTCACGCGTAACTCGCCCGATGTGCGGATGATGAGGTCGGGGTCCGGCACGCCCGCCGTGTAGAGGTAACGGCTCACGAGATCGTCCGTGACGTCCTCCGCCGCGATGCCGTCCTTGATCATTTTCTGGATGGCGTGCACGATCTCATCGCGACCGCCATAGTTGAACGCCACGTTCAGCACCAGGCGGTCGTTGTTCTTTGTGAGTTCGATCGCGTCCAGCACTTTTTCCTGAAGTTTCCGGGCGAGGCGTTCCAACCGCCCGATGTGGCGCAGTTGAACGCCCTCCTTGTTCAATTCGTCCAATTCCTTGTCAATGACGTCTTCGAGGATGGACATGAGTCCGCGCACCTCTTCCATGGGACGTCCCCAGTTTTCGGTGGAGAAGGCATAGATCGTCAGGTATTTGACCCCGAATTCGGCGGTGGAGCGGATGACGCGGCGAAGGTTCTCCGTCCCCGCCTTATGTCCCGCGAGACGGGGAAGCCCGCGCGATAACGCCCAGCGCCCGTTGCCGTCCATGATGATGGCGACGTGGCGGGGAAGTTTATCGGCAGGGATGGAAATGGAGGGAGTTGGCATTGAATCATCGGATCGTGTCGGCACAAGATCCGCCTATACTTCCATGATTTCCGCTTCTTTTTTTCTGCCCTGCTCGGCGATCTCTTCGATGTACTTGTCGGTTAACTTTTGAAGTTCCTCCTCGCCGCGTTTCAACTCGTCCTCCGAGATGAGTTTTTCCTTCTCGAACTCGCGCATATCGTTGTGCGCGTCCCGGCGGATGTTGCGAACCGCGACGCGCGCCTCCTCGAGGCGGTGGTGCATGTGTTTCACCAGTTCGCGGCGGCGTTCCTCCGTGAGCGGGGGCAGGTTGAGGTGGATGGCTTTGCCGTCGTTGTTGGGAGTCAAGCCCAGGTCGGAGGAAAGAATCGCTTTTTCGATTATCTTGATCGTGGAGGAGTCGAAGGGTTTTATCATCAGCGAGCGCGGTTCGGGGACGCTGATCGAAGCGAGTTGCTGCAGGGGCGTGGGCGTACCGTAGTATTCGACGTGCAGCCGTTCGACCAGGGCCGGGCTGGCGCGTCCCGTGCGGATGCCCGCCAGGTCGTCGCGCAGGACGGAAATTGCTCCACGCATTCGAGATTCGGCGTCGTTGAGGATGTCTTTTATCACCACAGTCTCCTGAAAATTGGAAATGAAGTTGCGGTTAAGGATACACCAAAACCATGAAAATTGCTATACAAGCGCGTCATCGTGAGGGGAAATTGAAGAAAGATGAGAGTCCCTCAAATCAAAAACAGGAGAGAAGGAAGCCTCTCTCCTGTCGGAATGATCGTTTTGCTAACCGTGAACCAGCGTCCCCACCGGTTCCCCCTTGAGCGCGGACAGAAGCGCGTGAGGGTCCCAAAGATTGACCACGAGGATCGGGATCTTGTTTTCCATGCAATGGGTAATGGCGGTGCTGTCCATCACCTCGAGGCGGCGGTTGATCACGTCAATGTAAGTGAGTTCGGTGAATTTTTTGGCGTCCGGATTTTTCTTCGGGTCGGAATCGTACACGCCGTCCACCTTCGTCGCCTTGATGACCACGTCCGCTTCGATCTCGGTGGCGCGTAACGCCGCGGCGGTATCGGTGGAAAAGAACGGATTGCCCGTCCCCGCGCCGAAGATGACCACGCGTCCCTTTTCGAGGTGACGGGTGGCGCGGCGGCGAATGTACGGCTCGGCAATGGCGCGCATCTCGATGGCGGACATGACCCGCGTAAGGACCCCCTGCCGTTCCAACGCGTCCATCAGTGCCATGGCGTTCATCACCGTGCCGAGCATGCCCATGTAATCGGCTGTGGAGCGATCCATGCCGCGTTCCAGTCCCTGCTTGCCGCGCCACAGATTCCCCGCGCCGATCACCACCGCCACCTCCAATCCCATGTCGTGCACCTCTTTGATGCGCTTCGCGATGGCTTCCGCCTCGTTCACGTTTATGCCGAAGCCCGACTTATCCGCGAGCGCCTCGCCGCTCAACTTCAGGAGGATGCGTTTGTATTTGAATTGGGTCATATTTTCTCCTTGACCTCACTCGTCCTGCGGGACCCCTCTACAAAGGGGGAGGGCGGGGTGAGGGATTTATAAAAATGACCAACCCGAAGGTTGGTCATTTGAATTAATTGTTCAGACTCTCGCCCAGTTCCCAGCGCTGGAAGCGGCGGACGACGATGTTCTCGCCGATGGCGCCCACCGCCTGGAGGATCAACTTTTCGACCGTGATGGATTCATCGCGGATATAGGGTTGGCGCAAAAGCGCCGCCTCGTCCTTGAATTTTTCGATGCGTCCCTGCACGATCTTTTCGGCGACGTTTTCGGGCTTGCCCTCCTCTTTCGCGCGGACGCGGGCGATCTCCGCTTCATGCTCCAGGACTTCGGCTGGAATTTCCTCCTCCCTGATATAACGCGGCGCGGCGGCGGCGATCTGCAGGGCGATCTCATGCGCCAGTTCGCGGAACTTGTCCGAGCGCGCCACGAAATCGGTCTCGCAATTCACTTCCACCATCACGCCGACGCGTCCTCCGCCGTGCGAGTACAACTCCACAACGCCCTGTGAGGCTTCCCGGTCGGCGCGCTTTGCGGCGGTCGCCATACCCTTCTCGCGGAGCCAGTCCACAGCCTTTTGAAAATCGCCGTTCGCTTCCACGAGCGCCTTGCGGCAATCCAGCACGCCGGCATTGGTTGCGGCGCGCAATTCCTTTATCATTTCAGTCGTAATTTCCATGCAATAGTATCCTTCTTCAGTATCCTTCTTCGAACCATTCGATTATTCTTCCGGGGTTTTCTCGGGGGATGCTGCTTCGCCGCTTTTGGCTTCGCCGCCTTCTTCCCCGGGGGTTTCCGTCTCTTCCTCGCGTGAAGCGCTCAACTTCGCCAGCGTGGATTCGCCCAACAGGTCGCCCTCATCCAATTCATCTTCGAGTTCGACCCTGCGAACGGGCTTGCGGGCGGACGGTTCGGCTGGCGCTTCGGCGGCGGCTTCGCGGGCTTCCGCGTCCTCCTCCTTGCGCATCGCCTTGCCTTCGAGAACGGCATCCGCGATCTTGCCCACCAGCAACTTGATGGCGCGAATGGCGTCGTCGTTCGAGGGGATAACGTAATCCACGTTCTGCGGGTTGCAGTTCGTATCCACCAGAGCCACGATCGGGATGTCGAGCAGGTTGGCTTCGTGAACCGCCGCGTCCTCCTTGCCCACGTCAATGATGAACAACAGGTCCGGGCGGCGTTTCATCGTCCGCAACCCCTCGAGGCGGGTCTGCAAACGGACGATCTCGCGGCCGATCAACAATCCCTCCTTCTTGGTCAGGTGATCCAATTCGTTGTTATCGCGCATCTTCTCGAGGCGTTCCATCTCCTGAATACGGGCATGGATCGTGGACCAGTTGGTGAGCGTGCCGCCCATCCAGCGTTCGGTCACGTAGGGCATGCCGCAGCGGGTCGCCTCCTCCGCGATCGTCTCCTGCGCCTGGCGTTTCGTGCCGACGAACAAAACCGTTCCGCCGTTCGCCACAGAATCGCGGACCACATTGTACGCCTGGTTCAACAGTTTCGAGGTCTGCTGCAGGTCAATGATGTGAATGCCGTTGCGCTCCGTGAAAATGTACGGCTTCATACGGGGGTCCCACTTGTTGGTGCGATGCCCAAAGTGAACGCCGCTCTCAAGCAGGGCTTTCATGGAAATAACAGCCATTTTTCTCCTTACAACTCTGCCGGCAAACGCGCGGCGCCAGGGCGTCGGCATCCGGCAGGATGAGTTTAGCGGGATTTTATTACCCGCTCAGGGACGCTTGTTGCCCGTCCCAGGCAAGATGCGCCTCCTTTTGACGAGGAGAGCGGCGGCATTATAACACAGGATTCGGAATTCCCGCCTCGCGCGTAACCGAAAACGGATCCCGTCCGAACAGCCTTTGCCTGCACCCATAAAAAAGCCCCGAAATTCATCGGGGCGAGAGGGCTATACCACCGCGGCCTGACCGTATAACTGCTGCTTGACATTCACCACCCTCTTCCGCAGGTCTGTCTTGGTCTCGATTTCATTCGCGATCTTCTCGATGGCGTACATGACGGTCGTATGGTCGCGCCCGCCAAGCGCCTCGCCGATCTGCGGCAGGGAGGAATTCGTCTCCTTGCGGAGGAGATACATGGCAACCTGGCGCGGCTGGGCGATCTTGTGTGAACGATCCCTGCCAAGCAACGCCTCCACGGGAATTTGCCACTCGCGGGCAACCAGTTCGATGATCCTGGCAGGTTCGACGTCGCTGCGCTGAGGCAGGAGATCAGCCAAAGCCACCTCCACCAGGTTGGGGGTCATGGGCGAACCGCTCAGGTCGGTAAAAGCCAGAATGCGGTTCAACGCCCCTTCCAGTTCACGGATGTTCGACTGCACGCGCTCCGCAATCAACTCCAGGATTTCATTTGGCACCCTGCGGCCCGCCCGTTCGGCTTTTGTGCGCAGGATCGCCAGGCGGGTTTCGAGGTCGGGCGGCTGGATGTCGGCGGTCAGACCCCACTCAAAGCGGGAGCGGAGACGTTCCTCGAGCGTCACCAACGCCTTGGGCGGCCGGTCGGAGGACACAATGATCTGCTTATCCTGGCCGTGCAGGGTGTTGAAGGTGTGGAAGAACTCCTCTTGGGTGGATTCCTTCCCGGCGATGAATTGAATGTCGTCCACCAGAAGCACGTCCGTCGAGCGGTATTTCTCTCGGAAGGCTTGCGTGGTGTGCGTGCGGATGGCTGTGATCAGGTCGTTGGTGAACTCCTCGGAGGATACGTACAAGACGTTCAACCCGCGCGCCTGGCAGGCGTTCCCAATGGCGTGGAGCAAATGGGTCTTGCCAAGCCCCACCCCCCCATAAAGAAAAAGCGGATTGTAGGCGCGGGCGGGTTTTTCCGCCACAGCGAGGCAGGCGGCGTGCGCCAGGCGGTTGCCGGAACCCACCACGAACGTGTCGAAGACGTAACGCGGGTTCATGTTCGAACTACGCGAAGACTGTTCGTAAGCCTCCGCAGGTTCGACTTCGGTCTGATCGAGGGCTTCGAGGGTGGAGGAGGGCGATTCGTCGGCGATCCGTTCGCCATCGTTGCCGTGAACGACAAAATGAACGTTGACAGATGAGTTCAGGATATTGAGGAGCAGGCGGTTCACAGTGCCTGCCAGTCGGCTTTCGAGCCAGTCACGGGCATACGCGTTGCGTACGCCGATGGTCAGGGTGCTGTCCTTGTAGGAAACGGGTTTGGTGTCCCGTACCCAGGTATCGAAGGAAGCGCGGGGCATTTCCATTTGGAGTTGTCCAAGTACCGATTGCCATGCCTGATCAGCGTTCATACATTGCTCCGTTGCGATGGTGATACATGACTGCAAGCCATGTCGAATTAATCCGCCTTGCCAGCGGCTTGTTTCGGGTTTGTTTTTGTTGTAACAGGATATTACAGGGATTGTAAGATGTGAGTTATTCTCCACATCCTTTACATCAGCGCGACAACATTCTAGCAGATAGTCATGGAAAATAACAACACGTAAAGCCTACGTTTGTTTTAAAACATCCGCTTTTTTAAGGTCGCTCAACGTTAAAGATTCGACGCGTGAATATGTTCGTTGGGGTTCTTTCATAGAACACTCGTTTCAGCCAAGTATCCATCGAAGAGCTATCCACACCCCACATATAGGGTCGGGCGGTCGAATGATCGGCGCGAACGCAGGTTTGGACGTTCGGTCTTAAAAAAACGCGTTATAGAATTCGATGGATAAGCGGTGAACGAGACTCAGGATTCTGTGATTCAACATTAAAGAATCATTTCATCCGCCTGTTTCATGCGTTCGCGCCCGTGGAACCCATGCAAGAACGGTCGTGCCGCCATGCGGAGCCGATGAAATATCCACCTCGCCGCCCACGGAACGGACGCGGGTGTGCATGTTCGCAAGTCCATGACCGATATTGGCGCTTATGGTATCCACGTCGAAGCCTTTGCCGTCGTCAATGATCTCCATAAGCACCCGCGTATCGGTTGACCAGATGGATATCTGCACCTTTTTCGCCTTCGCATGCTTCGCTGCATTGGCTAAAGCCTCCTGGCAGATGTGGAATAAAGCCAGTATGTGGGTTTGCGGCAGTTCCTTCATGTCCGAATCGGGTTCGGTGAACCTGACTTCGGCAAAAGTATTGGCGCGATACTCGGCGATCAGCCGTTTTATGCCGATGATCAAGCCGTCGTTGCCCAGTTGCCGCGGTCTGAGGTCCAGAATGTAGGAACGGAGGTCGCGAATCGCCTGATTCAGTCCCACGATGGCATGCTGCACGTTTCGTTTGGCATCGTCCGGGTCTTCCTCCATCGAATGAAGCGCGTTCTCGAGCGATAATCCCACGCCGTAAATGGATTGGATGATCCCGTCGTGCAGGTCCATGCCGATGCGTTCGCGCTCCTCCAATATCGCAAGCCGGCGCGCGTTGGCGTGCAGGCGGGCGTTTTCGATCGCCAAGCCAGCCCAATTGCCCACCGCCGCCATCATTTCCACGCTTCGGTCGTCTATAGGATCCCTGTTTCGCGACACGACGCTCATCACGCCCATCAGATTTTCGCCCGAAAGCATGGGAATACACGCAATCTGGCGGAATCCCGCTGTGACGATTGCTTCACGCAAAAAGCGGACGTCGTTTGCGAGATCGGCGCTGACCAGCGGTTTGCGGGCGGCAGCCACAATACCGATATAACCGTCGCCCACCTTGAACAGATTCCGCGTCCAGAAGGCTTCAGCCGCCTGCCCGCGATGCAGGACCATTTGCAGGGTCTTTCCGTCCTCCTCCAACAGGAATATCTCGCCCGCCTCCACCCTCATATAGTTCATCACAAGCCCGAGGGTCTTATTGAGTATTTCGTCCAGTTCCAGGCTCGAGGTCAGGACGGAAGCGATATCGTTCAACAGGGTCAGGTCTTCGTTGCGCCGGGTCAATGCCTGGTCGCGGTCCTTCATCCCCTCCACGAGCCGGGCGTTCTGGATCGCCGCGCCGGCATACGTCGCCAGCATTTGAATGATCTTCTCGTCGTCCGCCGAAAATTCATCCGCCCCGATCTTGTCCGTCAAATAGATCTGCCCCAATTGCTTCTCCCCCACACGTATCGGAACGCCCAGAAACGAGACCATGACCGGGTGGTTTTCGGGGAACCCGACCGAGCGCGGATCCTCTTGAATGACCGGCACGCGCAAGGGACCCGTTACATTCATCAATTCCCCGATCAACCCCCTCCCTAGCGGCGGATGCGGAATTCGGCGGATCTGATCCTCGCTCAGCCCTACGGTAATGAACTTCTCGAGCGCGCGCCCTTCGCCCAGCACCCCCAATGCGGCATACCGCGCATCCGCCTGTTCACATGCGACCGCGGCGATCCGCTCCAGCAAATTCTCCAGGGCGACGTTCTTGACCAGTTCCAGACTGGCTTCGTGCAGGGCGATCAAACGTTCCTGCAATTGTTCTCTGGTTAGCAACATATCTCGAATTATCCCATAAAATATGATAGATTTTGAAAGATGGCAGGCTTACAATTTGGCGAAAGGTGTATACATGACGACTTCCCGCATTCCCGGATTCTACAACACGACTCTCGAAGAACGCCGCGTCAAATTAGCGGACGCAGCCGGTCAGACTCCCGAAGACCTGTCCGCGTGGACCCTGGGCGGTCTCTCCGCTGAAGCCGCCGACCATCTGATCGAGAACGTGATCGGACTGCACAGCCTTCCATTGGGCATCGCATTGAATTTCACGGTCAATGGCAGGGACGTACTCATCCCCATGGCGATCGAGGAACCTTCCGTCGTGGCGGGCGCGTCGTTCATGGCAAAACTCGCCCGCGCCGGCGGCGGATTCACCGCCACAACCTCCGATCCATTGATGATCGGGCAGGTGCAGGTTATTAATATCACGAACCTTTCCGAAGCGAAACTGAAATTATATGAACACAAAGCCGAACTCCTCGCCGAAGCGGACTCGATTGACCCGGTCCTCAAAAAATTCGGCGGCGGCGCGCGTGACCTCGAAGTTCGAGTCATCGAATCATCGCCTGTCGGTCCTTTTCTTGTTATTCATCTTATCTATGATGTCCGCGATGCAATGGGCGCGAACGCGGTCAACACCGCCTGCGAACGATTAGCCCCGCATATAGAAGCCATCACAGGTGGGAAGGTTCATCTTCGTATTTTGTCCAACCTGGCGGATCGCCGTATTGCAAGAGCAAGATGCACGATCCCGGTCAAAGAATTGGCGTTTACCGTAGGGAGTGGGCTTGCCCCAATCCAGGGCGAGGGCAAGCCTCGCCCCAACGAATTCACAGGCGAGGAGGTCCGCGATGGGATCATCGAAGCCTGGGCATTCGCCGCCACCGACCCGTACCGCGCCGCGACACACAACAAAGGCATCATGAACGGCGTGGATGCGGTCGTCATCGCCACCGGCAACGATTGGCGCGCCATCGAAGCGGGCGCGCACGCCTACGCGGCACGCTCCGGCAGATACACATCCCTCTCCACCTGGGGCAAGGACAAGAACGGGGACCTCGTCGGCACGCTCGAAATGCCGATGGCGGTGGGAATCGTCGGCGGCGCGACCAAGGTCCACCCCGCCGCGCAAGCCGCGGTTAAGTTGATGAACGTCAAGTCCGCGAATGAATTGGCGGAGATCATCGTCTCTGTCGGTCTCGCCCAAAACATGGCTGCCCTCCGCGCCCTCGCCACCGAAGGCATCCAACGCGGACACATGTCGTTGCACGCACGCCAGGTTGCCATCGCGGCAGGCGCGAGCGGAGAATTGATCGAAAAGGTCGCCGCGCAGATGGTGGCGGAGAGAATTGTGAGAATTGATCGAGCGGAGGAGATTTTGAAGTCGTTGGAAAGCGCCGCCCTGAGCGAGTCGAAGGGTGGAAAGTGGAAAGTAGAAAGTAGCAAGTAGAAAATGGAAAGTGGAAAGATGAAAGACGAGAATGTTCTTTGGCAAGTAAGGCACTTCGTCTATCAACACTTCGCGGACGTGACTCACCCTCCAAGCGTGGACGAAACCGCGCTCCACTTCAACATCAGCGTTGAAGAAGCGGTTGAATATTACAAAGAATTAAATAATCGTCACCAATTCTTTCTTGATCCAAACACATCGAATGTTCGCATGGCTTGGCCCTTCTCCGCGATTCCCACAGACTTCAAAGTCCACGCCAACGGTAAAACCTATTACGCCAACTGCGCCTGGGATATGCTCGGCATCCCCGCCGTCCTCCATGCAGACGCGGTCATCGAAGCGAAATGCACGGAAAGCAACGAATCTGTTCAATTGGAAGTGCAAGGCGACAAAGTGACAAATAGCAATCTACTTGTCCACTTTCCACTTTCTTTTTCGCGCTGGTACGATGACCTGGCCTTCACCTGAGCGACCATGCTTCTCTTCCAGTCGGAAGAATGGATTGACAAATGGTGCAAGCGAAATCACCTCCCACGCGGAGAAGTTCTTGCACTGCACCAAGTTTGGGAACTTTCAAAGTTGTGGTATCAGGACCGCCTGTCACTGGAGTATCATGGACGCAGCGTTGAACAAGTTGCAGAGATTTTTAGGCAAGTAAGATTAGTTTCAGATTTTTGGTATTTACAGGGCAGGCTTGACGAAATATCATAATAATATATACTATTGATATATACCAAAGGAGATAAAATGGAAACAGCAAAACTCTTCCAAAATGGAAAAAGCCAAGCAGTGCGACTTCCCAAAGAATTTCGCTTTGGAAGCGACCGTGTTTATATCAAGCGGGTTGGCAATGCGGTCGTGCTTCTTCCCTATAAGACACCCTGGGAAACATTGCTTGACAGCCTCGCCCTCTTCTCGGCAGATTTTATGAGTGAACGGAACCAACCGCCCGCCCAAAATCGTGAGGATGCCTTTTCATGAAATACATGCTGGATACGAATATCTGCATTGGATTGATTCGTCAGAAACCACAAAAACTGATTCGGCGGTTAACTCGCTGCGAACCAGGTGAAGTTGGAGTTTCAAGTATCACAATTGCAGAATTAGCATGCGGTGCGAATAAGAGCAATCAAATTGAGAATAATTTGTCCGCTTTGGAACAATTCCTGCTACCCATCGAAATCGCGGACTTTGACCAAATGGCATCAGCCGCTTACGGAGTTGTACGAGCATATTTGGAACGAGAAGGAAAAGTTATCGGCTCAATGGATATGCTCATCGGCTCGCACGCGTTGAGTCTTGGTGTGACGCTGGTTACAAACAACACAGATGGATTCCAGCAAATCCCAAAATTGAAAATCGAAGATTGGATGGAATAAACACTGCGCCTTTCCCCTCTCCCTGCGGGAGAGGGCTAGGGTGAGGGAGAACGCCTGTCCCTGGAGTATCATGGACGAAGCGTCGAGCAAGTTGCAGAGATTTTCAGGCAGGCAGGTTTGACGTCAGCGTTTTGGTATATTCAAAGGTAATTATGACTGAAAAACGAACTCTTTCGTCAGAAGAAATTTCCAAAATCGTGGATGGGCTTAATCCCATTGACCACAAGCAGATGGAATTGCTGGCAAAAATGCCTCCTGGAAAAAGGATATATCCCAGCCTGCGCGCAAGCGCCATGATACGCGCTGGTTTGCGAACTGCATTCAAAAGGAAGTTTCCGAATCTTTCTCCATCGGAAATCAACATGAAAATACTGGAGTATCTGACATTCATGGATGGAAAATATGGACATGCTTGACCTTTACATCCGTGTCGTAAAGGCATTGGATGAAACCGGCGCGCCCTATATGATTGTCGGCGCATTTGGCGGCACGATTTATGGAATCACCCGCGCCACCCATGACATTGACATTATCGTGGATTTACGCGAGAAAGATTATGAAGCCTTATCGCAAAAATTTCCCCTCCCGCGTTATTATGCTGACCCTGAAATGATAAAGAATTTCGTCGAAATGGGGATTATGTTCAACATCATTGATTCAAGCGAAGGTATAAAAGCAGATCTTGTTCCTTTGAAACGCGAACCTGATTATCAGGCTGCCTTTGACCGCCGTATACGCGAGACTTTCACCGACGAAAACGACGAGCCGTTTGAAGCATGGGTTGCACAACCCACTGACATTATCATTGGAAAACTTCAAGCCTGGAATGAGGGCAGGTCGAACAAACATCCCGACGATATTTTTGCCATTTTATACTTCTGCCTGCGCGGCTTTAGTAATCACCAGGTTGATATCGAAGAAGTTGCCGAACAAGCCGCCCGCATTGGGCCAGAGACTCTCGACATGTGGCTCAAAACGCTTGCGAAGGCGAGGAATGAAATCGAAAAAGGAGATACGCCGCGCAAGTGGTGAAACACCCGAGACCTGACATGTCTCACCGGCACCTTTCCTATCCTCACTCCTCGCGCGGACAAAGGTCATCACCGACCAACCCCTCGCGAAGACACCTTCGGCAGGTCTTTCAACCACGCAGGCTTGACGTCAGCGTTTTGGAATGTGTGCTATAAGGAAAGATGATGAAAACTGCCAAATCCGTAAATGGAGTAACGATAAGATTGCCCGACGAACGCTGGGTTCACATCACAGAAGAACATGCGGAAATGGCAGGTTATCTCTATGATGTGCTTGAAACTGTTCAGGAACCACTGGCAGTATTCGAAGGCAATGAAGGTGAATTGCTTGCCGCTTGTGAAATTGAAACTGAAAAATATATCATTGTTGTTTATCGCGAAGTAAGTCAGGAAGATGGTTTCATTATTACAGCATTTCTGACCAAGCGCTGGAAATCGCTCGAAAGGAGAAAGAAAATATGGCAACGGTAAATCTTGACCACGTATTGACTGTTGTACCTCAGGTACTGCAACTTCATCAGAAAAATATCTGGTTTTCTTATGATGAAGAAGCCGACGTCTTGTATTTGAATTTCAAAAAACCCAACCGCGCGGACGATTCCGAATTGCTGGATAACGATGTGCTTGTTCGTTATGAGGGCGAAGAAGTCGTCGGTATGACGATTATGAACGCAAGCAAGAGGCACAAGTAACACCAAGACCTGACATGTCTCACCCGCGCCATTGACACCCCTCGCGTGGACAAAGGTCATCACCGATCAACCCCTCGCGAAGACATGTCAGGTCTATCAACCATCCAGGTTTGACGTCAAAGCCTTGGAATGTATAATGTTTGTTACGAAATGAAAGGTTCTAACTATGCAACACACACGAAACCTTGAAAAACTTTACAAGGGACTTTCCCGCTCTGAAAAAGCCCAACTGCTTCAATGGGCGGCGCGTGATTTAGGAGACGCCTTCCCAGGCATTGAAAGCAATCCACAAATCGCGGGCGGCGAACCGTGTATTGTTCGTACACGTATACCTGTTTGGCTATTGGCGCAAGCGCGACGGTTGGGCACAAGCGAAGCGGATTTACTTATGTCCTATCCCACCTTGCGCGCAGAAGACCTTGCCAACGCCTGGGCTTATGAACGCAGTCACAAAAAGGAAATTGACGCCCAAATCAAAGCTAACGAGGAAGCATAATGGCGCGCTTATATTCCAACGAAAATTTCCCCTTGCCAGTTGTGGAGGAATTACGGGAACTTGGACATGATGTCTTGACCATTCAAGAGACTGGCAAAGCTAATCAAGCCATGACGGATGAGGATGTGCTTGAGTTCGCAAATAAGGAAAAGCGAATTTTGCTTACGCTGAATCGCCGCCACTTCATCAGGTTACACAATAAGCGTCAACCGCATGCAGGGATTATAGCCTGCACTTATGATCCCGATTACTTCGCCTTCGCAAAACGTATTGACGATGCTATCCACGCAGAAAATGATTTCTCCCGCATCGTCATTCGTATAAATCGCCCACAGCAGTAATGTAACCCCAGATCTGACATGCGGCGTACTGAGCCTGTCGAGGTGTCTCACCCGCGCCATTGACTTCCTCACTCCTCGCGCGGACATAGGTCATCACCGACCAATCCCTCCCGAAGACATGTCAGGTCTTTCAACCACGCAGGTTTGACATCAAAGTTTTGGTATGTGTGAGATGTAAACAAGGAAACACGTAAACTGGTAAACAAATCCGTTCCCGTCCGTGAGTCCGTGACAAAGTCCGTTGACCAACCATCCGCGCATCCGTTCTGCGAAGCAATCCGTTGACAACCGCACGCAGGTTTGACGTCAAAGTTTTGGTATATTCAAAAATAAGACTGAAGGTGATTTATGTCTTTAGATGACAAAAACAGTAATATATTGAGTAATGGGAAACTATTAGTTGAGCACATTAATAGTCAACTTGAACTCGGAAAAACTGAGGATGAAATAGTCAACCACCTTGTAAACATCGGAGCAAAACGAGAGGAAATTGCACTATTTGTAAGGCAACTACGTTTTCTTAATGTCGATTACATCAGTGAGCAATATAAACTTGGTAAAACTGCGGCGGAAATAATTGGAGATCTTGTTTCAAAAGGTGTAAACAATGAAGATGCGGTGAAGTTCGTTGCGCATATTGTTGCTCTAGAGGAAACAAGCAAGAATCTCAAGACTCAGGAACGTTTAAGAAGTTATATTGAGCAGTCAGCTTTAGCACAACAAGGATACAAACGGATGTGGAGAGGGGGAATAATTTTCATAATCGGAAGCACAATCACGTGGTGGACATACTCTGACCCAATTGGAGGTAGCTATTATATTTGTTATGGAGCGATAATATTTGGAGCAATCGACTTCTTAATTGGGTTGTCACAGTGGCAAAGCAACAGAAATTAGCCCAACACATTGAAAGAGCGAGAACTAGACGTGAAAGAAAAGACTTTTTATATTGACACACCGCCTATTCACATCGGTCAACTTTCTGAGGAGGACGATTTTCAGATTAATTTCGATTTAAAGAAAGATGATTTTGTTGGCGTGCTCACAATCAGATTAGATCCAGCTCATATAGAATGGGATAATCA
Source organism: Chloroflexi bacterium CFX6 (assembly GCA_030263595.1). Classification (GTDB taxonomy): domain Bacteria; phylum Chloroflexota; class Anaerolineae; order Anaerolineales; family Villigracilaceae; genus Defluviilinea. The sequence continues at coordinate 33,434 of SZPG01000027.1, forward strand.
TGATGAAGAATACTTCCCAACAGAATGTAATAGACTAATCGTCTCTGTTACTACTGAACTTGACATTACCGAGCCCATATTTATAGAGAACATCTACTTCCTAGTTATTGAATATTTGACTATATTCTTTAATTATTTGCAAACAGAGTTGGGTCAATATTGGGTCGATGTAGGTTCAATTCAGGATTGGGACTTAATAACTTTCTTGGGCAAAACTATTGCCAGCCATGTTGAGTATGATGGCTTAGAAAAATTTGGAGTACCTATTGGCGGTTACAGTAAGAAAAAGAAAATCCTTTTTTCTGCTAAACGTAGAATATATCCAGAAAAATCTAACGGTTTGAATGTGAAACACATTTCAGATATAAGATTATGGTTTGAACAACGTAAGGAGCCTGCTCTCCCAAGACTTTTATTAGCAAACGCCAAAAGGTCATTGCTACATGGTGATCGCAAATCCTCATCAATTCTGGCAATTACTGCTCTTGAGCAACCATTAGAAAAGTTCATTAAGGAACGTTGCAAAGCTAAAGGTATTTCAAAAAACACTTTAGAGACTTATGACAAAAACCACTTCATTGCCGATTACTTAAAATTGTTACTACCCTTAGTACTTGAACCAAATGAATTAACAGAATGGTTACAATCATCAAATCATAGGTATAAAATTAATATAAGTGGGAATCAAATAATTGAATGGGCTGTTGAATTTAACAAAGCAAGAAATGATGCTGTCCATAGAGGCATAACACCAATTTTTGAAACGGTAGATAAAGGTATATTTGCTATTGAAACAATATATGAATTTGTAAATGAAGGTAACTAATGACAACCCCTCACACACACTCCCCCACCCTCCTCAAACCCGTCAAGCCCGTTGGCATCATTGGCTACGGCGCGTACGTGCCGCGTTACCGTCTGCCTGCGAAGGAAGTAGCGCGCGTATGGACAGGCGGCAAAGGCGGACTCCCCATCAAAGAGAAAGCCGTCCCTGGGCTGGATGAAGACGTCATCACCATGTCCATTGAAGCGGCGCGCAATGCCATGAAACGCGCGCAGATCGACCCGACCGAACTGCGGGCGGTCTGGGTTGGGTCTGAGTCCCACCCTTATGCGGTGAAACCAACCTCCACCTTGGTCGCTGAAGCGATTGGCGCCGTCCCCAATACGCAAGCCGCCGATTGGGAATTCGCCTGCAAAGCGGGCACCGAAGCGCTCGTCGCCGCGATGGGATTGGTCGGCTCGGGCATGGGTAAGTACGCCATGGCGATCGGCATGGACACCGCGCAAGGCAAGCCAGGCGACGCGCTCGAGTACACCGCAGGCGCAGGCGGCGGCGCATACATTCTCGGTTCCGCTGAAGAATCGCTGGCGGTTATCAACGCCTCGTATTCCTACGTCACCGACACGCCTGATTTCTGGCGACGCTCCGACGCGAAGTATCCCGAACACGGCATGCGCTTCACGGGCGAGCCGGCTTATTTCAAACACATCACCGAAGCCGCCACCCATTTGATGGAAGCCTCGGGCACCACCGCCAAAGATTACAAGTGGGCGATCTTCCACCAGCCGAATACAAAATTTCCGCAACGTGTCGCATCAGGACTTGGCTTCTCGATGGAACAGATCGAACCTGGGCTTCTCGTCCCTGTGATCGGGAATACGTACGCGGGCGCGGCGATGATCGGACTCACGGCGACTCTCGACATCGCCCAACCCGGCGACCGCATCCTCGTCGTCTCATTCGGAAGTGGGGCTGGTTCCGATGCCTTCGACCTCACCGTCACTGACGCCGCTCCGCTCCGCGCGGGACTCGCTACGAAGACGCAAGAATACATTGCGCGCAGGACAGAGATTGATTATGCGACGTATGTAAGGTATCGCGGTAAATTGCAGATGAAGTAAAATCTCTCAAGCGAGTCATCATGCTACAATCCAAAACCCCTGAAAAGGATTTGTATGGCGTGACGGACGGCAAAGCCGTCGGCACATTTCTCGAACACAAATTCCGCGACTACTTGAAAAGCCGCTACCAATTTGACGAGGGCAGTTCCGCCAGCGGCATTGACTTTCCCAGCCTTTCGGTTGACATGAAAGTGACCAGCATCCGCCAGCCGCAATCCTCCTGCCCGTTCAAGTCCGCGCGGCAAAAAATATATGGGTTGGGATACTCGCTGTTGATCTTCGTTTACGACAAGTTTGATGACAACAAGAAGAAATCCGCCACCCTCAATATTCTGCACACGATATTTGTGGAAGCCGAACAAACAGCAGATTTCCAAATGACGACCGGGATAAGGCAAATTTTGGCGAACCAAGGCAACCGAGACGACATCATCGCCTTCCTGCAAGATAGAAACCTGCCAGCAGACGAAATCGAATTGAACAATCCTGCAGACGAGACACTCGGCAATCCTCCCTTGCAGGGTTTCCTGACCATTTCGAACGCCCTGCAATGGCGATTGCAGTACAGCCGCGTCATCGAGCGCGCAGGCATGGAAAAGGGTGTTCATGCAATTTACCGAGTAGAGTGATGAACAGGTCAGCCCGACAAACCAAAATTGAATATGGTGATTTTCAAACTCCTCTGGAATTGGCTAATCTTGTTTGTCAAAAATTAAGGGAACTTGGAGTCTCGCCAGATGCAATTATTGAGCCAACTTGTGGGATCGGCGCTTTTGTCGAAGCATCTGCCCGTACATTTCCAAATGCCAGGAAAATTATTGGCGTTGAGGTCAATGAGATCTACCTAGATCAGTTAAGAAAACGAAAATCCACTTTTTCTAATGGTGAACGAATTACGCTCCAACAGGGAAATTTTTTTGATTTCAAATGGAAAAGTCTGATAGATGGGCTTGACGGTTCAATCCTTGTTATCGGGAATTTTCCTTGGGTGACAAATTCGCAGCAGGGCATGATTGGCGGAGTGAACCTGCCCGAAAAACTCAATTTCCAGAATCGCAACGGCTTCGACGCAATGACTGGCAAGAGTAATTTCGACATTTCGGAATGGATGTTAATTCAGACTGGCAATTGGCTTCAAAATCGAAAAGGCTGTCTTGCAATGTTGTGTAAGACTGCCGTCGCGCGGAAGTTTCTCCACCACCTCCATACCAACAGCATGAGCCTGCTTCATTCTGCCACCTATGGAATTGACGCAAAAAAGTATTTCGGCGCATCTGTTGAAGCCTGTCTGTTGATCTGCGAATTTGACGGGACTTCGCACAACTACGATTACGATGCTTATGAAAGTCTCGAAGCGAGAAAACCCCAACGCGTCGGTCACCGAAACGGAATCATCATTCGAGATCTGGATACCTTTGAGAGATTTAGCAACTTGTACGGCAATAGCGAGCTAAAGTGGCGTTCCGGGGTAAAACATGATTGCTCAGAAGTGATGGAATTGAAAAAGCAGGATAATATTCTTGTTAATGGCTTAGGCGAAGAAGTGGACATTGAATCCACTTATGTCTATCCGTTGCTGAAAGGTTCCGATATTGCCAACGATCGCATCAAATCAACTAATCGCTTTGTCATAGTTACACAAAAAACTGTGGGAGAGCCTACAAATACAATCAGACATCTTGCTCCCAAAACCTGGAAATACCTGGAAAAACACGCCGAGTTTTTGGATAATCGAAAAAGCAGAATTTATCGCGACAACCCGCGTTTTTCCATTTTTGGCGTTGGCACTTACACATTCTCACCCTATAAAATTGCAATTTGTGGACTCTATAAAGCATTAGATTTTCGGCTCGTAGGAGAATTGAATGATAAGCCAGTGATTTTTGATGACACGGTTTATTTCCTAAGTTTTGATACAGAAGAACAGGCTCGAAAGGTTCTATACACACTGCTATCCCAGAATGTACAAGACTTTTTTTCCTCCATGATATTTTGGGACGAAAAACGTCCCGTCAAGACAAGTATCTTAAATCGGTTAAATCTTCAAAAGCCTAAATCAGTACAAGCATTAAGACTGTTAGAAAAGAAAAATAAAAAATATCTATCAACTGAGGGAAAATGACCAACGTCATCATCGCAGGTATCGGACAAACGGAAGTCGGCGAGCACTGGGACATCGGTCTGCGCGACCTCGCTTTTGCCGCCATCCAGGATGCCGTAAAAGATGCAGACGGATTGAAGTATAATTTTTCGCATCGAAACGAAAGATTGGAAGCAATATGACCCAAACCATCAACGTTCGCCTTCCCGAACCGCTATACAGCCAATTGAAGCGCGCCGCCGAACTCTCGCGCCAGCCAGCCGATGTCATTATTGCGCAAAGTCTGGCACACAGCCTGCCTCCTCTGCTGGAAGAGATTCCCAATCAATACCAGCCCGATGTCTTTCCACTGCTGAAAATGAACGACGCCGAACTGAAACGCGAGATGAGCCGCGTTCTCCCGCCCAAGCATGGGGCGGAATACGAGTCCCTGCTCGACAGGAAACGATCGGGCGCGTTGACCAGCGCGGAAGAAAAACGGCTCGACGCCCTCCGACGCGAAGCGGACGTGCTGACCTTCCGAAAGGGTTACGCGGCTGTCCTGCTCAAACGGCGGGGCTACCGCCTGCCGCCCATCGAAGAATTGGGAACGTCAAATTGACCGTTGCGGCGGGGTTGCGTCGGCGCATCGCAAAACAGGCGCGTAATCGCTGCGGGTATTGCCAAACGCAGGAGGTTGTCAGCGGTGTGCCGTTGACGTTGGAACACATCATTCCAAAATCAAGCGGCGGAAAAAGCGTGGAGGAAAATCTTTGGCTTTCCTGCCGCCTGTGCAATGAAGCCAAGGGAGTCTTGACCGAAGCGGCGGATCCCAAAAGCGGTAAACTCGTCCCGTTGTTCAATCCCAGAACGCAGGCATGGACAGATCACTTCGCCTGGAACGGGGACGGGACATTCATTGTCGGTCAATCACCGACGGGACGCGCGACAGTCGAAGCGTTATTTCTCAACAGCGAATTGCGCGTGCGCGCCAGGGCAATCTGGGTGGAGGCAGGCTGGCATCCGCCTGAATGAATTTACCAAAGGAACACATGACAGACATCATCATCGCAGGTATCGGACAAACGGAAGTCGGCGAGCATTGGGATATCGGTCTGCGCGACCTTGCCTTTGCCGCCATTCAGGATGCAGTGAAAGACTCGGGCGGACTCAAGCCGCAATCGCTGTTCGTCGGCAACATGCTCGCGCCCAATCTTTCGAATCAAGCACATCTTGGCGTGTTGATTGCTGATTACGCAGGCTTGCTCGGCATCGAAGCCGTCACCATCGAAGCCGCGGGCGCGTCGGGCGGCGCGGCGCTGCGACAAGGCTATCTCGCGGTGGCAAGTGGAATGGTTGATGTAGCACTTGTTGTTGGCGTTGAGAAATTCACAGATAAAGTCGGCGCGGGTGTGGATGCCGCCCTCGCTACTACGGGCGACTCCGATTTTGAATCGATTCACGGCATGACTCCCGCCGCGCAAGCCGCGCTTCTGATGAAGCGATATATGCACGAACATCAAGTTCCCAGCGATGGATTCGCGGGATTTGCACTGACCGCACATGCCAACGGCGCGAACAATCCGTGTGCAATGTTCCGCAAGGCGATCAAACCGGAGACATATCAAAAAGCCGAAATGGTCAGCGACCCGCTCAATATGTTCGACATGGCTCCGAATGCGGACGGCGCGGCGGCGGTGATATTGACTCGCCGGGAATTGCTGCCTGATAACTTTCCGCATCCGCTCGTGAAGATCGCTGGTTCTGCGTCTGCGTCTGATACATTGGCGTTGCATGACCGAAAGGACATGCTTTATTTTGATACCGCACAACTTTCCGCGGGCAGGGCGATGAAGCAGGTTGGCATCACGCTCGATAAAATTGATTTCTTCGAGTATCACGATACGTTCAGCATTTACGCCGCGCTGCAGCTCGAAGCGGTCGGATTTGCGATCAAGGGCAAAGGCTGGAAACTCGCCGCGGACGGCGAGATCGGCTTGAAAGGCAAAATCCCCTGCGCGACGATGGGCGGGATGAAGGCGCGCGGGTTCGCGGGAGGGGCATCGGGCGTGTATCAGGCTGCCGAAGCGGCGGCACAGTTGCGGGGTCGGGCGGAGGCGAATCAAATCCCGAATGCAAGGACCGCGTTGATCCAGAATCTCGGCGGACCCGCGTCAACAGCGGTGAGTCATATCTTGCAGGCGGCATGAATGTCGCGGCACCGCGCACACGGCGGCGGATCGAGTTTTGTGATCTCTTTAGTCGCTCGTATCCTCAAGCCATAAGGTTCGATAAGGTTCAAGGGTAATTTTCAAATCCACAGAACGGTTCGTGAGCAAGTCGCGAGCCGCTTTGTTTAATGGGTTCTGGATTTGCGCTTCCCGCGCGGAGACGTTTTGCAAACACAGAACTTGTTTCGATTCATCGGGGGAGGTTCGCAGGACGGCAAAAATCCCTTTGTCAACATCCAGGACTCTTTGCGCCCCGTGAGGGTCGAATGCGGAGGAGGTCGAACGCACGGAGAGCAGTTGACGGTAACGCGTGAAGACTCTTGCACGCAGCGAAGTTGGATCGGCAAGCGCCTCCTCCAACTCTGCGAGTGTGAATTTTTGTCGGTTGATCGTGCGGTTGTGTTTTGTGAGTTGAACGCCTCCCCTCCAGTTGCGCGAACCGAAGAGACTGTGGAAGTAAATGCCCGGCACGCCGACGATGGACAGCATGATCGCCTGCGCCGCCATGAAACGGTCAACTTGCAGAGCAAGAGGTTCGTCGCTATTGGGGTTGGACAGCGCGTCGAAGTAATTGATGTTCATTTCATAGGGACTGGTCGAGCCGTCTGGATTGCGTTTGTGGGAGATCAAGCCGCCGTGCGCGAGGGTCTGCTCGACGAGGGCGTCAATATCAGCCGAGGATAAGATGCCTCGGGCGGGATTCAGCCCCACCCCGTCGTGTGAGGCGAGGAAGTTGAAAAAGGTCGTTCGGTCGGAGGGAAGCGTCAGACGCGAAGCCCATCCCGATAAAACGCTCACATCCCCCGCGCGGAAGGTGTGAAGCGTGAGCGGCGGAAGGGCAAAGTTATACACGAGTTGGGCTTCGTTCGCGCCGTCGCCGAAATAGGAGACGTTATCCTTGTGCGGGACGTTGGTCTCGGTGATGAGGTATACGTGCGGAGCCGCGTCGTTCAGGACCGCGCGCAGGAGTTGAATGATGGCGTGCGTTTGCGGGAGGTGGATGCAGGTCGTTCCGATCTCCTTCCACAGATAGGCGATGGCGTCCAGGCGGATGAATTGCGCGCCGCGTTCGGCGTGCATGAGCAGGATGTCGAAAATTTCGAGCAGGACATCGGGGTTGCGAAAATCGAGATCCACTTGATCTGCGCTGAAGGTCGTCCAGACGTTGCGTTTGCCGGAGGCGGTTTCGAATTCGGTCAACAAAGGCAGCGCGCGAGGGCGGACAACCCGGGAGAGGTCGGGGTCGCCCTCCACCGTGACGAAGTAATCGCGATATGGCTTTTCATCGCGCAGGAATTTTTGGAACCATTCGCCCTGCACGGAGGCGTGGTTGATCACGCCGTCGAACATCAGGCGAAAGGACCGACCCAATCGTTCGATATCGTTCCATTCTCCGAACCGTCGGACGACCAGGGATAGAAAGGCAGAATATGAATTCCACTGACGGCGCCGCGCACGTGCGATTCGCAAAATTCGGCAAGAGTTTGCAGGGATGGTTTTCCTTCCTCGCGCACCTGATCGCCGTAAGTGATTAAAATCGAATCGCGCTCGCTCAAGGATGGATCGTCCGGCTTTGGGATCCGTCCGCGATAACGGTTGATCAGATCGAGCAGGCGTTCGTGTACGGCGGAGGCGCGTTCGCTTCCATATAGTTTGGCGAGAGTTGTGGTATAAAAAGTTTGCATAGTGCGACACATTTTAACTGATGTTACCAACCGTCCCGAAGGTTTGGACGAAGACCGAGCCTGATCTACAGAATCCTTCGGGACGTTCTGTGCAAGGTGAGAGTTGATTGCATACTGCAGGGGAACATCCTGCCCGAGAACGTCGTTGCGAGCGGCGACTCGCGTCACGAAGCAGTCTCCTCGCTGAAAACGGGGATTGCTTCGGGATTTCGATGCTGCCGCATCCCGACCCTCGCAATGACAAACAGGAAACATCTTATCAGCAAGGAGAGAGAACATGACACCTTCACGACGCATCGGATTCATTTCCACCCGTTTTGCAGGCACGGACGGCGTTTCGCTCGAAACTGCCAAATGGGCGGCCATCCTCGAGCGGATGGGTCACGAGTGTTTTTACTTCTGCGGTCAATGCGACAGACCCGCCGAAAAAAGTTACGTCGTTCCCGAAGCCTTTTATCGCCACTCTGAGATTGACGCCATCAACCAGGTCGCCTATCAAGGCACGTGGGGAAGTCTGCATGAAGGTCGAAAGATGCACCCCGAAATTCACGTCCACCGTCAGGATTTCTTCTCGGTCTTCATCCGCCCTGCAAGCGTCACTCAGCGCATCCAGGAATTGCGCTTCCATCTCAAGGAGGAACTCTATAGGTTCGCGCACAAGTTCAAACTTGAATTGCTCATCGTGGAGAACGCGCTGACCATTCCGCTCAACCTGCCGCTTGGATTGGCGATCACGGAATTCGTCGCCGAGACGGGCTACCCCGTCATCGCGCATCATCACGATTTTCATTGGGAACGCCAGCGCTTCATGAACAACTCGGTCCACGACTACATCGCCGCCGCGTTCCCCCCGCATCTGCCCTCCATCCGGCACGTGGTCATCAACTCATTGCAGGCGCATCAACTTGCCTCGCGGATCGGCGTCGCTTCGATGATCATCCCCAACGTGATGGATTTCGACTCCCCTCCCCCGCCTCTGGACGACTACGCCAGCACGGTTCGCGCGGACCTGGGGGTTGGCCCTGATCAATATCTCATCCTCCAGCCGACGCGCATCATCCAGCGCAAAGGCATCGAACACGCCATCGAGTTGACGCGCCGCATCGGTCTGCCCGCCGAACTGGTCATCTCGCACGCGGCGGGCGACGAAGGCACGGACTATGAAAAGCGCGTCCGTGAGTTTGCCGCGCTGCTGGATGTGGTGATTCGATTCGAGTCGGACATCATCGGCGAGACCAGAGGCGTCACCCCCGATGGACGGAAAATCTACTCGTTGGGAGACATTTACCCTCACGCGGACCTCGTCACCTACCCATCCACCATCGAGGGCTTCGGCAACGCATTCCTCGAAGCGATCTATTTCAAGCGCCCGCTGGTGGTCAACAACTACTCCATCTACGAAGCGGACATCAAGCCGAAGGGCTTCAAAGTCATCGAGTTCGACGGGTTCATCAGCAACGCCACTTTGGAGGAAACGCGTTACGTTCTGAAACATCCCGAAGAATCCGCCGAACACGCCGAACACAATTACGAACTGGCGCGGCGGTATTACTCCTACACCATGCTCCAGAACCATTTGGAGTTGCTGCTATCCGAGTGTTTCGGAGAGAAGGTATGAAAATTTCACTCCTGCACTACTCGTCGCCGCCGATCGTGGGAGGCGTGGAGAGCGTCCTCGCGCATCACGCGCGCCTGATGGCGAACGCGGGACACGAGGCGACCATCCTTGCGGGGCGCGGCGAAGTCTTCGATGAACGCATCCAAGTGCGCGTCCTGCCGCGACTGGATTCGCGCCATCCAGACGTGATGGAGGTCAAGGGGTTCCTGGATGCGGGAAAACGCACGCCTGCCTTCGAGAAATTGAGGGAGGAGATCAAAAGAGAATTGTTGGGAGAATTGGAGGATTGCGAGGTGTTGATCGCGCACAACGTCGCGTCGCTGCATAAAAACCTGGCGTTGACAGCCGCGCTGCACGAAACGTACAGGACGCCCGTCTTCCCGCATTTGATCCTCTGGCATCACGACCTGGCATGGACGACGCCGCGCTATCGAGCGGAACTGCACGACGGTTATCCCTGGGATCTGCTGCGCACGAACTGGGAGGGCGTGACGCAAGTCGTTGTTTCGGAATTGCGTCGAAAGGAATTGGCAGAATTGATGGACATTCCAACCGAGGCAATCAAGGTCATTCCCAACGGCGTGGACATCAACGCGTTCTTCAAATTCGAGACGAAGACAATCGAACTGATCGAACGGTTGAATTTATTGGACGCCGATCCGTTGTTCCTGCTGCCCGTCCGTCTGACGCCGCGCAAGAACATCGAACTGGCTATACGCGTGACGGCTGAATTGCGGAAGGACTATCCCAAAGCCATGCTGCTCGTCACGGGACCGGAAGGTCCGCACAACCCAAACAATAAAGCCTATAGACAGAAATTATCGAGGATGCGCGATGAATTGAATTTGAACGGCATCGTCCATTTTCTCGCAGAGGCGACGAGCGAGTTCATGCCCGATGAGGTGATCGCGGATTTCTATCGCATTGCCGACGCCCTGTTGTTCCCCAGCCGCGAGGAGGGGTTTGGGATTCCCATTATCGAATCCGCTTTCAGCAAAGTCCCCGTCTTTTGCGCGGACATTCCCGTCCTGCGCGAACTGGCTGGGGAGGACGTGACGTATTTCGATCCGGACGCGGATCCGGCCGGGGTGGCGAGGCAGGTTCGGGTCAGGTTGGAAGCGGAGTCCACGTCACGCTGGGGGCGGCGGGCGAAGCATGGGTATGCCTGGGAGCAGATCTATGCCCGTCACATCGTCCCTTTGATCGAGGAGGCAACAAGATGACCAGGTCGCATAAACTAAGGCTGGCGCTCGTCCCCATCGGATCCGGCAGCGAAGGGGAGGAGGCGTTCCACGCCGCGCATCTCATCGCCGAGGAAGTCCTGTTGGTCGGCGTCGTGCCGATCAGGAGAGGACAGTCCATCAGCGCGGGGGCGGGACAGGCAAGGGAGATTCGCAAACGACTGCTTTCGATGGGCAATGAGAATGTCCGTTCCAAATCAACGGTTCTCGTCTCTCCCACGCCGTGGAAGGACCTGCAGGGCGTCATTGCCCATGAGGAACCCGATCTTTTGATCGTGGAGTGGAGGGACGGAAAGACGATCTGGGGAAGCCCGATCTCGGAGGTTCTCGTCAATCCCGTCTGCAACGTCGCCATCGTGCGCGGGGATCTGCGCGCCAGGCCGGAGCGGACACTGGTTGCGGTACGCGGCGGACCTTTCGCGGAAATGGCGTTTCAAATCGGGATGAGCCTGAATTCGAGGCAACTGGACGTCCTGCACATCTCGCTCACGGGCGCAGAGTCGGATGCGCCCTTCAAGGGCATGAAACACATCCTGTCCCACATTCCCGAGGCGAACCTGCGCTCGATCATCACAGACGACGCGGTCTCTGCCATTCTCGAGGAATCCCGGCAATACGACACGGTGGTGCTTGGCACGACGGCGGCGAAAACGGCCGGGGGCGCGATGCTCGGGCCCGTCGCCGAGAAACTGCTGAACGAATCGTCCGCCAACCTCATCCTGGTCAAGACGCGCCGCCCGATGCCCGAATCCATGCTCGACGAAAGCGCGGGGGCAAAGGCGATCTCCATTCTCGTGGATAAATGGTTTGCCGAAAACACCTTCCACGCGGAGGAATTTTCCAACCTGAAGGATTTGCTGGCGCTCAAGGAAAAACAGGGTTCCACCATCAGCCTTGCGCTTCCCGCCTTGAACGAGGAGGAAACGGTCGGAAAGGTCATCCGCATCGTCCAGAAGGAGTTGATGGAAAAATATCCGTTGCTGGACGAGATCGTCCTGATCGACTCCAACTCGACCGATCGCACGCGTCAAATCGCAAAAGGACTCGGCGTTCCCGTTTACATCCACCAGCATTTGCTCCCTGAAATGGGCTCGCGCCCCGGCAAGGGCGAAGCGTTGTGGAAGAGCCTGCTCGTCACCAAGGGCGACATCATCGCGTGGATTGACACGGACATCGTGAACATCCATCCGCGCTTCGTGTATGGGATCATCGGTCCGCTTTTGCTGAACCGCAACATTCAATTCGTGAAGGGTTTTTACCGGCGTCCGCTCAAGGTCGGGGACAAGGTGCAGGCAGGCGGAGGCGGGCGCGTGACCGAACTCACCGCGCGTCCGTTGTTGAATCTTTTCTATCCCGAACTATCGGGCGTCGTCCAGCCGCTTTCGGGCGAATACGCGGGGCGACGCGAGGCATTGGAAAAAGTCCCATTCGCTTCGGGGTACGGCGTGGAAACGGGCTTGCTGATTGACATCTTCGAGCAATTCGGCTTGCGCGCCATCGCGCAGGTGGACTTACAGGAGCGCATCCATCACAACCAGGAACTGGAGGCGCTGGGAAAAATGTCCTTCGCCATCATCCAGACCGTGCTTCGCAAACTCGAACCGCGCTACGAACGCTCCATCATCGAGGAGGTCAACAAGACCATGAAGTTGATCAGGTATGCAAAGGGCGGTTACTTTCTCGATGTGGAGGAGGTGGCTGAGCGCGAACGTCCGCCCATGATCACCGTCCCTGCCTATCAGGAACGCCTCAAAAAATGACTCAACTCTGCCTCGTTAGGCACGGTCAAACCGATTGGAATCTCGAAGGACGTTATCAGGGTCAAAGCGACGTGCCGCTCAATGAAAACGGATTCGCGCAGGCTATGCAACTCGCCGAACAATTGAAGGGGGAAACCTTCGCGGCGATCTATTCCAGCGATCTCCTGCGCGCGCGTCAAACCGCGCAGCCCGTAGCGAAGATGCTCGGAATGCCGGTCCAGATCGAACCGCGCCTGCGCGAGATCAACCAGGGCGAATGGGAGGGCGTGCTGGTGGAGGACATCCGGGCGCGTTACGCCGAGTTGTGGTCACAACGGACGGTTGACCCCGCGAGCGTCCGTCCGCCGGGAGGCGAAACGGTCGGAGAGGTGGCGGCGCGTGTGTACGCGGCATTGGACGACATCGCCCGCCTCTTCCCGACCGAACGAGCGCTCATTGTTTCCCATGGCTTGTCCATTGCGACGGCGATCTGCCGCGAAAAGGGAATCCCTGTCGGACAGGCGTACACGGTGATCCCGGAAAACGTCCAGCCGGTGTGGATGCAATGGAAGTTGGATGAGCGCTCGGCGGTCGAGTAGCGACGAATGGAGCGAGGAGCGTATCGAGACCGCCAGTAGGCAAAATCTTTTGTTACAAGGCCGATTACCTTACACTCTTAAAAATGGGACGCGGGCGAGCGCAGGAAACGCGGATGCAAGGCGCTTTTTCGGGCATTTCCTCTAAAAATCCGCGTCCATCCGCGTCCCAATACCAAAGTGTAAGGTAATCAAGTTACAAGGGTTTCTTTTGAAACCGAGTGGTCTGGATACGGGACGGGCGAACACCGTCCCTACCCTTCGACACGGCTTCGCCAGTCAGGGCGGCGCTCGACCAGCGGGACTTTCTTTGAATTGATTTTCAACACACTCCCCTCCATTTCGACGACATCCCCCTCGAACCCGAAGAACGTCCAAAATGTGACCTGGGACTGGGTCGCCTCAAGCGCCACCGAGATGGCTGGTTCTTTATGACCATAATAACGCGATCTCCAGCCTCGGGTCGAATCGGGATCCGCGCGGACGAGGGAGAATTTGCCGTTTCCTTCCATCATCCCGACTTGTATCTTGCACTTCATCTCATCCAGAGATAACACAACCGAACTCCCTTTTTGCTCAAAGAGATAATCGCCGAGCAGCCACTGAAGCGCGTAATGATGCGACTCACTCGCTGTGAGATTATCCACCACCAACCAGCGGTCATTTTCAAGCGACATGACCGTTCGTTTGTGGGATACAGGCTTGTATCCATCATGCTCGCCCTGCCAAAGATTTTTATCGTGCCTGATAACCTTGCCCTTCGACCAGTTCGTCCACGTGAAGCGGCTGAGCAGGGTCATCTGGTCTTTGCCATCCACGATCACAGTGTTGTGAACGGAGGTATGCGCGAGCCCGTTTCGCCAGACGCCTTGTCCGCTGTAAAGATACGTCCCCGCGTCAACCGCGATGTTATGACCGTGAATCCACAAGTCCACGTGGAGTTGGTCGTTGGAATTGCGGAGGAGGTAGACTCCGCCGTTGGGGAAGGAGGTTTCTCCCTCATCCCCAGCCCTTCTCCCGTGGGGAGAAGGGAGCCAGAGTCCCCCTCTCCCTGCGGGAGAGGGGGTAGGGGTGAGGGCGCTTTCACCACAAACCCAAAACAAATCCTCATCCCATGGACCAGGTTCAAAGAGGCGTTCGCCTTTGGCGATGTACCAGCCCAGTTGCAACAGCGGACGATAATCCGTGAAATCGCAGTTGTTCAAGGGCAAAACCAACGCGCCGTCGTTGGAACCGTAGACGGGCATTTGTCCTGTTGCGGGGTCAATGAGGCGGGAGAGGTATTCGAGGGAGGAAGAGATGGAGGAGTAAAGAGAATTGGAGAATGTAGAATTGTTCAGCGCGCCTAAACGAATCGCATAGAGATAAATGTGAAGGATGAAGCGATGGTAGTTGAGGGAGTACATGGCGTAACTGCCATCGGGGAAGATTTGATCTATTGCTTCCTGCTCGAGAATTCGTTTACCGAGGGAAAGATATTTTTTGGCGTGTTCGAGTTCGGGGAAGAGCAGACCAACCAGCCACAATCCGAAGGCTTCGCTGATGGTGTGGTTGCTGCGCGTGGAGATGGCGTAGCCGATGTTCTTGTAGATGCGTTCGGCTTGCGCAGCGACGTAGAGGGTGAATTTTTCGATTCGCTGAGGCGTTGAAAAAGGTGAACTGGAGAATTGGAAGAAGCCGAACGTCCATGCCATGAGGCGGAGGGCGATCTCCTGTCCGTCCATCCAGTTGGGTCCTGTGTTGGGAGGGTTGCGAAGCGCCCAGTCTTCGATGAGAGTCCAGAAGGCTTCGGGATATTTTTCATCTCCCGTCGCGGCATAAGCGCGGACGAGGGTGTAGACGAGGGCGAATCGGTTCGGTTCCCAGATGAATTTAATGTCAACATGTCGCTGCGAGGCGCTCCTGGTTTTTGCCGAAGCAGTCTCCTCGTCGTGGGAGATTGCTTCGGCGCCCTTCGGTCTCCTCGCAATGACATCATCATGTGGGATTTGTGACCAGTGATTGTTCACGTCATTCTCCCGAAGGGCATCGGGACGATGTGAGCGAAAGCGAAGAGTCTCTGACTGCGGGAGGAGAGACCCTTCGCCGTTATCGCGGCTCAGGGCGACATAATCCGTGTGCCAGTCGGGAGGGAAGCCAGTTTTGACGAATTGGTGGGAGAAGTATTTGAGTTCGCCGTCGAGGAGGCGGTCCGCTTCGGCGATGGCGGTTTGGGGATTCCATGAAACTTGTTGGTTTCGATACGTCCCGCGAAGAGCGGCGGGACTACTCAACCAACGTATCTCTCGACCAGCGGGGTTGGTAGAAACAAGATTTTTATAATCATTCCACTCACCCACTGGCATTTGCAGGCGGATGAGTCCCGTGCGGAGGCGGAAGGCGTAGGCGAGGCGAAAGAGCGTCCAACGCGGACCAAGTTCTCGGTAGAGGGAGGCGAATGCGCGGAGGGTAGAAATCATTTCGGGAGGAGGATATTATCCACTAAGAGCACGAAGTTCACGAAGAAGGAATCCAAAAGATTAAGTTCACTTAGTGTTCTTCGTATCATTCGTGGATAACAACGTATTTGCGTGACGATGTAAAACGTAATACGTGAGCGGAAGCCCGAAGAGGATGAGGGCGGAGGCGAGACGACTGCCGTTCCCCCATTCGGAGGCGAGCGCGAGCGAAAGGAAAGTCAGGACGATATACAGCGCGCTGACCTTTGCATGGGAATAGCCGCCGACGACGAGGCGTTGATACACGTGGTCGCGATGACCGAATAAAAGTTTCTCGCGTTTGAGCGCGCGCCGAAGGAACGTGACGCCCGCGTCCATGATGAACGTCCACATGAGGAGCGTGCCGAGCATGAGCGCGTCGCCCTCCTCGTTCGATGCGAGCAGCGGCATGACCGCAAACGAATAACCGAGGAACGTACTGGCAACGTCGCCCATGAAGATCTTTGCGGGCTGCCAGTTGTGACCGAGAAAACCCAGGCTCGACGCGGCGATCGCCAGCCCGATCCAGAACACGAACGAATTCGCCAGATACGTGATATTCGCCGCCAGCATCACCCAGCCCAGCCCCGCCGCGAACGCCACGCCGCCCGCGATGCCGTCAATGCCGTCCATGAAGTTGTAGGCGTTCGTCAGGCCGACGATCCACAAAAACGTGATGACGACGCCCACCGCGCTCAACTGCAATTCGCCGAACAGCGGGATGGTGACCGACTTGAAATATCCCAGCCCGTAAATCGAAACCGCCGCGACCAGTCCCTGCACTGCAAAGCGAACGCGCGGCGAAAGCGAATGGAGATCGTCGCGCCAGCCTAAAAACGCGATGACGACCCCGCAGGCGAGGTAAACGAGGTTGCGACTCAAATCCTCGGTTCTGACGAACCACAAGCCTGTTCCGATCACGATGAGCACGATCGCCAACCCGCCCCCGCGCGGCGTGGGTGTGACGTGCAACCCGCGTTCTGTGGGATGATCGAGTATCTGGCGCCGCTCCGCATAACGGCGGATGAGGCGGACGAGGAGGTGGGAGAGGAGGACGAGGATGGAGAATGCGAGGATGGGGAGCATTGAGGATGATTGTAATGGAGAATTGGAGGATTGGAGAATTGCGCTTCGGCGTAAACCATACGCCAACGCCCCAAACTCCGAAAAGCGGGTAGAATTGCGGCACACATGGACAACAACAAGGAGCAGGAAATGATCGGTGAACCGGTTCTCGTCATGCTCGTGGAAGACAACGCGGATCATGCGGAACTGGTCATTCGCACCCTCGAGGAGCATAGGATCGCAAACCGGGTGCGTCACTTCCTCGACGGACAATCAGCCCTCGACTACCTCTTCCGCAGGGGGGAATATTCCGAACCGCCAAACACCCCCCTCCCCCACGTCATTCTCCTCGACCTGCGCCTGCCGCGCGTGGACGGGATTGACGTGCTGAAAACCATCAAGGAATCCGACGAACTCAAGACCATCCCCGTGGTGATCCTCACCACCTCCGAGGCGGAGAAGGACGTGGCGCGGGCATATTACAACCACGTCAACAGTTATCTCGTCAAACCGGTGGGGTTCGAGGAATTCAAGAAACTGATGGACGACCTCGGTTTCTACTGGCTGGGCTGGAACGTCAACCCACGCGGCAGGCAATGATCCGACTCGAGAGAATCACACGGCGCCCCAAACGGAGCGCCGTGTTCGATTCATGGCCGTTCCACACCCACCAATACAGCCCGCACCATCACACGCTTCCTGTACGAGTTCGTCTTCTCGTCGTACTCCCTGCACGTCACCAGCGTCAGCCACGACTTCTCCTCGTGCCTGAAAATGGACGTATCGTTCGGCTCCACCACCGTATTGGCGCGCACCTCATAAGTGAAGGTCTGCCCATAGGCGCGGACGATGATCCTGTCGCCGTATTTAAGCCTCCCCAGGTTGACGAACGGACCGGGCAGACCGTTCGACAAATAGACGTGACCCGTCAGCACGCTGTTTCCGCTCCAGGAGGGGAATGCGCTTCCTTCCAACCATCCGGCCTGATTCTCCAACCAGGACACGTTCCACTCCCCAGCCTTCAACGGCACGCCCACGATCGGGAGGTTGATTCCCAGCGTCGGGATCTCCACCGTCAGCCCGCCGGTTTTAGCGTAAGTCTCTTTTGGCAAATTGCTGATGTCTGTCACCACGTTCGGGGCAAAGCCGGTGGCGGGCGCGCTTCTGAAAACGCCGAGGACGAGCGTGTCGCTCCTGCCGTACACGTCAACCTGACTCGCGGGGTCATAATCGCGTTCTGTCGAAAAGACGTTGCTGTTCTGCGGCTGGCTGACATCCCCGGGCAGACTCGTCCACGCCACGTTCGCCGCGTTGCTGACGCCGTTCGAAGATATGGATGAAACCCTCGCCTGGAACGTCACCCGACCATCCCCGCCGCCGAGGACAAAGGCATCCCATATGGCGTTGACCGTGCGCGTGCCCGCGTCGTACGCGCAGACGTTCGCATCCTGCGCGCCGGAGGAACATTCCAAGGTCCCCGTCACCAACTCCAACTCCGCCGGGAGGGGATCCGTCACCGCGACGTCGTACGCGTTCACTTCGCTGTCCGCCGTGTGTTGGATGTGCAAAGCGATCGTGATGATCGAGCCCACCGACACAAGTTCCGTATCGGCGGTCTTCGTGATGGACAGATCCGGTTCGATGATGAGGATTGCCGCGCTCGAGGCAGGCTGTGCCCCTGCATCGGACGACCAGACCGCGCTGTTGTCGAGCGCCGCGCCGGAGACGTTCGCGGCGTTGTCCAACACGACCGCAGTGTAAATGAAGGTCAACGTTCGATCCGCGCCGGAGGTATTTGTCACCGTGCCGAGGTCGAACGTGACGCGGCGTCCCACATCCACGGTCGTGCCGCCGCTCGCGTCGTCCACTGTCGGCGTGGAGCAGGCTTGGGTAAATGAACCAGGCAGGTCGGTAGTCAGAGCCGGGTCCGATTCCGTGACGCTCGAACAGGTCACGAACGAGAGTCCGCGATCCATCGTGTCCGTCAGTTGGGAATTGGCAAATACTCCCGGCGGGACAACGATCGAGACGGTGTATTCGACGATCTCGCCGATCGCAACGTTGGGATTCGTCGTGAACGTCTGGTTGCTGGCGCTCAGGGTCTTCGCCGAGCCGAAGTTCGCGCCCGAGCCTCCCTGAAAACCAAAATCGAGGGTTGGATCATGGGTGACGCCGGCGTTGTACGTGACGACGTTGTTGTTGAGCGCGCCCGAACTGCCCGGCGTCAATGCGACCACATTGCTCGATGCCGTTCCGCCGGAAGTGCCGACGCCGTTATCGTTATGATCCGCGTTCGCGTTGGGATCGGTCGTATCGAGGGTCTCCGCCGTATCCACCGTGCTGACGTAACCGGCGGGCGGCGTGACGCGCACGATGTAATCGCCCTGCGGCAAGCCGCTGAACAGATACGTCCCGCCCGCGCCGGTCGTGACGCCGCCGGGCGCGTCGTCCGCCGTGCCGAGGATGCCATCGGGACCGACGTTGATCTCCGCGCCGCTGCTTGAAAACAGTTGGACGCTGGCGCCCGGAAGAGGCGTATCGGTTCCGGGGTCGTACGCGCCGTTGCCGTCCACGTCCACGAAGACCAGGTTTCCGAGTTCGGCGCGATAAAAGCCGAAGTCCACGCTGCGGTTGCTTTGACCGTTCGGCGCTTCGCCCGCAGGGTTGGTTGGATCGGCGTCCGCATCGTCCGTCGGTTCCACGACACCCGGTCCGAGCGTCGTTGCGCTGGCGATGACCGCTCCGTTGAACGCGCCGCTTGTTTGCAGCGCGCCGTTATCGTCGCTGTCAGAGTTGTTATCCGGGTCGGGGGCGGGTAGTTCGGAGGTCGTGGTCGTGCCGCTGCTGTAGTATCCAGCCAGGGGTCCGCCCGAAGCGAATTGAGAGGCGGGGATCACAACGACGTAATCGTCCGGCGCAAGATCGTCGAAACGATAATAGCCGCCGTTCGCGGTCACGTCGGTTGCAAGGGAGGTCGTGAGATCGCTGGCGAGATACAGTTCGACAGTCACGCCGCCCGCGCCCACTTCCGAACCGTTGATGAGGCTGTTGTTATCCGTGTCGAACCAGACGCGGTTGCCGAGGCTGTAGAGTGGGACAAAGCCGAAATCCAGGGTCGGATTGTAGGTGACGCCCGTCGCATTGGAAACGGCGTTGTTGTTCGCCGCGCCCGCGCTGCCGGGCGTGAGCGTGACAAGGTTGCTCGATACCGTCCCGCCTGCGACGCCGACGCCGTTGTCGTTGTTGTCAACGTTGTTGTTCGGGTTGTTGGTATCGCCCGCGTTGGCGGTATCCACAGCGCTGGTAAAACCGGAAGGAGGCGTCACGCGCACAACGTAATCGCCCTGCGGCAAACCGCTGAAGAGGTATAAGCCGTCCGCGCCGGTCGTCACGCCGCCCGGAGCGTCATCCGTAGTTCCTAAAATTCCGTCCGCGCCGACGTTGATCTCCGCGCCGTTGCTGGAATACAGCCGCACCGCCGCGCCCTGCACGAGCGCGTCCGCGCCGGCGTTGTATGCGCCGTTTCCGTTTACGTCCACAAAGATCAGGTTGCCGAGTTCCTGGCGATAAAATCCGAAGTCCACCGTGCGGTTGCTGCGATCATTGGGAGACTCACCCGCCGGGTTCATGGCGGGGGCGTCGGCATCGTCTGTAGGTTCGTCGGCGTTCGGTCCAAGCGTGACCGCGCCGCTGATCACTGCGCCGCCGGGCTGACGCGCGCCATTGTCTTCGTTATCGGTGTCGTTGTCCGGGTCGGGGGCGGGCAGTTCGGAGGTCGTGGTCGTCCCGCTGCTTTGGTATCCGGCGAGAGATCCGCCGGAGGCGAATTGACTGACAGGGATCACGACGACGTAATCGCCCGGAGCGAGATCGTCGAAGCGATAGTAACCGCCTCCCGCCGTGACCTGCGCGGCGAGCGCGGAACCGGTCGGCGCGCCGCTGAGGTCTGCCGCAAACAATTCGACCGTCACTCCGTCCGCGCCGGATTCACCCAAATCAATCTGGCTGTTGTTGTTCGTATCGAACCAGACGCGGTTGCCGAGGCTGAACAGTTCGCCCACGCGGAGCGTATCGGTGGCCGGGTTGTTGTTCGTGACGTTGGGATCGTTCGTGACCAGACCACCGGCGGGAATCGTGTTGACGTAAGCCCCCGGCTCGCTCGTGGTGACATCCACCGAAATAAAACAACTGCTGTTGCCCGCCAGGCTCCCGCCGCTCAACTGGATCACCTGGTCGCCCGGATTCGCCGCAGCGGTTCCATTGCAGGTGTTGGTGAGGTTCGCCGGGTTCGCCACGAACAGACCGGCCGGCAGATCCCCCGGCAGGTTGTCCGTCAACCCCATGTTCACGACGGGGATGTCGCTCGTGTTGGTGATCGTGAGGGTCAGCGTCGTGGTTTCGTTCACCTGGATCGGATTCGGATCGAAGACCTTGTTGACGCTCACGCCCGGAAGGTTGGTGAGGGAGGCTTCCGTGGGCTGCGTGCTGCTCACGCCGTTGAACGTGGTCACTGCGCCGGCCGGGATGCGATTGGTGCGGTTGCCGTTCACGTTCATGATCACGCGAAGCGTCAGTGTGCAGGACGAGTTGGGCAACAGGGTGCCGCCGCTGAAGGAGAAGGACGAGTCGCCGGGACTGCCGGTCAACGCGCCGCCGCACGTTCCGGTGTTGAACAGGACCGGGTTTGCCAGCACAATGCCCGGCTGGAGCAATGCCATGTTGTCCGTAAAGGCGACGCCGGTCAATGCGACGCCTTCCGGGTTGATCAACTGCACGGTCATGGTGGAGGTCGCGCCGCCATAAACCAGCACGGGATCAAATCCCTTCACCACGCCGATGGAAAGATTCCGAATGTTCAGGGAAGCCTGCGCCTGCGCGAAGGGACCGATCGTTACGCCAGTGCTGGCGACGGTACCGGTCACGTTGGCGACCGGGATGGTGTTGGTCTGCGTGCTGGGCGAGGCGGGGCTTGAGTCCCTGCCCTGCACGTCCACCGTGATCGTGCAAATGCCCGGCACGCCGCCCACCTGCGCGGGGATCGTGCCGCCGGTCAATTGGATGACCTGGGCGCCGGGGTTGGCGGTGACGGTCCCTGCGCCGCAGGTGGTGATGGCGTTGGGCGTCGGCGCGACAACCATCCCGTTGGCAGCGGAGCCGGGCAGGTTGTCCGTCATGGTCACGTTGATCAGGTCGGAGGGGCTGGTGTTCTGAAGCGTGATCGTGAGCGTGGACAAGCCGTTCGCCTGGACAGCCGTCGGGTAGAACGCCTTGCTCATGGACATGCTCGTCACGCGCAGGTTGGCGGTGTTGCTGTCGAACTCGTTGGTGCGTCCCTGCGAGGTGACGACCGAATTGGCGGGGATGAGGTTATCGAAAGAACCAGGCTCCGCCGCGACGACGTACACGTCAATGTTGCAGGAGGCGCCGGCGGCTAATGTGTTCGTGACCAGATTTGTAAAAGTGATTGTGTCAGTACCCGGCGCGGCGGTCAACGTTCCGCCGGGGCAACTCTCGGTCGGGTTGGGAATCGAGGGAGGGTTGGGCGTGGCAACCAGCACCCCGGCGGGAAGCGTATCGGTGATGGAAATGCCGGAGACGCCGATATCCGCCGGCGCGGTCAGCGTGATGCGGACGCGGCTGGCTTGTCCCGGAGTGACGGTCGCCGGGGTGAACGATTTGGCTACGTTGACCGGCAGGGTGGCGGCGTTGACCACGGTGAGGTCGGCGCCGGTCGTGATGGATGAATTGTTCCCCACGCCTTCGTCAGTGGCGATGCTCCCTGCAGGGATGGAGTTCTCATAGGTCGCGCCGCTGCCGGGGTCGTCGCTGGTGACGTCGAACGAGATGGCGCAGGTGTTCCCCGGTCCCGGCGCGGCGGCGAGCGAACCGCCCGTCAGGGTGACAGAGGTAAGCGTATTGGTCACCGTCCCGCCGCATTGAGGCGAAGCGGGTATATCCGAAACCTCCAGGTTTGCGGGCAGGGTATCCGTGAAATTGATGTTCGTCAGGGGCGCGGCGCTGTTGTTGGTGAGCGTGACGGTCACCGTGCTGATCCCATTCAAAGGGATGATCGTCGGCGAGTATGTCTTTGTCCCGGTCAGCGCGGGGTTGACGGTGATGTTGGCGGAGGCGGGCAGGTAATTCGTCACGCCGGGCTGGTCCGCCGTCAAAGCATTGGCTGGGATCGTGTTGGTTCGGGAGCCCGAAACAGCGAGGCTGGCTTGCACCGGCACAGTGATCGCGCAAGTCCCAACCGGCGTGGGAGGCGTCGCGCTGGCAGGGATTGTCCCGTCCGTCAATTGAACGGAGGTATCCCCAACGTTTCCACTGACCGCGCCTCCGCCGCACGTGGTGGAGGGAGCGCCGGCAACCGTGATCCCCGCCGGGAGAGTATCGGTCACGCTTACGCCTGTGTATGGACTCCCGGTTGGGTTCTGAAGCGTGATGGTCAATGCGCTGGTTCCGCCCGCTACGACGGTGGACGGGGAGAAAGCCTTGGTAATGCCTACAGGCTGAATGTTCAAGTTTGCGGATGCGGGACTGGTGTTGGTGACGCCCTGATTCGTCCGTATGGAGCCGGGTCCGCCGGGACCTGCGGGGATCGTGTTCGTGTACTGCCCGAACGGGCCGGTCACGTTTACGCTGATCACGCAATCCTGGCTTGGCGTGACGGTTCCATTGCTCAACGAGACGGCTGTCCCGTTTGCCGGGGCTGTCACCGTCGCCCCCGCGCCGCAGTTCGCGACCGACAGCCCGGAGGGACTGGCGATCACCAATCCGCCGGGAAGGGTATCGGTATAGGAGACGCCCGTCAGGTTGGTATCCGCGTCGTTGTTGTTGAGGCGGATCGTCAACTGGCTGGTCTGACCGACGAAGATCGTGTTCGGGGCAAAGGTCTTGGAGAGGGAGGGCGGCGAGACCGCAACCACAGTGATCGTCGCGCTGGCGGGTGACGTGTTCGTGATAACGACCGGCGCGCCGTTGTCGTTTCCGTCCGCGGTCAAGCCGATGTCGGCGGGAGGGTTGTGGGCGGGGATGGTGTTGATCAGGTTTCCCGCTGTGACCGATGAAATGTTCACGTCAATGTAACACTGCCCCGGCGTGGGACCCACCTGCGCGGGGACCGCGCCCCCGCTCAACGATACGGTCGTCGCGCCGGGGACGGCGGTCACTGTCCCACCGCAGGTGTTCACCACCCCGGCCGGGCTGGCGACGTACAAGCCGGGCTGGACGCGCGCGAGATCGTCAATGAACGCCACGTTGGAAAGCGGGAATGTGTTCGGGTTGAAGATCGAGATCCTCAACACGGATACCCCGCCCGCGTCGATCTGCAAAGGCGTGAATTGTTTGTTGATTTCGGCCGGCAGCGAAGCCGCGTGAACGGTCTGCGCCCGGGCGAAGATTCCCGCCAATAGCGCAGCGACCAAGCCCAGGCGTAGAAGGGAAGCGAAACGATGCATTGTTGGAATGTCCTCGTTGAAAGAATATGACGCCGTCTCCCCGGCAACAAAATAAGCGGTCGGTCACACCGCTTGACTTGTTCGATCCGCTGCGCGGATCATGGCAAAGCGAACCCCGGAGAAGGGAGCGGTTCATCAGTGGAGCAGGGAATTTCGAAGCGAATGAATTTGGCGCTCGGGACCCAATTGTACGATGGGCAAAAACAAGGACAATGCCCGGAACAATCATTCCTGTTAGGAACGCGTCGGGCTTACGGTTATGTTAAGTTGACACTGCCCTCCTGTTCGGTTATCCTTCCCTTCGTCCGGGCGGGCCCGGCGCGGCGGAGCCTTTCGAACCCCGCCAGGGTCGAAAGACAGCAACGGTAAGGATGTGTCTCCGGGTGCCGCCGATCTCCCGCCCGGATATTTCGATCTTCAATGAAACCCATTCGCTGGCTCTTCGTTATCGTCACATTCCTCATCGGCATCGGCGCGGGACTTGCCTACGGCTGGATCATAGACCCCGTTGAATTCTTCGACCTCACTCCCGATACCCTCAGGGCGGATTACAAAACCGATTACGTCCTCATGGTCGCGGAAGCCTACCGCCTCGAACAGGACCCCGGAACTGCCGCGCGCCGATTAGCCGTCTTCGGCGCCCAATCCCCTTCTGCCATCGCCTCCGACGCGCTCGCCTATGCGCGCGCGAACAGTCTCCCCGATTCGGATGTCGCCGCCCTGCGGGAACTCGTCACAGCCATGCAAGCCTGGAGCGGGATCTCCCAATGAAACGATTCCCCTGGGACTTCCTGCTTGCGCTTCTCGCGGGGCTGGGACTTGGTCTTGCCTACGCATGGACGATCTCCCCCCTGCGGCTGACAGACTCGGAACCCTCCGTCCTGCGCGCGGATTTCAAGGACCAGTTTCGTTCGGTCATTGCCGCCTCGTACGCCGCCACCGGCAACCTGCCGCGCGCGCAGGCGAGGCTTTCGTTATTGGGCGACCCGGACCCGATCGAGGCGCTCAACGCGCAGGCGCAGCGGACGATCTCGAGCGGCGATTTTGCGGGAGCCGATCAGCTCGCCGCCCTCGCCTCCGGTCTCGAAAACGGAACGAACCAGCCGCCGCAGGCATTCATCACCTCCACACTCGAAGCCTCCAAGCCGCTGAACGTCGAGGCAACCGTAACCCTCCTCCCGTCCCCGGAAGTCGCCCCTCCTGAACTTACGGGAACGCCGGAAATCTTCGAGACTCAAATCGTCGAAACGCAGCCGGTCCTGAACACCCCCACCCCGCGTCCCACACGAACGCCGCCGCCCACACAGGGCGCGCCCTTCCGTTTGATCGGGCAGGATACCGTTTGCGACCCCAACCTGCCGGAAAGATTGCTGCAGGTCATCGTGTTCAACTCCAGCCGCAGGCAACTGCCGGGGATCAGGATCGTCATCACGTGGGACACCGGCGGCGAGGAATTCTTCACCGGCCTCAAACCGGAACTGGGCAACGGCTACGCCGACTTTATGATGTTCCCGGATACCTCCCACGCCGTCCAGCTCGCATTGGGAAGCGACATCGCCACGGACCTCGTCCCTCCCGCCTGCCGCGCGCCGAACGGCGAGACCTACCTGGGCGGTTACAAACTAACCTTCCAACAACCGTAAAAAAATCCCCTCTCTCCCGCTCACGCTGAGCGGCAGCGGAGACAAAGCGGGGAAAGGGGCAAGAGACGAGGGGGAATGATCGCGCCTTACGGCATCGAATTGCTGTTCGCCCAATCGTTGCCCAACCGTATTTCCACATCCACCGTCGAAGTCGGGTCGGGCTGAATGCGAATCTGCGTGCTGTGCGAAATGCCGAACACCGCCTGCAAATATTTCAACGTGTATAGTTTCGGCGCATACAAATAGACGACCGTCCGGTCGTATGCGGTGTCCGCAGGACCGACCTCCGTGACAGATACGCCCTGCGTAAGGAGGTAGTTTCCAGTGGCGACTTCCAGGCTCGGGGTAAACGACCCGTTCAAGACGCGGACGCGCGCGCCGTCCGCCTGCATCAATGCGGCCGGGTCGCCCTGCGCCAGCGGACTCAACGCTCCGCCGGAGGTGAAGATCTGGTCGCGCAGTTCGCGGATCTTATCCGGGAAGGGTTTCACGACGCTGGCGTTTTCCCCGCCCAGCGTAACGTTAGCCAGCGAGCCCATGCTGTAATCAATCACGCCGCGCTTGATGGATTCCGGCGGGATCTGCGTCATCAATGTGCCAAGCCGCAACGCGTCGTCGAAGGACATGTTGGTCCGCAACCCGACGGATGCCTCCCTGTACACATCGGGAGCGATGGCTACCATGTGCGGGAAGTTTTCCGGGCTGAAGATCTGGTCGCGCAACGCCAGGATGACCTCCTGCTGGCGGTTTGCCCGGTCCACGTCGCCGCCCTCGGTCTTGCGGTTGCGCGCGTATCCAAGCGCCAGGTAACCGGGGAGGGTCTGACAGCCCGCGTCTATGCGGAATTTTCTCGTCCTGCCGATCACGCTTACGTCTATCGCTTCGGGAATGCAGATTTCCAAACCGCCCATCGCGTCTATGGCTTCCTCGAAGGCGGAAAAATCCACCTGCGCGTAATACTGGATCGGCACGCCAAGAAACTGCTCGACCGTTTTCATCGCCAGCCCGGGTCCGCCGCCGGGAAGTTTGTTCCCCTCGCCCGATGAATAGGCGGTGTTGATGCGGCTGTATCCGAACCCCGGAATGTTGACCCACAGATCGCGCGGGATCGAGAGCATGCCTGCGGTTTTCGAGAGCGGATCAACCGTAAAGAGGATCATGGTGTCCGAACGGGGGGCGCCCAAGCCTTCCACCCAATCGCGCTCGTCCAAGCCGAGGAACAGGATGTTGACGCGGCTGGCGCCGTCCCATGCGGGGGGCAGGTCCGCGTCGGGGATCGCGACAGGCGGCGGCGGAAGTTCCTGCGTTGCCGCATCGGCGACGGGCGTGCCTTGCTCATCCAGCACGGGACCGTCCGCCCCGGAAGTTGTCACACCGCACTCGGACGGGACAACGCCCGGCAGGGGCGTGATCGTCCAACACTTGACCAAACCGCGCGCAAAAAAGAAACCGCCAACCGCCAGGGCGGCGGCAATCATCCAAAAGAGTATGTTCCCCACAGAGGGGCGTTCGATGTTTTTCAGAAATTTCATATTTATACCGGTTTTATGTATACCATATCCAAACCAAGCCTGTCCAAGCCCTCCTTCGCCCAGTATTGCAAAAAGGCGGAGTCGCTCTCCATTACCTTCATCATAACGGGGATGGCGCGGTGATCCTTGATCTCGACCAGCGCGCGCAGGGCATGGATGCGGGCGGACTTCGTTCCGTTCTCCACTGTTTCGATGAGGGAGGGGACCGCTGTTTTGCCGATCTTGATCAGGGCATTGACCGCGAGACTGCCAACCATGCCATCCTCATCGCTCAACGCCTGGACGAGAGGCTGGGTCGCGCTTTCATCGGTTTTGAGCGCCAGCCCAAGCGCCGCGCATTGACGAACTTCCGGGGCAGGGTCGGTCAATAGAAACGGGATCAGCCATTCGGTCCGGCAGTGAGGCGACCCTGCGAGCGTGCGTAACGCCCACCAGCGCGAGTCCGCGTCCGAAGAGCGGGTCAAATCCAACAGCGCGGGAATCGCCTCCTCGCCCATCTCGATCAACGGAGCGACCGCGTTTTCCGCGCGTCCCTCGTCGCCGCTGGTCAGGTCGTCCAAGAGAGCCTGAATCTGTACCTCGACGTTCATGTCGTTTTCCGCGGCGGGATGAATCCCGCCTTACGTTATTTCGAGGGCGGCGGGACGGGCAGATCGGCTTCGGCGGCGTTGACCCATTTGTCGCCTTCGTCAATCAACATGACGGGGATGTCGTCCACGATGGGATACTTGCGCCCGCAGTCGTTACAGATGAACCATGCGTCCCTGTGGAGTTTGAGTTCGCCGCCCGTCGTGCGGACGCAGTTGGGGCAGCGAAGGATTTCGATCAATGTTTCGCTTATCATGGATGCTCCGATCAAACAGGGTGGGATTGTACCACCCGTTGTGACGACTTAAGAATACCCGGCGTTCTCCAACGCCTGCGGGCGCGTAAGAGAATGCGCCTTACGCAATATTACGTGATCGTTTTCCGAAGGCTCGTAAACCGTTCTTTTTTACGAGGACGGGTTGCGACACAGATTCTTTTCCTCCGCCAGTTTCTCCGGGTTCCTCGAGTCGGGTCCATACTGGCAGATCGCGCGCCAGGGTTCGTAGTGGGTTGTGATCTGATCCTGGAAGAGGACCGCGCCGTCCTTCAAAACCGTGCGCGTGACCGTCACGTTTGCGCCGTTTGCCGCCCAATCCACCTGTTTCATTTCGTTCTTTCCGAGTTCCGGGTTCTCTTCGTAAAGCGGGGGCGGCGCGGAGACCACGTTGGTGGGACCTGTGGTTTTCCAATCCACGGCGCGCCCATCCTTCGTGGAGTAGAACTTCCACGTCAGCGTGCGCGCGTTGACGTTGACGTACGTTTCCATCAGGATCCAATACGGCGAGTCGTTCCTGAACTTGAAATCCACGAGCGGGAAGTAAACCGTCGCGTCCAGTCCGGCGAATTGGGAATTCACCCCGCCGCTGGCGGTCATTTCGTAATAAGAGACGCGATAGGCGTGGGAATATCGCTCCACGATCGGGAAGCCGGAGAAGAACGCCGTGCGGAACAGGGTCGTGCTGACCTGGCACACGCCTCCGCCCACGCCCTTGATGGTGCGCCCGCCATAGATGATGAGCGCCTCCGCAAAACCGCTTTCGAGGCTCACGTCGCCCATGGTTTCGCCCATGGAAAACACTTCACCGGGCGCGACGAGAACGCCGTGGAAACGCGCCGACGCCGCCTGGATGTTCTGGATGCGCTCGGCGCTGGAACCGTAGAAGTAGGAGATCTCAGCCCAGAGCAGTTCGGTGATGCCCAGTTCCGCGCCGGTGGCTGTGGAGGGCACTTGCGGCTGTTGCTCCACCACGACCAGCGGAACGGTATGCTCGCCGCGCAGCAACGCGTCATTGATGGCTTTGACGCTTGCCTCCACGTCCACCACCAGCCCGGTCTGCGAATCTTCCATCAGGTCCAGTTGGCGCGTGGTGTCGTTGAAAATGAATTTGGCGTTTTCGGCGGGCCTGTCCACGCGGGCTTTGACGGGCTGGAGCATTTCGCTCAAGCCGTTGATGTTCAAAATCACCTGAATGCCGTCCCGGGTCTTTTGTACGCCGAGCATGTTGGCGAGAACCTGCGGATCGTACACAAAGGGACCCGGGTTCGCCGCGCCGGCGTTCGGCACGACCAGCGTCAGGGGCTGGCTCAAGATCTGCCGCGCCATTTCCGCCTGCGCGCTCACATCAATGATCTGGGGCTGCACTTCCTGGATCACGAGCGGCACCTCGCCGTCGCTGAAGGTTTGCAGTTGCGCGCCGAGATAGATCAGGGTGGCGTCAATCTTCAATTCCCGCCCGACCTGACCGGGCGCGGCGACGACGTTCGTCCCCTCCAGGCTCAAGCCCGCCTCCCGCATGGGTTGATCCACCTGCCGGGCGATCTGCCCCAGATATTGATAGGCGACGCGCTGATCGAAGACGATGACCGGCTGGACGTACGCCCCATCGGCGCGCGCCCGCACCTGGTCGGATAACGCCTCGAACAAGCCGCCGCTTCTTCCCAACCGATAGGCTGACATCGCGCTGGACGACGGATCGAAGACCATGCCCAATTCGGCAGGACTCGCCACCCAGGCTTTTTCCCCATCCCGAAACAGGATCCGTCCGCTGACGGGGTAGGAAAGAGTCTGGTTCAATTTGACAGCCGCCTCGGAGGGAGTCAGACCGGAGAGGTCCACGCCCGCGACCGAAACGCCGGGGAAGATACGTCCCGCGTAGAGCAGTTGGTATCCCAAAGTCCAGGCGATGATCGCGATAAAGAACAACGTCACGCCACTAACCAGGGCGGCGACGATCTGCGGAAAGACGGGTGTTCGTTGATAAGGTTGTGAAACTGTCGTCATGGCTCGAAAATTATACCTTGCAAGAGAGGTTGCAAATTAATGCGGCATGAGTAGCGAAATCGTCACATTCAAACCGACTGGCATCGAACACCCCGTTATAACGGACGCCCATCCTCATTTGTTCCCGTCGAACTTCCCGCTGGCGCGCGTCGCTTTGCGGCTGTCTTCGACAAGCCGGGAAGCAGCATGGGCGTGACGGATTTGTATTCCTCGTACTCCCTCCCGAACTCTCGCAGGAGTTTTCGCTCCTCGAAATACGCCCCCGCAAGAATGTAAATCGTCAGGGAGACATACACGACAAATGAATTGAGGCTGACGCTCGGGGAAAGCCAGAGGATCAACAATCCAAACGTGTACAGCGGATGCCGCATCACGCGGTAGAAACCGGTCTTCACCAGTTTCCCGGGTTTTTCCTCTTCGAACAATTGGCGCAAACCGATGAAGGACAGCGAGTCTGTTTGCAGGAATGCGGCAAGAAGAAGAATGGCTGAAAGTCCCTGCCCCGCCAGCATCGCGTAATTCCACGGGGAGGGGACGCGGTACAAATCCCGGTCCGGCAGAACGGACATCAAATACAGGATCGGCGCAAAACTAAGGACGGAGAATGTGTTGTAAAGCAAACGATAGAATCGCATGAATCCATCTCCGAGCGCGCGGCGGAGGAGCGCCTTGAATCCCAGCGAGGCGGTAATCGAATGGACGACGCCCCAGATTGCGATGGTTAAGATCAACCAGAACATGTTTCTCCTGAGAACAACCGTCATTGCGAGCGGAGTGAAGCAATCTCCAACCTGGTATCGGAAATTTACTCCGCCCCAAACGCGGGGAGTTCGAGAGTCTCCGCGCCGGTTTGGACGAGGTAATACGGAGTCCACGCGACGCCGAAGAGGTTGACGAAGACGTCCGTTTTCTTCGGCGTGACGGTCATTTCGGTGATGTCGTTGACCGCGCTTCCCCATTTCTCGTTGATTTCGGCGATCGTCTCTTCACGTCGTTTTTCGAGTTCGGAGATCTGTTTCCTGTAATCCGCAATGGCATTGACGGATTCCTCGACCTCCGCTTTTGCCTGTTCGGTCAGGCGGCGTTTGGTGAGCGAGGAGGATAATCGCGATGCCTTGCGCCTTCCGCCGAAGAGACCGGTGAGATTCTCGAGGTGTGTGCCAGCCTCCTCCACTTTGCGGTGGCTGAGTTCGGCTTCGTCCTCGCGCAGTTCGCGTTCTTCGCGGGCGAGTTTGTCTTGGAGGGTTTTGAGCTGACGGTCAATCTGCGCGACGGCTTTGGCGATCTCGGCGTCGCGTTTCTGGCTGGCGGCGTCGGCGCAGGCGCGCATGAATTCCGCCCGGCTCACGTCGGGACCGGCGTACACTTTCAGCGTGTGGTTGGCGCGCGCCTGCACGGAGGAGTTGCGATGGGCCCAGTCGGCGAAGTCCTTTTGGAGCGCGGTCATCAACTTTACATCGTTCAACGGTGGAGCGATCGTGGAAAAACGGGAGGAAGGCGCGGGGGAGGTCTCCGCGTTTTCGAGCGCATGGCTGTCGAAGGCGTATTCCTCCCAACGGACGGCGCCGCGTTTTTCGAGGGAGGGAACGAACGCCGCGCGCGTGAGTTCGCTGTCCACGCCGAGTTTGCGGTCGAGGATGCGGACCTGGGCGGACGCCATCAACGCGGGACGATAGACCACTCCCTCGATCCGCGCTTCGGGGGACATGGTTCGACCGGCGGCTTTGAAGGCTTCGGGAAGGGAATAGGTTTGCGGGAGGAAGTATTCGCGGACGGTTGGGGGAAGGGAGGGTTTGGTGACGGAGAATTGAGGATCGGAGGATTGGATTTTGGGAGCCGGGGACCGGCGCTCCGTTTGGGAGGTTGACGCCATGAACGACGGGGAAGCGGTTTTAGCGGAGGAAAGGGCTTGGGAGGCGGGAGCAGGCTTGGGCTGGGTCTGAAGCGACGCGTCCGCGTTGGTAAGTTTGTTGAGCGCGGGGATCTGGGTCCGCGTCAGGGGTCCCGCAAGATAGTTCATCGCCCAGCGGGAGTGTAACAGGATGGGCTGCTTCGCATGGACGTTGTGCAGGAGGAACACGCGCTTGCCGAGCGATGAGATCAACTTGTCGAACTCGGCGCGCGAGACGCCGCCCGCCGCGCCTTCGAGACCGTCGAGCAGTCGTTGTTTGTCCTGGTCCGTTTGCAATTTGCCCACCAGCCACGTGCCGGCGTTGGAGAGAGCCTTGTAATCCACGTCAACGGGATTTTGCGTCGCCAGCATCAAGCCAAGACCGAAGGCGCGCGCGTTCTTCAACATGCGAAGGAGAGGCGGTTTCGACGACGGGTTGCGCTGCGGGGGCAGATACCCGAAGATCTCGTCCATGTAGAGGAGGGCGCGCAGGGAGGTCGAGCCGCTTTGCGCGCGCATCCACGTTTCGACGGCGGAGAGCAGGAGCGTGACGATGAACATGCGCTCGTTATCGGACAGATGCGCGAGGTAAAAGACGCTGTGGCGCGGACGCCCGTCGCCCGCGTAGAGCAGGGAGGCAATGTCCAGCGATTGACCGACGCGCCAGGCTTCGAAGGCGGGGGAGGCGAGGATGTTGTTCAGGACCAGCGCGAGTTCCATGCGGTCTTTGGCGGGGAAGAAGGCATCCACCGCGAACGCGCCGAGTTTGTCGAACGGGGGCGATTGCGTTTGCAGGATGAGTTCGGTCAGTTCGACGTCCTTTCCAGCGCTCCACGCGTTTTCGAAAAGGTTCGAGAGCAGGATGTGTTCGCGCGAACGAAGCGGGTCAATATCCTCGTACCCGACCAGTCCCAGCAAAGCCGTGACCGTGCTGGCGATCTTCTCGCGCAGGATTTCGCGGTTTTCGTTCCACGAAAGTTCGGGCGCGGCAAGCGAAGATAAAACGCTGACCGGGATGCCCGCGTCGGAGCCGGGCGTAAAGACGGCGAACTGCGCGGCGTTCTTGAGCGCAAGGATGCGCTCCTGCCCGATCCCCCATTCCTTCAATCCGTCGCGCCATTGCAGGGACGCCTCCAGCGCGGCTTGTTCGGCGGTTTTGCCTGCGCGGCGCGCCTGGTCGGCGTCCACCCAGGGTTGAAAATCCTGCGGGGCAAGGTCGGGGAAATGGAGCAGCAGGTTCGTCAGGTCGCCCTTCGGGTCAATGACGATGGCGGGGATGCCCTTCAACGCGGCTTCCTCGAGCATGGCAATGCACAAACCCGTTTTGCCGGAGCCGGTCATGCCGGTCACCACCGCGTGGGTGGTCAGGTCGTCGGGATCGTAAGTCGCCGCTTCGTTCGTGACGGTTTGTTCGACGGGGTCGTACGCGCGTCCAAGATAGAAGTGTAAGTCGGTCATGTGGGTCTCCTGAAAAAACAAAATCCTCGCCGCGAAGAAGCGAAGCGCGCGAAGAAAACCGTAGGCGATCCGCGAAGGAAATACAAATTCGGATCGAAAAAGATTCGGATCTTGAACCTGGTTCTTGAAAATCCTGGCGTCCTTCGCGCCTTTGCGATAAAAAGACCTTTTGCAGTGGACTCCTTCGTTCAATTCGTAAAAGTTCGCGACAGGGAAAACCGCGATCCCGCCGGAAATGGTGGAACTGTCAATGCAAGGCGATTCGTGCGGCTCGATTGTAGTACATCACGGTTGAAATTGCCCTTAAAAAAATTGCGGAGGCTTCGCCTCCGCAAACGTTCAATCGTTATCGTTCGCGTCATTGCCGTCGTTATCGTTCTCGTTATCGGCGTCATTGTCATTTCCGCCCCCGCCATTATCGTCGTCGTTGTCGTTATCATTGTCGTTGTCGTTGTTGTTGTCGTTCCCGTTGCCGTTATCGTCCCGGCTTTCATCCTCGTTCGAAGTCGGCGGAGCGCTGCCCGGAGGCGCGCCCTTGAATTCGATCCTCGCGGCAATGAAAACGCCTGCGGCGTCGAAATATCCCTCAGCCTTCACAACCGCGCCGACGAACGGCGTCCCTTTGACCTCGGCAAACTGGATGTTTATCAGGGTTCCACTGACCACGATGAAATTATTCGTCATGGAGGAGAGGACGCCCTCGATGGACATCCTCTCAGGCGTTGGATTCGGAGCGAGCGTCGCAGTCGGCGGGACGTTCGGCGCTTCGGTCGCGGACCCGGTAACCGGCTCCACGCCAATCGGCTGATTCGCCCCTTCGCCTTCCTCCTCTTCGATCTCCAGGTTGTCTTCGTCCTCGACTTCCGGCAGTTTGGAACCCGGAGGAAGCGCCTCGATCCGCTCCGCATCCACGCCGTTGTCTTGAATCCGTCCCTTCACCCGCACCGCCGCGCCGACGACGACCGGCTGTTCGGGCAGGCGGGTCCCAGGCGAGACAAAGACCGTTATGCCGGAAACCCGCCACTCGTCCGCGGATCGACGCGTGACGTACCCGGCAAATTCCACTTCGGCGGACCTGCCCTTCGCGATCAGTTCGCGCAATTCCTTCAACCGCTCGTTTTCGTGTTCGAATTCCAAGGCTTCGCGCTTCACCGTGTCGAAGGTGAAGAACAGGGATAATCCCTCCCAGGCGCGCTTCACAGGATACAGGTTATCGCCGGGCAACGACGAGGACGACGCGCGCACAAGCCCCGTGCCGCTCACAAACAGCATCGCGATCACCGCCAGGCTCACCAGCGCGCGGCGCAGCGGAACGGACCAAATCCTGCGCGAGGCGGGCGCGGCTTTCGCTTCGCGCATTTGCGCGGCGCGTTGAAGCACCTTCGCGCGGCTGCGCCTCGCCGCCTCCTCGGAAGGGACGCCGACAGCCATCCCTTTCGCCTGCATGGACGCCTCGAGGAGGGGACGCAATTCCTTCTCGAACTCGGGGTAACGGAAGAGGACGGTATCCACGTCCGCGCCGCGTTCGATCTCTTTCAAACAGATCTCTAAAATTTCATACACTTTAGTCATCGTCCACCTCCCCAATCAGGCGCTGGAGCGCGGCGAGCGCGCGGAATTGGAGAGCCTTCACGGCGTTCACGTTCTTCCTCATGTAGGAGGCCGTCTCTTCGAGGGAATATCCCTGGCCGAATCGCAACGCCAGAACGTGCTGTTGATCGGGCGTCAGGTGGGCATACGCCTGACGGACGGCGCGATTCTGTTCGCGCGAGACCACCTCCGCATGGAGGTTTACGCCCGCGTCGGGGATCGAATCGGACAGGGCTTCGGTCGGTCTGCGGTATTTGCGGCGCAGGTGATCGTTCACCGCGTTCGAGGCGGTCGCGATCAACCAGCCGCGGAGACTGGTCTGCGGCTCCCGCTTTCTTTGCGCGGCTTCGAGCAGGCGCACGAAAACGTCGCTTGCAATGTCCTCCGCAACCGCATCGTCGTTGATGCGGTAACGGACGTAACGATAGATTTCCGGGAAATGCCGGTCGTAGATGGCGCCGATGGAGGCTGGGTCCAGTTTCCGCAGCCCGTCCAGGGCGTCCTGTTCATCGGTAACCGGCATGGTTAGCGCGCTCCCGCTTCTCATAAAAATCGAAAAGATACATGTCGCATCCTGCATGTCAGTATAACATTCCCGGAGGATTCCGTCCGCAGCGCCCGCGCGAGCGTCATGGCGCGGGGAGCACTTCATAGAGGATCGCCTGGTCGTCGCGATAGACCTCTTTCAAACCGGGATCCTTCCCCGCGACCCTGATGAATCTGCCATGATTCAGATCCGTGTGAACGTATTGCGACCCGAACGTATCCGCGATGATCCTCGACGGCCCGTCCACCTCTCCCTGCGTGATGAGCGTCCATAGATCGTACAGGTCGGGGTCGTAGAGTTGCATGTACGTTGGATCGAGACCGATCAGGTAGGTGTTGCGCGTGTTGTAATAGAACAGGCGCGGAAAATCGTCCCAATCCGTCTGGAAGACGCGGGAACCGGCGGGGGTATTTTCCTCCAGCCAGCGGGAGGCGCCCGCGTACAGGTCGTAGGGCTTGGAATTGTCCACCGCTTCGCGCGCCCGAGGAACTGATCGGGCGATACTGAGCGCGACCGCCGCCGACAGCAAAAGCGCCGGCGCGTTGACGAGCATCCGTTTGAGGAGGGAATCGGTTGATGCGGCGGAGGCAAACCGAAAGTCGGTGAAAAGAGGCGCCCACGCGAACGCCGCGAAGACCAGGGCGAACGGCGGGAAATATTCCACGAAGCGGCGCGCCTGAAAGAGCATGAGTCCAAAGAGCAGCGAGACGAGCAGGGCGAAGGCGGTCCGCACATCCATTTTCCTGTCGGTCAGTCCGAGCGCAAAAATCCCACTGACGAACGCAGCCAGCGAAGGGAACGAGTTCTCGAGGATTTGTTTTGTGTCGTAGGGAAACCACTCATTGCCGACGCGGACGGACGTGGCGTCGGTCAGTTTGGGGAACATGTGATGCCACGAAAAGATGACGTTATCGGGGAAGTACGGATTGACGATCATCCCCAGCAGGATGCCCCCGCCGATATAAAGCAGAGGCTTGTATTCGAGGCGCCGTTCGACGACGGCAACCGCCACCAGATACAGCGCGGCGAACGCGAGGGCGAGAGGAAAGGCGTCGTACAGCCAGACGTACACGAACGACAGCGCCGCGAGATGTTTGTATTTCCGCTCGAGGAGCCAGGCGAACGCAAGGGCAAGCGCGGCAAGCGAAAGCGATTGCGCGCGCGTCACGCTCATGCGATAGAGGAAAGCGTCCGAGATCCCCAGCAAAGCCAGCGACCACAGCCACGCATACGGCACGCGTTGACGATGGAAGAGATACCACGTCGCCAGAAAGGCAAGGCTCGAAAACAGCGCCGCCGACCATTTCGCGCCGACGCGCAGGTCCGCGAAATACGTGAAGGGGATCAGCGCAACGTGATAAAGAAAGTGATGGTCGTAGTATTCCTGCTGGTTCAAAATGGAAAGCGGAAGCCAGGGGAAATCGGGCTTCAATCCCTAGTATGATAAGTATGGTAAAACACAAGGACACAGCAGACCGATCGTGTCTGGGTCTAAAAGACCGTCACGGAGCGAAGGTCGCTGTGTCCCGTTGGG
>SZPG01000028.1 GCA_030263595.1 Chloroflexi bacterium CFX6
GGCTAGCGCACTTCGACCACCAGTTTGATGGCGGTTCGCACCTTGTCTTCGATGGTCACATCCGCGAACTCCGGCACACAGACCACGTCCAGCCCGTCGTTCTTCAGATATCCGACCGCCAGCACCAGCGCCTTCACCGCCTGGTTCACCGCTCCGGCGCCGATCGCCTGCACTTCCGCCCGCTTGTGTTCGCGGACGACACCCGCAATTGCCCCGGCAACGGCAGAGGTACGGGAGTTTGCAGAAACCTTGATCATCTCCATGGGAACCTCCCAACAATGAAAGAGGGGCTGTACTACAGGCATTGTACAGGATTTAATATTTATATTCAAGCAACTTAAAGAGGATATGAGATTCGTAATAGCAGTAGGGGGTGTGGATATTGTGGACAAAGCCCCCAAACCCCAAGATGTGGAGGAACTTCCCCGCTTCACTCTGGATGTGGGGCTGATTCCGTCCGAACGGCTTTTCCCTCCTGTGGAGAGATGCGGGGCAACTTATCCACCTTCCATCCACAAAAAGAGGGGATTTATCGAAGCTTCTATATTTCGTCCGGTGGAAAAGACGCCCCCCATATATGGGGTCGGCTATCCGGGCGAAAAAAGTCCGCTTTACCGACTTCTCCACAAGGGACGCCGTTTATCCACAGATAATCGCGTGTTATCCACAGGCGGATTGTCCGAACAATCAGGTTTGAAAGGTTGCTCCCCCTAAATATGGACGCGACGCCAGTACCGAAAGGGGAGGTTTCCCCCCTGTCGGGCGCGGCGCGGAAGCCGCTTGTGGATAACTGGAGCGCAGCGTAGTCCACATTTTCATCGTCAATCCAGGAAGATCGGCTCAGCCTGCCCCAAAACCGGGAGAGGTCTATCCACGAACAAGTCCATAAACGCGGTCAACGTGGCGAATTGCTCCCGAACGTTCCAGAAAAACAGGGAGATCTTCCGATAGTTCAGGTTGTTCGCCTCCACCCCATGCGCCTTCACGCCCAGCGCATTGCAGAGAAACAAAGCCCGCGGCAGGTGAAACTTTTGCGTCACCAACAGGGCGCTTTCCACCCCAAAGATGACCTTTGCCCGGTAACACGTATCGTAGGTGCGCCTGCCGGCGTAATCCAGAACGATGGCGTCCTCCGGCACGCCCAGAGAGACGGCATAACGGCGCATGGCAAGCGGTTCGTTGTACTCCAGCGTCGGGTTATCGCCGCTCATCAACAGTTTTTCCGCCTTGCCGTCGAAGTACAGGCGGGCGCCGGTCTCCACCCGGTCGCGCAGGACGGCGGTGGGGGTCCCGTCTCTTCGCAAGCCCGCGCCGAAAACGATGGCGACGCGCTCGGAGGGGGCGTCCTCCGGCGGGTGGATCTTGTTCCATGCGTGCAGCGCGGTGATCAGGCGCGGCAGGACCAGTCCCAGCAAGCCCACCGCCCCCGCAAAAAGGATCGTGCGCCAGATGAATTCGAGAATCCGTTTCAACATGGCGGCGATTTTACCGAAAAAGGGGAAACCCCGCGCGGGATTATGAAAATCCGCTAATGAAGGGCTGTAACATATTTCGACCCGCAGGGTCTTGTAACTAAAGCGTTGAGGATGGTCCCGACGACATAGAGCGTCCAGTCAACAAAAATGAAAGAAGTTCCCCGGGGGGTTGAAAAAGAATTGAAATTGACTAGAATGGTAATACCCGGGAACGCCGCCTCGGACAATATTTTTTAGGAAAGGATTTCTGCCATGTTATTCGCTCCCACAGAAGAAGGACAGGGGCTCGTCGAGTACGCGATCATTCTCGCGCTCGTCTCCATCGTCGTGATTGCCGTCATGCGCCTGCTGGGACCCCAGGTGGGCAACACCTTCAGTTCCATCAGCAGGTCCATGGACACCTTTTGACCCGCCGCCTTTCATCGAAAACCATGCGCCAAAAGGTTACGCGTCCCGCCGCCCGGCGGGACGTTGTATTGGGATGCGTCGCATTGCAAAATTTTCAGCCTAACAAGGATGTAAGCAGGTTTGAAATTATTTTCTTGAAATATTTGCGGGGGCGAATACAATAAGGGCAGTTCCGAGGAGCGGTTCCCGGAAAAGAAAAATTTCATTCAGAAAGGAATTACCGTCATGTTGTTCGCACCCAAGGAAAAAGGTCAGGGCCTCGTCGAGTACGCGATCATCCTCGCGCTCGTCGCCATCGTCGTGATTGCCGTCATGCGCCTGCTGGGACCCAAGATCGGCAATACCTTCAGTTCCATCAACAACTCCCTGAACGTGTAATTCGTGCGTCAGGCAACAAAGAAGCCCCGGGATTTCCTAAACGTATTTCTCCCTAAGCACGGACGAGATATAGTCCATCGATGCAACGACGACTGCAATAGCCAGCATGTTGACGCTGGCTGCCCGGTAGTTTAACAAATTGATGTTCTGCTGGAGGATAAAACCAATCCCACCACCGCCAACAAAACCGATGATGGTTGACATGCGGACGTTGATATCCCAACGGTACATGGTGTAGGAAATATACGGCGGGATGATCTGCGGTACGACGGCAAAGACGATGGTCTGCAGGCGGTTGGCGCCGGTTGCCTGAATTGCTTCCAGCGGGCCTTCGAGAATGCTCTCGACCTGTTCGGAATACAACTTGGCGAGCGAGGCGACCGTATGCAGCGCCAATGCAAGTACACCGGCAAACGGGCCAAGCCCTACCCAGGTTACGAAAACAATGGCCATAACGAGCGCTTCGACAGAGCGGGTGCCGTTCAGAATGGTGCGTACGATACCGTAGAGAACGCTGCCTATCGGCAACGGTTGTTTCGATGAAGCCAGGATTGCCAATACCAACCCGACGACCGCGCCAATCCCGGCGGGCCAATAGATCGTGACGGCCGGGTTATTGAACTGATAAAACCAATCCACTCCTTGAAGAAGAAGAACAGCGATCGCAGCGCCGGCGATGGGAGTGATGATCAGGTTGATGGCTTTCCCTGCCGCAGGAGCGATGCTGTCGCTGATCGTCTGGCCGAATTTACCAAATAAGCCGCCAAAAATCCCACCGCTGACCAGAGCAGCGATGGCGGGTACCAGCATGGTGATGATGTCTCCCAACTGGAAAATAAACTTTCGGATGAAATAAAGCGGAACTTCTTCATTCGGTGTAAGGTACTCGCCGATCTGAAGGAGAAGTTTTCCCAGGAACAAAATAGAGATAAGCACCAGGATGGCTGCTGCCAGGGTGTAGAGCAGGTTCGCGATACGGTCTCTTGGTTGCAGTCCTGCATCCTCACCCTGAGTGGACAGGAACCACCTTACGAACATAAATCCCGAAACAGGCAGGACGACGGTGCCCGCCAGGGTGAGAAGAAATGAACTAAAAAGGGGAGATAGTAAGTTTGTGAGGAACTGAGTTGCCTTTATCCCCAACCAAATGCCTAGGGGCCATCCGATCAGCGAAAGGGAAATATTGCTGAGTGGAATCTTAATATCTGACATCAGGTTGCGGGCGGCAAAGAAACTGACGGGGATAGCCAACAGGGTACCGAAAGCAGTGGCCAGCAGCGCCATAAACACTGTTTCAACAATTTTGTCCCAGGTGACGCGGGCTTCCTGGGAGATCGCAGGAGATCCGACACGCACTCTTCCGGTGGCGCGGATGGCCTGCGGGTCTTCCCTGACCTGACGTTTGGGGATGGTCACTTCAACCCGGAAATTACCCTGCGCATCTGCCTGGAAATTGCCCATTTGGAGGGGAACGCCATCTGGAGCCCCCGGGCTGAACCCGATGAAGTTGATCGGACCAGATGAGTTTTCCTGGAAGTTAAATCCTTCCACAACAATGGTTTCCCCCGGTTCGGCGCACGCTGCACTTGTGAGAATATACGCTCTTGACCGGTCCACCTCAGGGGGTTCGACGCTTTCTTCGGGGCACCCAAGATAAAAGGGGATCTCAACATCCACCGCTTCAAATTCATAATCGAAAATTTTTGGGTGCGCCAAAGCCCTGAGGATTCGTGTGAGCGAAGCCACGCGCCGTTCAGAACGGGTTTCTTCAAAGTTGATATCGG
This sequence comes from Chloroflexi bacterium CFX6, assembly GCA_030263595.1. Taxonomy (GTDB): domain Bacteria; phylum Chloroflexota; class Anaerolineae; order Anaerolineales; family Villigracilaceae; genus Defluviilinea. The sequence continues at coordinate 4,046 of SZPG01000028.1, forward strand.
TCACTGTAAAGCCATACGCAAGAATGACAAAGACCAGGAGTGTTATCAACCCAACTGCAAGGGATCTGATCGGAGATGAAATTTTTCTCATCGGTTGACTCCTTTATCCAACACGCTCTGCATCTTTGCCATAGATTTCCCGGAACTTATCATCATCGATCTTATTTGGCGCTCCATCGAACATCAATACCCCTTCGTTGAGAGCAATTGCCCGATCTGCGTATCGATGCACCAGGTCCAGGAAGTGCAGGCTGCAAAGAACGGTGACGCCATCTTCTTTGTTGATTTTCTCAAGATATTGCATGATGGAATGGGCCAGGACGGGGTCCAGGCTGGCGACGGGTTCATCAGCCAGGATCATGGCGGGTTCCTGCATCATGGCGCGGGCTATCCCCACCCGTTGCTGCTGGCCGCCACTGAGTTCGTCGGCGCGCTTGTATGCCTGATTCTTAATGCCGACCCTGTCAAGCTGGGCGAGAGCCATTTCAATGTCGCTTTTTGGGAAGCGGTTGAGGGCGCTCAATATGGGATTGACATACCCCAGCCTCCCTGCCAGGACATTGGTGATGACCCTTGAACGGGAAACCAGGTTGAAATGCTGGAAGACCATGCCAATCTTGCGACGGATGTGGCGCATCTCATCCTGGCTGGCGGCGGTGACATCCTGTCCCTTCCAGATGATCTGTCCGCTTGTCGGTTCGATCAGCCGGTTGATACAGCGCAACAGGGTGGATTTTCCAGATCCGCTTAATCCGATCACAGCCAGAAATTCACCCTGCTCTACGTTAAAGCTGACATTCTTGAGGGCTTGCACGTCACCATCGTACACTTTGGAGAGATTTTTGACTTCTAGCATGGTGATATACCGCCTTTCTTGTGTTCCATCTCAAACGATGACGATTCGAATAAACTCGGAAAATGAATGCTGTCTAAATTTAAATCTTGCCCCAGGGGTCCCTGGGGCAAGAGATAGTAAAGCGTCTAATCCTGCTTACTGGCCAAGGTCTTCGAGCGTGATCCCCTGCTGGGCGACCAGAATGCGGACACCGTCGAAGTTCTCGTCGGCAATTGGTCCAACTGCAGTCCAGCCGTAGAAGTTTTCGTGGCAGAGGGAGTTGGCGCAGGCTTCGTTGTCAAGACTGACAAACTCGATCAAGGCATCGATGATGGTCTGCTTCAACTCATCTGGGAAATCCGGTGAGAAGGACATGGTATCGTTGGGGATTTCCTTGGAGAGGGTCAGGATGCGGACCTCCTGAACGATGTCGGGGGCATCACCGGTCACGGTGCCGCGGGCATCCAGGACACGGTACTCACCGCACCATAACTCACCATCTGCATTCGGGGCGCAGGAGTCAACGACTTCATCCGGAACATCCGGATTATCAGTTGGCGCCCAGGAGCCTTCTGGCAGCAAGGGGGGACTGAAGAAAGCAGTGGCGACATCGGCCTGGCCATTGTAGACAGCGAGGATAGACTGCGGGTGACCGCCGGCCTCGATAGTTTCGCCAACTTCGATTCCCAAGTCGCTGAAGATGGAGGCGGGGTACAGGTATCCAGAGGTGGAGCCAGCATCCGGGTAAGCCCACCTGGCGCCAGCCAGATCTTCCAGGGTCTGGTATTCGCTGTCGCGGGCGACGAAGAAGCCAGTCCAATAGACATTCCAGCCACGGCGTTCGGCTGCCAGGCCGGGCTCTACACCACACAACTGGTTGGCAATCACGTAACCAAGGGCCGGGATGAAGCCGATGGTGTCATCTGGGGAGGCGCACATTTCCTCGATGGTAGCAGCATAGGAGGTTGGGACGCTGACCTCGTAGGTCAACCCAGTGGCTTCGTTCAGAGCCTGCTCGATCAGGTCACCGCTCGAGATCATAAAGTCTACATCCACGGATGGGACGAAGAGGACCTTGATTGGGTGTTCAGGTGAACCTAAAGCCGGCATGGGTTCTTCAGTGGGGGTTGGCGGGACCTCAGTGGGCGGAACAGCGGTCGGCTCCGGAGCGGCCGGTTCCTGGGTGGGTGCCGGGGTGGCGGGGGCACAGGCGGCGAGCGCCAGCGCGAAGACCGTCATCGCGAAGAACAGATACAGTGACTTTTTCATATTCTTCTCCTCTTTGGATTTGGATTGGGAAGGGTTCCCTTACGTCGGGAGATAATACAGCCTATTCGGAATTATGACAAGTGAATTTTGATTAAGAAAATCATCTTTCATTCAAGAGCAAAATCAGGTCCACCCTGGATTCCTTCACAAGGAAATGGAAATCCCTGAAATCGCCGTCGTTCACCGCCTGCAATTCCTCGATGCCATAAGCCTCTTTGAACGCCGCGTTCCCCGCGTCGGTCTGCCGGATGGCGGGGATGAGATTCGCAAACAACTCGCGCATGGGCTGGGGCATGTTCGTGGAAAACGCCAGCACCTCATAGGGGATCATTTTGGGGATCTGCCAGACGACCAGGACCTGTTCCATCAGGTCCGGCATTTCGTCCTCGAGCGAAGGAAACCTGCGCGCGTCAACGTACGTCGCGCCGAAATCGCAGATGCCTCCCACGTACAGGGATCGCACCACCGTGGTCTGACCTCCCACGAACGCGGCGGGTCTCGCCTGGACCCGAGCCTGATTCAACGCCCCAAGCGGAATCACATACCCCGAAAGCGACCTCTCCTCGCTCCAGCACGGTTTTTTATCGTTGAACTGCGCCAGCGCGACGGACGCGTCGTCCGTGTTCCGTCCGGTCTCCGCGTTGAAATAGGATTCGAACCCGCCCTTGCGCGGCGCAAGGAACTGCGCCCCATATTTGATCTCCTCTTCCCTCACGACCGCATATTGCGCGCGCGCCAGGTCCTTTTGATAGGCGAGCGCGTATGAAAGCGGATCGAGCAGGGCGATGTGCGCGTTTCCCATTTCGAGCGCCTCCACGAGCGCGGAGTACGACTCCGGCGCGCTCACCACCACCACGTATCCCGTCCGTTCGGTGAACTGCGCGGCGATCTCACGCGCGGCGCTGATCTGTTCCGGCGCGTCGGCGGAAGGGGGCAGGGCGAGGATCAGGGGATTTTCCGCAAGCCCCAGTTCCCCTGTCGGCGGCGAAGCGGGAGCCGGGGTCGCCTCCGCTGTGGGCGTGGAAGGGACGGGCGTTTCAGTCGCCCGGGTCGGGGCAACGCGCGGCGAATCGCAACTCCCCAGCATGAACGCGACAAAAATGAAAGGCGTCAAAAAGATGCGCTTGTGTCTCACGGTATTTGCAGAGATTATAATACGCCCATGAAAAACAACAGCCTGCTGTCGCTTTTGATCCTGATCGTGATCGTGGTCGCCGCGTACATGATCGTGCAGACCGTGCGCGAATCCTCGCAAGCCGCGACGGCGCCCTTCCAAACGTTGAACGAACAGAACCGCGCCATGCAGACGCAGGTGGCGAACCTGCTCAACCCCACGCCGACGATCATCCCCGACCCGGTGACCTACATCAACGAGATCCGCGCGCTGGCGCGTCTGGAGACGATCCAATACAGCGTCGAAAAGGTGATCACGGGTCAAACCGGGGGCGGCGCGTTCGAGGCGTTGTTCGGCGACAAGATCCTGTTCGTCGGACACGGCACGGTCATCGCGGGTATTGACATGGAAAAACTCCGCCCCGAAGACATGCGCTACGAAAACAACGTGCTGAGGGTAAAACTGCCTCCCGCCGAAATCTTCATCGCCACGCTCGATAACGAAAAATCCTACGTCTACGACCGCGACACCGGTTTGCTGACCAAACCCGACCCGAACCTCGAAACGCTCGTGCGGCAAAAGGCGGAGCAGGAAATCCTCAAAGCCGCGTTCGAGGACGGAATCCTCGAACAGGCACAGATCAACGCCGAGGCGTATCTCTTCAAGTTTTTTGCGGCGCTCGGTTTTCCGAACACGATCTTTGTGGACGACCAGGGATGACGCAAATCCGGCGAAGACCCCTGGGATTTTCTTACACGCGTTCCGTCCACGAGGGATGATCGTATTTCTCCCCGGCCAGTCCCTCCGCCCTTTTGGATTCGGACTCGGACAATTCCCCCCGCTCGAACCTTAATCCCAACTGCGCTTCGAACGCGCCGACGAAAGCCTGCGCGGCGGATTCCCAACCGACCTCCCGCCCCAAAGCGGATTCGACGGTCGCCGCCCGTTCGAGCAATCGCTTCGCGGCGTTTTCCCTCGCCGATTCGTCCTCGAAAACCAAAGCCTGGCAGATACGCGAGAGATCGCCGGTCAGCGGGAGCGATCCATGTTGCAGCACGCCCTCCTTTTTGCGCGCCTGCGCCGAGCCGATCAACTTCCTTCCATTCGCAGTGATTTCATAGGTGGATGGAACTTCAAAGCAGACGGGGTTGTCGCGCAAGATGACCTCTTGCGCCGCGTCGTTTTTCATTTCGACCGGCAAGCCCAAATTCTTCACCGCCAGCAACAATGCCTGCGCCAGGCGGTTGTAACTTTCCAGCACGCTTCCCTCCACGCGCGGCTCGTCGTTCGGGGCGATGACGGAATACGTCAATTCATCCGTATGCAAAATCGCCCGTCCGCCGGTGGGACGACGGACGACCTCCCAGCCGCGCGCTTTGAGGCGTTCCACGTCCACGTCCGCGAAGGGTTGGGCGTGTCCCAGCGAGAGGCAGGCTGGGGTCCACGCGTACAGCCTCAGGGTCGGGAGCGATGCGCCGCGTCCGATGTGTTCGAGGATGGATTCGTCCACTGCCATGTTCCACGCGCCGCGCGCGGGAGGGGTGAGGAGCAGCCGCCAGGGGGTCATGGGAGATATTGTATCCAAAATACCTGTAACCTGTTCGTTATGAAAGTCATTGAATCCGCCTCTAAAAAGGAGTATAGTGGTGACAATAAGCGGAAGCGTTGCATCCGTCATCAAACCAGGAGGTTCCCCATGGGCGAGATCGAATTGGCTAATCTTTTTAGTTGGGCGACGACAAATCCCCCCAATTGGCTGCAGGGGATTTTGTATGTTGTTCTGGGCGTGTTTGGGGCGCTGGTCACGATCTATTTCGTGATCGGGGGGACGATACCGACGGCAAGCGGGGCAAAACTCGAGGACGAGTTCAAGGAATTGGAGAAGAAGAACAAGGAACTTTCCGAATTAAGACAAAAGGCTCTTGAGAATCCCTCCACCGCAAACCCCGCGCTTATTGACGCCTTCTCGAACGACGCCGACAAGCAGAGGGACGACCTGGAGAGGAAGCGGCAGGGCATGTTCAGGAGTTGGTCCCTGTTATACGTTCTGCTGGGAGGGTTCTTCTCCGCGTTGCTCGCGCAGGACCTTCTTCAAGCCATCACGATCGGCGCGGGGTGGACGTCCGTCCTGGCGGCGTTCGGGTTGAACAAGGAAAAGCAGGAGGCAAAATCCGAGGCGACGAAACAGGCTGATATTGTGGAGCAATCCATAAAGGACCTGGAAAAGAAACTCGCTCAATTGAAGACGCTTGCGGCAAGTTCCGACACCAACCTGGAATGGGATTCCTCCTGGGATTTCGAGGACACCGTCGAAACGGCGGAACAAGCCATCCGGCAGACGAAGTTGCGGTCTGCAATCGGTTAGCCGGAAGGCGGTTGTTCCGCGTTTAGTTTTGCTTCGACTATTTGCGCCAACTCATCGGGGAGTTCCTCCAGCGGCGGTTTGACAGCCCAGCGCGGAAGTCCGTGCATTCGGCGCATGAGAGCCTTCAACGTGGGCGGGAAGGGGGGATATTCCTCCAGGATGTGTCTTTGTCTCGTGACGCGCGCCTGCACTTCGGACGCATCCTTTCCCGCCTGCGTCAGGTCCCATAGTTCGCGCAGGTCGGGCGAGATCAAATTGGCGGCGGCGGTGATGCAGCCTGCGGCTTTGTTCTGCATGGCGAGTTGCAAATAAGAATCCGTGCCTGTGAACGCGACGAAATCGGAGCCGAATTTTTTTCCCAGCGCGCTGGCGAGGGCGGGGTCGTGCGAGGAATCCTTGATGCCTGCGAACTGCGAGGGAAAGGCGTCTTTCAACCGGGCAAGCAGTTCCAGGGAGAATCCGATCCCCGCCACATTCGGGAAGTGATAGCCGAGCAGGTGTTTATCGGAGGGAACGGCTTTACGAATCACCTCGCTGAACCAATTGAATAAGCCGTCGTCGGTCGCTTTGCGAAAGTAATACGGAGGCAGGACGACGACAGCCTCGTAACCCAGGTCGAAGGCGAGTTTGGTCAGTTCGACGGTTTCGGAGAGGCTGGGCGTCCCTGTGCCTGCAAGAAGGCGGAAGCCCGGCACGATGTTTCGGTAGGCGCGCACGGAACGCAATAACGCCTCGCGTTCGGATGGAGAGAAGGACGGTCCCTCGCCGGTGGTGCCGAAGAACAACGCTCCGTGACAGCCCCGGGAGGCGAGAAATCTCAACAGGACGGGGACAGATTCGAGGTCCAGGGTCGAATCGGGTTTCAGCGGAGTCACCGCCGCGGCGTAGACTCCTGCGAGGGGATGTGTCGAGGTCATTTTTTCTCCGATCGTTTGGCGGCGCGTTTTTTGCGCGGCGCGTTTTTATCTTCGACAAATGTACGCGCCGCATCCTCGGGCGGTTGAAGCGGAGCGCCTTCCTCCGCGATGTAATGCTGGTGATCCAGCGCCCACAAATAAAGGTCGCCTTCGGTCTTGCCGGGAAATGCCTTCAGGATGCCGGTTTCGCGGATCACGTTGACGATGGGCATGTACACCGTTTCGTACCAATGCCCGATCGCCTCCTCCTCCGAAATGTCGCGCTTCCAATCCAGCCCCATGAAGTAGCGATGCACGGCGATGTGTTCCAACATGCGGTCGTATCCATCGGGGATCGTCAGTTCGATGTTCGCATCGGGGAGGAGCGTGTCGAGCGAGGTGCGTTCGAGGAAGTGTACCTTATCTTCGAGGATTTCCAGGTCTTCAGGTTTGATGTCGGGCGTGATGTCCACGCGCGTGGCGCACTCGCGCACCTCGGCTTCGATGTAGAGTTGTCCCTGTTTGCGGGCGACCGATACGCGGTGATGTCCGTCCACCACGAAATAGACCTGCCCCACTTTATACAGGACGACCGGCGGGAGGCTGACCTCCTGATAAAAAGCGCGGTTGACGCTCTGCCAGCGTTCGGCGAGTTTATCGGAGGCGGGAAGGAAGACGCGGTCGAATTCGTGATAGCGGTTCAGACTCCCCGCGATCTGATCCACCCGAACGGTCTGCACGCCCCGATAAATGGGTCCGCCGATGTGGAGCTTCTCCTTGATGTCGTCGTAAGAGAGGAGGGTGGTGCGCCGTCCCGAAAGGGAGTCGCGGACGCGGTTCAGGAACGCCTTGAAGAGGGCGCGCTGAAAATCGGCGCGGGACTGATCCGAGAAAGATTCGCTGGACATGGTTAGTGGTGAACGTCCAGCACCTTGTAGGGGTGGACGTTGATGATCCTTGTGCCTTTGCGCACGGTTTCCGATTCAACGAGGTTGCGGCGATAGAAATGGGTGTGACCGTGCAAATGGTAGCGGGGCTTGGCAACGCGTATAAGCCAGTTGATGGCTTTGAGTCCCTGATGCGCCCGGCTGTCGTCGTCGTGGATGCCGAAGGGGGGCGAGTGTGTGATGAGAATATCCATGGAACGCCCGTAGTGGAGGCGGTTCAGGAGCAGGCGGGGTACCATGCTGAATGCGCGCAGGTAGGCGTCGGTCTGGGTGTATTGATTCGTCCCGTCGGGACGGTATTGGATGCACCCGCCCAAGCCTCCGATCAGGAACGTTTTCAGGCGGATCAGTTTCCGGTCCAGGTTCGAACCGCCTTCGACGAGCGTCTTTACGTCGCCTTCGCGGTGGACCGGGTCGTGATTGCCGGGAACGTATACGAGAGGGACGTTCAGGAACGTGACGATGTTCTCGAGATACGGAAAGGGCAGGTCGCCGCATCCAACGATCAGTTCGACGTCGTTGAAATGACCGTTCTGGCAGAGACTGTAGAGTCGTTCGACTACTTCATCGCTGACCGCAAGAATTTTCACAGCGCCGGTATTTTGCCGTAGAAAAGCGTTCCTTGCAAGACTTTTGTATAGGACGGCGCCCGATCCATTGGCGTATAATCCCCCAGGATTGCGGTTGTCAAACAATCAAGGGCAAACTATAATTTATCAGATAGGAGAGTTACCCTGGAAACGAGAATCTTTCCCGAACTATCAGACGACGACGACGGGGACGATGAGGTCATTACCAAACCCCAACTCCAGGCGGGAGTCATCCTTGCGAAGCGCTATCTGATCCAGGAGGTGGTGGGGCTTGGGGGAATGGGTTCGGTGTATCGCGCCCGCGACATGCACTTTCCGAACGTGACCAAACTGGTGGCGGTGAAGGAGATGATCAACAGCGCGCCTGATCCGCTGGTTCGGGAGACCATTGTGCAGAATTTCGAGCGCGAAGCCAACCTGCTCGCCACCCTGCATCACCCCTCCATTCCGAAGATCTACGATTATTTTTCTCTGGAAAGCCGCTCGTATCTCGTGCTGGAATTCATTCACGGCAAGGACATGGAAGCCGTCATCAATGAGACGAACGGTTTCCTGTCGGAGGAACAGGTGTTGACGTGGGCGATTGACCTGTGCGACGTGCTGGACTACCTGCACAAACACAAGCCGGATCCCATCATTTTCCGCGACATGAAGCCCTCGAACGTGATGATCAATTCCAGCGGCGACATCATGCTGGTGGATTTCGGCATCGCCAAGGCGTTCCAGTCCGGCATCAAGGGGACGATGATCGGCACGGAGGGTTATTCCCCGCCCGAACAGTATCGCGGCGAAGCCACGCAGGCGGCGGATATCTATTCGCTGGGCGCCACCCTGCATCACGCGTTGACGCGCCGCGACCCGCGCCTCGAACCCCCGTTCTCCTTCGCCGAACGCCCCATCCGACGCATCAATCCCACCGTCTCCCCCGAAATGGAGGCGATCGTAAACCGGACATTGGAGTACGATCCGGAGAACCGCTTCAAGAGCGCCTCTGAAATGAGGGACGCGCTGGTTTCGATCGCCCGTAAAACGGGAATACTCGTGCGAATGGGTCCGAAGACGGGTCCCATCAAGAGCGAGGGGATCAAGCCGCTCTGGAAATTCAAATGCGAGGATGAGATCCGCGGCACGCCCACGATCCATCAGGGCGCCCTTTACATCGGTTCGTACGACCATAACCTGTATGCGCTGGACGCGGCGGAGGGGAAATTCCAGTGGAAGTATCCGACCGACGGCGGCATCGTTTCCCGTCCGCTCGTTGTGGAGGGGAACATTTTTATCGGTTCCGAGGATCAGCGCCTGCACGTGGTCTCCGCCCGTTCCGGCAAGGTGGTTTGGACGTATTACACGGACGCTCCCGTCCGTTCCTCCCCAACCGTAGCGGAAGGGCATATCTTTTTCGGGTCGGACGATCGTTACCTGCACGCGGTCAATATCAACAGCGGACGGATGGCATGGCGCTTCGAGTCCGCGGACGCCATTCGATCCACGCCGTTCGTGATGAGCGAGATGGTATATTTTGGCTGCGAAAGCGGGGATTATTACGCGGTGAATTTCCGCGGAGAAATGAAATGGCGCTTCCGCGCGAAGCGCGCCATCACGTCCTCGACGACCGGCACCGGGCAAGCCATCTATTTCACGTCGGTGGACAATACGTTGTATGCGCTGGATCCGCGAAACGGCTGGGTGTTGTGGCGGTTCCGCCTGGGTAAGTCCTCCATCAGCACGCCGTGCATCGCCGACGATCTCATCGTTGTCGGCGCGGCGGACGGGTTTATCTATGCCGTGGAAGCCAGGAGTTCGAAGGAGGTTTGGCGTTTCCGCACGGATCATCAGGTGAACGGGTCGGCTGTGATCTACAAGGATTCGTTGTATTGCGGTTCGGTGGATGGAAATCTGTATTGCCTCGAATATCGCACGGGAAGACTGCGGTGGAAATTCGGCACGGAGGGAGCCATTACCGGCACCCCCCTGGTATACGACGATGTCGTGTACATCGGCTCCACCGATCATCATGTATACGCGTTGCTTGCGTAAGGCGCTCGCGTGAGAAGGAGTTTTTGTGGATAAAATTTTCCGCTTTTTGTTCGGAAACCGCTCGACGCCCCCAGAGAAGGTAATGGATACCGCCAATACCGCGCCTCTCACGGAAGAGCAACTGAAAGCCATCGTCAGCAGCCAGAACATGCAGTTCGACCTTCAGCAACTGATCTCCGCGGCGGGGCAATCGGTCGGGAAGCAGCGCGACCTGAACGAAGACAGCCTGCTCGCATTTACGACCACCATGGCCGGCAATTCCGGGAACCTGCCCTTCGGTCTGTACATTGTGGCGGACGGCATGGGCGGGCATCAGTTCGGCGAAGTCGCGAGCAACGCCGCCGTCCGCACCGTTGCGGGATACATCCTGAAGAAATTCCAACCCTACCTCTTTCAGGTCAAAGTGGAGACGCTGGAGGAGTCCTTTCAGGAGATCATGTCGGGGGCGGTCAGCGAGGCGCAACGCATCATCCAGCGCGAAGCGCCGGGAAGCGGAACCACCCTGACCGCCGCGCTGGTGCTGGGACAGCAGATCACCATCGCGCACGTGGGCGACAGCCGCGCCAGTTTCATCTATCCCGACGGGAGACTCGAAACGGTCACGCGTGACCATTCGCTGGTCCAACGCCTGCAGGAACTGGGTCACATCACCGCGGAGGAGGCGGAGAACTACCCGCATCGCAACGTGTTATACAAGGCGCTTGGTCAGGGCGATATCCTCGACCCGGAAATCTTCACGCTTGCGTTCCCTCAACCCGGCACGTTGATGATCTGCAGCGACGGCTTGTGGGGGGTCGTGGCGGAACAGGATATTGTCCGCGCCGTCAATGAAGCGCCCAGTTTGCAGCGCGCCTGTCAGAACCTGGTCGCCGCCGCGAATACGGCGGGAGGTCCCGATAACATCAGCGTCGTGCTTGTTCAACTCATTGGGTGACGATGTCGTCTCAAAAGCAGGATCATTATTCCATTCTGGGTATCGCGCGAGACGCCTCGGAGGAGGAGATCAAACGCGCCTATTTCGAAGCCGCCCAGAGACTGCATCCCGACAGGAACACAGCCGCCGGGGAGACCGAACTGTTCCTTCTTGCGCAGCAGGCTTACGAGACGTTGTCCAACCCCAGGCGGCGCGCTCAATACGACGCCACCCTTCCCTACGAGGTAAAGCCCAACCTCCCCTACGGATACAACCTGACGTACAGCCGCGCCAGCCTGACGCGCATGGAGGAACCGCAGATGCTGTACGTCATCCTGGAAATGGAGGCGCCGCTCGAATCCCGCCGCGCTCCGTCTCCGCCGTTGAACGTCTGCATCGTCATTGATCGTTCCACTTCCATGGCGGGCGAAAAAATGGATGTGGTCAAATCCACAGCCATCCAGATCTTGCGTAATCTCAGGCAGCAGGACATCTTGAGCGTCGTCGCCTTCAGCGACCGCGCCGAGGCGATCATCCCCGCGGCGTATCACCAGGATCGCTCCCGCCTCGAAGCGCGCATTCAGATGATCCAGCCCTCCGGCGGGACGGAGATCTACCAGGGTCTCGAGGCAGGCGCTGCGGAAGTCATGCGAAGCCTCGACGCAAAGCGACTCAATCACCTCATCCTCCTGACCGACGGACAAACTTACGGAGACGAACAACAATGCCTCGAACTGGCGTTCAGGCTGGGCGAACGCAACGTGGGGATCAGCGCCATGGGCATTGGCATGGAATGGAACGACATCTTCCTGGACATGCTGGCGACCCGCACCGGCGGGAGCAGCGCCTATATCGCCGAACCGCAGGACATCAAGAGGTTGTTGCTCGAAAAATTCCACGCGCTGGCGCAGGTCTACGCGGATGAGACGAGCCTGATCACCGAGCCGGTGGAGGGCGCCCAGCTTTCCTACGCTTTTCGGCTCCAGCCGGACCCGGGCCCGATCATGCTGGACGAACCCACCCTGCGGCTGGGTCCAATATTGCAGGATACTTCCACTCGCGTGCTTTTCGAGTACATAATTCATCCATCGGCGGTAAAATCAGACGTAGCCAATATTTTGAGCGGCACGCTCAAGGTCTCGATCTCGTCCACGCCGCTCCCCGTGCCTTCCTTCCGTATGAACATTCGGCTTCCTGTGCTGGACCAGCCCGAAGCAGGTTCGCCGCCACCGGAGGTCGTCCAAGCCCTTTCCAGGTTGATGTTGTATCGTATGCAGGAGAGGGCGCGCATCGAGATCGAAAAAGGAAACATAGAAGCCGGAACCCGTCAGTTACAGGCGCTTGCGGCAAATCTCATGTCTCAAGGCGAGCGAAGCCTTGCGCGGACGATTGCCCTGGAAGTGGATCGCATCCAGCAGGAGAAGGGTATTTCTGCGGAAGGCGGAAAGAAGATAAAATATGGCACGCGCGCTTTGTTCCTTGCGCCGCCGAAAAAGGAGTCAATAACATGATCATTTGTTCGAATTGTCAACACGAGAACGTATCCGGTACATTATTCTGTGTTGAGTGTGGAGCGCAATTGGAGGGGACCGAAACCCTCACCACACAGGCGATCAACCAGGAACAAATCGTGGATGATCTCAAAAGGACGCCTGCCGCCGCAGAGCCTCCCTCATCCCCAGCCAACAGCTGGCTGTCCCTGCATTTGATGGACAGCGGCAAGATCCTGCCGCTTGCCACGCGGAACGAATTCACCATGGGACGCTTGAGCGAGGGACAGCCCATCATGCCGGATATAGACCTGACCCCTTATCAGGCATACGCCTCCGGCGTTTCGAGACTGCACGCGGTGGTGAAACGGGATGGAGAGCGGGTCGTCATCATGGATCTTGGCTCCTCCAACGGAACCTACCTGAACGGGCGCCGTCTCAACCCTCACACCGAGGAGGCGCTCAAGCACGGCGACGTTGTGGCGTTGGGTAAATTGAAGATACAGGTATTGCTCCGCAATATCTAGGCAAATCGAAAGGCTGCGGCATGGCATATTCGATCATTCTTCACATCTCAGGCGAACCGTCTGTGGTGGGCGAGATCGAAGATCTCCCGAAACCCAACGACACGATCATCACGGTCAGCAACCCGCGCCTGCGCGATGGGAAGGACGTTCATTACATCGAACCCAACGTCACGAAAGTGATCTGGCCCCTTACCAGGGTGGCGTTGATCGAGATCCTGGACAGCGAAGAGGAAGAAAGCCTGATCGGGTTTGTGAGGGAATAAATTGCATGCCCGAAGAGTTCGAAAGACGACGTATTCTCGTTGTGGACGATGAAGAACGCATGGTGCGTTTCATCCGCATGAACCTGGAACACGACGGCTTCCAGGTCGTCGAAGCCTTTAACGGCAGGCAGGCGCTCCAAAGACTGCGCGATGCCACCCCCGACCTGATCCTGCTCGACGTGATGATGCCCGACATTGACGGCTTCGAAGTGCTGGAGACCATTCGCGAGGGGAGCAACGTGCCGGTCATCATGCTCACCGCCAAGGGCGAGGAGGACGACCGCGTGCGCGGACTCGAACTCGGCGCGGACGATTACATCACCAAACCGTTCAGCCCGCGTGAAATGGTCAGCCGCGTGAAGGCGGTCATTCGCCGCACGGAGAGCGCGGGCGGCTCGATGCACGACATCATCGAAGTGGACGACCGCCTGAAGATAGATTTCGACCGCCGCGAGGTCTGGCTGGAGGGCAAACTCGTCAAACTGCGCCCCACCGAATACCGCCTGCTCTATCACCTCGTGCAAAACGCCGGGTGGGTGCTGACGCACGACCAGATCCTCATCAAGGTCTGGGGGTATGAATATCGCGACGAACCTCATTATGTGCGCCTCTACATCAACTACCTGCGCCAGAAATTGGAGAAGGATCCTGCCAACCCGAAATACATTCTCACCGAGCGCGGCGTGGGCTATCGTTTTGTGGATTACAAGAGGCAGAAGGAATGACTTTGGACTCGGGGGCTTGCTCCCGTCTTTGCCAGCAAGTGTAGCCGCGACGCCATGCGACGCTGGCTGAATCCAAAATCTCATACGAATCTTTTACAACCGGCTTGCGTTGTTCTAACGCAGGCTTTTTATATTCCGGGGCAGAAAAACCAAGCAAGAAGGAGGTTGCCATGTCCAACATAAACCGTTGGGAACCCGCTCGCGAGATCATGACCCTGCGCGAAGCGATGGATCGTCTGTTCGATGATGCGTTCACGAGGCCCCTCACCTTCATCAGGGACGGCCGGTCGGCGCCTGCGATTGATGTGTACCAGACCGACGACGAGGTCGTCGTGAAAGCCGCCCTGCCCGGCATCAAAGCCGACGAGGTGCAGATCAACGTCACCGGGGACGTTCTCACCATCAAGGGCGAGGTGAAGCATGAGGACGAGAAGAAGGAACGCTCCTGGCACATTCGCGAGCAACGTTACGGTTCGTTCGAGCGCTCCGTCGCACTGCCGACCGATGTGGTCGCAGACAAGGCGAAGGCGGACTTCGAGAACGGCATCCTGACCATCACCCTTCCAAAGGCTGAGGATGTCAAGCCCCGAACGATCACCGTCAAGGCGAAATAACGTTTCGAGTAGGACAAGATGCCATCTTGTCCTACTGTTTTAGTTGACGTTATGCAGATTGGAATGGTTATGGATTTTGTCGCCGCGGCGCTCTGTGTAACGTGAATGTTCCAAGCGGGAAAAGGCGAAGGGGAGGCGAGGCTTTTCGAGCGGGATCAACCCCGGGGTCGGGAACGAAGCGCACGAAATTGTCAGGTAACAGGGTTTTTTGCCGAAAACGGGGCGATTTGGGGTAAAATCCGTCCCATGCCAAAGCAATCTGCCAAACAACGCATCATCCTGGTTGACGATCATGAGGTCGTCCGGCTGGGGCTGAAATCCCTCCTGGAACGCCATCCGCAATTCGATGTGATAGGAGAAGCCTCGTCGGCGCGGGAGGCGATCGAAAAGACCGAGTTGCTCAAACCGGATGTGGTGGTGATGGATATCCGCCTGCCGGGCACGTCGGGCATCGAGGCGTGCGAGCAGATCGTGGAAAAATACCCGAACGTGAAGGTGATCATGCTCACTTCGTACGCGGAGGATGAGATGTTGTTCTCGGCGATCCGCGCCGGCGCCTCGGGCTACATCCTCAAGCAGATCGGCAGCGACGACCTGGTAAAGGCGCTCGAAGCGGTTTCGCGCGGCGAAGCGCTGCTCGACCCGGCGGTGACGCAGCGCGTCTTCCAGCAGGTGCGCCGCGCGGTCAAGGAGGAGGAGGCATCCGCCTTTGCGCATTTGAGCCAGCAGGAGAAGCACGTGCTGCTGCTCGTTTCGGAGGGCAAGACGAACCGTGAGATCGCCAAGCAGTTGTTTTTGGGCGAAGGTACGGTTCGTAATTATGTATCGAGCATTCTCTCGAAACTGGGTGTGAACAACCGCGCCGAAGCCGCGGCGTACGCGGTGGAGCATAACCTGCGCGAATACATTGCATCGTGATCCTGGAAAAGTATGATCACGGAGTCGCATGCGCGACTCCGTTTTTGTTTAAGGGCGGATGCCTGAATCCCGGTCCTTTTTTCCGATCCTTCGATTCGCTTCGGGACGCGCTCCGGGCTTGCCGCGCGGCTACGAGCATGATCCACACCGACGCGTCGACGCGGCGCGAAGCCGATCTCCATCAGGGCGCGGGTGTTTCCGTGAGGGTGTCGGTGGCGGTCGGCGTTGAAGTGTCCGTGGGAGTGGCTGTAAATGTATGGGTTGCCGTCGGCGTGCGCGACGAAGTCACCGTTGGGGAAGGCGACGCCGTAGCAGAAGGGGTGAAGGACGGCGTGATTGTGGGAGTGTTGCTGGGCGTGGAGGTGGGGGTCAGCTTTACGACGGAAAGCGACTCTATGGGGCTGTCACGGTCGAGCAGGTCGCGGCGGATCCATCCGCCCTCGTAGGGTCGCAACGTCTCGGTTTGACCCGGCGCCAGCAGGAGCCAGAAATATCCCTCGTTCTCGAAGCGCGCTGAAAACCAGGGACAGACGATCTCCCCGGCTTCGTCACGCACATCCAGTATTCTTGCCCCATAACCCTGGCTGGGACCCGATCGCACGTAGATGTTGTCCGATTCGGCGGTTATACATATTTGCAGTCTTATTCCAAAAGGCGTCCGGGTGGGCGAGGCGGCGCTTGTACTTGACGGGGTGTGAGAGGGCGTTCGCGTCCCAGTTGGGGTGTCTGTGGGAGATGCGAGTGTGGGGGTAAAAGTCGTCGTGGGCGAGGCGGTTAACGATGCGGTCTGAGTCGGGGTGAGGGTCGGGTCGGCTGGAGGCTCGAAAGGGTTGATCCGCGCAAAGACCGCGAGAAGCGCCAATCCGATCAGCGCGGGAATCCCGTATTTGAGGAGCGCGGACGGAAGGGGAAGCATCGGCTTCCTGTACGGCTCGACCTCGGGCGGCTTGCCGGTGTAACCGAGCGGGGATAGTAATTTGTTGAAACT
Organism: Chloroflexi bacterium CFX6; assembly: GCA_030263595.1. Classification (GTDB taxonomy): domain Bacteria; phylum Chloroflexota; class Anaerolineae; order Anaerolineales; family Villigracilaceae; genus Defluviilinea. Next base: position 20,537 of record SZPG01000028.1, read on the forward strand.
GTCCGCGTATTCGCCCTCCGCAAAATTGACGAAGTTGATGGTGTTGAGCGCGAATGGCACGCTGCACGGAACGAGCATGATGGGGATGATCTTCTTGCGCAGGGACAGCGCCTGGGTGTATTCCTTGCGCACCCATTCCGATTCGATGGAAGTCGGCGTGAGGACGACGATGACGTACTGGCTGGTGGAGATCGCCTGAGGGATGGTGTTGACCCAGTCGTCGCCGCCCTGCAGGTCGGTGATGTCCCACCACACGTCGTAACCGGCGATTTCCAGATCGCCTGCCAGTTTGCGGACGAAGTCCATGTCCTTGCGCGAGTAACTGATGAAGATCTTCTGCATAATGTCCCAACGTTGGAAAGCCGGGCGGCGTTCCGTTACAGTTGCCACTCCGACCCATGCAACTGAGGCGAATTGGTCGCCTGTGACGATAATACCACTCATGCACTGGTTTTGGGAGGCGTTATCACGAATCCTTTGCCCGTCCCGCTGGCTTTGCAATCTCTAACGCTCCTCTTATCTCCTCTCCCTTGACCAAAATTTGTAACGCGCATAAAGTTAAGCCCGCTTAACTAAAAAGCAGGCTTAACCATGACCAAACCGCCTCCCTTCACCCAATCCATCCGCGCCTGGATGGACGTTTTTATGAATCGTTCGATGCGCAGTTGGCACCTGTTCGCCAGGTCCACGGGGCTTTCGATGCCGCAATTCAGCATCCTCATGCAGTTGCATCACAAGGGCGCGTGCGGCATGTCCGAGGTCAGCGAACGCTTCGAGATCACGCCCGCCGCCGCCAGCCAACTGGTGGATAAACTCGTCCAAAGCGGATTCGTCGTTCGTGAGGAAGACCCGAACGACCGCCGCGCCAGGTTGTTGAATCTCACAGACAAGGGCCGGCAATTGATCCAGCAAGGCACCGAGGAACGCTATCGCTGGGTGGATGAACTGGCGAAAAAATTGACCCCGGAAGAAAAAGCGAAGATCGGCGAAGCGCTGGTCGCGTTGACCGAAGCGGCGCGCACGATCGAATAGCAGCCTTTATCGTATTGGAGCGTCTCGATGACCCGTATTCTCAAATATCTCAAACCGTTCACGTTTTTATTGATCCTTTCGGTCGCCCTGCTCTTCGCGCAAGCCAACGCCGACCTTGCCCTGCCCGATTACATGTCGCGCATCGTCAACGTCGGCATCCAGCAAAGGGGCGTGGAAAGCCCGGTCCCGGGCGCCATGCGTCAGGTCACGATGGAACGCCTAGGTCTGTTCCTGACCGAGGAGCAAAAAGCCGGGGTGTTGTCGCAATACAGGCTGGTGGATTCGTCCGCGCCGGATTATGAAACGTATCTCGATCTTTATCCTGCGCTGGCGGATTCCCCTGTTTACGTCCTGCGGTCGGACGACCCCGAAACCTTGACCCGCCTCGAGGAAATTTTGACCAAGCCCCTTCTGCTCGTCCACGGATTGGAGCAGGCGGTTCAAAACCCCGACCAGGCGGCGAACCTGTTCTCCGGCATGAGCGGGTTCCACCTCTCCAAACTGCCTGCAGGCGCGGACTTGTTCGAACTGCTCGGACGCATGCCCGAAGCGCAGCGCGCCCAACTCATCGCCGCGGTGGATGAACGTTTCGCCGCTTTGGGCGGGGAGAAAGCCCTGCGTCAGGGCGCGACAGGCGCGGTCGTCGCCGAATACGAAGCGCTGGGCATGGACATCTCGCGTTTGCAGAGCGGTTATCTTTTCCGCGTCGGCGGGCAGATGCTGCTCATCGCCCTCGTCTCGGCGGTCGCCACCATCCTGGTCGGTTTGCTCGGCGCGCGCATCGCTGCGGGTCTGGCGCGCGACCTGCGCCGTTTCCTGTTCGAAAAGGTGATGCGCTTCTCCGGCGCGGAGTTCGAGCGTTTCTCCACCGCCTCGCTCATCACGCGCGCCACCAACGACATCACCCAGGTCCAGACCGTGATGGGATTTTTCGTGCGCATGGTCTTCTACGCGCCCATCATCGGCATCGGCGGCATCCTCCGCGCCATGGACAAAAGCCCCTCGATGTGGTGGACGATCGCCCTGGCGGTGGGCATCCTGCTGCTGATGATCGTCATCGTGTTTTCGATCGCCATGCCGAAGTTCCGCATCATTCAATCGCTGCTGGACAAACTCAACCTGGTGGCGCGCGAGAACCTGGGCGGCATGATGGTCGTCCGTTCCTTCGACCGCGAACGGCACGAGGAAGCCCGCTTCGACCGCGCCAACCGCGAGTTGACCGACGTCAACCTGTTCGTCAACCGCCTGTTCGTGATCATGATGCCCTTTATGATGCTGGTGATGAACGGCGTCACCATGCTCATCCTGTGGGTGGGCTCCAACCAGGTGGCGCAGGCGCAGATGGAGATCGGCGACATGATGGCGTTCATGCAATACGCCATGCAGATCGTCTTTGCCTTCCTGATGCTCTCGATGCTCTTCATCATGTTCCCGCGCGCCGACGTTTCCGCCAATCGCGTCGCCGACGTGCTGGAGACCTCTGTCAGCATCCTCGATCCCGCCCAGCCGAAACAATTCCCCGAATCCTTCCAGCCGACCATCGAATTTCGGGACGTTTCCTTCCGTTATCCCGGCGCGGACGACGACGTGCTTCACAACCTGAACTTCAGGATCGCGGCCGGGCAGACGGTCGGAATCATGGGGACGACCGGTTCCGGCAAATCCACTGTTGTCAATCTGATACCGCGCTTCTTCGACGTGACCGGCGGTTCGATCCTCGTGGGAGGCGTGGACATCCGCGAAGCGCCGCTCCGGGAACTGCGCGACAAGATCGGCTACATCCCGCAGCGCAGCAACCTGTTCACCGGCACCATCGAAAGCAACCTGCGCTACGCCGACGAAAACGCCGATGAAGAAACCCTGAAACTCGCCCTCGAAATTGCCCAGGCGTCGGACTTCGTTCAGGAGCGGAGCGAGGGCTTGCAGGCTGAGGTCTCGCAGGGAGGCGTCAATTTTTCCGGCGGGCAGAAGCAGCGTCTCAACATCGCCCGGGCGCTGGTCAAGCGCGCCCCGATCTACATCTTCGACGATAGTTTTTCCGCCCTCGATTACCGCACGGACGCGCGCCTGCGCCAGGCTTTGCTCAAACAATTGCGTCACAGCACGGTGTTGATCGTTTCGCAGCGCATTGCCACCATCAAGAACGCCGACGTGATCCTGGTGCTGGACGAGGGACGCCTGATCGGTCAGGGAACGCACAAGGAACTGATGCAAACCAACGAAATCTACCGCGAGATCGCCCTCTCGCAATTGAAACAGGAGGCGCTGGCATGAACGGCTCCAACGGCAAAGAATCCAAACCGCAATCCGCATCGCTTCCGCGCGGACCGATGGGCGGGCGCGGTCCCGGCCCGGGCGCGCATTACATGATGGGCGCTCCCGTGCAAAAGGCGCGCGATTTCAAAGGCACCCTGCGGAAACTTGCCTCGTATCTCGCCCCTTATCGGTGGACCATCATCGTGGTCTTTACACTTGCAATCGGCTCGACCGCCTTCGCCATCGTGGGACCGAAGATTTTGGGCAACGCCACCACCGAATTGTTCAACGGCATCCTGGCGAAACTTGCCGGCACGGGCGACGTGCCTTTCGACGTCATCGGGCGCATCCTGTTGACCGCGCTGGGATTGTATGCCTTTTCGGCCGTGTTGAGTTACCTCCAGGGCTGGCTGATGACCGACGTCGCCATCGAGGTCGCCTATAAACTCCGCAGGGAGGTGATGGAGAAGATCAACCGCATGCCGTTTCGTTATTTCGACGGCACGCCGCACGGCGAGACGCTTTCCCTGCTCACCAACGACGTGGACACCATCAACCAGACCCTCAACCAGAGCCTGACGCAGATCATCACCTCGCTGGTGACGGTGGTGGGCATCCTGGGGATGATGATTTACATCTCGTGGCAGATGACCCTCGTCGCGCTGACCATCGTCCCGCTTTCGATGATCCTGGTCATGCTCATCGTGCGCCAGTCGCAGCGTTTCTTCAAGGAACAGCAGGACTACCTCGGTCACGTCAACGGTCACGTGGAGGAGATGTTCGGCGGGCATCTCATCGTCAAAGCCTTCAACGGCGAAGAGAAAAGCATCGGGAAGTTCGACGGGTACAACACGACCCTTTACGGCTCCGCGTGGAAGGCGCAGTTTTTCTCCGGCATCATGATGCCGGTCATGCGGCTGGTGGGCAACCTCGGTTACGTGGCGGTGGTGATCCTGGGCGGCTGGCTGACCATTCGCAGAGCCATCGCCATCGGCGACATTCAAGCCTTCATCCAGTACATCAACTCCTTCACCCAGCCCATCACCCAACTGGCAAACGTCTCCAACGTTTTGCAAAGCACGGTCGCCGCGGCGGAACGCGTCTTCGATTTCCTCGAACAGGAGGAGGAGACGCCCGAACCCGCCTCGCCGGTCAAACCGGAGCGCGTGCGCGGACGCGTCGAATTCCGCGACGTGCATTTCGGCTACAAGGCGGACACACCGGTCATCAAAGGGTTTTCAGCGGAGATTCAGCCCGGGCAGACCGTGGCAATTGTCGGTCCGACCGGAGCCGGAAAGACCACCATCGTCAAACTGCTGATGCGCTTCTACGACGTGGACGGCGGCGCGATCCTGATTGACGGTCAGGACCTGCGCGACTTTACCCGCGCGGACGTCCGCTCGCTGTTCGGCATGGTGCTGCAGGATACCTGGCTGTTCAACGGCACGATCCTGGAGAACATCCGTTACGGGCGCGAGGACGCTAATGAAGAGGAGGTCATCGCCGCCGCGCAAGCCGCACACGTGGATCATTTCATCCACACCCTGCCGGACGGTTATAACTTCGAATTGAACGAGGAGGTGACCAACATCTCGCAGGGACAAAAACAGCTGCTGACCATCGCGCGCGCTTTCCTCGCCAACTCGCCCATGCTCATCCTGGACGAAGCCACCAGTTCGGTGGACACTCACACCGAGATCCTGATCCAGAAAGCGATGGAGAAGTTGATGCGCGGGCGCACGAGTTTCGTCATTGCCCATCGCCTTTCCACCATCCGCAACGCCGATCTGATCCTGGTGATGCGCGACGGGAACATCGTCGAGCAGGGTACGCACGACGACCTGCTGAAACAGGGCGGCTTCTACGCCGACCTGTACAACAGCCAGTTCGAGAAGGCGGAGGAGATGGTTGTTGCATGATGCGTGTTGCGTAGTGCGCGGTGTGTGATGCGTTGATGAAGCCCTTGCTGAAATGGCGGGGGCTTTATCTTTTTTCCATATCCCGCCTTGTCTCCTTGTGTACCTGTCTACTCGCCGCCCGCACCCAACGCAAGCCTTCATCGCTCATCCTTCATCTTTATCTTTTATGGTATCCTTGCGTCAACTTACCCTCTGGAGCGTAATCCATGTACGTAGCCATCGAAGGGGTGATCGGAGTTGGTAAGACCACCCTCGCCCGCCTTCTGCAACCATCGTTCGACGCCGAAATCCTTCTGGAGGTCTTCGAAGAGAATCCTTTTCTATCCGATTTTTATTCGGACCGCGAGAGATACGCGTTCCAAACGCAGATCTTCTTTTTGCTGAGCCGTTATCATCAGCAGCGGCGCACGGTCCACGAACTCCTTGCGACCGGAAAGAACCTGATCGCCGATTACACCTTCGCCAAGGACGCGCTCTTCGCCCGCATCAACCTCAAGGGCGACGAACTCGACATGTACTACAAGGTGCATGAAGCCCTCGCCGAAAAGATCCAAAAGCCCGGCCTGCTCGTGTACCTGCAAGCCAGCGACGACACCCTCATGCAGCGCATCGCCCTGCGCGACCGTCCCTACGAACGCCAGATGGAACGCGCCTACATCCACGAACTCAACCTTGCCTACGAGGAATTCTTCTCGAAGCCCTTCGACCATACGCCCGTCCTGACGATTGACACGAACAACCTGGACATCGTCCGCAACCCCGAACATTTGAAACTGATCGAAAACCGCATCCGACAAAGCCTGAACCTGCCTCCGTTTCAACAGACCTTGCCTTTGCCCTGACATTGTTCTCATGTGTTGGCGTTCTCCAATGGACACGTTGGAGAACGCGTCCCACGCAAATACCAGGATTATTTATCATGCGAGTCACACGCGAATCCCTGATCCGAATCGCCAAAGAGACCGCGCAAGAACGCGCCTACAACGACGCCGGCATCATCGCCGCGTACCTGACCGGCTCCCTCGCCAACGACGAGCTCGATCCCATGCTCGGCGGCGCGGCGGACATTGACGTCATCCTCGTTCACAAGGAGGAGCCGAAACACCGCCGCGAGTTCGTCAAACTCACCCCCGACTTCCACGTGGACATCAGTCACCGCGCCAGGGGGGAGTTCAAGCGTCCGCGCGAATTGAGACTCGATCCCTGGCTGGGATGGGAGATGTACGATCCGATGCTCCTCTACGAGCGCGAGAGATTCTTCGAGTTCGTGCAGGCAGGCTTGCGCGCGGGATCCGAGTTCAACGCGCCCGCGCCCGCCCTGCAGCGTTCGCGTTCCCTCCTCTCGCACGGACGCCAGATATGGCGCGACCTGCTCGAGATCGGCGATACGGTCGCGCCGAAGGACGTGGCGCAATACATGAAGTCGTTGTATCACGCGGTCAACGCGGTGGCGGAGTTGTCGGGACCGCCCTTGCAGGAGAGGCGTCTGATGCTGGAATTCGCGTCGAGGGCGGAAACAGCCCAACGTCCGGGCATGGACGCGGCGCTTGTCGGCCTGGTGGGCGCCTCCGCGTTGGAACCGTCCGTCATCCAATCCTGGCTGCCCGATTGGAAACTCGCGTTCGAAGCTGCATCCGAAAGCAGCCGCGTGGACCCGCGCATTCACCCTGCGCGCGTGAACTATTACGAGAAGGCGATCCGCGCCATGCTCGAAAGCGAAAAACCGCGCGCCGCGCTGTGGTCCCTTTTGCAAACGTGGACGCTCGCCGTGGACGTGCTGCCCGATCACGCTCTGGATCCGTGGCGCGCCGCGTGCGCTCAACTCGGTTTGACGGCCGCGGGCATGGAGGCGCGCGTCAACGGATTGGATTATTTCCTCGACGAAGTGGAAGCCCTGCTCGATGAACTGGCGGAGCAATACGGTTTGGAGACCTCGACAAGTTTGTAAAATTGAACCGCGAAGTTGCGAAGGACGCAAAGATTCTTCAAAAGGTTTTCTTCGCGCTCTTTGTGTCTTCGCGGTGAATCTTCAGGAGATTCAATGACCCGCGAGGAAGCCTTAGCCCTTGTTCGTGAATACGTCAAGAACGAAAACCTGATCAAGCACATGCTCTCGGTGGAAGCCGCCATGCGTTTCTACGCGGAGAAGTTTGCCGAAGGTGCAGGCGATCTTACTGCCGAGGATGTGGAGCGCTGGGGATTGATCGGTCTGCTCCACGATTTCGATTGGGAAATTCATCCCACGCTCGAGCAGCACCCGCAGGAGGGCGCGCCGATCCTGCGCGAGCGCGGCGTCCCCGAAGACATCGTCCAGGATATTTTGAGTCACGCGGATCATTTGAACATGCCGCGCGATACGCTGGTGCGCAAAGCCCTGTGCGCCTGCGACGAGATCACGGGGCTGATCACGGCGGTGGCGCTGGTGCGCCCCTCGCGTTCGCTCTACGACCTCGAGCCTTCGTCGGTCAAAAAGAAGTGGAAGGACAAAGCCTTCGCCGCGGGAACGTCACGCCCCGAAATGGAACTCGCCGCAAAGGAATTCGGCGTCGAACTGTGGGAACACGTGGGGAACGTGATTCAAGCCATGCGCCGCATTGCGCCCGAACTGGGCTTGGAAGGAAACATTCAACCGAAATGACGATTCGCAAAAGGAACGCCGTTTATCTCCCGACCATCATAGTCCTTATGATGGTTTTATTATCGTGTTCGCCCGCCGCATACACGCCCGAGCCGCCCATCGCTCCCCAACCGCCGCCGGGCTATGCCCCCTTCATTTTCGATATCGAAGTCGAATCCAGGGCCGCGCGGACGCGCCTGGACGATCCGCGCCCGAACATCATCGTCATCCTGACCGACGATCAGCCGTATCATACCGTCGCCTACATGCCCACGGTGACGAACGAACTCGCGCCCAAAGGGGTCAACTTCACGAACGGTTTCGTCACCACGCCGCTGTGCTGCCCGAGCCGCGTGAGCATCCTCACGGGCGAATATGTCCACAACCACGAGGTCTTCACGAACTCCATGCCGACCGGCGGCGCGGAAAAGTTCGACGATTCCTCGTCCATCGCCACGTGGATGAAAGAGGCAGGCTATCGAACGGCGTATTTTGGGAAATACCTGAACGGGTACGAAAGGCTCCAACCCACCGGCGTCGTCCCGCCGGGCTGGGACGAGTGGCGCGTCTTTCTGGGTCAGGGGGCGGACGACGATGCAGACGCGGGCAGTTTCGAGTATTTCTACAACTTCACCATGTCCGAGAACGGACAAGTGACCGACTACCCGCGCGATGCGTATTATTTCAGCGCGGACGTGGTCACGCGCGGCGCGGTCAATTACATCCACGAAACGCGGGACGCTCCCTTCCTGCTCTTGATCGGTTATTACAACCCGCACTCGCCCTACATTCCCGCCCCGAGACACGAGGGCGCCTTCCGTTCGGGCGCCGGTTGGGATTGGATCCAGTACCGTCCGCCCAATTTCAACGAGAAGGACATCCACGACAAGCCGGCCTACCTGAGGGATTTCCCGCCTCTTTCCGACGGGGAGGTTGATACCGCCCACAAACAGATCCTACGCTCCCTCCTCTCCGTGGACGACGGCGTCGCGTCCGTTTTGAACGCGCTCGATAAAACGGGATTGAAGGAAAAGACCGTCGTCGTCTTCCTCTCCGATAACGGCATGACCCTGGGAGATCACCGCTTTGGCGTGGACAAGAATTGCGCCTACGAGGCTTGCGTGAAGATTCCGTTCATCGTGTACGCGCCGGGCATGGTCGAGGCGCGAAGCGACGATCGTCTCGTCGCCAACATTGACCTGGTCCCCACGTTCCTCGAATGGGCGGGGGGCGAAATCCCCGAAAGCGTGGATGGGAGGAGTCTCGTCCCGCTGCTCGTGGATGCGGATGCGCCGTGGCGCGAAGACCTCCTGCTCGAACACTGGCGCACGGAGGGGGGCGTGGGTTCGATGATCCCCGAATTTCACGCGGTACGGACGGAGGAATGGAAGTACGTGGAGTATGAGACGGGCGAGAAGGAATTGTACGATCTCGTCAACGACCCCTATGAATTGAACAACCTGGCGGGGAAACGAGCCTATCGCGAGATCGAAGCGCGACTGGCGGAGAGGCTGGCTGAACTGAAGCAGGAATAGATCACAAGCCGAACAATTTCGTGAATACGGTTTGCGATAACGAAGGGTCGCTCAACGCAAAAAAGACCCACCCCAGCGCGACAAAATGGAATGTGAGCAATATCCCGCCGACCTGCAGGGCGGTTTGCAAACGCGGGTTGGTCGAGTTGAACCTCGTCTTTGTGAAATCGCTCCAGCGATTCTGGAGGAAGAGACCCAGTCCGTGCCACGCGCCCCACAGGATGAAGTTCCAGGTGACGCCGTGCCAGAGACCGATGAGGATCATTGTCGCAAGTTGACCGAGGAGAATCATCGTCCACGCGGGGAGGGATTTGTAGCCGCGAATCCAGCGGTTGAAGGGATTGAAGAAATACGAGCGGATCCATTGCGTGAGCGTGATGTGCCAACTGTTCCAGAACTGGGTCAGGTTGGGTTTGGCGTAGGGAGCGAGGAAGTTTTCGGGAAGTTTGATCCCGACCAAGCGCGCGATGCCGATGGCGACGTCCGTGTAGCCGCTGAAGTCGAAGTAGATTTGGAGTGTGTAAGCGTAGAGGTGGATCCACATCCAGCCTGACGAATTGACTTGCATCGCGAGCGCGTCGTTCAAGGCGATCAACGCCAGCGTGTCGGCGATCACGAACTTCTTGAACAGCCCGATCGCGATGCGTTGACCGGCAATGAGCGTTTCGTTCTGCGTGAGGATGAACTCATTGCGGAGGTCTTTGACGAAGCGTTCGGCGCGGTCAATGGGACCGGCGGACAGCGACGGGAAGAACACAACGTAGGTCGCAAATTCGGGCAGGGAAAGTTCCGGCAGGCGCCCGGTCTGTTTGTCGCGCAGAACGTGGACGAGGCGGAAGGCGATGTAGGAGATGCCCAGCCAGCGCAGGTCCAGGGCGGAGGCGGTTTCGGTGGGGCGGTTTGTCAGTTCGCGGAGGAGGCTGCTGGCTTGCAGGGAAAGCGCCGGGGATTTGAGGACGACGAGGATTGCGATGAGGAGGGCGGCGGCGATGGATAAGGCGAGGAGGGAACGGCGCGCGAAGAAAGTGAATGTGAGAATTAGGAGAGTTGTCGCCGCGAGGAAGGCGATGTATTGGATGAATTGCGGCGGGGTCGTGGCTGTGAGGATGGGAGCGGGGAGAAGGTAACGGGAAAGGTCAACCAGCGTGACGATGCCGAGGATGATGAATAACCCAGATAAATTTTGTTTTGTCTTCCACGCGCCGGGTCCCGATATGATGAACCACACCAGAACCACGAGCGCGAGGGAAAGCGATGGGAACCAGAAATCGAACGACCGTAATGGAACGACCGGCTGGAACCAATAGACAGCCAGCGCGCTGAGCGCGAGCAGGGAATATGTCCGGGGCGCGCCGCGCGTCAGGACGCCGACCAGGACCGAGGTCAGGATGGAGGCGGCGATCTGGGTCAGTCCCATTTAGAAGCCCTGATAGATCCAGTTGGGGCTGTCGTCGGTGGTGAGGACGATCAACGCGACGGCGATGAGAAACAGGACGATCGCCCAGACGTTTTCGGGCGTGAAGAGTCGTTTTAGCGCGTGCCGCATACGAGCCAGTCGCCGCCCTGTTCGACGACCTGATAGGTGCGGACGGAGAGATCGAGTTTCTGGTCTTCGTCGTTGTAGGTGGCGACGATGTTACCGGTGCAAAGGACGAGGGCTGCCTCGCCGTCGGCGCCGGTCTGGGAGCAGGCGACATTTTCGAGCCGCGCGGTGACCGCCTGGAAGGAATCGAGTTCGATCAGGGCGTCCTCCTCCCATTCGCCGCAGACGAGGGTGGGAAGTTTGTCCGCCTCCTTGTTGACGAGCGCGTTGAGGTAGTTTTCGACAGCCTGCGCGGGCGCGTCGGTGTTCGAGGAACAAGCCGTCAGGACGATGCCGGCAAGCGCAAGGGCGATAAGCAGGATGAGTTTACGCAAAGGAACCTCCGAGGATGTTGTTGGAACGAGGATTATAAACTACATGCAACCTGTCATTGCGAACGTATTCGCGTTGCCCGGTGTAAACCCCGTGAAGCATCTCCCTCGCTGTATGTGAAGGCGTCTGAAGCCCAGAGAGGCTGGTTTGTGCCTGGCGCCGTCATTTCGACGAGGCGGGCGAGGAGAAATCTTGCGCTGCCCGGGTCGAAGGTTTCGAGCGCAGCGAGAAATGACAATATCAGGGTCTTTCAGACACTCTCCTAATTCCGGTTCAACCGCGCAAAGATCTTTTTATTGCTTTCATAGATTGCCGTGAACTCGCGGAAAAGTTCATCATAAACTCCACGATTTTCGGGATTGGGCGTATAAGTCTTTGCAACCGGCACGCGCGAGGCGATGTCATCGTATTGGATGAATCCCAACGCGGCGGATGCCAGCAATGCCGCGCCGCGCACATTGACCTCGATCGGATCCTGCATCTGGCGGATCGGTCGGTCCATGACATCGGCATGGATCTGGCACCAGACGTCCGACTTTGCCCCGCCGCCGACCATGTTGACGGCTTCGGCGCGCCTCCCGATGAGTCCCTCCACGTAGCCCAACAGCCAGCGCGAGTTGTACGCCACTCCCTCGAACACGGCGCGGATCATGTGTTCGCGCGTGGTCTGCAACGACTGGTTGAAGAATCCGCCGCGCACGAAGCGGTCGTCCACAGGCGCGCGTTCGCCGTACAGCCAGGGCAGGAAGATCAGTCTGTTGCTCCCGGCGTGGGTCCGTTCGGCGATGCGGTCGAAGAGTTGATAGGCGTTCGCGGGCTTTTCATTCGTTGATATTTCATCGTGATGGAAGAAGACGTTATCGCGCAGGTATTGCAAACAGGCGCCCGCGCATTCCTGCGCGTCGGTGAGCAGGTAGCGTCCTGGTATGGCGGAGGGCAGCGCGGCGATGCTGTGGGTCAGGTCGGTCTTTTTGAACGGAACGTGACACGTGATCCACGAGGAGGTGCCGACGTAGAGATGCGGTTCAAAGTCGCGCACCGCGCCGGAACCGACCGCGGCGGAGTGAACGTCCGGCGAGCCGATCACCACCTGGACGTTTTCGGTCAAGCCCCAGCCGCGCGCGATGTCGGGTTGTAAAATGCCGAGGGTCGAGTTGGCAGGCTGAAGGTCGGGAAGTTTCGAGGCGTCAACGTCGGACATCCTGATGAGGCGGGAGTCGTATCTGACGTTTCGAATGTTCCGGTTATCTGTCAGCCAGTGGAGGGAGATCGAAGCGAAGGAAGCGGCAAATCGCCCGGTCAGGCGGAGACCGAGGTAGTCTATCGGCTCGAGGAACTTGAATGCTTGCCGATAGGTTTCGGGTTGGGTTTGTTCGAGATGGAGGATGTGCGCGATGGGGTCCTTGCCCGCAATGGCTGGCGCGCCGCCGGTCAGGCGTATCCACTGGAAAAGTTTTATCGGCGAATAACCCTGAATGTTGATCGCCCCGCCCGCGATTCGATGGATCTGCGCCCCGCCGCGCGAGTCCATCCAGATGATGGCGTTGCCCAGCGCCTTACCGTCTTTATCCACCGCCACCGTCCCCGCCCATTGACCTGTGCAGGCGATGGCGACGATGTCTTTGTTCGCGGCGAGACCTCTTGCGAGCAGGCGTTTTGCAGCACGTTGGATGGCATCCCACCATTCGCTGGGAGATTGTTCCGCCCCGCCATCGGGAAACAACAGGAGTTTTATTTCCTCGAATTCGCTGCCCAGCATTTCCCCCTGGGACGAGAACAACGCCACCTTCGGTCCCGACGTGCCGAGATCAATCGCAAGGATGTACTTCTCTCTTGAGGTCATGCTCCCTCCCAAAATATGTTGTTGCGTACATCGCAAGTATACAACCAAACAGACCGCGCTCATCACGCGGTCTGATCATCGAATGGCATGTCGTTCCCACAGTTCCGTTTGGAGCATCTTATTTGGCGCCCTTGCCTCCCGTATAATAGCCAACCAAAGCGCCGATGATAAGGGTAAGGAAGGAAGTTGCAAAGGTCCTTTGGTCACTGGTGGAGCTTTCCCGAAGAATGATATACGCGCAAAAAACGCTGACGATCAGCATCGCGAGGACCGTCAGTACGACGGATCGCGAATTTTGCAAGGCTGATGTTGCGCTTGTTGTACAACAAAACAAGCCGCATCCTCGCAGACACGGCTTGTCCAATTCAATTCTCTAATTCTCCAATCTCCAGTTTCTTTCCCTCACTCCACTTTCCCCGTGATGGTCGCCATCTTCAACTCGCCGATCGCTTTCGTGATGGGAATCTCGCGCGGGCAGGCGAGCGTGCAGTTATAAGCCGTGTGACAACGGGCGAGACCGTCCGTCTCTGCGACGATGTGCATACGTTCAGCGGCGGCTTCGTCGCGGCTGTCGAAGATGAAGCGATGCGCGGTCACCAGCGCGGCGGGACCGTAATACTGGTCGCTCGCCCAGAACGACGGGCAGGAGGTCGTGCAAGCCGCGCACAAAATACACTTGGTGGTTTCGTCGAAGCGGGCACGCTGCTCGGAAGACTGGAGCCGCTCCCTCCCGTCGGCGGGAAGCGGGGAGTCATTGATGAAATATGGGAGCACCTTCTTGTAATTGTCGAAGAACGGTTCCATATCCACGATCAGGTCCTTGACCACTTTCAATCCCAACAGCGGCTCGACCGTGATCCTGTCGCCGATATCGCGCACGAGAACCTTGCACGCCAGGTAATTGCGCCCGTTGATGCGCATCGCGTCCGAGCCGCACACGCCGTGCGCGCACGAACGGCGGAACGACAGCGTGCCGTCGTGATAACCCTTCACGTGTTCGAGCAGGTCGAGGATGCGGTCGGTCTCATGGGCTTCGAGCGTGTAGGTCTCATAGCGGAATTTTTTATCCACTTCGGGGTTGTAGCGAAAGATCTTGAGGGTGACTTCCATAAAAACTCCTGTTTACCGCAAGGGCGGTTTGTAGAAAATTCCAGTTGAATCGCGCAGGGTTGACGGAAATTGACTCGCGCCGAGAATGCCCTTGCGAATGGGTTTTACAAAGGTCGCGTATTTACGCAATTGATGACTGGGTTTATCTGGTATTGGGTTGAGGATTCCCACGGGATACTTCAACTCGTTTCTCACGATCTTTACAGGCTCTGCTAGGTCTGAATCGTTCGAGATCAATATCGCTGCGTCATAACGTCCCTTGTGTCCATCGTTGATGATGTGGGATGCAATATTCACATCCGAGCCTTTTTCCTCCGTCTTGATCACGCGCGCATATCTGGCCCCCTCCGGCTCAGGGTAAGCCAAAGGCATCATGATGACGTGCTCCAGGAAACGACCATAAATGATTTTCAAGCCTGGGATGGTTCTCAGGGCGCGCAGGTAAATTTGCTGGCGGTTGGGTTGATGAGGGTCGTTTGGGCGCGCCGTCACGAGGGCTGTGAAATATTTGATCCCGACAATCTGGTTCTTTGGAAGAAGGAAATTGCAGAGAGCCATGACGTTCAACCACTTGTAAGGCGTTCCCTTGAGCGCTCCGTAATACAAGTTGAATCCATCCACATAGACGATCGTCTTCATTATCTCCCCCCGAAGTGTAAAAAAGCAGAGGCGGTCAAAGACCGCCTCGCACCCTGTCCCCGAAGGAACAGGGGGGATACATTCGTCTTATAGCACAAGCCATTCTGTTTGTCAAACGCAACGGAACGCATGGGATGGGCATCCTTATTGATATTGCAACAGGCATCAATACACGCGC
Organism: Chloroflexi bacterium CFX6; assembly: GCA_030263595.1. GTDB lineage: Bacteria > Chloroflexota > Anaerolineae > Anaerolineales > Villigracilaceae > Defluviilinea. The sequence goes on from SZPG01000028.1 coordinate 35,581, forward strand.
GCCTTGGGTTGATATTTTGTGATCACGACAGGCTTGTAATCAATTTCGATCCTGCCGTTTCTCTTCCATGCCAGCGTGTGTTTCATCCAGTTCTGGTCGTCGCGTTCGGGGTAATCCTCGCGCGAATGTCCGCCGCGCGATTCCTTGCGGTTCAAGGCGCACTCCGCCACCACCTCCGAGACTTCGAGCAGGTTGCCGAGTTCCCAGGCGTTCAACAACTCGGTGTTGAAGATCCTGCCGGTATCGGTCACGCGCACGTGGCTGAAACGCTCCTGCAACTCGCGGATCTTTTCGATGGCGGCGCGCATCCCCTTTTCACTGCGATAGATGCCGACGTCCTCGAACATGATCTTCTTCATCTCGGTGGATATGTCGAACGCGTTCTCTTTTCCCGACCCTTTCCGCAGCGCCTCGAACTGCGACCTTGAGTCTGCCTCCGCGTCGAGGGGCAGTTTCTCGAAATCAACCTGATTCGCGTACTCCGCGGCTTTGAGCCCCGCGTGCTTGCCGAAGACCACCAGGTCGAGCAGGGAGTTGGTGCCGAGTCGGTTCGCGCCATGCACGGATACGCACGCGCATTCCCCCGCTGCATACAGACCGGGGAAGACCGTGTTATCGCTGTCAATCACGACTTCGCCGTATTTGTTCGTCGGGATGCCGCCCATCGTGTAATGCGCCGTCGGCTGGATGGGCATCATCTGCGTGATCGGATCAACGCCGAGATACACGCGGCAGAAGTCAATGATGTCGGGCAGTTTCTGTAAGACCTGTTCGCCGGTGATCGTGTAGGGAGAGCCGTCGGGATTCGTGCGCCCGTCCAGCGCCGCGTATTTGATCACGGACTCGGGGCGCACGTCGAGCCAGACGTAATTCTTCCCGTTGACGCCGCGCCCCTCGCGGATCTCGGTGTAGATGGCGCGCGAGATCACGTCGCGCGAAGCCAGATCCTTGACAGTCGGCGCGTACTTCGGCATGAAGCGTTCGCCTGCGCCGTTGATGAGGACTCCGCCCTCGCCGCGCACGCCCTCCGTGATGAGGATGCCGAGTTTGTAGATGCCCGTCGGATGGAATTGGAAAAACTCCATGTCCTCGAGAGGCAAGCCCCGGCGGAGAAGGATCGCCGCATCCCCCGTGTAGGCGTAGGCGTTGGAGGTCACTTCGAAGATGCGTCCATGTCCGCCCGTGGCGAAGATCACCGCCTTTGCGTGGAAGGTGTGCAGTTCGCCGGTTGCCAGCTCCACAGCCACCACGCCTGCGGCTTTGCCATTGACGATGATGAAATCGAGCACTTGATATTCATCGAAGAAGGTCACTTTGTTCTTCAGGCATTGCTGGTACAGCGTTTGCAGGATCATGTGACCCGTGCGGTCCGCTGCGTGAGCCGCGCGCCGGACGGGTTTGCCCGTTTCGTTATTGGTATGCCCGCCGAACGGTCGCTGGGAGATGCGTCCCTCGGGCGTGCGGTCGAAGGGAAGCCCCATGTGCTCGAGTTCGATCACGGCATCAATTGCCTCGTTGCACATGAACTCGATGGCGTCCTGGTCGCCGAGGTAATCCGAGCCTTTGACCGTGTCGTAGGTGTGCCATTCGGGTTTGTCTTCTTCGATGTTGCCGAGCGCCGCGCCGATGCCGCCCTGCGCCGCGCCCGTGTGCGAACGCGTGGGATACAGTTTGCTGATGACAGCCGTCTTCGCGCCGCGCGAGGCGTAGAGTCCCGCCATCAGTCCCGCGAAGCACGCGAAGATCACGAAGAAAAATTATGAATCTTGGCGTCCTTCGCGGCTTCGCGGTTAATGACTTACGAAGTCCAGATGATGTAAAGTCCCATGGCGCTGAAGGAGATCACCATGACGACGCTTAGAATGCGAGCGATGTTTCTCCCGCGAGATGAGGTGATGTAATCGTCCGCGATAACCACCAATCCATGTACGCCGTGCGCCACCGCGACGAGGAGAAGCAGGCTTCCCGTCACTCTCCAGAACGGCGTGGACCAGGGAACGAGGTCCGGCACGTCCGTGCTTTGGACGTGGGTGGAAGTGGGCATGAAGCCCCAGCGCAGCACGTCCGCCAGATTCATTTGCGTGCGTGCGCCCATGATCAACGCGCCGACGATCGCGAAGAGGATCAACGCGTACATCGCCAGCGCGGAGAGACGCGTGAACGTCCACATCAGCATCTCGAAATTGAGGCCGCGTTTGGTCAGGGGAAGGATGCGGGGTTTTGTCGCTGCCATGTCAGCCTCCCAACGCCGTGCTGAGAATGACGAAGACGGCGATGCCGAACAGGGGCAGAAAGACCGCCCACTCCAGCCAGATGGCTTCACGCGAATGATCGAGCAGTTTGGGCCACAGGTCGAGGATGGTGATGCGCAGTCCGTTGATGGCGTGGAACAGCGCGCAGAAAAAAACGAAGATCTGGAAAGCCCAGTTCTTGTACACGTCGTTCAGGAAACCGCCGATCTCCCCGCCCAAAAACGACGCCAGAATGTGAACGCTCACGAAGATCGCCATGCCCAGCCCGCCGACGCGGTGCAGGATGTAGGTCAGGAAGGGACCTTGTCCCTTGTACCGTAAGCCCGTGGCAAGGCTGACGTTCCTTTTCAGGCTCATCTATGCCTCCTTGAAATAATGAGAATCAGAGATCAGGATGCCGCGCTTGCGCGGGAGAACGCAGCCCGCGCGCGATATTTGAATTTCGGGAACATGAAGGAGTATCCCATCCTCGCTCATGGTATTAATAGTGACAATGCTCATGGGTTATTCGTTTCAGACTTCCTCCAAAAATGAGGGTCTTGACCTTTATAATCCTGAATGTAAAATTGGTGAAGCGGTCATATTCTAATCGAAACTTTCCATCATTGCGAATCATGTCGTTTCGAGGAGGCTTCAAGAACTGCCGCACTCGCAATTTGCATGACGTTGGAGGTGTATATGTCTGAAATCAGCAGGCGGGATTTCATCAAGGGCGCCACAGCCGTCATCGGCGGGTTGATCGCCGCGGTGATCGGCGTTCCCACCATCGCCTATCTCATTGACCCCGCCCTGCGCGAAAGCGCAAAGGAAGCCTGGATTCCCGTCGGCAAGCTGCTGGATATGCCCGTCGGCAAACCGACCCCGTTTTCGTTCACGCGCGTACAGGTCAACGGCTGGGAGCGGACCGCCACGTCTCACGGCGGATACGTCCTCCGCCGATCGGAGGACCCGAACGACCTGCTCATTCTCAACAGCCGATGCACGCATCTCGCCTGCACCGTGAACTGGTCCGAGAACGATCAGGTTTATCTCTGCCCGTGCCACGACGCCAAGTTCGGTCAACAAGGCGAAGTGCTGGACGGTCCCCCGCCGCGTCCGCTCGACCGCTTTACCGAATTCCGCGTGACCGAGGAAGGCATACTCGAGATATTTTATAAAGAAGGCTGACAGAACATATCACTCTCCCGAAGGACATCGGGACGATGTCCTTCGGGAGCATGACGACTTACGGAGTTAATTCATGTGGAAAAAAATGTTCGACTGGCTGGATGAACGGCTCGGCTTGAACGACATGTACAAAAACCTGCTCGACCGTCCCGAACCGAAGGGCAACTGGTGGAACACGCTCGGTTCGGCGAGTCTGTTCCTTTTTATTCTTCAGGGCGCAACAGGCATCTTCCTCACCGTTTATTACACCCCCTCGCCCGATCACGCCTACGATTCCGTGCAGTACATCATGGAGGGCGTCGCCTTCGGCTGGCTGATCCGCGGCATCCATCACTGGGGCGCGACGTTGATGGTGCTGATCGTCTTTGTTCACATGCTGCGCGTGTTCGTGACCGCCTCCTACAAATATCCGCGCGAACTGACCTGGCTGATCGGCGTCGGTCTTTTACTGGCGACGCTTGGCATGGGCTTCACGGGTTATCTCCTGCCGTGGAACCAGCGCGCGTACTGGGCGACCACCGTCGGCACGCAAATCGCAGGCACCGTCCCCTTCGTCGGCGAGTTCATCCTCAAGGCATTGCGCGGCGGACCCGACCTTAGCGCCCTCACGCTCCAGCGCTTTTTCTCCGGTCACATCTGGATGCTGCCCGCCGCGCTCGCCGCCCTGATCGGCGTACACCTGTATCTCATCATCAAACACGGCGAGTCGCATTTCCCGAAGAAGGATGAATAACAATATGTCATTGCGAGGGTTGGTCGAGACGCAAGCAGTCGAGACCAACCCGACGCAATCCCCCATAATCGGAGGAGATTGCTTCGCGAAAAACGCTCGCAATGACATGGGAGAAATCATGGACGAAGAAACCAAACAGAAAATCAACGAACGTTATCAACAGGAATTGAATCGCGGCGAGCGCTTCTGGCCCGACAGCATCTTCAAAGACCTCGTTGTGTCGCTGGGCATCTTCGCTTTGCTCCTCGTCCTCGCCGCGTTCATCGGCGTCGCGCCCGAAGCCAAAGCCGACCCCAGCGACACCTCCTACATCCCGCGCCCCGAATGGTATTTCCTCTTCCTCTTCAAATTCCTTGCGCTCTACGGGCAGATCCCGGTCATCGGCAAGATCGAATGGCTGGCGACCGTCCTGATTCCGAGCATTGGTCTCGGCATTCTGACTCTCCTCCCGTTTTTGGACAAATCCCCCTATCGGCATTACTCCCGCCGGATCTTTTCTCTCACTGTGATGGGAACGGTCATCCTCGACATCGTCCTGCTGACCGTCATGGCGAGTCTGCCCACCGCCCCGAACGCGGAGGAATTGGCAGTATCCACGACCCTGCAAGCCATCGGCGGATTGTGGATCCCTGCGGCTGTGCTGACGCTCCTGGTCGCGATATACATCTTCAGGCGCAGCATGTATTGGGAGTCGACGAGGCGTAGTATCCCGCTTTGGGTGACGGCGGCAGGCTCACTTGCGATGGTTGCGATGACCGTCGTCGTCTCCGCGCGCGCGGCGGCGTATCCAAAGCCGGAAGAAATCGAAGTCCCAACCACACTCGTGGATCAGATCGTCGCGGGGCAGGATCTATATTCCATCCATTGCGTGGAATGTCACGGCGACGACGGCTCGGTGGCGATCATCGAAGGCGTGGAGGGACTCGAGGGCGAGAAGATCACGCCCATCAACAGCCGCGACGTGTTGTACACGATCACCGATTCCGCCATGTACGAGGTGATTGCTTACGGGCGACCGAACGCGGGCATGCCGCCGTTCGGCAGGACATACGGCGGCGAACTTTCGCGCGGCGAGATTGATTACATCACGCTCTTCATGCGCTACACGTGGGACGACCGCTTCGAAGCGCCGGTGATCCCCGAACTCTTCCCGCCGCTGGCGGAGGGCGA